>NZ_BAAHAT010000042.1:0-513 GCF_054777355.1 Lysobacter olei | reverse complement strand
CCCTAGCCGGGTGCCCCGGGGGCGGCGGCAGGTGAGATATCTGGTTGATTCTGCCAGTAGTCATATGCTTGTCTCAAAGATTAAGCCATGCATGTCTAAGTATAAGCAAATTGTACGGTGAAACTGCGAATGGCTCATTAAATCAGTTATCGTTTATTTGATAGTACCTTACTACATGGATACCTGTGGTAATTCTAGAGCTAATACATGCTAAAAACCTCGACTACGGAAGGGGTGTATTTATTAGATAAAAAACCAATGCCCTTCGGGGCTCTCTGGTGATTCATAATAACTTCTCGAATCGCATGGCCTTGCGCCGGCGATGGTTCATTCAAATTTCTGCCCTATCAACTTTCGATGGTAGGATAGTGGCCTACCATGGTGGCAACGGGTAACGGGGAATTAGGGTTCGATTCCGGAGAGGGAGCCTGAGAAACGGCTACCACATCCAAGGAAGGCAGCAGGGGAAGTCGGAGGCCAAGCGGTCTTAGGAAGACAAAAGACTTGGCCAAC
>NZ_BAAHAT010000041.1:0-527 GCF_054777355.1 Lysobacter olei | reverse complement strand
ATACTGGCACAGAACTTGCTGATCTGCCCGTGACGCCACAAGACCATGATCATAATAGTGAGGAGGAAGGATATTTTCAATGATTGACGCCAGGACCCAGAATGCATCTTCTGCGGTAGGAAGAATTAAAAGAAGCGAACCTGCAATGAGATTCATGCCTTGACAGTATCCGACTTCTGGATTGCGGCGGGAGTAAGCCAGAAGGACTTCATTCAACCTTGCGACTCCCGGCCCCTTGCGGAAGAATATATTATCAGTCAGGGTGCGGTGAATGTCCATGGTAATTTGGGCAGTTGCTCCGGGATCAGCTTGAGTGGTTATGTGCCCGTTAACAAGGTCGTCATAATATCCTGGCACGCGGAGGGTTGAGGCACCACTGCACTCAGACCAAATCTTAGCACGGTATGCAACTGGGATGCCGCCCAGGACAAGGTTTCTAAACTCTCTCCATTTAGCGCGACCAATTTTTCCCTTGTTCCCCAGACCGGCAATTCCGATGACCTCGCCATCTGCCAGCGCAACCTCAG
>NZ_BAAHAT010000040.1:0-541 GCF_054777355.1 Lysobacter olei | reverse complement strand
AGTACTCGCTCCACTCCCTTGGATCGTACTTATCCTTGAATTTCAGCTCGTTCAAATTAAATACCCGGACTAAAGGTCCCACTAGACATGATGTTTGTGATGTATATTGACCGCCAATCACGAACATTTGATCCGGGTATGGTTTGACACACTTGTGGGCGCGGCGGCCCATGTTGCTTTCTCCAGTGTATACTTTTGTCCAGGTAAACGAAGGAATTGACAAAACATGTACATCATCGTATGGCCTAACTGTGCGTTCAGTGCCATTATATCCTCCGTAGATGTATATATTGAACGAGCTCCGGTCTGCCGCCTCGCCGACAACTGAGCAGAATGAATTCGAGGTTGGCGGTATATCGCCTGTAGTTTTCTGTGAATACCTTTTTAGAAGTCAGTGAATATTCAAGCGGTTGCTAGGAAAGGCTTTGCATAGATTACCATTCTCCAGTCCCAATATCATACAAGCTAACTGTCTCCATAAACGCGGAATCTTTCTTAGTCTGGCAGAATATGTTAGCGATAAAGTGAAGGCTAATCGGGG
>NZ_BAAHAT010000039.1:0-547 GCF_054777355.1 Lysobacter olei | reverse complement strand
GTTAGTATAACTTCTATAAAGTGGCTCCTTTCTTATTAATTTCTCTAAAGGTGATTTTGATTTTCTTAATAAATTTGGCGTAGGATTTGAATATATCGATAATATCGTTACTAAGGTCTTCTTGTGGTTCGTTAAACTAGCTTCGCAAGTATGGTTCGAACTAGTCTATAGTGGTTCCTTTGAGGAATATTAATACTACTAAGACTTTATTAGTTTTGTTTCTAATCTTCCCGATATTAGCTAAGAAGTAAAGGTCTATTTAAATTAAAAAGATACGTAACTTCCTACGCTCTCCCTTATATAGTGTTAGCTTATTAACCTTAAGTACTCCTCCTCCTAACCCTCTATAATAGTTAGTTAGTGCTGTCTCGAGTTACTAAATACGTAGATTTATTTACTAAATTACTTCCTATAGGCTAGCTGCTGGCCCTAAAGTAGTAGATCTAGTATTAGGTACTATAATAACTTGTCTTGTACTTGGGTATATGGTTAGTTCTTCAAATTGGGGTTGGGTGATACGTACCTAATTCCTTTCAAGTAAAAGTAC
>NZ_BAAHAT010000038.1:0-554 GCF_054777355.1 Lysobacter olei | reverse complement strand
ATTTAACTAGTGTACTAACTTTATTGTAGATAAGGAACTCAGAGCGTAACTATAATACTAAGCCAGACTTAGAGCTACAACCTTAAAGCCAGATACTAAAGTATCTTTCTATAACTAGATAGCTTCGTTAACACTTCGCTACTACCCTAACCTATCTATAAAGCACCTTAGTACCCTTTTACTAAGACGTTATCCCTTATACCGATAACCAACCTTTGTAGCATTGATTGTCAGTATCATTGCACAATAGGCAGAGCTTTGTAGCACTTATTCTAAAAGCTATCTTCTACTTATTATCTTCCTTAATATATATTCTATAATAGACTTCTCTAAAGTTAAGTTTAGTAAAGAATATAATATCTACTAGTTTATTTAGTATTTTATTAACTCTAAATAAAGTAAGATAATTTTTTATAGTTATTTTATTAAGTCTCTAGTAGTCTATATATATATAAAAACTATTATCTACTTTAAATATAAAGAGTATTAATACTTCTATAGAACTTTTAGATTTTCTAATTTATCCCCTCTTTAGTATAGTATCTAGGTACTCC
>NZ_BAAHAT010000037.1:0-555 GCF_054777355.1 Lysobacter olei | reverse complement strand
GGGGGAGAAAGTATTTCTACTACGACGAAATATCAAAACCACGAAACTAAATGACAAACTGGATCATCGAAAGATAGGACCATTCAAGATTTTAGAGAAACTCGGACAAGTTAATTATAAACTCCAACTGCCGACACATATGAAAATACACCTAGTATTTCATGTCTCATTAATTGAAAAAGCACCCTAAAACGCCAAACCATACGAACCGGAAATACAAGAAGAAAACCAAGAACAAGAATATAAAGTGGAAAGAATCCTAGACGAGAAAAGGATTAGCGGAAACCTTCACTACCTAGTGAAATGGAAAGGCTACGACAATTCAGAAAATACTTACGAGCCTATGAGGAACCTTCGGAACGCGACTCAGGCGATTGAGAAGTATCACCAGATGAGAGATTTGCAATCAAAACCTCCAAGGAAGGATCCGGAGACACGGAGGAACCTAGGATAGCCTCATCTCGACGAATAAGACCCGAGACAGCGGAGAGAGAAGCCGTTATATAAATACGGATTTACTAATTTTCCTCTATAATAGTAGATAACTCTTTTTAA
>NZ_BAAHAT010000036.1:0-605 GCF_054777355.1 Lysobacter olei | reverse complement strand
GAGGCCATCTCGGACCAAATCAGCAAGGCCGTTCAGACGGAGAAAAGAGCGCAGTAAAAAGTCGTTTTTTAAAAAAAAACAAAAAAAAAAAAAAAACAAAAAGCAAGCCTAGTTGATGAGGCATAAACTTATTAGTATGAGACGTCAAAAAATACCCAGCCATCTGTGTTCCACCCGCCCGAAACACTATTCTTTCTTCTCCAGTGTTTCTTCTCGAGAAGTGATAGCACTATCGGTCAGAAGGCTATCTGACATGAACAGCCTGCTCTCATTTCTGCATCTTGCATGGTAATTAGTGATGTACCAGCACTTCCGATCTTCAGAGCCCGCTTAACTGCTTTCCAGCTCTCGATCAAAGCAATGTAGACGGCCACACAACCGGCTACAATGCCCCATTCCCACGATATGGCGATGTGTTTGAAGACTAGCTTGTTAACAACAGGAATATAGATGACTGGGAAGGAAGTCACAAATCCAGCTGCAACAGCCCAGAAGAGAAACCTGTTTCTCCAAAGGGTTGGGAAGATAGAGAAGACTCCCGGATATCGGGCTGGGTCAAGGTTGAATAATGAACGGGAGAAGTGTTTCACTTCCCAGGCTGTCAC
>NZ_BAAHAT010000034.1:0-664 GCF_054777355.1 Lysobacter olei | reverse complement strand
CCACTGAGCTAATTTCTTGCAACCCAAGAGAGACTTGAACTCTCGCACTAACAGTGAAAATGTTATGTCTTAACCAACTTGACCATTGGGTCAGCCCAGTGCAAGTATCGCACTTACTTAAACCGATTACAAAACGGTTGCATTACTTTTATGCTAACCGGGCTAAATTTATATATATAACATATATATATATAAATTAAAATTTATATAAGTGTAATATAAATTTTAATATATGTGTTATATTAAGTATAATAATAAATTAGTACTTTATGTCTAAAAAAAATTAAATTTGTTACAACTAAAGCCTATTACGTAATATTATATTACGTATATAAAAGAGTATAATATAATAAGCTTCGCGCTTAAATGCTTTCAGCACTTATCTATAATTGACTTAGCTTTCCTGCCATGCTTAATAAGCAATCATATACACATAATCAAATCTGACTAGATGTATATTCATAATTTTTACTTTAGTGATAGTAAATTAGTTAGAAACAATATTAAACAACAGGTAAACCATAGGTCAACATTCCCAACTCCTTTCGTACGAAGGGACTATTTATCTTTTACTCTGTATCCCTCTAGAAGATAAAAACCATACTGTCTCACGACGTATTAAACCCAGCTCATGTAACTCTTTAATCGACGAACAGTCGAACCC
>NZ_BAAHAT010000033.1:0-674 GCF_054777355.1 Lysobacter olei | reverse complement strand
CCGTAAAATACTAAACTATACGAACTAGAAATATAAGAAGAAAACCAAGAATAAGAATATAAAGTAGAAAGAATCCTAGATAAGAAAAGGATTAGTGGAGAACTTCACTACCTAGTAAAATAGAAAGGCTACAATAACTTAGAAAACACTTACGAGCCTATAAAGAACCTTAAGAACACACCTGAAGTAATTAAGGCTTATTGAGACTAAGGAGGGAAGAGTCTAAAAGTAACCGATCCTAGAAAAATAGATCTAGACCTTTAATAGATTCCGAAGGACCAGATGACGGAGGAGAGGAAGTATCGAAATATTTTGAAACCTTAGTATTATAGGATAACATCTATATACTACAATCACAAATAAATTACTAAGATTTATATAGTTGCGTATAGGTATTTAGAATAGTTAATAGATACCACTATAATATAGTAACGCGACCCTAAGTAATCTTAATCTCACGCTAAAAATAGGAAATATCTATATTAGAATTAGCTAACTTATAAGTAACTAAAGCTTTATCCTTATACTATTTCTCCTACTCCCTAATACTAAATAACTATTATTTATACTTCTAACCCCGGCGGGTATATTTAGAACATTTCTTGAATTTATTATATATAATATATAAAGAAAAGTCGAGAGCGTAGCCTTTATAAGGAAAATCTACTAGAAAG
>NZ_BAAHAT010000032.1:0-675 GCF_054777355.1 Lysobacter olei | reverse complement strand
CATGGACCATTACTAAACAGTCTAATATGGACCACGACAGGAGAGACGGAAATAGACTTTCGGGACATGTATATAAGGACGTTCATTTCTACCTTGATTGAGAGTTATCTTCTGATACTCACGATCAAAGCAGCAGCCTTCATAGCAAGTCATAGCTTTACAGCACTGATCAATACAAGCACACTTCCCTTTGTTTATCTGATATCCCAAGCCACCCTTATACCAGACTTGACCAGTGTACTAGCTTCATTGCAGACAAGGAACTCAGAGCGTGACCACAACACTGAGCCAGACTTGGAGCTACGACCTTGAAGCCGGATACTGAAGTGTCTTCCTACGACTGGATAGCTTCGTTAATACTTCGCATCTACCCATCCATATAGCACCTTAGCTACTCCTTTCACTGAGACGGCCTCTCTGATACACTCAGGAGTCCCTACCTATATAGCATTGATCGTGAGTATCATTGCACAATAGGCAGAGCTATATAGCAGATAAGTACATTCATTGGACGAACAAAGTTACGGCACGGAAGAACCTTATGGGTCACGTGACTACGAACAGTGCCAACTCGCCAAGACCACTGGACAGTGTCAATGGCACTACGACAAGATAGTACCATGACGGCACTAGGAGCAACAGTTCCATATGGCACTGAGGGGAGACTACCAGGAG
>NZ_BAAHAT010000030.1:0-718 GCF_054777355.1 Lysobacter olei | reverse complement strand
CTAGTACTTCTATAGTATTCTCTGCTGCATATACTATATTTATGTTTAATAGAATAGCTTTTGGTGGACAATTTTCTTCATATTTCTTTAATTATGTTAAAGATTTAAGTAAAAGAGAATTTATTTTATTAATTAGTCTTGTGGTACCAGCTGTATTCTTTGGTATATATCCTGCAGTAATATTAGATGGTCTACATTATTCTGTATCAGGTTTAATATATAATTAATATATATATAAATCAATAATATATTGCAATCATAATCTTTTTATTATTGGAAAAATTAATTTATATAGTGTATTTAATAAATAAGAATTATATAATCAGTTTTATTAATGTTCATATTAATAATATCTTTTAATAAATTAACTTAAATAATTTTATAATAATACTTTTATAAGATTTTAAAGTTAATAATTAATTAGATAATATAACTAAAATTTTCCAATGTATAAAGTTTTATATAATTAGTAGTTAGTTTAAATTAAATATATATTTATATAAATACAAATACTATGATGTTTAATAACATAATTAGTCCATTAGAACAATTTGAAATAAAAGATTTTTTTTCTTTAAATATTAATATTATAAATTTAAAAATGTCTTTAACAAATTTTGGTTTTTATATAATTATTAGTACAATAATTATATTAACATTACATTTATTAATAACATATAATAATAAATTAATATCAAATTCATGAACATTAACTAAA
>NZ_BAAHAT010000029.1:0-729 GCF_054777355.1 Lysobacter olei | reverse complement strand
CAAGGTATCCACCCTCATATTAAATAAAATTTTATTTAATAGACTTTAAATAAAATATGCTAAATAGCAGTATAAAAATCTAATCAAGTGATTCAGCAGATATTTAATATAACAATGTGAAAAGAAAGATGATTTTTATCAACAAATGCTAAAGATATTGGAACATTATATCTTATGTTTGCATTATTTTCAGGTTTGGTTGGTACAGCTTTCTCAGTTTTAATTAGATTGGAGTTATCAGCTCCTGGTGTACAATATATAGCTGATAATCAATTATATAATAGTATTATTACAGCTCATGCTATTTTAATGATATTTTTTATGGTTATGCCTGCTTTAATAGGTGGTTTTGGTAATTTTTTATTACCATTATTAGTAGGTGGTCCAGATATGGCATTTCCTAGATTAAATAATATAAGTTTTTGATTATTAATACCTAGTTTATTATTATTTGTATTTGCTTCTATTATAGAAAATGGTGCGGGTACAGGTTGAACATTATATCCTCCATTAGCAAGTATACAAAGTCATAGTGGTCCTAGTGTAGATTTAGCTATTTTTGGTTTACATTTAAGTGGTATAAGTTCACTTTTAGGTGCTATGAATTTTATTACAACAATAATTAATATGAGAAGTCCAGGTATTCGTTTACATAAATTAGCTTTATTTGGTTGAGCCCTATTAATAACAGCTCTTTTATTATTATTATCATTACCTGTATAAGCTGGT
>NZ_BAAHAT010000028.1:0-768 GCF_054777355.1 Lysobacter olei | reverse complement strand
AATAAAAATATAAAAAGCTATTTTACTTAAAGGTTTAAATTGCATACCTCTTATTTTAGATTTATCTAAGTATGGTAATGCCATTAATATAAGTATAGCACCTAACATTGCAACAACACCTAAAGTTTTATCAGGTATAGATCTTAATATAGCATAAAAAGGTAATAAATATCATTCAGGAACAATAGCAGCTGGTGTTTGCATAGGATTAGCCATAACATAATTTTCACAATCACCTAAAGCATTAGGCATAAAGAAAACAAATATAGATAAAGAAAGCATAAATAAAAAAATAGTAACTAAATCTTTAAATAAAAAGTAAGGAGCAAAAGGTAATCTATCATAATTACCTGAAATACCTAAAGGATTACTAGAACCTACAGTATCATGTAATGCTATTAAATGCATTAAAACTAAAGCAGCTAATATAAAAGGTAATAAATAATGTAAAGAAAAAAATCTATTTAATGTAGCATTATTAACAGAAAAACCACCTCAAATAAATTCAACTAAATCTTGACCAATTCAAGGTATAGCACTTAATAAATTAGTAATAACTGTAGCACCTCATAAACTCATTTGACCAAAAGGTAAAACATAACCTAAAAAAGCTGTAACTATCATAACAATAAATATTATAACACCTATGTTTCAAGTTAAACTTCTTGGTCCTTGATATGAACCATAATAAATACCTCTACCCATATGTAAATACACTAAAAAGAAAAAAGCTGAAGCTGTATTTGCATGTAAATATCTTATTAATCA
>NZ_BAAHAT010000027.1:0-852 GCF_054777355.1 Lysobacter olei | reverse complement strand
CGATTCATCTTGAGGGCTTTAAGTATAATACTTTTACTATATAGTAATTATTTATTTGGATAAAGGTTTCCTTAGTAATATAATTTATAATAATATAAAATGATACAAGCAGCTAAAATAATCGGTACAGGATTAGCTACAACAGGTTTAATAGGAGCAGGTGTTGGAATAGGTGTTGTTTTTGGTGCTTTAATTTTAGGTGTTGCTAGAAACCCTTCACTTAGAGGTCAATTATTCTCATATGCTATCTTAGGTTTTGCTTTCTCAGAAGCTACAGGTTTAAGCGAATAGATCTGCCATAGGGTTAATTGCAAGAAATATCTTAAAGATAGATTTGCAGCGAATATTAGTATATATAATATACTAATAACGTTCAACGACTATAAATGAGTAGTGTAAACGAAAATTTTTTAAATCCTACATTTGTAAATGAAGACATAGTCTAAAATAACAAAAGTTAAATGTTTTATTAAATAATAATTTATTATTTAAATTTTTTTTTAATCTTGATTTGCGTATTCGCATTAATGATGGCTTTCTTATTATTATATGTAGCCTAAATAACTATAGATTATAGTTAAAAGAAAATTCAGATTATTTTAATATTAAAAAAAAAATTTTTTTTTTTTTATATATTTGATATATATTTTTTTTTTTATTATTATTGTTATAAAGAAATATATATATATATATAAATATGATAAGAAATTTATTTATTTGAATTCAATCATTAAGTTTAAGTATTAATTACAATACAATAAAACTTGATGCTCCAACACCTTGGGGTTTATTTTTTCAAGATAGTGCTACACCTCAAATGAAAGGTATAGAAGAATTACATAAAAATATTAT
>NZ_BAAHAT010000026.1:0-867 GCF_054777355.1 Lysobacter olei | reverse complement strand
ACACGAAGGGTCAGGTGTTCAAATCACCTATTTCTTATTACGGATTAATGTAATGGTAACATATTTGACTCATGATCAATTTATTTAGGTTCGAATCCTAAATCCGTATATTAAGGCTATAGCTTAATGGTAAAGCCAACTGCTCATAATAGTTTTTATAAATGTTCGAATCATTTTAGTCTTAATCCGAGTGCTGAAATTGGTAGACAGGATAATCTTAAGTTTTATTGATATACTCGTGTGGGTTCGAATCCCTCCTCGGATATTTGGGGTTATGGTTTAATTGGTAAAACGAGGACTTTGCAAGTCCTTTATTCAGGTTCAATTCCTGATAACTCCAAAATTTTAGCTCGAAAAGCTCAATTGGTAGAGCGGAACACTGAAGATGTTTAGGTTATAAGTTCAAGTCTTATTTCGAGCAACTATTTTTATGGATATGCTGAAATTGGTAACCAGGCCATGCTTAGAACATGGTAGCGGAAGCTTTATAAGTTCAAGTCTTATTATCCATAGGTTTAAACTTATAAATATTTATTGAATTTAACTATTTAAATTAATCAATTATTAGGTTACCTCTATTAATTTAAATTAATAATATATTTTATGTTGTTGACTAAGAGGTAAGTCATAAATTTTTGGTATTTAGCTATGAGTGTTCGAATCGCTCCAACATAATTATATAATAATGTAAAATAATAAAATTATTATATATTAAAATTATGAATAATTAAATTAGCCCGAGTAGTTTAATGGTAGAACAATAATTTCATGAATTAAGAATGAGAATTCGATTTTCTCCTCAGGCTATTCAAAAAAAAATTTTTTAAGGTGGATATAGTTCAATGGTAGAACAGCTGTATGTGGCAT
>NZ_BAAHAT010000025.1:0-938 GCF_054777355.1 Lysobacter olei | reverse complement strand
TAATAGGTTTAATACCATTAGCTTTCATATTTGCTTTTTCAGGTTTAGAGTTAGGTATAGCCTTTATACAAAGTCAAGTATTTATAGTTTTAACTTGTTCATATATAAGAGATTCATTAGAATTACATTAATTAAATTCTAATTACATTAATTAAATTCAAATTAAAAATAATGATATAAAAAGGAAAGTCCATAGTTATAATGTATATAAATATAATATTAAGAATTTTGGGTTATTTGAAGAAACAAATATCAAATTTTAATTTGATATAACGAGCACTACTCCTATACTAACTAATATAATTAATATAACAATATTAACACTTTTTTTTTTTAGGGGTTAAATACAGAATATGGCTTAATTATATCTTATTCAAATTAAAAACTAATATATAATAAGTAATAACAAAAAAAAAAAGTTAAATATTTTATTAGGATATAAATCCTAATCTAATAAAATTTTGAGTTTGATGATGGCTCTGACTGAACGCTATCCAAGTGCTTAACACATGCTAATCGTACGTCATTAAATAAAAATAATGAAGTGGTAAACAGGTGAGTATATAATATTTTGACTACCTTAAAGAAAGGTTAAATCCCTTATAATCAAAGAAAAATATTTCGCTTTAAGATGTTAATAAATATTTCGGTTTGTAATAATTAAATAATAAATAATTAACAAAACCGTAGTCGTAACTGAGAAGTTGATCGACCACATTAGGAATGAGAAACTCCTAATGCGCTTTAAGTACAGCAGTGAGGGATATTGGTCAATGACCTAACGGTTGAACCAGCAACTTGGAAGAATGCAATGTATTAAAAATATTAATACAATTAACGTGTAAACGTATAAAATTCTAAATAGATTAAAGATAATGACAATTATCTATTTATTAGTCTCGACCAATACTACGTGCCAGCAGTCGCGGTAAGACGTA
>NZ_BAAHAT010000024.1:0-984 GCF_054777355.1 Lysobacter olei | reverse complement strand
ATTTAATATTATCTAATATTATACCTTTTAAATATTTTGAATTATCTATAACATTTCTATTTTCTATTACTTTTACTTTTTTTATAGAACTTGATAATGATTCTAATACTTTACTTTTTATTGCACTTAATTTTAATAATAAAACTTTAGTAAAGATATCACTATTTAAATAATGGTATTTAAGGTTTATAAAATTAAATTGTATATTTTTTTTATATATTTTTTTTATTAAATTTGTTAAATTATGTAAATAATAACTATTAAATTTAGATTTATTAATAAAAATTAATATTATTAAATAAAGATATATAAATTCTTTTTCTAATGATTTTTCTAAAAAGTCTTTATATACATTTAATTTTATATTATTTAATTTATTCTTATCTTCTATAGTTTTTAATATTAAATTTTTTAATTCTGATTCTCTTTTAATTAATTTTAAACTTAATTTTTTTATTAATCTTAAGTTTTTTTTTATTAAAAAATTTTTTTGTTTTAAAAAATTAGAATATCTTTTTAATATAGAATTATAAGTTATTAATTGTCTATTATAAAAATAAATTGTTATATTAATTAAATCATTTGTATGTTTAAATTGTCCAAGACTTATTAATATTTTATTTTTAGATATATTTACATTTTTTTTAAAAGCATTACTACTTCTTATTTTTTCTTCTAATTTTAAATTATATAAATTAAAATAACCATCAATTAATTTATTTATTAATTTATTTGCTTCAATAATATTATTTAAACTATTTTTATTAAAAGTATAAATACTATTTTTTCAATCTCTTACAATAGGTATAAATTTATTAGGTCATAATACTTTATGTTTAGAATTTAATGATAAATTCTTATATGAATGTTTTATTTTAGATTTTATTATATTTAACATAATATATTTTTAATTTGTTATCAATTAAATAATAACACAGTTTAATAATAATTAAAACTATTTCATTAATATAATATTAATAATTA
>NZ_BAAHAT010000023.1:0-989 GCF_054777355.1 Lysobacter olei | reverse complement strand
ATAAACAGCACTAATAACACTAGTTAATATACCAATTAAAGCTAAAAAAATAAAACCATTTTGTAAAGCTGAAGATAAAACCATTAATTTTGCAAAGAAACCAACAAGTGGTGGTATACCTGCAAATGATAATAAAGTAATAGCTAAGCTTATACTTAATATAGGATTTATATAAAAATAACCTTTTAATTGATTTATTAATTGAATAGGTGAATTATTCTTATCTAATAAATTATTATAATCTATATTTTTATTAATATAAAAATATAATGTATAACCTATACCAATTAATATAAAGAAAGCATTTAAATTTGAAATACTATATTGTATTAAATAAAATATAAAAGATTGTATAGACTCTACACTATTAATACTTAAAGCTAATAATAAGAAACCAACATGTGATATAGTACTATAAGCAAATAATCTTTTAATTCTAAATTGTGTTAAACCTAAAACAGTACCAATAATTAAAGATAAAATACTACTTATTAATAAACTAGATGTTCAAGAATATTCTATAGAAATATTATTAGAAAAATGTACTAAATGTAATAAAATTATTAATATAGATATTTTTGGCATAATAGCTACAAAAGTTGTAACAATAGTAGGTATACCATCATAAACATCTGGAGATCAAAAATGGAATGGTGCTGCAGATATTTTAAATAAAAAACCTACAGTTATTAATAATAAATAATAAGATATATAAGTAGAAATATCATTATACATAATATAATTTAAATTATTATCATTAATTAAATTAGATAAATTAGTTATAATATAAAAACTATCTAAATAAGTTGTACCTGAATTAGCATAAATTAAACCTATACCTAATAAAATAAAACAAGATGATAAACCACCTAATAAAAAATAAGTTAAACCTGAAGATGTTGAAGATTCAGAATTTCTATATAAAGTACATAATATATATAAACCATAACTTTGTAATTCTATAGATAAATATACTGATATTAAATCAC
>NZ_BAAHAT010000022.1:0-1045 GCF_054777355.1 Lysobacter olei | reverse complement strand
GAAGGAATCGAACCTTCGATGACTCAAAGTCATTGAGTTTACAGCTCAACTCGTAAACCAACAAACGAAGCCTTCCTAAGGGAGTTCGAGTTTTTAAATTTTTTTGTTTAAGTTTATTAACCCCGTGCAATTTCCATTACACGAACCTTATTTCGACTTAACACCAATTAAAGTTATACATTCGAAAATAATATGAATATAAAATTATAACTATTTATATATTTATTTATATACATAAATCAAACTTATTGCATTTCTTCTTTCAGCGCCTGACGAGTGGTTAGTACCTAATTGAGAAACGATTCACCGTTACGTGATGATTAACGATTACTAGTAATTCCTTATTCATGTAGTCGAGTTACAGACTACAATCCATATTAATCAAATTTAAGGATTAGCTTATTTTCACAATATAACATCCTTTTGTAATGAAAAATGTGGCACGTCTATAGCCCACAATATTTTGGCCATGATGACTTGTCTTGATCCTATATATATAGTCCGATCTAGTGGCAAGGTATATTATACATATAAATAATACCAAGGTTTTCGCTAATTGTAGGAATTAACCTAATCTCACGACATTAACTAAAGACAGCCGTGCAGCGCATGTAATATAATTAAATATTATTCAAATTGTGGTAAGATTAATCGCGGGTTATCGAATTAAATAACATACTTCACTACTGGTTTCAAAGACGGCCTAATGATTTCAGTTTTAATGTTGCCATTGTACTCTTGAGGTGGAATGCTTACACTTTTATTTATAAACTAAAAAGTTTTTTAGTTTATGACATTCAGAATTTTCTGCTTGGACTACTAGGGTATCTAATCCTGCTCGTTACCCAAGCCTTCGTACCTCAACGTCAGTTTTTATAAAGAAGGTCGTATTAACTGCTACCTGTCTTTTTGTTATTTGCAAATTCTATCTTTTCTTCAAAAATTCAATTCTTCTTTTATAAAACTCTAGAAAAAAAGTACCCTTTTTAAGGTTTATTTTTCCGTCTATGTACACTTTAAACCTAATTAAGATGACTTACACTTG
>NZ_BAAHAT010000021.1:0-1072 GCF_054777355.1 Lysobacter olei | reverse complement strand
TATTATAACTACCAAGAGTATACTATATACGATAAATACTAGGGATAGATTAATTAACGAAGCTTTATGATTATAAATATCGAAGAGTTTATAGCATATAAAGAATTAAGAATCTAGTATTAGATGAATACCTAAAGAGCCAAAATATAATACTAGGGATATACGGCTGAATTCATAGATAATATAGTAACACAATATTAATTAGAGATAACCAAGATACTACGAAAAGAGCTATAGGAATAGGAATATTAAAAACAATAACGATAGTAGTAAGAAGAAACCTTATTAGACGAATCTAAATAGGACAAATTATATAAATTAGCGGACGCGGTTTAAGAAATAGCTTATAATTAATAATACCGAGACAACTTAGTTAATAGATAGAAAAAGACGCCGAGTCTAGCGGTAACGATAGGACGAGATCACTTAATAATTATGGTAAATCTAGTAGGGAAATACGCGCGAGCCCTAGTTAATTTAGGAGCTATAGGGAACTTTATTAACTCACGATATATAAAGGAGTTAGGGATCGCTATTAAGGAAAAAGAAGAACTATACTAGCTAGGAGGACTTAGTGAGGAATAGGTCAATATCGTGAATAAAGAGACCACTAGTATAAAGGTATATATTAACGAATAGTATAGGGGGAAAGAGTGCTTCGACGTAACTAACCTAGGAGGGTATAATATTATCTTAGGACTCCTATAGTTACGAAGGTATAACCTAACTATAAACTAGAGAGATAGCATATTATAACTAGATAGTAGAAAGAAAAGCCGCTCTAGCTAGAAGACTAATACCTTAGCGGCCACCCGCGAAGACAAGGATCGCGGTCAGATACTGAGCACGACGCCTTAGATCAATATAGGAACGACGCATAAAAAGAAAGATCGATTAATAGAAAAGGAAACTATTTACTAAGAAAAGGAAGCTACCGAATTAGAAATATTACAACAAATGATACCCCACGAATACCACGACCTAGTTAAAGTATTTAGAGAAAGAGAACTATCGGAGAGCTTGCTAAAATATTAGGTATAGAATTATAAGATACCCCTTAAGGAAGGGATAG
>NZ_BAAHAT010000020.1:0-1073 GCF_054777355.1 Lysobacter olei | reverse complement strand
ATAATTATCTTTAATATATAGCTAATTATCCTTAATAGTTTCTTTACATACTTTATATATCTTACATATTTTTATTTTTATCAAGTTATTATGAATCGAACATAACTAATCCTCAACCCAAATGAGGTGCCTACCCAGCCGGCTCTAACCTGTTTTTTCAGAGAATATCCGATTTGAACGGATGTGATTTTTTTAAACCAAATAAGTCTCAAGCTTACCACCTTAAACCACTCAGTCAATTCTCTTTTATTCAAGAGCACTCAGATTTGAACTGAGAAGGTGGAGGTTGAAGCTCCATATTTTACCCTTAAATTATACTCTTATTGATTCCTTAGCGAATTGAACGCTAATCCTACTCTTATCAAAAGTATACTTTAACCTATTAAGTTAAGGAATCTTACGGAAAAGAGATGATTCGAACATCTAAGTGTAACTACACAATATTTAGCAAATATCTCGCCTTGCCTATAGCAACTTTTCCTTTTACGGGTTAAATCGGCTACGATCCGATATCTATTTTCTCGACAAGAAAATCCTTTGCCAATTAAGTTACTAACCCTTTTTTTTTTATGGCTAGTTGAAGTTGAATCAACACATTTCACATGGTACGCGAATAGTCTACCGTTAACCTATAGCCATTTTTAAGACTTACAGGATTCGAACCCGTACTATAATGATTAAAAGTCATATGTTCTACCATTGAACTAAAGTCTCAAAAGTTTATTATCCCTTTATAAACTATTTATTGATTTACGTGAAACATATAATCTTACTACTCAAGGTAAAATATATTTACTAAATACATAAAATATAAAACTTAATGATATTAATGTAAAAACTACTTGATTAAAGAAAAAAAATGGTATTAATTGTGGCATATCTTTATTTACTTTTTTTTTACAAATTAAAGTTAAAATGAAATTATATTAAAAGTAACTGTTAAAATAAATTTAATAACCTCAGAAATATATACATACATATAATATTAATCATACAACATCAACAAAATGTCAGTATAATATACCTGATTCGTATCCTAAGTGATGATGATCTGTTAGGTGATAACCTAATAA
>NZ_BAAHAT010000019.1:0-1198 GCF_054777355.1 Lysobacter olei | reverse complement strand
ATAAGATTGCCCTATATTCTCTTTCTTTTATTATTAAATCTAGTCGTCTACTTAATATATCTATAAAAGTATTCTCTATTCCTTTATAATATTATATCCTGAAGTTATAGTACGCCAAGGTCTCTATATACTATCTTGATTGTTGTTAAGTTAATTCCTTTATGGTCATAAAGTATATCAGGTTCTGGTGATTACTTATTACTATAACTTGGTATTTAGCTCCTTATAATTCTTATCTCTATTTCTTAAATATAATAATAATTACTAATAATTCCTTATTATAGATATTGTAATTCTATTCCGTAGGTGTTATTATCCTAGTATAGTATACTATAAGTTGTAGTTTTCCGTTTTCGTCTTTTTATTATAACCTAGCTCTAATAGCGTAGTCTAATGCGTCTGTATCGATATATACTTCTTTGTCTAGGTCGAAGTATAATCACATATCTCCTTATCTAAACTTTTCTTTTAGTTCTTGGAATGCTGATTCTTCCCGTTTGGTCCATAGGAATTCTTTTCCTTTTCTGAATAGTTCCGTCAATGGTTTCGTGATTGCTGAGAATCGGTGGATATATTGTCGGTAGTAGTTCGCAAGTCCGTGAAACTGCTGAACTTCTTTCACTGTCGTCGGTGTAGGCCATTCGTCAATTGCTTTGATCTTGTCCGGGTCCATCTGGATTCCTTTGGTCGATATGACATGTCCTAGAAACTTGACTTCTTGTCTGTAAAACTCGCATTTTGATACTTTGAGGTATAGGTTATACTTCTATAGTCGCTTAAGTATTATTCTGACTTTTTCCATATAGTCCTCGCGGCTTCCTTTAGTAAAGATAAGGATATTATCTAAGTATACTATCATAAATATATCTAGATATTCGCGTAGTACGTTATTAATAAATACTTAGAATATTACTAGTGCGTTAGTTAATCTAAAAGGTATAACCTAGTATTTATAAAGTCTAAATCTCGTTCTGAATGCGGTTTTCTATTCTTCTCCTTTCTTGATGCGTATCCGGTGATAGGCTTCTCGTATATCTAATGCTATAAACTATATAGTGCCTCTAAATCGACTCTATAGTTCTTTAATTAGGGGTAAAGGGTATCTATTTTTAACTATTATATCGTTAAGTTATCTATAATCTACGTATAGTTGTAGTGATCTATCCTTTTTTAGTATAAAGATAATTAGGTATCCTAC
>NZ_BAAHAT010000018.1:0-1235 GCF_054777355.1 Lysobacter olei | reverse complement strand
TGACCTGCCCCCGGTTTTCAGGGCCACCCTGACTTAAGTAGAGTCCGTTCCCAAGAAGAGGACGGACATGAAGAAGCGCTTCACCGACGAGCAGATCATTGGCTTCCTGAAGCAGGCGGCCGCCGGCACCCCCGTCAAGGAGTTGTGCCGCAAGCACGGCTTCAGCGATGCGTCGTTCTACCTGTGGCGGCGGAAGTTCGGCGGCATGGATGTACCGGACGCCAAGCGCCTGAAGGCGCTGGAGGCGGAAAACGCCAAGCTCAAGAAGATGCTGGCGGAGGCGATGCTGGACAACGAAGCCCTGAAGGTCGTCGCGCGGGGAAAATTCTGAGCCCGCAGGCACGGCGCAACGCCGTGGCGGCCGTGCGGGCCAACACTCAAATATCCGAGCGTCGCACCTGCCGCCTGCTCGGGCTGTCGCGCAGCGTGCTGCACTACGCCTCGCAACGGAAAGACGACGGCTTGCAGCAACGCCTGGTCGAACTGGCCGGTGAACGTCGCCGCTTCGGCTACCGGCGCCTGCACATCCTGGTCGAGCGCGAGGGCTTCGTGGTCAACCACAAGCGCGTGCACCGCCTGTATCGCGAGGCGGGCTTGGCGGTGCGCAAGCGGCGCAAGCGCGAGCGGGTGGCGGTCGAACGGCGTCCGCTGCAGATCCCGTCCGGCCCCAATCACACCTGGTCCATGGACTTCGTATTCGACGCCATGGCCAACGGCAAGCCGATCAAATGCCTAACCGTGGTCGACGACTGCACCAAGGAAGCCGTGGAGATCGCAGTGGGCCGGCGCATCAACGGCCAGGGCGTGGCCGATATCCTTGAGGCTGTGTGTCGCTTCCGTGGATATCCCGCCGCGATCCGCACCGATCAAGGTCCCGAGTTCACCGGCCGAGCGCTGGATCAATGGGCCGCCGCAAACGACGTGAGGTTGATGTTGATCCAGCCGGGCAAGCCGACACAGAACGCCTACATCGAAAGCTTCAACGGCAAGTTCCGCGACGAATGCCTCAACGAAAACTGGTTCATATCGCTGGACCACGCCAAGGCAACGATCACGGCCTGGCGGCGTGATTACAACGAGGTGCGTCCCCACAGCTCACTGGGTAAGCGCACGCCTGCCGAGTTCGCCGCGATGCTCCGAGAGAGCGGCACCCTTGCAACCCACCCATCGAGCGATAAGCTCGCAACCTTGGACTCTACGAAGTAGCTCGTGGCCCTAACAGCGGGGGCAGGTCA
>NZ_BAAHAT010000017.1:0-1297 GCF_054777355.1 Lysobacter olei | reverse complement strand
AGCATATTCAGCTAAAAAGAAAAAAACAAATATAACAGCTGAGTGTTCTGTCATAAAACCACTAACTAATTCTGATTCAGCTTCTGCTAAATCAAAAGGAGCTCTATTAGTTTCTGCAATACAACCTATAAAAAATATAAGAAATATAGGTAATAAAGGTAAAATAAAATAAACAACTTTTTGACTTTCTATTATTGTTGTTAAATTTAAACTACCTGTAAATAAAATTACTAATAAAATTATAGAACTTAATAATAATTCATAACTTATTAATTGAGCTGTACTTCTTAAAGAACCTAAAAAAGCATATTTAGAATTAGCAGATCAACCTGCTAATAAAATACCATATGTTGCTAATGAAGATACAGCTAACATATATAAAATACCTAAGTTAAAATCTGATATAAATAAACCTGATCCATAAGGTATAACAGCATAACCTAATAAAGAAAAAATTAAAGTTATTATAGGACCAAGAAAAAATAATATTATATTAGCTTGTGTTGGTGCTACATATTCTTTTAGTAATAATTTTAAAGCATCAGCAAATGCTTGTAGTAATCCATAATAACCTACAATATTTGGACCTAATCTTCTTTGCATACTAGCCATTGTTTTTCTTTCTGATATAGTAACAAAAGCTACAATAAGTAAAGCAGGTACAACAACTAATAAATTTTCTAATATTGATATAAGTGTATACATATTTTAATAAAAACTACTATAATTAAAATTTAATAATTTTTTATCTATCTAATTATTATTACTAAATACTTTTTTTTTAATTTTTATATAATTATAGTTAAATTTTGAATATATTATAATATTTATATAATAAACATCTACTATTTATTACAGGAGTCATGGGAAATCGAATCCCTGATTATAGATTTGCAGTCCTAATACAGAACCATCTGCTATAACTCCAAATTGGTTTTAATTATCTTATTAATAATTTTTTTTTAATATATTAAAGAATAACCGTTTCATATTTTTGTATTAAAATTATACATTTGTTTACTATCTATTTTTAACGCATTTTTACCTAATTCAAAAGCAAAACCTAATGTTAAAACTAAAAAAAATACAAGCATAATGATTAAACCATATAAATTATTAAAATAAGCACTAACAACATAAGGGTAAACTAATAATATTTCTAAATCAAATAAAAGAAACAGTAAAGCAAATATAAAAAAAGATATACTAAATTGTGTTCTATTTTGACCCAAAAATGAATGAAAACCACATTCAAATGCACTATCTTTTTCTTGGTATGGATTATGTACAGATAATA
>NZ_BAAHAT010000016.1:0-1389 GCF_054777355.1 Lysobacter olei | reverse complement strand
TGCTAATTTTTTAGTTTTAATGATATTAGGTGCTAAACATGTAGAAGATCCTTTTATTATATTTGGACAAATATCAACTACACTTTATTTTAGTTACTTTATTATTATTACACCATTATTTAGTATATTAGATAATATTTTATTTGATATAGGTACTAAAAAAAATAATGAGATAGTTACTAAATATAATAATATAGTATTAAAAAAAGAAATCCTTTTTCAAGAATAAAAATTGGTATTTCCAGAGGTTTAGATAAATCTTTCTATTCCGTTTTTTCTAAAGAATTCGCTGAATTTAATAGTAATATTATTAAATATACTAGTATATTTATATTTATTTCAACACCAGTTTCTGTATTTTTTAATAGTAATTTTTATAAATATTCGTTTTCATTAGTATTAATTTATTTTTTTATACTTTTTTCTTATGCTATATGAAATATTCTTAAAAGTTGTTATAATAAAGAATTACTAATTAGAAATTCACCTTTAGATAAGTTAGCTAGTTTATTATCACATGCAACAGCTGTGACTGTAACAACTGGTTATGCATTGTTTTCTTTTAATTGTTTGCATATGCTTATGATTCTTGATATTTTTATGTATTCAAAATATGGTATGAGTAATGTACCCTCATTGTTAGCTAATTATACTAAAGAATTCGAGAATATATTAGAATATCCTGATTTTCAACTTGCATGTAATGAATATATTAAATGTCAATTAAATAGCTATAAATATCTAATAGATCTATATCCGAGTACTTTTAATGGTACGGTAAGTATATCACCTGAAACTTCTTTAGATTTAGTAAGAAGATATGATATTATATGTAATACACATAAAGTAGCTGAAGATTTTACTGGTGTTTTTTTAAATAAATTTGAGAAATCATTAACAGAAAAAGAGAAAGAATTCTTACTTCAATGTACAGACAGAATATTAATGCATAAATATGAAATATTTTATGAATTAAGAGATAAGCATGCGTTAGAATGTATTAGAGATGGTGTAGAAATGCAATATTGAAATTTTTATGATACTAGTATAACATTAGCATTTAATAATTTAGAAATACCAATTCCTTTTAGAGAAAAGCCTTGATTACTTCTTGTAACAAATGCTGATTTTGTTTTAGATCCAGAGGGTGGTGTC
Organism: Lysobacter olei; assembly: GCF_054777355.1. Taxonomy (NCBI): domain Bacteria; kingdom Pseudomonadati; phylum Pseudomonadota; class Gammaproteobacteria; order Lysobacterales; family Lysobacteraceae; genus Lysobacter; species Lysobacter olei. The sequence continues at coordinate 234 of NZ_BAAHAT010000016.1, read as the reverse complement.
GCTCATCGTAATAGTTTTAATATTAGAACATTAGATATACATACAAAACGTATGGAAAATTGAGATATAGAACGTAGAAAACCTGTGGTTACACAATTAAGGTTGAATGGTAAATTATATAAAAGTATAGATGGAAAAACTTTTGTTGATGAAAATATGATGATGTATCCAAAGATACCTCAATTTCCAGTTGTTAATAGTATAGAAAATAATCCTATAAGAAGAATGTTAGAT
>NZ_BAAHAT010000015.1:0-1400 GCF_054777355.1 Lysobacter olei | reverse complement strand
ATTGTTTCTTAACTATAGGTATGTTTATAATAATTTGATCTTTTGGTAATTTAGATTATTCAACTGTTTTTTCATTAGCTCCATATTTTAATCAAGATGTTATAACATTAATAGGTATATGTTTATTAATAGGTGCTATGGCAAAAAGTTCACAAATAGGTCTACATGTTTGATTACCTCAAGCTATGGAAGGTCCTACACCTGTATCTGCTTTAATACATGCAGCTACAATGGTTACAGCAGGTGTATATTTATTAATGAGATCATCTCCTTTAATAGAATATAGTTCAACTGTTTTAATACTTTGTTTATGATTAGGTGCTATAACAACTATATTTAGTTCTATTATAGGATTATTTCAACAAGATATTAAAAAAGTTATAGCTTATTCTACAATGAGTCAATTAGGTATGATGGTAATAGCTATAGGATTATCTTCATATAATCTAGCATTATTTCATTTAGTTAATCATGCTTTTTATAAAGCATTATTATTTTTAGGTGCAGGAGCAGTTATACATTCTGTATCTGATAATCAAGATTTTAGAAAATATGGAGGATTAAAACCATTTTTACCTTTAGCTTATTCAATAATGTTAATAGCTTCTTTAAGTTTAGTTGCTATACCTTTTATGTCTGGTTTTTATTCTAAAGATTTTATATTAGAATCTGCATATGGTCAATTTTATATTTCAAGTACTATTGTATATTTTATAGCTACAATTGGTGCTATGTTTACTACATTATATTCTGTAAAAGTTTTATATTTAACATTTTTAACTAATCCTAATGGACCTTTAAATAATTATAAAAATGTAGATCAAGGTAATATTTTTATTAATTTACCTTTAATTATTTTAGCTATTTTTTCTATATTCTTTGGTTATTTAACTAAAGATGTATTTATAGGTTTAGGTACAAGTTTCTTTATAGATAATAGTATTTTTATACATCCTTCTCATGAAATTATGTTAGATACAGAATTTGCAGTTCCAACTTTATTTAAATTATTACCTTTATTTTTTACTATTACTTTAAGTATAGTTGGTATAATGTTTTCAGAATTTTTTGGTAATTTATTAATTAAATTTAAATTTACTAATTTAGGTTATAATATTTTTAGTTTATTTAATCAAAGATTTTTAATTGAATTCTTTTATAATAATTATATTACTAATTTTGTTTTAAAATTAGGTGGTCAAACTACTAAAATTTTAGATAAAGGTTCTGTAGAATTATTAGGTCCATATGGCTTAGAAAAAGGTTTATTAAATTTAAGTAAAAATATAGGTAGTTTAAGTACTGGTGTTATTACATCTTATGCTTTATATATTTTAATTGGTTTAATTTTCTATGTTTTCTTATTATATTTAAAAATTGATAATAATATTTTATTATTA
>NZ_BAAHAT010000014.1:0-1457 GCF_054777355.1 Lysobacter olei | reverse complement strand
AAGCCATTAAACTTTTAAAGTAAAAAAACATCATATTAACAAGTAAAATTTCTCTATTAATATGACTAAACAATAATATAGTTATATTATTATTTAATTTACATCTATTTACCATATAGTTAAAATCTTACTTAAAAAAATTAATAATAACTAACTTAATATAAACAATAACTGGATAATTAATAATAATTAATTACAAATTAAATAAAAAATTCAAAAAATAAGAATATTTAATGAATTTTTGTAAATAAAAATCTACAAAATTACAATATGAACTTTGGATATACCCAGGTACTTTTTATGGGATCTGTGCCCCGCATAAACTGCCTTCCTACCATAAAGAATATAATAGAACAAATAAAGGTGTTTCAATTTCATAACTATTACCTTATACACTGGAAATTATCAAATTATATCATAGTAGGTAACAGTAAAGCTGCAAAGGGTCTTCTTGTCTATCTAGAGGTAAGCAGCATCTGCACTGCTAATTCAATTTCACTGAGCCAATCATCGAGACAGCTGTTGTATCGTTAAGTCATTCATGCAAAGACCGCATTTAACGGCCAAGGTATTCCGCTACCTTAGGACCCTTATAGATAAGGCCGCCATTAATCGGGGTGTTCATCAAAACCTAATTAAATAATTAAGTAAATCTGTTACCCTACCGACATCGGGCAGACATCACACTCAATACTTAGATTTCTATCTTGGCAGAGTGCTTTGTTTTAATTAAACAGTCGTACAACACTATTTTATGATTCCTTTTACTATTTGATACTTAAATATCTATAGTAATGGTCCTCCTTATCCCGAAGTTACGGTAGTTAATTTGCCGAGTTCCTTAATGATTGTTCACTCAAACGCCTTTGTATACTCTACTTGCTTACTTGCGATAGTATTTAGGTACGGTTTATAATTATTTTTTTAAGATTTTTGTTACAATTTCCTGAACCTTTATCACTAAATAAAGATTTTGTTTACAAAAAATAATTATTATTATCATCATATAGACCCTTTGGGGTATATACTTAGATACCGAAATTTAAAATAAACCATAAGCTTAAGGCGAGGAAAAATAATATTTTCCTTTATCGTTACTCATGTCAGCATTCTCTCTTGGATTATCTATTATTTTTTTAACTTAAAAAAGATAAAATCTAAGATTTATCCAATGTTCCGCTACCCCGTATAATAATACGTACAAGGTTTCGGTATATTATTTAGATCCGTTATATTTTCGGTATTAATATCTAAAATATTTAATCAGTGCTCTGTTACGAGATCTTCAAAAAATGGCAGCTTCTAAGCCTATTTCCTGATTGTATTTGATAATAACATCCTTAATTTCACTCAATAATAATTTTGGAACCTTATTACTCTTGTTCTGGGCTGTTTCCCTTTAGACATACAACCTTATCGCACTATGTCTGATTATTCAACATTCATCTTTGCCATTC
>NZ_BAAHAT010000013.1:2500-5606 GCF_054777355.1 Lysobacter olei | reverse complement strand
CGTTTCACTTCCGAGTTCGGGATGGGATCGGGTGGTTCCACACAGCTATTGTCACCAGGGAGAGGGTGGAGGGTCGCCATCACGGCGCACGCGCTCTCGTTGGTTGCCATGGACGGATCGATGCACTGATCTGCCTTAGGCGAATAGTTTGGAATGTAGCGAGGTATTGTGCCGAACGTCGAACGTGTCGTCGAGTCCAAGGCCACTTGAGGTTATATGGTCAAGCCACACGGATCATTAGTACAGGTTAGCTCAATCCATTGCTGGACTTACACACCCTGCCTATCAACCACCTGGTCTTGATGGTTCCTTTAGGGGAGTCAAGCTCCCGGGAGATCTCATCTTGAGGCGCGCTTCCCGCTTAGATGCTTTCAGCGGTTATCGCTTCCGAACATAGCTACCCGGCAGTGCCACTGGCGTGACAACCGGAACACCAGAGGTTCGTCCACTCCGGTCCTCTCGTACTAGGAGCAGCCCCTCTCAAATCTCCAACGCCCACGACAGATAGGGACCGAACTGTCTCACGACGTTCTGAACCCAGCTCGCGTACCACTTTAAATGGCGAACAGCCATACCCTTGGGACCGACTACAGCCCCAGGATGTGATGAGCCGACATCGAGGTGCCAAACACCGCCGTCGATATGAACTCTTGGGCGGTATCAGCCTGTTATCCCCGGAGTACCTTTTATCCGTTGAGCGATGGCCCTTCCATACAGAACCACCGGATCACTAAGACCTACTTTCGTACCTGCTTGATCCGTCGATCTTGCAGTCAAGCACGCTTATGCCTTTGCACACAGTGCGCGATGTCCGACCGCGCTGAGCGTACCTTCGTGCTCCTCCGTTACACTTTGGGAGGAGACCGCCCCAGTCAAACTACCCACCATACACGGTCCCCGATCCGGATTACGGACCTAGGTTAGAACGTCAAGCACGACAGGGTGGTATTTCAAGGATGGCTCCGCCAGAACTAGCGTCCTGGTTTCATAGCCTCCCACCTATCCTACACAGACGAACTCAACGTTCAGTGTAAAGCTATAGTAAAGGTTCACGGGGTCTTTCCGTCTTGCCGCGGGAACGCTGCATCTTCACAGCGATTTCAATTTCACTGAGTCTCGGGTGGAGACAGCGCCGCTGTCGTTACGCCATTCGTGCAGGTCGGAACTTACCCGACAAGGAATTTCGCTACCTTAGGACCGTTATAGTTACGGCCGCCGTTTACTGGGGCTTCGATCAAGAGCTTCGCCTTGCGGCTGACCCCATCAATTAACCTTCCAGCACCGGGCAGGCGTCACACCCTATACGTCCACTTTCGTGTTTGCAGAGTGCTGTGTTTTTGATAAACAGTCGCAGCGGCCTAGTTTCTGCGACCCCCCTCAGCTCAACCATGCATATGGTCACCAAGAGGGGTGTACCTTCTCCCGAAGTTACGGTACCAATTTGCCTAGTTCCTTCACCCGAGTTCTCTCAAGCGCCTGAGAATTCTCATCCTGCCCACCTGTGTCGGTTTACGGTACGGTCTGCGTAAGCTGAAGCTTAGGAGCTTTTCCTGGAAGCGTGGTGTCAGTCACTTCGTCCTAATGGACTCGTCTCGGTGCTCGGTGTTAAAGGATCCCGGATTTGCCAAAGATCCACACCTACCGCCTTTCCCCAGGACAACCAACGCCTGGTAGACCTAACCTTCTCCGTCCCTCCATCGCACTTACGCGAGGTGCTGGAATATTAACCAGCTTCCCATCGACTACGCATTTCTGCCTCGCCTTAGGGGCCGACTCACCCTGCGTCGATTAACGTTGCGCAAGGAAACCTTGGGCTTTCGGCGTGCGGGCTTTTCACCCGCATTATCGTTACTCATGTCAGCATTCGCACTTCCGATACCTCCAGCAGACTTCTCAATCCACCTTCGCAGGCTTACGGAACGCTCCTCTACCGCGCACACTAAAAGTGTGCACCCCAAGCTTCGGTTCTGTGCTTAGCCCCGTTAAATCTTCCCCGCAGACCGACTCGACCAGTGAGCTATTACGCTTTCTTTAAAGGGTGGCTGCTTCTAAGCCAACCTCCTGGCTGTCTGTGCCTTTCCACATGGTTTTCCACTTAGCACAAAATTTGGGACCTTAGCTGTGGGTCTGGGTTGTTTCCCTTTTCACGACGGACGTTAGCACCCGCCGTGTGTCTCCCATGCAGTCCGTCTTGGTATTCGGAGTTTGCAATGGTTTGGTAAGTCGCAATGACCCCCTAGCCATAACAGTGCTCTACCCCCAAGAGGATTCACATGAGGCGCTACCTAAATAGCTTTCGAGGAGAACCAGCTATCTCCGGGTTCGATTAGCTTTTCACTCCTAATCACACCTCATCCCCGACCTTTGCAACGGGCGTGGGTTCGGGCCTCCAGTTGATGTTACTCAACCTTCACCCTGGGCATGACTAGATCACCCGGTTTCGGGTCTACAGCCCGCGACTATGCGCCCTATTCAGACTCGGTTTCCCTTCGCCTCCCCTATACGGTTAAGCTTGCCACGAACTGTAAGTCGCTGACCCATTATACAAAAGGTACGCAGTCACCCCGAAGGGCTCCTACTGCTTGTACGCACACGGTTTCAGGGTCTATTTCACTCCCCTCTCCGGGGTTCTTTTCGCCTTTCCCTCACGGTACTGGTTCACTATCGGTCGGTCAGGAGTATTTAGCCTTGGAGGATGGTCCCCCCATGTTCAGACAGGGTTTCTCGTGCCCCGCCCTACTCGATTTCATCGCATGAGCCCTTTCGCATACAGGGCTATCACCTTCTATGGCCGGCCTTTCCAGACCGCTTTGCTAAAGCTCATGCAACTTAAGGGCTAGTCCCCGTTCGCTCGTCACTACTAAGGGAATCTCGGTTGATTTCTTTTCCTCCGGGTACTTAGATATTTCAGTTCTCCGGGTTTGCTTCCAGCAGCTATGTATTCACTGCAGGATACCTATTGCTAGGTGGGTTTCCCCATTCGGACATCACGGGATCAAAGCTTATTGCCAGCTCCCCCGCGCTTTTCGCAGGCTATCACGTCCTTCATCGCCTCTGACCGCCAAGGCATCCACCGTGTGCGCTTATTCGCTTGACCATATAACCC
>NZ_BAAHAT010000012.1:0-13369 GCF_054777355.1 Lysobacter olei | reverse complement strand
TCTGCTCGTCGGTGAAGCGCTTCTTCATGTCCGTCCTCTTCTTGGGAACGGACTCTACTTAAGTCAGGGTGGCCCTGAAAACCGGGGGCAGGTCAAGCTGCTGACCCACGACATCCCAGCCAGTGAAGCGGCGATCGTGACGCGCGTGCGGGGCGTGGAGCGGATCGTGGGTGGGCACAGCCTCGGCGGACAACTGGCGGCGTGCTACGCAGGCTTGGCCGCGCATGACGTCCACCGCCTGTGGCTGGTGGCCAGCGGCGCCCCCTATTGGCGCGCCTTCCCCGCCCCGACGCGCTGGTGGCTGCCGATGGCCTACCGTTTCCTGCCCTGGCTGGCCAAGCGCGCCGGTGCGCTGCCGGGCCGTCGCATCGGATTTGGCGGCAACGAGGCCCGAAGCCTGATCTGCGACTGGGCGCGCACCGGCATCACCGGGCGCTACGCCGCCCGTGGGCTGGAGGTGGATATGGAACGCGCACTGGCCGCTTCGCCTCTGGACGTGCATGCCGTGGTGATGGCGAAGGACTGGCTGGCCCCCGCGTCGTCGCTGCAGTTCCTGCTCTCCAAGCTTGCGGCCTCGCACGTCTCGACCGATGTGCTGCGGGAGGCACAGCTCGGCGTTCAAGCAGACCACTTCCATTGGCTGAAGCAGCCTGGACCCGTGGTGGACACGCTGATTGGCCGCAGCCGCGAGCGTAGGAACCCGACGCCGCCTCCGGTCACGGGCAGATCCATCCGGCGGGATGGCCGCTGCGGGCCGCGTCACCGCCCGGCAGAGGCCCGGATGCACGGCCCCGACGGTCGGTTTGACCCAAATCAAAGCACCCGACGTTTCAAGCGCTTAGCGTACGGTCCATGCCCGTGATCCCGCCCTTTGACGCCGACCTGCTCCGCCGCTACGACCGGCCGGGTCCGCGTTATACGTCGTACCCCACCGCCCCGCAGTTCAACGCCAACTTTGGCGAGTCCCAACTGCGCGACGCCGCCGCCCTCAGCAACGGCGACCCCATTCCACGCCGGCTGTCGCTGTACGTGCACGTGCCGTTCTGCATGAGCCCGTGCTTCTACTGCGGCTGCAACCGGATCATCACCCGTGACCTTGCGCGGGGCGCGGCGTACCTCGCCCGTCTGTATCGCGAGATCGAGATGATGGCGGGGCTGTTCGACCGTGACCGCGAGGTCATCCAGCTGCACTTCGGCGGCGGCACGCCCAACTTCCTGTCGCCGGCGCAGCTGCAGGAGACGGTGGACGTACTGCGCAACAACTTCCGCTTCAGCGAAGCGCGCGACCGCGACATCTCCATCGAGCTGGACCCACGCTTCATCAAGCCCGCCGACGTGGCCGAGCTCGCTGCCGCGGGATTCAACCGCGCCAGCCTGGGCGTGCAGGACTTCGACCCGGCGGTGCAGGAAGCGGTGAACCGCATCCAGTCGGTCGAAGAGACCGTGGCCATCATCAATGCCTGCCGCGACCACGGCATGCGTTCGGTCAACGTCGACCTGATCTACGGCCTGCCCAAGCAGAACCTGCCCGGCTTCGAGCGCACGCTCGACACCGTGATCCAGGCGCGCCCGAGCCGCCTGGCGGTGTACAGCTACGCGCACCTGCCGGAGATGTTCAAGCCGCAACGGCAGCTCAACGCCGAGGACCTGCCCAGCGCCGAGGTGAAATTGGACCTGCTGCGCCTGGCCATCGAAAAGCTGACCGCGGCCGGCTACGACTACATCGGCATGGACCACTTCGCCCTGCCCGACGACGAGTTGTCGCTCGCGCAGCAGCGCGGCGGCCTGCACCGCAATTTCATGGGCTACACCACCCACGCCGACAGCGACCTGGTGGGCCTGGGCGTCAGCGCCATCAGCCACATCGGCGACAGCTTCAGCCAGAACCCGCGCGACCTGCCCAGCTGGCAGATCGCGCTGGACGAAGGCCGCCTTCCGGTCTGGCGCGGCATGCGTCTGAGCGAAGACGACCTGCTGCGGGCCGATCTGATCCAGTGCCTGATGTGCCAGGGCGAGATCCCGATCCGGTCGCTGGAACGCCGCTACGACATCGATTTCCGCGAGTACTTTGCCGACGCCTACGAGCGCCTGCGGCCTTTGGAAGACGATGGCCTGGTGCGGGTCGAGACCGACCGCATCCGCGCGACTCCCTCAGGGCGCCTGCTCTTGCGTATCATTGCCATGTGCTTCGACCGATATCTCCAGCAACCCAGTGCCGCGCCCGCGCGATTCTCGCGCGCCATCTGACCGTGGGAGTCCGCGTTTGAACCGGCCGCCGCGCGTCAGTCCGGTGGCCTCCGCGCCCATCTCGGACGACAACGACACCGTCGAGTTCTGCGGCACCTGTGCGTTCTCCAGCGCCTGCATGTCCCAGGGCTACGACAAGGCCGCCCTGCGTGACCTGCACGTGCTGGTGGAGCATGTCGGCCCGTTCCACGCCGGCACCACCCTGTTCCGCGAAGGCGACGCCTTCAACGCCATCGCCGCGGTGCGCGCCGGCACGGTCAAGACCAGCATGGTCGATGGCCACGGCCGCGAGCAGGTGCTGGGCTTCTACCTGCCCGGCGAGGTCATTGGCCTCAACGGCATCCACGACGACCGCTACCCTTGCGATGCCGTGGCGCTGGATACCGTCACCCTGTGCCGCTTCTCGTTCCCGCAGATCGCCCTGCTTGCCACGCGCATGCCGGGCCTGCAGCAGCACCTGTTCAAGCTGCTCTCGGCCGACATCGGCAAGGCCGCGGTGCGCGCCGGGGACTTCAGCGCCGACGAGCGCATGGCCGCGTTCCTGATCTCGCTCTCGCGCCGCTACGCCGCGCGCGGCTACTCGTCCACGCGCCTGCACCTGCCCATGCCGCGCGCCGACATCGCCAACTACCTCGGCCTGGCCGCGGAAACCGTCAGCCGCGTGCTGCGCCGCTTCCAGACCGAAGGCCTGATCAACGTCGACCGCCGCGAGATGGAAATCCTCGACATGGCGCGGTTGACGACACTGGCCGCGCCGGTCCTGCGCAGCTAACCTCGGCCGTGGCGCCCCTTCGGGTGCGCCGGGGGATTTGACCTGCAATTACTTCCACCGCCCGTTTCCCGGGCGGCGTTTACATGCGCGCAGGCCCTAGCTCCGAATTCGCCTGAAATTGGTCCGGATTGATCCAGGTCAGTGCCATGAACAGGCCCCAGGCCGACCATGGCACCACTTCGCAAAGGAGTTGTTCCGTGGATACCACTCGTAAGCTATGGCTGGGGCTGGCGGCGCTGTTGCTCGCCAGCTTTGGCGTGCTGCTCTACATGGGCAGCGACATCCACCAGAAGGCACCGCCAATGCCGGACAAGGTGGTCACCGAAAGCGGCCAGACCTTGTTCACCAAGGCCGATTTCGAACGCGGCCGCCAGGTCTGGCAGACGACCGGCGGTCAGCAACTGGGCTCGATCTGGGGCCACGGCGCCCTGGTCGCCCCCGACTGGTCGGCCGACTGGCTGCACCGTGAAGCCGTGGCGATGCTGGAGCTGCGCGCCCGCGCGGAGACCGGCCTGCCCTATGCCAACTTGGACGAGGCCGACCAGGCCCGCATCCAGGCGCTGGTGAAGCCGGAACTGCGCAAGAACACGCATGACCCGGCGACCAACACCATCACGGTCAGCGATGAGCGTGCCCAGGCCATCGCGGCCGTGGCGGCGCATTACAGCAGCGTGTTCTCCAACGACCCGGCCACCGCCAAGCTGCGCGAAACCTACGCGATGAAGAACAACACGGTGCCGGACCAGGCCAACCGTGAAAAGCTCGCCGCGTTCTTCTGGTGGACCTCGTGGGCCGCGGTGACCAACCGTCCGGACGACGTGAAGTCGTACACCGCCAACTGGCCGTATGACCCGCTGGTCGGCAACACGGCCACGCCGAGTTCGTTCCTGTGGACGGTGTTCAGCGTGATCTTCATGATCGCGGGCATCGGCCTGCTGGGCTGGCACTACGCCTCCTGGCACAGCAAGGAAGAGCATGCGACGCCGCCAGCGCAGGACCCGCTCAAGGGCCTGAAGATCACCCCGTCGATGAAGGCCACCGCCAAGTACTTCTGGGTGGTGATCGCGCTGTTCCTGGTGCAGATCCTGCTGGGCGCCACCACCGCGCACTACCAGGTGGAAGGCCAGGAAGCCTACGGCTTCGCCATCGCCGAGATCCTGCCCTACTCGCTGACGCGCAGCTGGCACACGCAACTGGCGGTGCTGTGGATCGCGACCGCGTGGCTGGGCACCGGCCTCTACATTGCCCCGGCGATCTCCGGGCATGAGCCGAAGTTCCAGCGGTTTGGCGTCAACTTCCTGTTTACCTGCTTGATCATCATTGTCGTGGGCGCGTTCGCGGGCCAGTGGTTCGCGGTGATGCAGAAGATGGGCATCCAGTACAACTTCTGGTTCGGCCACCAGGGTTGGGAATACACCGACATCGGCCGCTTCTGGCAGATCTTCCTGTTCATCGGCCTGCTGCTGTGGCTGGTGCTGATGGGCCGTGCCCTGTGGCCGGCACTGAAGCGCAAGGATGAGATGTCCTCCATCGTCGGCCTGCTGTTCATGTCGGTGGTGGCCATCGGCCTGCTGTACGGCGCCGGCCTGATGTGGCGCGAACACACCCACATCTCGCTGGTCACCTACTGGCGCTGGTGGGTGGTGCACCTGTGGGTGGAAGGCTTCTTCGAAGTGTTCGCCACCGCGGTCATCAGCTTCCTGTTCGTCAAGCTGGGCCTGATCCGCGGCAAGACCGCCACGATCAACGTGCTGTTCGCCACCATCGTGTACATGGCCGGCGGCGTGCTGGGCATGTTCCACCACCTGTACTTCGCCGGCACGACGACGGCGGTGGTGGCACTGGGCGCCAGCTTCTCGGCGCTGGAAGTGGTGCCGCTGGCGCTGATCGGCATGGAGGCGTTCGAGACCTGGCGCCACAGCCGCGCCACGCCGTGGATGGAGCGTTACCGCTGGCCGATCATGTTCTTCCTGGCGGTGAGCTTCTGGAACCTGATTGGTGCCGGCGTGTTCGGCTTCCTCATCAACACCCCGCTGGCGCTGTACTACATGCAGGGCCTGAACCTGACGGCGCTGCACGGCCACACCGCCCTGTTCGGCGTGTACGGCATGCTCGGCATCGGCCTGATGCTGTTCTGCCTGCGTGGGCTGAAGCCGGAGTCGCTGTGGAGCGAAGGCCTGCTGCGCAGCTCCTTCTGGACCTTCAACATCGGCCTGGGCCTGATGGCACTGCTGACGCTGCTGCCGCTGGGCATCCTGCAGCTGCAGGCGGTGCTGGAGAACGGCTACTGGTATGCACGTTCGGCCGACTTCATGGGCAAGCCGATCATCGACATGCTGGTGTGGATGCGCGTGCCGGGCGACACGATCTTCGCGGTGGGCGCTGGCCTGATGGCGTGGTTCGTGGCGCGGCAGTGGGTGTTGCCGCAGCGTGAGAAGGCAGGTGCGGCCATTGCGGCGCGTGATGCGGCCTGATTGCGAAGTTCAGGAGCGGTAGGGAGACGGGGCCTTCGGGTCCCGTTTCTTTTTTGGGCTGGGTTTGTTTTGGTTCGGGGACGGAGGCGGGATGCGCGGGGTATCGCTGCAGCGCTCCGTCGCGGCATCCTGCCGCGAGTCGCGCCGCGGACCATCCATGGTCCGCTTTTCCGCAATACCCCGCGCATCCCACCTCCTGACCAATCCGTGTGGGGGCTGGGGGGAAAAGCCTGGGGCTGACACTCCTCGGCGGGCGGACTCGCCCTGCAGGGGGGTGGTCACGGCGCGAGTGGCAACGGAATTCAGTGCTTCGCACTCGGTTCCAAATTTGGAACAAATCGGTGGTGATTCACTGACTAGCAACACGGGCGTGGTGAAACTACAGTAGTCGGCAATCGGGCACGGCCCGTCAGACTCAGGAGCACCCTATGAAGAAGGTCCTTGGCACTCTCAGCGCGCCCGAGCGGCATTGGGTGGGTGACGGCTTCCCGGTGCATGGGCTGTTTGGCTACAGCGGGCCGGGCGTGCCCGAGCGCAGCCCGTTCCTGATGCTGGACTACGCGGCCCCCACCCGCTTCGACCCCACCACGCAGCGTCGCGGCGTGGGCCAGCACCCGCACCGGGGCTTCGAGACCGTGACCATCGTGTACGACGGCGAGGTGGAGCACCGCGACTCCGTCGGCAACGGCGGCGTGATCGGTCCCGGCGAGGTGCAGTGGATGACCGCCGGCAGCGGCATCCTGCACGAGGAGTTTCACTCCACCGAGTACGCCAAGGCCGGCGGTCCGTTCGAGATGGTGCAGCTGTGGGTCAACCTGCCCAAGAAGAACAAGATGGCCGCGCCGGGCTACCAGGGCATCACGCGCGACACCATTCCGGAGGTGGCGCTGGCAGACGATGCGGGGCGCATCCGCGTGATTGCCGGTGCTTACGGCGATGCGACAGGTCCGGCACGCACCTTCACCCCGATGAACGTGTGGGACGTGCGGCTCAATGCCGGCAAGACCGTGGAGCTGCCGCAGCCGGAAGGCTGGACGGCGCATGTGGTGGTGTTGGCCGGCACTGTCCTCGTCAATGACACAGTGCTGCGTGAGAAGCAGATGGTGATGCTGGCCACCGACGGTACCGGCGTGACCATCGAGGCCAACAGCGACGCCAAACTGTTGCTGCTGGCCGGCGAGCCGATCGACGAGCCGGTGGTGGGTTACGGGCCGTTCGTGATGAACAGCCAGGCCGAGATCATCCAGGCCATTGCCGACTTCAACGGTGGCAAGTTCGGGCGGATGCCGGGCTGATCCGGTCCACGGACCCACGAACGCAGAAAGGCCCCGCCATGCGGGGCCTTTCTTTATTGGCCCATCGCGCCTGCGCGGCCACCGTGGTGTCGCGCCTTGATCCGAGTGCGCACCCGTCAGCACGGTGCGCAGGCTGACTCAGCCCACGAACTCGCGCACTTGGAAAATGTTGCCCTCCGGGTCCACCGCGTTGCACACAATGAAGCCGGGGCCGCGGTATTGCTCAGGCCACACGACGCCGCCCAGCGCCGCGGCGGTCTCACTCGCCTGCGCCAGACTGGGCACGGGGTGGAAGAACTTGATGGCCGCATCGTCGCGCGGCACCGGCGGCGTGGCGATGGTGACCTGTGCAGCGCGCTCGGGCGGCATGGCATGCACCACCAGTTGCAGGTCGGGCGAACGCAGCACGGTCATCTGCGGCGTGGCATGCGCCTGGGTCATGCCCAGCAGCTCGATGTAGAACGCGCTCAGGCGCTCCACGTCCTTGGCATAGACAAACAGACCGGCGCGGGCGGGACCTGACATGGACACCTCGAAGGTTGGCGAAGCGGCGATTATCCGGGCTGCCGCCGCCATCCGCGACTACTTGGGCTGCGGCGCGCCCTTCTTCGGCAGGTCATCGCCCACCTGCACCCAGGGCACGTGCACGTCGTAGAACACGTGCGCCATCGGCTCGCGATCCAATGGGTCGGTGAAAAGCGCACGCGCGACGTGCATCTCACCGGGCCAGCGCGTGGAGTGGAAGAACATGGGACTGCCGCAGCGGCTGCAGAACCCGCGTTGTGCGCCGGGGCTGGATTCATACCACGTGACGGCCTCCGCCCCGCGCTCGATGGCGAATTGTTCGCTGGCAAAGCCCGCCCAGGTGACGAACGCCGCCCCATGCGCGCGTCGACACATGCTGCAGTGGCAATGCGCCACCCATTTGGATGGCAATTCCGCGCGGAAGCGGACCGCGCCGCAGAGGCAGGAACCATTGGCAACATTTGCATTCATGGCGCGTTTCCCTCATGGCCCCTGAGCCGGGCTACATCAGATACTCATCCGCAGGGAAATTCGGATCTTGGGTGACCTTCCAACCTTGGCGGGCGGCCAGCTCCTGCAGGGTCGTCGCGGTCGCGTTATCCACCCGCACCTCCCGCAAGGTGGGGTGACCGAACAAAGGGGAAAAGTCCTCGTACGCCAGCCTGTCAGGACTATTACTGATCACGACACATGTCAGGTTTGCTGCTGAGGCCATGCGGGAAATATTGCCCGACCCCTGCGAGGAATGAAGCACGGCAACGCGAAGTGCAGGCAGATTCGCGCCACTGCATAGCTCGAGTTCACGGCCACACGATATGAACCAGGCTCTCTTGATCGCAGGATGCTGCAGCCGATCGACACCCTTGATGCCACGCGAATCCCACACTTCCAACGCTTCGAGCGAAGGGCATGCGTTCACGGCATCAATCGCGAGCGTACCGTTGAACCGCACACTGAAACACTTGAGCGATCCCAGTTGCTCGATACCGTCCAGCGACTTGAGCTTGTTCCGCCAGAGCGACAGGGATGACAGCCGCCCCAGATCGCAAAGGAAACCGAGGTCCTTCAAGTGACCGCAGATTTCCAGGCTTTCCAGGCGACGAAATCGCCCCAGTGAACCTGCGTTGGTCTTCGGCTTGTCCAGGCGCTTCTCGCTGAATCTCGAAAGAGTATCCAGCGACAGGCTGATGAGACCGGGAGTAACGGACTCCAGTGCCGCAAGGTCATTGAGCTGCCCCGCGTCGGCATCGATATCCAAGTGCCGCAGCGACGGCAGGTTCCCCAGGAACGATAGATCGAAATCCCAGGGCCGCTCCAACGGGTTGTAGATTCGCAGCCACGCGCCAGGATTGCGCTGAAGGTGTGCATCGAGCTCGACGCACTCCTCGGGAGTCAACCGGCGACTGCATTGCACGCTGCCAGTTGCCCGATCGGACACCGTAAATGGAGGGTGGGAAACAGCTGGCGTCATGGAACGGTCCTTCGTTCGGGCCGGCAGGCGTGGGCATGCTGTGACGGGCCACTGCCCACGTCAGGACGGCCCGGGCGCGTCAGCGTCACTGCCCCGCAGGCGGCTGCCACAGCTCCAGCTTGTTGCCCTCGGGGTCGATCACCCAGCCGAACTTGCCGTACTCGGACTCTTCCACCTTGTCCTCCACCTGCACGCCCTCGGCGCGCAGCACGGCCAATAGTGCGTGCAGGTCATCCACGCGGTAATTGATCATGAAGGGCGACTGGCTCGGCCCGAAGTAGGTGGTGTCCGCGGCGAACGGGCTCCAGATCGTGGTGCCCACGCCTTCCGGGTTGTCGGCGCTTTTCCACTGGAACGCGGCGCCGCCCCACTCCAGCACGTCGATGCCCAGGTGCGTCTTGTACCAGTCACCCAATGCCTTGGGGTCGCGGGCCTTGAAGAAGATGCCGCCGATGCCGGTGACGCGCTTCATGGCAGTTCCTCTCAGCCGGCGCCTTCGGTTTCCGGGCTGGCCTCGGCCGGCATGGGCAGCGGCAGGTGGCCGTTCAGCGCAAAGCTGCCGAACAGGTACGCGCCGTACGTCGCGGGCAGCAGTGCCATCAGCCACACCCACGAGAACGCGGTGTGCCCGGCGACCACCTGATAGACGCTGTAGGTCAGCGCTGTGGTGCCCAGCAGCAGCAGGCCCAGGCTGATGGCACGGGCCACCCCGAAATTGCGCGCCTCACGATGTTTCATCCATTCCCCCGAAGTGATGTCTGTTGTCTGGCGCGGGCTCCCCCCAGCGCCGGGCCCGCGCAGGGACCGTGTGCCTTGATCGCCCGACGGCCCCCCGGCTGTCAAGGCCTGCCGTCATCGGGGGTGCCCGGCTGCGCAGGGGGCCGGCCGTCAATCCTCACGTGGCCCACAGGACCGTAACGGCCAGGACCGCGTAACGGGCAACCTTCGCGACGCCCACCAGCAGCAGGAAAACCGGAAGGGGCTCACGCATCACGCCGGCGACGAGGGTAAGCGGGTCGCCCACGACGGGCACCCAACTCAGCAGCAACGTCCATTTGCCGTACCGCTGGTACCACCGCTGCGCCTTGGCCAACTGCGGCTCGCCCACCGGGAACCAGCGGCGATCGCGGTAGTGCTCAATACGCAGGCCGATGAACCAGTTGACCAGCGAGCCCAGGATGTTGCCGGCGCTTGCGACGGCCAACAGGGCCAGCGGTGAATGGTCCGCCAGCAGCAGGCCGACCAGCATGGCTTCGGACTGCAGGGGAAGCAGCGTCGCCGCGCCAAACGCGGACGCGAACAGGGCTGCATAGGCCGCCAGATCGGTCATGGTCCGGGCTCCGGGACAGGGCCGCTATTGCGGCCAGCGCCAGTGCAGCGCATCGATCCGGAATGGATCTGCATGTCTGCCGTCGTGGGCCGGCGGCATGTCGCCGCACATCGGCGGCCGATATCGCGGAACCGCAATTCCTCATGCCCCCGCGGATGACGTGACCGCCACAGCGTCCACGACCATCACGATGCCGTTGTACAGCGCATGTGGAATCGCGGCAGCCGCGAACGCATGGCGGAACGAGACCGGCCGCCACATCAGATAGCCGGCACTGAACACCAGAAAACCCCATGCGGGACCAAAGAACGCCATGGGTGCCTTCAGTCCATGCATCACGCCCCATAGCAGCGCGGCGATCACGGCCGCGCGTGTACGGGACAACTCCCAACTGGTCAGCATCGCCAACATGCCCGCCAGCAGGAGCGACTCCACCAAGGGAGCGATTGCCACGGTCTCCAGCACTTCCAGCCACATGCTGCTGGGATCACTATCCACCGGGGTAGGCGTCACCCCCAACAGACTGTGGATTAGCAGGCCCACCCCCATGGCCGCCACAGCGCCGACCACGGCCACGACGGTAGCCAGCAAGCAGTACGTTGCGAGTGAGATCGATTGCGCCTGAATCAAGACGCCGCGAACGCCGGCCGGGATCAGTTGCACCACTGCTGCTCGCATGGCTCGCCGTCTCCGTTGCCATCCATCTTGGTATCGGGGCAATGCTGGAGGAAATACGTGGCCTCCGCGCACGATGTCATTTGCCCGCATTCCGTACGGCCATCGCAGCGGAACGGCCCGCCCGAAGACGCGTCGTTAGCGACCTCGGGAAGCGTCCCCGCCGGAGCGGCGTACTGCATCGCGCTGGATGCCGTGCGCGCCTGGAACTTGGAGTACCCGTAGGCGCCGATGGCGACAATCGCCAACAGCACCAACACGGTTGCCCGCGGACTACTTTTGCGCGAGTGCACGGGCTCGCGACGAGTGTTCTTTGGGCGTTGCTGCCCCCCGGGGCGCATGACGCGCACTGCCCGCTTCTTTCCGTCGGGGCTGGATTCAACCTCGAACGAGATCAGCTCGCCCACATTCGGGCGCGCGCCATCGCGAGGAAAGGCGGAGATATGGACGAACAGATCATCACCGCCCTGGCCCGGGGTGATGAAACCAAACCCACGCTCCTCGTTCCATTTGGCCAGCGTGCCGTGAACGCGCATGTAAACCGCTCCCTTAGCGAGGCGGTGCCCAGCCGCCGACGGCCGACGATAGCATCACCTGTCGCGGCCCCCGCTCCCGGCCCGGGTGGAATTTTTCGCCCACCGTCTCGACTTCAAGGCGCGGCCTGTCAGCGGCAAAGTGCCACGCGCTTCGAGCGCTGGTCGATCAGCAGCACCGCATCCTGCAGCGCGTGCGCACCCACCAGCAGCTCCGGGAAGCGCTCAGACACGCGCACCTCCACGTTGGAATAGTCCACGCTGCCGACGTGGATCGGCCCGGCCAAGGTGGCCTTTTGCAGCGCAACGGTCCCGTTGGTCAGCCGCCCCTGCCCGGCCGCCTCCAGTGGGCCGCCGCCGACGCGCTCGTACAAAGAGCGCGGCAGCACGAATGCCACATTGGCGCCGGTGTCGAGGTTGCCCAGCGTGTGCACCTCACCGATGGACACCGGCACGCGGAACGCACGCTCGTACGCCAAGGCATGGGGGTCAGTGGCGGCAATGGCATGCGCGCGACTGAATGACAGCCGCTTGCGGGGGTAGTCGATCACCAGCAGCCCATCGGCGAAGAACTCACGCCCAAGGATGCCGTCGAAGCGCGCAGCGGCCGCCATGCGGCTGCCGTAATCGCGGGTAATGACCTCCAGGTCTTGTCGTGCCAAACCCCCTAGCGCCAGCGTGTCGAGGTGCGTGGTGTTGACCGAGGCGGACTGCACCCCGTCCGACGTCGTTGCCTTCCCCTTGATGGGCAGACCCAGCGCCGCGACCAAGCGGGCGTCCGCGCGGGCCATGCCGCTGGCGCCGGTATCCACGGCGAAGCGGAATGGGCCGCGGCCGTTGACCTGCGCCTGCACATAGATGCGGCCGTCGACGACGTCAAAGGGCACGCTGATCTCCTGCTCGTCCGGAGGTCCGGCGAGGCGTTGGCATGCGCCCGGTGGTGGGGCCGTGACCGGACCTGGCGAGGCCGCGATACTGGCGAACGGGAGGCCCAGCAGTGACGCCAGCACCACCCCGCCGCCCACCTGTCGAATCGCGCCCATGGCGCACGTTCCGCGAAACTTCATGAAGGCCGCTCCTATTGCCATCGTGTCGATGTCTGGCACAGATGCGGGCATGGCGAGGCCGGTTGCAGCATCGCGCGACGCAGCTTGGACCCAACGGGCGGCGTCCCGTCACGGAGCGACGACAGCCCGCCCGACACGCTTTTGCCCATTAACAGGAGCCCACACATGACGAAGCTCACCCGCCTGTTCGGCGTCGCGTTGCTGGCTATGGCCGGTTCGGCCGCGGCACAACCGCTTGAAGCCGTGGAACGCGTGGACCTGAATCGCTATGTCGGCACGTGGCATGAGCAGGCCCGGTTGCCGATGTTCTTCCAGCGCAACTGCGAGAAGAACACCACCGCCACCTATTCCATCAAAGCGAATGGGGACATTGCGGTCAGGAACCGTTGCGAGACCAAGGACGGCAAGGCCATTGAAGTCCTGGGAACCGCCAGGACGGTGCGGGACAGCACCGCAAAGCTTGAAGTGCGCTTCGCTCCCGATGTGTTGGCCTTCCTGCCCTTCGTCTGGGCGGACTACTGGGTGATCGACCTGGACCCGCAGTATCAATGGGCCGTGGTCGGGGAGCCGCGTCGCAAGTACCTGTGGGTGCTGAGCCGGGACAAGGCGCTACCGCGCGAGACGCTCGAGGCAATTGTCCAGCGGGTGAAAACGAAAGGCTACGATACCGACGGGCTGGTCTACACGCCTCAACTCTGACGGGACGGCGTCTCGTCCCTAGACTCCTGCGCGACTTAACAGCCAAGCCAAGCCCCGCCGCGAATCAGCCCAGGCTTGGACGAGTTATTAAACCCCACTGCGATGCTTGAGTTTCTGCGCGAAGTTCAATAGACCGCGAATAATCGCCATTGCTTTCAGCGCCTCCTCGCAACTCTCGACAGGCTGTGACCTGCCCCCGGTTTTCAGGGCCACCCTGACTTAAGTAGAGTCCGTTCCCAAGAAGAGGACGGACATGAAGAAGCGCTTCACCGACGAGCAGA
>NZ_BAAHAT010000011.1:0-90732 GCF_054777355.1 Lysobacter olei | reverse complement strand
GCCGATGGTAGTGTGGCTTAAGCCATGCAAGAGTAGGTCATCGCCAGGGGCTTTACCCAGAAGGCCGGATCCAACAGGATCCGGCCTTCTTCTTTTGTGCGCCAGAAACCATGCTGCGCGCCTTCTATTAGGCCGCACATCAAAAGTCGACGCCCATCAGAAATCGTTTCCCATCAGACGTCGACGCCCATCAAAAATCGTCGCCCATGCAAAAGGCCGCCCGAGGGCGGCCTTTGGGTTTGTCTTCAACCACGAGCCCGGGCGCCGTTAGCCCCGCGACGCCGCACGAAACGTCACCACCAGCACGTCACGCCAGGCAGGCAGGGCGGGATCCAGCGGCGCCACGGCGGTGACGCCGTGGTAGACCCGGACGTCGTCTACAAAGGCGGTATCCAGCGGTCGGGTCAGGGTGAAGCTGCCGATCTCCCCGCCCTCTTGGGCGTGGATGCTGGTGGTGCCGCTGGTGATGTTGTGGCGGTCAAGCAGGACGACCATGACAAAGTTGACGCCGTCCCGGTGCACGCCTTCCGGGGTCGGCTGGCCGGGCTGCTCTGGAAGGGCCTCGATCCGGAACTGATGGACCTCGACGTCCCATTGCGCGACGTCCGGCGCAAGGCTGCCAAACAGGGCGTGGGCGAAGCCAAGCAGGCGACGCATCGGCCCGCTGTCGGCCACCTCGGGACAGATGGGTTCGAACCAGCGCTCGATCCCCCCCTGCAGCGTGTTGTAGTCGCGGCTCTGGTAATGCGGTTGATGGTCCCCGCGCAACAATGAGCCATCGGACTGTGCGCGGAAGACTGCGTGGCGACGACGGCGACGCAACCCGACCTGCGCGAGGTAGGCATCTTCCGCCAGGTCCTCCCAACTGTGGGCAAAGGCCTGCCAAGCGCGCGTGTCCTGGGGGCTGCCGTCACCCAGGAATGCGCGCATGACGCCGGCACCGATGAAGGCAAAACCGTCCTGGCGCAGGGCCAATTGCAGCATGCCGCAGTCCGCGTGTAGAGCGAGGGACATAGAACGAGGATTCCAAGAGAAAGGCGTGGTCAGTCGCGATGGGTGTTCACCCGCGCATTGCCCGCAGGGCATCGCGCGATGGCACTCAGACGGTCATAGCGGCAAAGGCAAGCAAAGTCAGCACGCAGCCATAGCCGAGCGTCCATACCAGACTCCGGAGCTGTGCTCGGTCGGCCAGATACAGGACGCCGTGCAGCATGCGCAGGGTGATGAACGCGACGGACAGCAGGGCGATCGTCGAATGCGCGACACCGGCGAGTTGCGCCATCACGACCCCGGCGGCGAAGGGGGCAAAGGCCTCGAGGGCGTTGAGATGGGCGCCATTGGCCCGGCGCACCAAGCGGCTTTCTTGCCGCTGCAGCCAGCCGCGAGGGTCGTGGTTGTTGTAGCGCTCGCCGCGGGTCTTGGCCACGACCACCCAGAGGTAGGGCAGCACGGCGGCAATCAGCACGCACCAGTAGGCGACGGCGAGGGGCATGGGGCAGGCAACGGTGAACGAGGTCGACAGCCTAGCGTGAAAACCACAACGGCGCCGAGGGGCGCCGTTGTGGGGTCATGACAAAGGGTCACGGACGGTTGAAGCGTGATGTCCCGCGCCTCACGCACGGGATTGGGTGCCCGTAATGCAAACGCGTTACTTGGCGGGACCCCGCAGCTTCTGTTCGGCGGCGCGGAACGCATTGCCCTGGTACCAGTGGGGCCACTGTTCGCTGCCTGTCAGTTGCCTGCCCACGCCATACAGCGCCTGCAGGTCCTGTACGACGCCATCCAGCTTCCACGCCGGATCGTACTGGTCGCTGGGCTTGTGGTACCGGCTATCGCGGTAGTCACGCTGCGCAGCATGGCCGGCTTCGGTGCCGCCTTCGACCAGGTCGTCGCCGCCCTTGGCGTACAGCGCGGGCACGCCGGCCTTGGCGAAGTTGAAGTGGTCGGAGCGGAAGTAGAAGCCGTCCTGCGGCGTGGCTTCGGGGGTGAGGGAGCGGCCCTGCTCGGCGGCGACCGTCTTGAGCAGGTCCTCCAGCTCCGAGCTGCCGTGGCCGACCACGGTCATGTCCTTGGCGCGACCGATGACCGGCATGGCGTCGAGGTTGATGACCGCCACGGTCTTGGCAAGCGGGAAGGCCGGATGCGCGACGTAGTACTTGGAGCCGAGCAGGCCGGATTCCTCCAAGGTGACGGCGAGGAACACCACCGAGCGCTCCGGCGCCGGGTTCTGCTTGGCGAAGGCCTCGGCGATCTCGAGGATGCCGGCCACGCCGGTCGCGTTGTCGACCGCACCGTTGTAGATGTGGTCTTCGCCCGTCGGCGCGGCGGGGGCGCCGCCGTGGGTGTCGGCATGGTTGCCCAGGTGGTCCCAGTGCGCCATGTACACCACGGTTTCATCCGGGCGCTTGCTGCCGGGCAGCACGGCCACGACGTTCTGCGAAGACTTCTCGGCGATGGTGCTCTTCAGGTCCACCGAGGCCTTGGCCTGGAGCGGGATCGCCTTGAAGCCCTTCTTGCCGGCGGACTTGTAGAGGGCGTCGAGGTCCTGGCCAAGGTCGGTCAGCAGTGCGCGGGCGGCGTCGCCGGTGATCCAGCCCTGCACCGGCAGGCGCGGTTCGGGATCGTCCTTGGCGGGCAGGTTGAACTGCGCGCCGGACCAGGAGTTCTTGACCACCTCCCAGCCGTAGGACGCGCCTTCGGTGTCATGGATGATCAATGCGGCGGCGGCGCCCTGGCGGGCCGCTTCCTCGAACTTGTAGGTCCAGCGCCCGTAGTAGGTCATGCGCTTGCCTTCAAACAGCGCCGGGTCCTGCTGGTGGAAGCCGGGGTCGTTGACGAACATGACGACGGTCTTGCCCTTGACGTCGAGGCCGGCGTAATCGTTCCAGCCCAGCTCGGGCGCATTCACGCCGTAGCCGACAAAAACCAGGTCACTGGCATCCACCTTGACGTCGGCCTGGCCGGTGGTGGTGCCCACGACCATGTCGGTGCCGAACTTGAGTTCGCGCGGCTTGCCGTTGACGTCCAGCGTGAGCACGGTGGACTCGTCGGCGGTGGTCTCCACCATCGGCACGGTCTGGAAGTAGCTGTCGCCGTTGCCCGGCTTCAGGCCCATCTGCTGGAACTGGGCCTTGAGGTATTCGACGGTCTTCTGCTCGCCGGTGCTGCCGGGGGCACGGCCCTCGAACTCATCGGAGGCCAGCGCCTTGACCCGCTCACCGAAGTCGGCGGCGTTGATGTCGGCGGCGAAGGCATGGGTGGGGGCGGCGGGTTCGACCGGCGCCTGTACCGCCGGGGCTTGGTCGGGCTGCTTGCTGCAGGCCACCAGAACCAGGGCAGCGGCGACCAAACCGGTCGCGGGATGAAGCGGAATGCGGGACATGGGGCCTCGTGCGGTGCACGCCGGAAAGCGGCGCGACCGCATTCTAGGCACACCTGGCCGCGTGGACGCCATTGGGCCATTGGCGAAGCCGTTGGCCCGTACCCCCGGTGTGGCGGCGCGGCCGGCGTCGACTCAGCGCGCCGGTGGGGTCGGCGTGTCGAAGCGCACCACGGCCGCGCCCGTGACCGGGCCAATCACGGCGCTGCTGTGCACCAGCAACTCGACCTGGCGCTCAAACACCAACGGTCCATCGACCCGGGCATTGGGGCCGATGACCACCCGCGGATCGCGCTGCTTGGTCGAGAACCAGATCTTGCCCGGCTTCTCGTAATGGATGCCGCCACGCACGTGCGATCCGACGCCGACCGTGGTGTCGCCACTGACGGTCTCGATGCCGCCGGCGACATCGGTGTCGACCAGGCCGATGCCCCCGTTCACGGTGCTGACACCCTTGCGGATGTTGCCGCCATGATCGACGAAGATGCTGCCATTCACGGTCTCGACCCCGCCGTTGACGGTGACGTTCCGGCCCACGCGGACGCTGCCGTTGACCGTGCCCAGATCATCGGTCTGCACCGAATCACCGACGGTCACGCTGCCGTTGACGGTCGTCGCCTCACCGACGCGGGCGTTGCTGCCGATGCGGATGCTGCCATTGACGGTACTCAGTTCTCCCTGGCGCCCGCCGTCATCCACGGTGATGCTGCCGTTGACCTTGCTGATGTCGGGGTCGCCCGCCGCCGCTGCAGCGGCCAAGGGCATTGCCAACGCGGCGGACAGGGTGAGCAGAACGGGAAGGGTGCGCATCGTGGGAACTCCATGTCGGGTGGTATTGCGTTTGGATGCCGCGGGCGGGTCCCGGGTTTAACTCCGTCCAGGGTTCGCAGACCATGGCGCTGGCCGGGCGGCGTGCCCCGGATCGACGGGCTTGGCCCGGGCGATGGGACGGGTCACTTCGCTACAATCGCACCGTTGCAGAGCCCGGGCACCTGCCCGAAGTCACCCCCGAAGCTACAGGGATCCACACCGTGTCTGTTTCCTCCCCGGCCGTCGCGGCCCCCGCCCGCGCGGTGGCGCGGCCCAAGCCCGTGGTGCTGCTCATCCTGGATGGCTGGGGTCATCGCGACGACCCCACCGACAACGCCCTCGCCCATGCCGCGCTGCCCAACTGGCACCGCCTGCTGGCCAGCGCGCCGCACACCCTCATCCACACCGAGGGCCGCCATGTCGGGTTGCCGGACGGGCAGATGGGCAATTCCGAGGTCGGGCACATGAACCTTGGCGCCGGCCGCATCGTGTACCAGGACCTGACCCGCATCGATGCGGCGATCGAGGATGGCAGTTTCTTCGCCAACGCCGAACTGCGGGCGGCCTGCGCCGCGGCCCAGGCCAGCGGCGGCACGCTGCACCTGATGGGGCTGTTGTCGCCCGGAGGCGTGCATAGCCACGAGGCGCACATCTTCGCGATGATTGAACTGGCCCGCCGGGAAGGCGTGCCGCGGGTGGCGGTGCATGCGTTCCTGGACGGCCGCGACATGCCGCCGCAGTCGGCCGCGCCGAGTCTGGCAGCGCTGGAAGCGGCGTGCGCCAAGGCCGGCAATGCGCGCATTGCCACAGTCTGCGGCCGCTACTACGCGATGGACCGCGACAAGCGCTGGGACCGCCAGCGCAAGGCGTGGGACGCGATTGTTGAAGTCCAGGCCGAGCATGTGGCTCCCGATGCGGCGACCGCGCTGGCCAATGCCTACGCGCGTGGCGAGAACGACGAATTCGTCGCCGCGACGGTGATTGGTGCGTCGATGCCGATGCACGACGGCGATGCGGTGGTGTTCATGAACTTCCGCGCCGATCGCGCCCGTCAGCTGACCGCGGCGTTCGTGGCCCCGGATTTCGACGGGTTTGAGGCACGCCGCCCCGCGCTGTCGCGTTTCGTCTGCCTGACCGAGTACGACGCCAGACTGCCGGCACCGGTGGCCTTCGCGCCGGACGACCTGCGCCACACGCTGGGCGAGGTGCTGGGCGCCAACGGACTGACGCAGCTGCGCATCGCCGAGACTGAGAAGTACGCGCACGTCACCTTTTTCTTCAGCGGCGGACGCGAGGAGCCGTACGAGGGCGAGACCCGCGTGCTGGTGCCCAGCCCGAAAGTCGCGACCTATGATCTGCAGCCGGAAATGAGCTGCCCGGAAGTCACCGAAAAGCTGGTGGCCGCGATCCGCTCGGGCAACATCGATGTCGCGATCTGCAACATCGCCAACCCCGACATGGTTGGCCACAGCGGCATCCTCGCCGCGGCCATCCAGGCCGCCGAGGCGGTGGACGTGGCGATTGGCGCAGTGTGGCAGGCGGTGCAGGACGTGGGCGGTGCCTTGCTGGTGACCGCCGACCATGGCAACGTCGAGATGATGCGCGACCCTGAGACTGGCCAGCCCCACACTTCGCACACCGTCGGCCCGGTGCCGTTCGTGTATGTCGGGCCGAGGGTGGCGCAGTTGCGCAGCGGCGGCGCGCTCCGTGACGTCGCGCCCACCATCCTCGATCTGCTCGGCGTGCCCAAGCCGGTCGAGATGAGCGGCGAAAGCCTGTTGGTGGGCTGATGCGAAGCGCGCATGCGGTCATGGCCGGCGTCCTGCTTGCGATGCTGGGCATCGCCGGCGCACCGGCACAGGATCGCAGCGCCGCGGAACGCAAGCTGGAGTCGGTCAAGCGCGAGCTGAAAAGCGTGGCCGCCGAACGGCGCAAGCTGGAAGGTGAGCGCGGCAGCGCCTCGCGCCAACTGCGCGCGGTGGACGAACAGGTGGGCCAGTCGACCCGCAGCCTGCACGAGACCGAACAGCGCATGAGCAGCGATGAGGCGGCGCTGGCGGAGCTGCAGCGGCAGCGGAGCGAGTTGCGGTCGCGCGTGGCCGGACACCAGGACGAGCTGGCGAAACTGCTGCGCGCCGCCTACGCCCAGGGCGGCGCCGCACCGCTGAAGGTGATGCTGGCCCAGGACCGGGTGGCTGACGCCAATCGCGTGCTGGCCTATCACCGATACGTGCAACAGGACCGCGCCAAGCGCATCGCCACGCTGACGCAGGAGCTGCGGGCACTGGATGCGGTGGAACGCGAGGTCGCATCGCGACGCAGCTCACTGGAGCAGGCGCGCGAAGAGCAACGGCGGCAATTGCTCAAGCTGGAGCTGGATCGCAAGGCCCGCGCCACGCTGATGGCCGAGCTGGACACGCGCTATCGGGACCAGCGGTCGCGTGAACAAGCGCTGGGTCGCGATGCCAAAGGTCTGGAACAATTGCTGGGACGCCTCCGGGCGGCGGCCGCGAGGGCTCAAGCGCAGCGCAAGGCGGCTGCGGCCCGCGAGGCAAGACAGGCGCAGGCGGCCAGTGCCGCCGGCAAAGGCAAGTCCGGCGCGACGGGGTCGGCACGGCGTGCAACCACCGTTGCCACGGCACCGGCTCCCCAAGTAGGGGGGCTGGGGTGGCCGGTCGCGGGTGCGCTGCTGGCCGGCTTCGGCGCCACCATGCCCGACGGCCGCCGCAGTGACGGCCTGCTGATCGGCGCTGGCGCGGGCAGCAGCGTCAGCGCGGTGGCCGACGGCGACGTGGTCTATGCCGAGTGGATGACCGGCTATGGCCTGCTGCTGATCGTCGACCACGGCAATGGTTACATGAGCTTGTACGCGCACAACGACGCGCTGCTGCGCGATGTCGGCGACCATGTGCGCAAGGGGCAGCCGGTCGCGACCGTCGGCAGTTCCGGTGGCCACGGCCGTCCGGCGTTGTATTTCGAACTGCGTCGCAACGGACAGCCGGTCAACCCGGGCGTTTGGCTGCGCCGCTGACCCCGAAGGCCCTCGCCGGGATTAACGAAAGCTTCCAGTGCGATGGGCGAGGATCCGGGTTCCCCCGGCGACAGGAAGCGTGCAGGATGCGCGAACGCGTCTGCAGTTTCGCGGTCCAAGTCCGTGACTGTCGCCGCGCACCATCCACCGGAGTCCGCATGCCCTTTCGCCGCTACCACCCGCTGGCCCTCGCCCTGGCACTGATCCTGCCGCTGGGCGTGGCTTCCGCCCAGCAGCCGCCCGCCGACGAGACGCCGCCGTCGGCCGAAGCGCTGTCGGCCGCCAGTGACTCCAAGGTGCCGCTGGACGAGATCCGCCGCTACGTGGCGGTCTACAAGGCGGTGAAGCAGGCCTATGTGGAGCCGGTGGACGACGCCAAGCTGATGCAGTCGGCGATCCGTGGGCTGTTGCTCGACCTGGACCCGCACAGCGTGTACCTGCCCAAGGCCGACGCCGATGAATTCGATGAGCAGGCGCAGGGCCGCTACGACGGCATCGGCGTGGAGATCTTCCGCCAGCCCGACGGCACCCTTCGCGTCATCGCCCCGATCGATGACACACCGGCGATGAAGGCCGGGATCAAGGCCGGGGATCTGATCATCGCGGTCGACGGCAAGCCACTGCGGGCCGAAGACGGCGAGGACAATGAGCCCCTGCGCGGTCCGCCGGGCACCACGTTGGTCCTGACCATCGTCCGCGAAGGCGCGGCCAAGCCGCTGGAGATCAGCGTGCAACGCGAGACCATCCGCGTGGCCAGCGTGAAGGGGCGCTTGTTGGAGCCGGGTTACGGCTACGTTCGCATCGCCTCGTTCCAGGCCGATACCGCCGCCGACTTCGAGCGCCAGCTGGGCCTGCTGAAGGAGCAGGCCGGCGATCGCCTGCGCGGCCTGGTCATCGACCTGCGCAGCAATCCGGGCGGCCTGCTCAATGCGGCGGTCCAGATCGCCGATGACTTGCTCGAGAGCGGCAAGATCGTGAGCACCCGTGGCCGCATTCCGATCAGCGACGCCGAGTTCGGCGCCACGCCGGGCGATCGCCTGGACGGCGCGCCGGTGGTGCTGCTGGTCGATGCCGGTTCGGCGAGTGCCTCCGAGGTGTTGGCGGGCGCGTTGCGTGACAACGGCCGTGCGCGCGTGGTGGGAAGCCGTACGTTCGGCAAGGGCAGCGTGCAGACCGTGCTGCCGCTGGACAACGGCGACTCGGTCAAGTTGACCACCGCGCGGTATTACACGCCCAGTGGCAAGTCCATTCAGGCATTGGGCATCGTGCCCGACGTGGTGCTGCATCCGGGCAAGGGCGACGGGAACGCGCGCGCCGACTACACCGAGGCCAGCCTGCCCGGGCACCTGCGTGCCGACGGCGAGGGTGACGGGTTGCCGGGCAGCAACGCCGGCGACGTGCTCGAGGGCGATGGCTTCATCGCCTCGGCGTTGGCGGAACTGAAGAAGCCTGCGACGGCCAAGGCCGGCGCCACGACCAACAAGCGCTGATGACGACCGCATGGGCCGCTGGTCACGGGTGACCACCAGCCTATGGAGCAACGCGTCACCAACCCCTAGCATCCGGTGATGCCCGCAGTCCGCGGGCCCACCAACGGCAGGGACGCATGCTCACCATCCGCAATCTCAGCAAGACCTACGCCAACGGCGTTCACGCGCTGAACCACGTCGACCTCGACATCCCGCGCGGGATGTTCGGCCTGCTCGGCCCCAACGGCGCGGGGAAGTCGTCGCTGATGCGCACGCTGGCCACCCTGCAGGAAGCCGACAGCGGCAGTATCACCCTCGAGTCGGAAAGCGGCGCGGCGATCGACGTGCTGCGCGACAAGGACGCGGTGCGCCGCCAGCTGGGTTACCTGCCGCAGGATTTCGGCGTGTATCCGAAGGTCAGCGCCGAAGACCTGCTCGAGCACTTCGCTGTTCTCAAGGGGCTGAGCGAGCGGAAGCAGCGGCGCGAAGTGGTGGAAGGCCTGCTGCGCCAGGTGAACCTGTGGGACGCGCGCAAGCGCAAGCTTGGCGGCTTCTCTGGCGGCATGCGCCAGCGCTTCGGCATCGCCCAGGCACTGCTCGGACGTCCGCGGCTGGTGATCGTCGATGAGCCGACGGCGGGCCTCGATCCGGAGGAGCGCAACCGTTTCCTCAACCTGCTTGCCGAGATCGGCGAAAACGTTGCGGTGATCTTGTCCACCCACATCGTCGAGGACGTGACCGACCTGTGCCCGCGGATGGCGATCCTCAACAAGGGCCAAGTACTGTTGAGCGGACGCCCCGCCGACGCGATCGAGGCGTTGCGCGCACAGGTGTGGCGCAAACAGGTGAGCAAGGCGGCACTGGCCGAATATGAGGCCAGCCACACGGTCCTTTCGACGCGGCTGGTCGGTGGGCAGCCGGTGATTCATGTGTTCAGCGCGCAGCAGCCCGAAGCGGGGTTCGAGCCCGTGGCTCCGGATCTGGAGGACGTTTACTTCCACCGCCTGCGAATGCAGGCCCGAGGCCCGGCGCCCCAGCCAGCGCCGTCGGTCGCCAACGCCGTCGAATTCGTCTGACGGAGCGGCGCCATGATCCGGGAATTCTTCAAATTCGAGTTGCGCGAGCAGCTGCGTTCACCCTTGTTCTGGCTGCTGGCCGGGTTGTTCGCGATGATCGCGCTGGCCGTCGCCAGCAAGGGCCAGGTGGGGAGCGGTATTGGCAACGTGTTCCGCAACGCGCCGACGGTGATTGCAACCTGGCAGGCGGCATTCACCCTGGTGGGCATGCTGATCATTGCCATGTTCATCAGCAGCGCGCTGTTGCGGGACTTCGAGCTGGGCACGGCGGAGCTGTTCTTCGTCAGCCCGATTCGCAAGCGCGACTACCTGCTGGGCAGGATTGGCGCCGCGTTGGCTGCGAGCCTGCTGCTGTATGTGCTGGTCGCGATCGGCCTGTTCCTGGCCCAGTTCATGCCCTGGGTGGATGCGGCACGGCTCGGCCCGGCATCGCTGGTGCCGTATGCGTGGTCATTCGCGGTACTGGTGGTTCCCAACCTGCTGTTTACCGGGGCGCTGCTTTCGTTGCTGGCGGTGGCCACACGCAGCATCCTATGGGTGTACATTGGGCTGATCGGCTTCTTCGTCCTCTACACCATCAGCGGCGTGCTGATGCGCGACCTCGACAACGCGTGGGTTGCCACGCTGGCCGATCCCCTTGGGATCCGCGCCCTCGGGCGCACCATCCGCTATTGGTCGGCGGCAGAACGCAACAGCGGCCTGCCGGCATTCGCCGGCTACCTGCTTGCCAACCGCATGTTGTGGGCCGCGGTCGCGCTGGGGCTGTTCGCCGCCGCGTTCGCCCTGTTCCGGACCGAACGCAGTGGCACCTCCGGCTCGCGCTGGCGACGCAAGGCGAGTGCAGCGTCCCCCGTCGCGAGCACGCCAACGGCCAAGGTGGCCGCGGTCACGGCACTCGCGGTGCAGCCCGTTTTTGGCGCCGCTACCTATTGGCAGCAGTTCCAGCGCCAGGTGCGTTTCGATGCGCTGGGCGTGTTCCGTAGCGTTCCGTTCCTGGTGCTGATCGCATTGGCCATCGCGAACTTCATCCCCTCGGCGTTGTTCAACCAATCGATGTACGGCACTGACATCTGGCCAGTCACCTCGCAGATGGTGGTGGCGTTGCAGGGCAGCTACAGCTTCCTGCTGGTGATCATCGTGCTGTTCTACGCCGGTGAACTGGTGTGGAAGGAGCGTGGGGCGAAGCTGCACGAAGTCAGTGACGCCATGCCAGTCCCGAACTGGGTGCCGTTGCTGGCCAAGTTCGCGGCGCTGATCGCAGTGATCGCTACGTTCCAGCTGGTGGGCGCGTTGACCGCGATGGCGATCCAGCTGGGCAAGGGCTACACCCAGTTGGAGCTGCTGGTGTACCTGAAAGTGCTGGCGGTGGACTCGGTCGCGTACATCCTGATGGGTGGCATGGCCTTGGTCCTGCAGGTGTTGAGTAACAACAAGTTCCTTGGATACGCACTGCTGATCCTGGTGCTGATCGGGCAGGCGGTGCTGGGCCTGATGGACTTCAGCCATAACCTTTACAACTTTGGCAGTTGGCCGAATGCACCGTACTCGGACATGAACGGATACGGTCACTTCCTGTCGGCGCAGCTGTGGTTCCAGTCGTACTGGATGCTGTGCCTGCTGTGCTTGTTGCTGCTGGCCATGGCCTTCTGGGTGCGCGGCGTCAATGCCGGCCCGCGCCAGCGCTGGGCGCTCGCCAAGCAGCGCTTGCGCGGGCGCCTAGGCGCGGGCCTGGCCGCCGCGGTCGTGGGGTTCGTGGCCGTCGGCAGCTTCCTGTTCTGGAACACAAACGTTCGCAACGACTACCGTTCACGCGAACAGGAACTCGACTTGCAGGCGCGCTACGAGCGTGAGTACGGCCAGTACCGCAACCTGCCGCAGCCGAAGATCCTGGCATCGAGCAGCGAGATCGATCTGCGCCCCGAAACGCAGACCCTGCGGATCGACGGCCGTTATCGCGTGCACAACCCACATGCGGTGGCGATCGACGAGATCCACCTCAGCGTTGTCGATGACAAGGCGCTCACCTCAGTCGGGCTGGGCGGCGCCAGGCTGCTGCGCAACGATCGCCCGTTGGGTTACCGCATCTACCGTCTTGACCGGCCAATGCAGCCTGGCGAGCAGCGCGATATCCGGTTCTCGCTGGACTACCGCCCAAGCGGCATCAGCAATGCCGTCCAAGACACCCATGTCGTCGACAACGGCACTTTCTTCAACAGTCGAATGTTCCCCCAGTTCGGCTACGACACCGACAACGAAATCGACGACCGCAACGACCGGCGCAAGCGCGGACTGGGCGAGCCAAGGCGCATGCCGAAGCTCGAAGATGCCAGTGCGCGCGCGGCCACCTACATCGGAGATGATGCCGACTGGCTGGATTTCACGACCACGATCTGCACTGCGCCGGACCAGGTGGCGCTGGCGCCGGGCTACCTGCAGCGGGAGTTCACGCGCGCCGGGCGCCGCTGTTTCAGCTATGCGATGGACCGGCCGATGCTGAACTTCTATGCATTCCTGTCGGCGCGTTGGGAGGTACGGAAGGGCACGTACATCGGCCGTGATGGCCGCACGATCCCGATCGAGGTCTATCACGACCCCAAACACCCCTACAACGTCGATCGGATGATCGAGGCGGCGCGCCAGTCATTGGCCTATTTCGAAGGTCAATTCACTCCGTACCAGCACCGGCAACTGCGCATCATCGAGTTCCCGGGCTACTCCAGCTTCGCCCAGAGTTTCGCCAACACGATCCCGTACTCGGAGTCGATCGGGTTCATCACTGACCTGCGTGACAAGGACGCGATCGACTACGTCTACTACGTGACCGCGCATGAGGTGGCGCACCAGTGGTGGGCGCACCAGGTGATCGGTGGCAACGTACAAGGGGCGACGGTGCTGTCGGAGTCGCTGGCGCAGTATTCGGCGCTGATGGTGATGGAAAAGGCGTACGGCCGCGAAAAGATGCGCCGCTTCCTCAAACATGAGCTCGATGGCTATTTGGCCGGGCGTGGCGGTGAGCGCGTCGACGAAATGCCGTTGTACCGGGTGGAGAACCAGCAGTACATCCACTACCGAAAGGGCTCGTTGGTGTTTTACCGCCTTCGCGAGGAACTGGGCGAGGCTGCGCTGAACCGTGCGCTGAAGAAGTTCCTGCAGGACAAGGGCTACCAGCAGGCGCCGTACACGACCTCGGCGGAACTGCTTGGCTACCTGCGCGAGGAGGCCACGCCGCAACAGCAGGCGCTGATCGGCGACCTGTTCGAGCGGATCAGCTTCTACGACAACCGCGTGCAGTCGGCGACCGCGGTCAAGCGAGCCGACGGCAGGTACCAGGTCACGCTCGACCTGCATGCGGACAAGCGCTACGCCGATGGCAAGGGCAAGGAGGTCGCCGGCACGCTCGACGACTGGATCGAAGTCGGCGTCTTTGGGCGTGGGCCATCGGGTAAGGAAACTGACGAGAAGGTGCTCTACCTCCAGCGTCACCGCATCACCGCGGGCAGTCCGACGGTGACCGTGGTGGTGGATGGCAAACCGTATGAGGCCGGCTTCGACCCGTACAACAAGCTGATCGACCGGGTGTCCAGCGACAACCGCCGGCGTATCAGCCTCTGACGCGCGGTCGCCCCCGCGCACGGCGCGGGGGAGGGCGGCGGGCTGGTCGGGGCGGTGTGCGCTGCCTCAGCGCGGCTTGGACGGCAGCGGGAAGGGCGTGACCACCTTCTCGCCGGTGGCGGCATCGCGGATTGCGGACTGGCCTTTGCGCGCCACTTCCTCGATGCGCACGATGCTCTGCATCGGCAAGTGCAACACGCGGGTGTTGCCGAACTCGTCGCGCAGGCGTTCCTCGGTGGGGTCGATCACGACGCCGTCGTGCACATCGAACACCAGTTCCGAGACCTCGGTGAAACCCCAAAGGGCGCCGGACGCGACCTGGTGCGCGTAAAGCTCGTACACCTTGCCGGCGTTGAGGAACGTGACTTTGTACAGCGGCTTGGCCATCGCCGCATTATAGAGGCGAGGGCGATCAGAACCCGCGCTGGCGGCGCAGCCTGCGCGCGATCCCCGCCCGCGTAATCAGGGCGAAAATGCCACCGAAGGCGAAGCCGGCCAGGTGCGCCGACCAGGCCACCGCGCCGAAGGCCGGGCCGATGTAGGTGAACACCAATTGCAGCGCCGCCCACACCCCGATCAGCAGTGGCGTGGGAACCTTCACGAACTGCAGGAACAGCCCCAGGGGCACCACCAGGCCCAGCTTGGTGCGCGGGAAGAGTGCCAGGTAGGCGCCGATCAGCGCCGACACGGCGCCGCTGGCGCCGATCACCAGCCGGTCAGGGGTGCCGATGATGATGACCGCGGCCAGGTTGGCGAGCGCCCCTCCCAGCAGGAACAGCACCAGGAAGCGGCGCGACCCCATCATCCGCTCGGCGGGCACGCCAAAGATCAGCAGGAACACCAGGTTGCCCAGCAGGTGCGCCCAGTCGGCGTGCAGGAACAGCGCGGTGAACAGTCGCAGCAGGCTGCCGTCGTGCAAGGCCCGTGACCATGCCTCCAGCGAGGCCAGCCCGCCTGACAGTGCGCCCCATTCGGTGACCCAGCGCCGCTCCACGGCATCGGGTGCCAGTTGCAGGCCGATGAAGCAGGCCCACAGCAACGCGAACAGCAGGGGCGTGGCCCAGCGGATGGACGGCGACTTGCGCGGTGGGAGGGCCACGAACATGGTTCAGCGTCCTTGCCGATGGTGCGCCACAGCATACCTGAACAGGGGGCGGAAAACCCCATATACCCGTTCATTTTCAATGAGTTGGGGCATTGTTAGCTTTCGGTTAATGGGCGCGATATAGTGCATACGGCGTCGTACGTCGGGAGGGGTTTCCGGCGTGTCTGGGCAGCGAACCTGCGCCCCGCGGATGGCCGAAAAACACAACACTCCAGTGGAGACTACACGCATGCAGCACGTACACCGCTTCACCCGCCTTTCGGCGTTGGCGCTGGGCATCACCGGCGCCCTGGCCCTTGGCCAGGTCCACGCGTCGGGCTTCCAGCTGAAGGAGAACAGCGCCAAGGGACTGGGCAGCGCATTCGCCGGCACCGCCGCCAAGGCCGATGACGCCTCGGTCGTGACGAACAACCCCGCCGCCATGGCGCGCATGTCGGGAACGACCGTGCAGGTGGACGTGACCGCGATCGACCTCAACTACCAGTTCGAAGGCAGCGGCACCGCCGCCAATGGCGCCATGCCGATGACCGGCGGCGACGGCGGCAACGCCGGTGCCGTGACGCCGGTGCCGGCGATGTCGATCGTGCACAAGTTCGACAACGGCCTGGCGCTGGGCGCCATGGTCAGCGCGCCGTTCGGCCTGAAGACCGAATACGAAGACGGCTGGGTGGGTCGTTATTTCGCCCACACTTCCGACGTGAAGATTGTCGACCTGACCCTGTCGGCGGCCATCGACGTGATCCCGGAGAAGCTGTCGGTCGGCGTGGGCGCGATCCTGTCGCGCGCGGACGTGACCCTGTCCAAGTCGGTGGACTTCGGCACCATCCTGTTCGGCAATTCGGCCACGCGCCCGCTGCCGTTTGCCCGCCCGCAGATGCGCGACGGGTTCGTCGAAGTGCAGGGTGACGACAATGGCTTCGGCTGGCTGGTGGGCATGCACGCGCAGCCGACCGACAAGCTGACCGTCGGTGTGAGCTACCGTTCCGAGATCGATTACGACCTGGAAGGCTCCGCTGACTGGACCGTGCCGACCGACGTGGCCGCCGTGTTTGGCTCCAGCCCGTTCACCGCGCCGCTGTTCAAGGACGGCAACGTGACCGCTGCGCTGACCACGCCGTCGGTGTTGTCGGTGGGCGCCACGTACCAAGTGACCGACAGCTTCAAGCTGATGGCCTCGTGGGCGGAGACCGGCTGGTCGTCGCTGCGCGAAGTGCGCATCAACTTCCAGAACCCGGATCCGGATGCCGTCGAGGATTTCTCGTGGCGTGACACCGAGTTCATGTCGCTGGGTGGCGAGTACAAGCTCAATGACGCCTGGAAGCTGCGTGCCGGCGTGGCGCTGGATGAGACCCCGACCAGCATCGAAACCCGCACCCCGCGCCTGCCCGACGCCGACCGCCTGTGGTTCTCGGTCGGTGCCACCTGGCAGTACAGCGATGCGCTGGAGATGAACTTCGGCTACGCCCGTCTGGAGCCGAAGGATCCGGAAGTCGACAGCCACGACAACCAGGGCCACCGCCTGACCGGTCCGTTTGACGGCTACGCGAACCTGCTCGCGTTCTCGGCGCAGTACAAGTTCTAAGTTCCGACACCGCTGCAAAAAAGAAACCCCGCTTCGGCGGGGTTTTTTTTCCTCTTCCCCACGAGGTTGTAGCGCTGGAGGGGCGTACACCGCACACTCCGGCAACCAAGCGGATTACGGGCCGCGACTTGCCGGAGTGTGCGGTGGGCGCCTCCCGGACGCCCAGCCCTCAGTCCCCCAACGTCAGCAGCGACGCATTGCCACCCGCCGCCGTGGTGTTGATGGTGATGGTCTTCTCGGTGGTGAAGCGCGGCAGGTAGTGCGGACCGCCAGCCTTCGGCCCGGTGCCCGACAGGCCCTGGCCGCCGAACGGCTGCACGCCGACCACCGCGCCGATCTGGTTGCGGTTGACGTAGCAGTTGCCGACCTTGATGCGACGGCTGATCTTCTCCACCGTCTCGTCGATGCGCGAGTGGATGCCCAGCGTCAGGCCGTAACCGGTGGCGTTGACCGCATCAATCACG
This sequence comes from Lysobacter olei, assembly GCF_054777355.1. Lineage (NCBI taxonomy): Bacteria > Pseudomonadati > Pseudomonadota > Gammaproteobacteria > Lysobacterales > Lysobacteraceae > Lysobacter > Lysobacter olei. The sequence goes on along the minus strand of NZ_BAAHAT010000011.1, from coordinate 74,204 downwards.
TTGTCCAACTGGTCGGCCTTCCAGCGCACCACGTGCAGCACCGGGCCGAACACCTCCTTGTGCAGCACGTCGATCGACGGGATCGCGTAGGCGCGCGGCGCGAAGAACGTGCCGTGCGCGGTGTCGGCATCCAGCGCCACTTCACCGATCTTGCTCGCCTCGCGGTCCATGCGCTCGGCGTGATCGCGCAGCATCTTCAGCGCGTCCTCGTCGATGACCGGGCCAACGTCGGTGGACAGCAGGCCGGGGTTGCCGACCTTCAGCTCGGCCATCGCGCCGCCGAGCATGCCAATCACCTTGTCGGCGATGTCGTCCTGCACGAACAGCACGCGCGCCGCCGAGCAGCGCTGGCCGGCCGAGGTGAATGCCGAGCCGATTGCGTCCTTCACCACCTGCTCGGGCAGCGAGGATGAGTCGGCGATAAGCGCGTTCTGGCCGCCGGTCTCGGCGATCAGTACGCCGATCGCGGCATCACGTGCGGCCAACGCGCGGTTGATTGCGCGCGCGGTCTCGGTGGAGCCCGTGAAAGCCACACCGGCCACGCGCGGGTCCTTGGTCAGCGCGGCGCCCACGGTGGCGCCATCACCCGGCAGGAACTGCACCACGCCTTCCGGCACGCCGGCTTCGTGCAGCAGCTTCACCGCGGCATGGCCGATCAGGTTGGTCTGCTCGGCCGGCTTGGCGATCACGCTGTTGCCGGCGGCCAGCGCCGCGGCCACCTGGCCCATGAAGATCGCCAGCGGGAAGTTCCACGGGCTGATGCACACGAACACGCCGCGGCCCGACAGTTGCAGGGTGTTGGACTCGCCGGTCGGGCCGGGCAGCGCCTCGACGGTGAACAGCGTGCGTGCCTGCGCGCCGTAGTAGCGCAGGAAGTCCACCGCCTCGCGCACCTCGGCCACGCCGTCGGGCAGGGTCTTGCCGGCTTCCTTGGTGCACAGCGCGATGTACTGCGCCATGCGCTGTTCCAACAGGTCGGCGGCGTGCTCCAGGATCGCGGCGCGGCTGGCAGCCGGGGTCGCGTCCCAGGCCGGCTGCGCGGCGACGGCGTTGCGCAGCGCCAGTTCGACCACGGCGCCGTCGGCGGCCTGCCAGTGGCCCACGGTCTCGCGGCGGTCGGCCGGGTTGGTGACGGCGATGTCGGCGCCGGTCACGGTCGCGCCTGGCACCAGCGGCGCGGCGCGCCAGGTCTTGGCCGCTTCGGCGTTGACCTGCTCGGCCAGCGCGCGCAGTTGGTCGTCGTTGGCGAGGTTCACGCCCATGGAGTTGCTCCTCTCAATGCCGTAGCTGCGGTACAGGTCGACCGGCTGCGGGATGCGCGGGTGCGCGATGGATTCGAAGGCGGACACGGTTTCGACCGGGTCCTGGATCAGGTCGTCGATGGCGATGGCTTCGTCGGTGATTCGGTTGACGAAGCTGGAGTTGGCGCCGTTTTCCAGCAGTCGGCGCACCAGGTACGGCAGCAGGTCCTCGTGGCTGCCCACCGGCGCGTACACGCGGCACGGCACGTCGAGGCGATCGGCGGGGATCACCTCGGCATAGAGGTCATCGCCCATGCCGTGCAGCTTCTGGAACTCGAAGTGCTTCTGGCGGCCCATCGACTTGGCGCGCTGCCAGATGGTGGCGATGGTCTGCGCGTTGTGCGTGGCGAACATCGGGTAGATCGCGTCGCTCGCCTCGAGCATGCGCCGCGCGTTGGCGAGGTACGACACGTCGGTGTTGGGCTTGCGCGTGAACACCGGGTAGCCCAGCTGGCCATCGACCTGCGCGCGCTTGACCTCGCTGTCCCAGTACGCGCCCTTCACCAGGCGCACCGGGATGCGGCGGCCGGTGCGGCGGGCGAGGTCGGCGATGAAGTCGATCGCCTCCGGGGCGCGCTTCTGGTAGGCCTGGATCGCCAGGCCATAGCCTTCCCAGCCGTCCAGCGACGCATCGCTGTAGGCGCCGGCGATCACGTCCAGCGACAGCTCCAGGCGGTCGGCTTCCTCGGCGTCGATGGTGAAGCCGATGCCGTAGGACTTGGCCAATTGCGCCAGCTCCAGCACGCGCGGGGTCAGCTCGGCGAACACACGCGCGCGCTTGGCGTGCTCGTAGCGCGGATGCAACGCCGACAGCTTCACCGAGATCGACGGCACGCCGAACACGTCCTGCCCGAGGTAGTTGCCGCCCGGCCCGCTCTTGCCGATCGCGTGGATCGCGTCGCGGTAGGCCTGCAGGTAGCGCAGCGCGTCCTTGGTGGTCAGCGCGCCTTCGCCCAGCATGTCGAACGAGTAGCGATACGCGGCGTTGGCGCCCTTCTGCGAGCGCGCCAGCGCTTCCCCGATGGTGCGGCCCATGACGAACTGGTGGCCCATGATCTTCATCGCCTGGCGCACGGCCAGGCGGATCACCGGCTCGCCCACGCGCCCGATCAGGCGCTTGAAGGCGTTGTGCACGTCGCGCTTGGTCTCGTCCGCGAGGTCGACCAGGTGGCCGGTCAGCATCAAGCCCCAGGTCGAGGCGTTGACCAGCACCGAGTCGGACTGGCCCATGTGCTTCTTCCAGTCGGCCTCGCCCAGCTTGTCGCGGATCAGCTTGTCCGCGGTCTCCTGGTCGGGGATGCGCAGCAGCGCCTCGGCCACGCACATCAGCAGCACGCCTTCCTCGCTGCCCAGGTCGTACTGGCGCATGAAGGCCTCGATCGCGCCTTGGTCCTTGGCGCGGGCGCGTACGCGGCGCACGAGGTCGGCGGCGGTGGCCTGCGCGATGGCGCGGTCGGCCTCGGGCAGGCGGGCCTGCTCGAGCAGCGCGCGCACGTGGGCGGCCTCATCGCGGACCCAGCCCGCGGTCAGGGCCGCGCGGGGGCCGCCGGGCGGCGGCGGAAGTTCGGGGCTGATCAGCCGGGCGGCGCCGGCCGGGGTGGCGGACGGGCCGCCAGCGGAAGCGTGGGTGGTCATCGGGTCCGGGGGACTGCCGTGGAAAGCCGACTATTCTAGGCCTTCCAGGCCCGCGCGCCGGCAATTCCCAAGCGTATGGAGGGCGGCGCCCGGGAGTGACGGCGGTCACGTCCAGCGGGAGACGTGAAGCGGCTCCGAAGGCCGTTCAGGATGGCCTCCAACCACAACAAAAATTTCCTCGCTTGCCGCAAGTCAATGCGGGCGGCTACCATTTCGCGGTTATCCGTAGCGCCGGTCCCGGCGTGATGGGCCCTGACGGGCCTGCCAGCCACCCCCTTCCGGACGGTCCCCTGCTGCCTTGTGGCACGGTCGACCGGAACGGGTAGCCCGCGGAGCTGTATCCAATAACTTTCAGATTTATCGGGGCTCGAACTGATGAAAGCCGGTCGTATCAAGCAGTGGGCAGTCGGCGCAGCCGCCTTGGCCCTGCCGGTCCTCGCGAACGCGCAGGCCGCCGATCCCAAGCCGTGGCAGCTCAACATGGGCCGCGGCGTGACCCACCTGTCGCAGAACGCCTACGAGGCGCACATGCTGGCCCTGTGGATCTGCGTGGTGATCGGCGTGCTGGTCTTCGGCGCCATGGCTGTGGCCATGTTCAAGTTCCGCAAGTCCAAGGGCGCGGTCGCGGACCAGAGCCTGACCCACAGCACCAAGCTGGAAGTCCTGTGGACCGTGGTCCCGGTGGTCCTGCTGCTGGTCATGGTCTTCCCGGCCACCACCAAGCTGATCCAGATGTACGACACCCGTGAGTCGGCGATGACCGTGAAGGTCACCGGCTTCCAATGGATGTGGAAGTACGACTACCTGGGCGAAGGCGTGTCCTTCACCAGCCGTCTGGACCGCAAGAGCGACGAGCTGCGCCAGAGCGGCAAGGTCATTGCCAACGCTGACCACGAGAACTACCTGCTCGACGTGGACAACGTGCTCGTGCTGCCGACCGACACGAAAATCCGCTTCGTGCTGACCGCCGACGACGTCATCCACGCCTGGTGGGTGCCGGCGCTGGGCTGGAAGCAGGACGCGATCCCGGGCATCGTCAACGAAGCCTGGGCCGAGATCCGCGAGCCGGGCCTGTATCGCGGCCAGTGCGCCGAGTTGTGCGGCAAGGACCACGGCTTCATGCCGATCGTGGTCAAGGCCGTGCCGAAGGCCGAGTACCAGCAGTGGCTGGCTGCCGAGAAGGCGAAGAACGCCCCGGCTGCTCCGGCGGCCGTCCCCGCCGCCGCCCCGGCCGAAGCCGCGCCCGCCGAACCGGCCGCGCCGGCCGAAGGCGAGACCCCGACCACCGACGCCACGGCCGCCGCTGCTACCCAGCACGCTGCGGTCGCCGGCTGATCGTCAAGAATCACAGATAGAGGTAGGCCATGGCTGCCACGCACCCCGCCGCTGACCACCACCACGATGACCATGCCCACCAGCAGGGCTTCATCGAGCGTTGGTTCTTCTCGACCAACCACAAGGACATCGGCACGCTGTACCTGGTGTTCAGCTTCATCATGTTCATCATCGGCGCCGCGATGTCGGTGGTGATCCGTACCGAACTGGCGCAGCCTGGCCTGCAGCACGTCAGCCCCGAGTTCTTCAACCAGATGACCACCATGCACGCGCTGGTGATGATCTTCGGTGGCGTGATGCCGGCCTTCGTCGGCCTGGCCAACTGGATGATCCCGCTGCAGATCGGCGCGCCGGACATGGCGCTGCCGCGCATGAACAACTGGTCCTTCTGGATCATGCCGTTCGCGTTCACCCTGCTGCTGCTGACCCTGTTCCTGCCGGGCGGTGGCCCGGCCGGTGGCTGGACCCTGTACCCGCCGCTGTCGCTGCAGGGTGGCTACAACGTGGCGTTCTCGATCTTCGCCATCCACATGATGGGCATCAGCTCGATCATGGGCGCGATCAACGTCATCGCCACCGTGCTGAACATGCGCGCCCCGGGCGTTGACCTGCTGAAGATGCCGATCTTCTGCTGGGCCTGGCTGATCACCGCGTTCCTGCTGATCGCCGTGATGCCGGTGCTCGCCGGCGCCGTGACGATGCTGCTGACCGACAAGTTCTTCGCCACCTCGTTCTTCAACGCGGCTGGCGGCGGCGACCCGGTGATGTACCAGCACATCTTCTGGTTCTTCGGCCACCCCGAGGTCTACATCATGATCCTGCCGGCGTTCGGCGTCGTGTCGGAGATCATCCCGACCTTCAGCCGCAAGCCGCTGTTCGGCTACCAGGCCATGGTGTACGCCACCGCCGCGATCGCGTTCCTGTCGTTCATCGTGTGGGCGCACCACATGTTCACGGTGGGCATGCCGCTGGGCGGCGAGATCTACTTCATGTTCGCCACCATGCTGATCTCGGTGCCGACCGGCGTGAAGGTGTTCAACTGGGTCACCACCATGTGGCGCGGTTCGCTGACCTTCGAAACCCCGATGCTGTGGGCGATCGGCTTCGTCATCCTGTTCACCATCGGCGGCTTCTCCGGCCTGATGCTGGCCATCGTGCCGGCGGACTTCCAGTACCACGACACCTACTTCGTGGTGGCGCACTTCCACTACGTGCTGGTGACCGGCGCGCTGTTCTCGATCATCGCCGCGGTGTACTACTGGTGGCCGAAGTGGACCGGCCGCATGTACAACGAGACGCTGGGCAAGATCCATTTCTGGTGGACCATTGTCTTCGTCAACCTGCTGTTCTTCCCGCAGCACTTCCTGGGCCTGGCCGGCATGCCGCGTCGCATCCCGGACTACAACGTGGTGTTCGCGGACTGGAACCTGGTGAGCTCGATCGGTGCGTTCGGCATGTTCGTCACGCCGTTCTTCATGGCCTACGTGCTGTGGCACTCCAAGAAGTACGGCGCCAAGGCCGAAGCCCGTTCGTGGGAAGGCGCCAAGGGCTTGGAGTGGACCGTGCCGTCGCCGGCGCCGCACCACACCTTCTCGACGCCGCCGGTGATCAAGGACGGCGATCTCGCCCACGGCGACATCACCCACTGATCCCGAGCGCTGAGCAGAGACCGGCATGAGCCCGAATCCCGCCAACCGTGACGACCTCGACGCGCGCCGCAAGGGCGCGCGCCGGACGGCATGGATCGTCGGTGGGATCGCGGTGCTGGTGTACGTGGTGTTCCTGCTGATGGGGGTGCTGGGCCGATGAGCGCGCAGGACCCCTCGCAATCGCCGGCCGAGGCATCGACCTCCGCCAAGCCTGAGGCGCGCCGCAGCGCGGGCCTGGGCAAGATGGTGGTCGTGGCGCTGCTGGCGTTTGGCTTCACCTTCAGCATGGTGCCGCTGTACCGTCTGGCCTGCGAGAAGGTGCTGGGCATTCGCCTTGAGCGCGGCGCGGTGGAGGCCGGCAAGGCCGGTGCCGCCAAGGTCACCCGTACCGTCAAGGTCGAATTCGACGGCGGCGTGAACTCCAAGCTGCCGTGGCAGTTCCAGCCGCACCAGCTGTCAATGGAAGTGGTACCGGGCGAGCAGTACGAGACCACGTACTTCGCGCGCAACACCAGCGACCGCGACCTCGTGGGCAGCGCGGTGCCGTCGGTGGCCCCGGCGCGGGCCTCGGGCTACTTCAACAAGACCGAGTGTTTCTGCTTCACCGCACAGACGCTCAAGGCCGGCGAGTCGCGGGACATGCCGGTGCGCTTCATCGTCGACCCCAACCTGCCGGACGACGTGAAGACGATTACCCTGTCGTACACCTTCTTCAAGAACGATGCGCTCACCACGCAGCTGCCCGGGGCATCCGCCTCGCCGCACGCCGCGCCGTGATCCTCCTGTAACTGTTACTGAAACGGAACCTGCCGCCATGGCCCAAGCCCATTCGCCAGACGCCAACCACTACTTCGTTCCGCACAGCAGCCGCTGGCCGTTCCTCGGCTCGATCGCGCTGTTCGTGACCATGGTTGGCCTCGCCAGCTGGTTCAACGAAGTCAGCTGGGGCAACAAGGTCTTCTTCGTTGGCATCGCACTGCTGTGCGGCGTGTTGTTCGGCTGGTTCGGCGACGTGATCCGCGAGTCGGTGGGCGGCAACTACAACAAGCAGGTGGACGTGTCGTTCCGCATGGGAATGATGTGGTTCATCTTCTCCGAAGTGATGTTCTTCGCCGCGTTCTTCGGCGCGCTGTTCTACGCCCGCCAGTTCGCGATGCCGTGGCTGGGCGGTGAGGGCGACGGCGTGATGACCCACAGCCTGCTGTGGGAAGGCTTCAGCGCGGCGTGGCCGAGCAACGGCCCGGGCAATATCGGTGGCGTCTACCAGACCATTCCGGCCTGGGGCCTGCCGCTCCTCAACACCCTGATCCTGCTGACCTCGGGCGTGACCGTCACGATTGCCCACCACGCGCTGAAGGCGGGCCACCGCACCCAGCTGCTGGTGTTCCTGGGCCTGACCGTCCTGCTGGGCGCCGTGTTCCTGTTCTTCCAGGCGGAGGAGTACATCCACGCCTACAACGAGCTGAACCTGACCCTTGGCTCGGGCATCTACGGCTCCACCTTCTTCATGCTCACCGGTTTCCACGGTGCCCACGTGACCCTCGGCACCCTGATGCTGGCGATCATCTGGCTGCGCTGCCTGAAGGGCCACTTCACCAAGGACGACCACTTCGCGTTCGAAGCGGTGGCCTGGTACTGGCACTTCGTGGACGTGGTGTGGCTGGGCCTGTTCCTGTTCGTCTACGTCCTGTAAGCGAACGCCAGGCAGTAAACGCAACGGGCCGGCGATTGCCGGCCCGTTGGTCATTTGAATCCCGGAAGTGCCGAACCCTTCGGCGCCGGCCGGTGCCCGGCGAGGATGCCGGTCCCGGGGTGGATCAGCGGCCGACGCCGTGGAACTCGATCCAGCCCATCTGGGCGGCGACGACGATGCCAAGGATGAGCGACACGGACAGCGCGACGCGCTTGGTGAGCGCGTTGACCGTGCGCTTGCTCTCTCCCTTGTCCACCAGCATGTAGTAGAGGCCGGCACCGAGGTTCCAGAGAATGAGGATCAGGACGCCGACGATGATCAGGGTCTTCATGGCTGTACTCCGCCGCACGCAGGCGCGTGCGATGCTCAAGGACCGCACTGGGGCGGCGATGAGGCCATTATCGCAGCTGTCGCGGGGGGCGGTATGCCCGCACGGCTGAAACTCACTGTCTGGTGGGCGCTGGCCCTGCTGTTGGCGGCTGGCTTCGCCACCCTCGGGCTCTGGCAGTCGCGCCGTGCGGTCGAGAAGCAGGCCATGCTGGAGGCCGCTGGCGCCGTGTTGGCGCAGCGTACGCCCGGCCCGCTGGCCGCGGCGGCAGACCCTGCGCGCACCCAAACGGTCGAATGGGCCGCAGGCGAGGGCCAGTTCGACCCGCGCGGTCCCTTGTGGCTGGACAACCAGCAACGGGAAGGGCGCGTCGGCATCCGCGCATACCGAATCTTCGTACCAGACGACGGCGCACCGCTGCTGGTGGATCTGGGCTGGTTGCCGTTGCCCGGCGATCGCACCTTGCCGGCCATCGGGCGTCCCGAGGGTCGGGTCGCGGTGCGCGGCCTGCTGTCACCGCCTCCCTCGGCCGGCCTTGCGCTGGGGCCGTCGCTGGCGGCGCAGGGCGAGGGTTGGCTGATGGCGCGCGTCGACGTGGCCGATGTTCAACGCATGACCGGCCTTTCGGTGCCGCTGGCGCCTCGTGTGCTGCGTTTGGACCCCGATGTGCCGTTTGGCTACTCCCGCGACCTGGCGTTGCTGTCCAACACCCTGCCGCCCGAAAAACACCGCGGCTATGCCGTGCAATGGTTCGCCCTCGCCCTGACCGTGTTAGCCACTGCCCTGATTCTGACCTTCCGCAGGAAGACCCGATGAGCCTCGATGCCGCCACCGTCCGTCGCAATCGCCTGATGCTGCTTGCGATCTTCGCCATCTTCTTCGGCTCGCTGCTGTTTGCCGGCGTGCTGCGCTTCTCCGGCTGGCGCCCGGCCGGCAACAAGAACCACGGCGAGCTGCTGCAACCGCCCGGTGACCTGCGCCAAGTGGTGCCGTTGACCAAGGACGGCAAGTCTTACGCCTGGAGCCCGGTGGAGCGTACCTGGCGCATCGCGCTGGCGCCGCCGGCGTCGTGCGCGAGCGAGTGCGTCGAACTCGCGCGCGAGCTCGACCTGGTGTGGCAGTTGTTCGGCAAGGATGCGGACAAGGTGCATGTGCTGTGGATCGGGGACGTGCCCGCGGGCGCCGCACGTCCGGCGAGCCTGCACGAACTGCAGCCCTCGCCCGCGTTGAACGCGGGCTTGCCTCGCGTGAACGACCCGCGTGGTGTGCCGGTGTATGTGATTGACCCTAATGGCTTTGTCATTCTGCGCTACGCTCCCGGTTTCGATCCGGGCGGCCTGCGCGCGGACATGGCCAAGCTGCTGAAGCTGAAGTGAGCCTGCGCATGACCGCACCCGTGAAGCCCGTCCAGTACAAGCACCTGCACCGTTTGGCTTGGCTGGCGGTGGGCGTTGCCCTCTGCCTGATCGTGTTTGGCGCCTTCGTGCGCTTGTCCAATGCGGGACTGAGCTGCCCCGACTGGCCGACCTGCTACGGTCGCGCCACGTGGCCGAGCGCCACGCACGAAGCGGCCGAGCACGTGGCCACCGCGATCCGCCCGTTCGAGGACAGCAAGGCCTGGCGTGAGCAGGTGCACCGCCATATCGCGGCGGGCCTCGGGCTGCTGGTGCTGGCACTGGCGCTGCTGGCCGCGCGGCGTCGCCGTTTTGGCATTGCCCAGATCCTGGGGGCCAGCGCGCTGGTCGCCGTCGCCATTCCGCTCTACATGCAAGGCCAGCACGTGGCCGCGTCAGTACTCGCGATCGTCGCGGAGGCGATCCTGCTGCTGGCCGCCTGGCGCTGGAGCAACCTGGACCATGCGCGGGTGGGCGTGCTGACGCTGGCCGTGATCATCTTCCAGGCGCTGCTGGGCATGTGGACGGTCACCTGGCTGCTGAAGCCGATTGTGGTGATGGGGCACCTGCTGGGCGGCCTGCTGACCTTCTCGCTGCTGCTGTGGCTGGCGTGGCGCGCCACCCACCTGCCGATCCGGCTCGCGGACGCTTCGGTGCTGCGCAAGTGGGTGGTCGCCGGCCTGATGGTGCTGGGGCTGCAGATTGCGCTGGGCGGCTGGACCAGCGCCAACTATGCCGCGCTGTCCTGCGGCACCGATTTCCCCAAGTGCGTGGGCCAGTGGTGGCCGCCGAATGATTTCGGCGAAGGCTTCGTGCTGTGGCGCGGCATCGGGGTGGATTACGAGGGCGGCGTGCTGGATGGCGCGGCACGCATCGCAATCCAGCTCAGTCACCGCATCATGGCCGTGGTGGTCTTCGTCTACCTGCTGCTGCTGGCCGCGCGCCTGCTGCGCACGCCGGGCATGCGCGGCTGGGGTTCGCTGCTGGCCGTGCTGACCCTGCTGCAAGTCAGCCTGGGCATTGCCAACGTGAAGCTGGCGCTGCCGCTGCACGTTGCCGTGGCGCACACCGCCGGTGCGGTGCTGTTGCTGTTCGTGCTGGTCACGTTGCTCGCGCGGTTGCGCGAACCGGAGCACTGATGGCCACCTCGATGCGCCAATACTGGGACCTGACCAAGCCGCGCGTGGTGGCGCTGATCGTGTTCACCGCGCTGGTCGGCATGCTGCTGGCCATCGAGGGCCTGCCGACGGGCGAGGAGGCGTTGCGCGGTGCGCTCGGCTTTTTCGGGATCTGGCTGGCGGCGTCCTCGGCGGCGGCGATCAACCAGATCCTCGACCAGCGCATCGACGCCAAGATGGCGCGCACCTCGTGGCGACCGCTGGTGGTCGGCGGGGTGTCGACGAAACAGGCGCTGGTGTTCGCACTGGTGCTGGCGGCACTGTCGATGGCGGTGCTCGTGCTGTTCGTCAACACCATCACGGCGCTGCTCACCTTCGCGTCGCTGATCGGCTATGCGGTGATCTACACCGTGTACCTCAAGCGCGCGACGCCGCAGAACATCGTCATCGGCGGCCTCGCCGGCGCGGCGCCGCCGCTGCTGGGCTGGTCGACCATGACCGGGATGCAGGGTGAGTGGGACTGGGCGCACGCACTGCTGTTGGTGCTGATCATTTTCGTGTGGACGCCGCCGCATTTCTGGGCACTCGCAATCTTCCGCCGGGCCGACTACGCGCGTGCCATGGTGCCGATGCTGCCGGTCACGCACGGCGTGGAATACACCCGCTGGCAGATCCTGTTCTACACCGTGCTGCTGGTGGCGGTGACCATGCTGCCGTGGGCCACCGGCATGAGCGGCCTGTTCTATTTCGGTGGCGCGCTGGTGCTGGGCCTGGTGTTCGTCTGGTACGCGTGGAAGCTGATGAACCCGCCGGACGAGATGTTCGCGATGAAGGTGTTCAACTACTCCATCGTGTACCTGATGGTGTTGTTCGCGTTCCTGCTGGTCGACCACTGGCTGATGCCGGCGCTGGCGCCGGCCCCCGTGCTGGAGCTGCAGGCGGCGTGATCGCCGCCTGGTCCCGCGGGTTCCGCCGCCCGCCGGGTCAGTCCGTGTTGCCCAGCAGGTGTTGCTGCCAGAACAGCATCGTCGCGGCACTGTAGTAGTCCACGTTGCTCTTCTTGCGGAAGCCGTGGCCTTCGTCGTTGAACAGCAGGTACCACACCGGCTGGCCGTTGCCCCGCACCGCCTTCACGATCTGCTCGGCCTCGGTGTAGGGCACGCGCGGGTCGTTCTTTCCCTGCGCCACGAACAGGCGTGAGGTGATGCGATCGGCGTGGTTGAGCGGCGAGATGCGCTCGAACACCTTGGCCATTTCGGGGTCGCGCTCGTCGCCATACTCCGCACGGCGCAGGTCGCGGCGGTAGCTCTCGGTGTTCTTCAGGAACGTGCCGAAGTGCGAGATGCCCACGATGTCCACGCCGGCGCGGATGCGGTCGCTGTAGTGCATCAGCGACGACAGCACCATGTAGCCGCCGTAGCTGCCGCCCTGCACGCCCACGCGTGAGGCGTCGAGCTCGGGTTGCTTGGCGACCCAGTCGAGCAGCGCGCCGATGTCCTTGACCGAGTCCTCGCGCTTGGCCGCGTTGTCCAGGCTCAGCCAGGTCTTGCCGTAACCGCTGGAGCCGCGCACGTTGGGCACCAGCAGCGCCACACCCAACTCATTGGCGAGGAACTGGGCGGTGGGGTTGAAGGTGGGCAACGACTGCCCTTCGGGGCCGCCGTGGATGCTGATCACCACCGGCACTTTCGCGCCCTTGGGGATGTTGGCCGGGCGGTAATAGAAGGCGGGGATGGTGCGGCGCTTGCCGTCGGCCCTGTCGAAAGTGGGGTAGCGCACCAGCGTGGGGGTGACGAACTTCGTCGCGTCCAGGCCACCGACTTCGCTGCGCGTCCAGCGTGTGATCGCGCCGCTGGCGAGGTTGAGCACGTGCACGTCGCTGGGCGAGGTGGCGGTATTGAGCGTGATCGCGAGGCGCTCGCCATCGGGCGAGAAGTCGAGGCCGCCGATCACGCCTACAGGCAGTGCGGGCAAGGTTACGGCGCGGTGGTCGGGCAGGGTGCGCACGTGCAGCTTGCTGATGCCGTCCTCGTTGGTGACGAAGGCGAGGTGGCGCCCGTCCTGCGCGAGGGTGAAGTCCTCGACGTCCCACGGGATGCCGGCCGACAGTTCAGTGACCTTGCCGCTCGCTGGATCGTGGTGGCGCAGTGTCTTGAACTCGCTGGGCTTGCCACCCACCGGCTCGTCGGACACGAAGTAGGCCGATTGGCCATCGGGCGCGTACCGGAAGCCGCCGAAGGCCGCCTTGCCGCCCTCAACCGGGAACATGGTGAGTTTGCCGGTGGCGAGGTCGACTTCGCCCGGATACGACTCGGCGGCGGATACGTACCGGGTGACCAGCAGGCGCTTGCCGTCGGGCGAGAAGTCCTCCGCCGACCACTGGCCGCCTTCGCTGACCACCACGCGCGGTTGGCGCGTGGCGGTGTCCATCACCCACACGTCCACGTCCTTGCCGTTGCGCACGGTGCTGCTGTATGCCAACTGCTTGCCGTCGTGCGAGAACGTGGGCGATTGGTTGCGCGATTTGCCATCCGTGAGCAGGGTGACGTTGCGGGTGGCGAGGTCGAACCAGTGCAGCTGCCAGAACTCGTTGCCGCCGACGTCCTTGCCGAACACGAAGCCGTCCAGGCTGGAGCCGACCGGGGCGACGCGGCCGCCGTTGATGGGCTCGTGGTAGAAGGTCAACTGCTCGCGCATGCCCAGGGGCTGGCACACGCGGTGGATCTGGTTGGTTTCGGCGAAGCGCGTGCTGATCAGCATGCAGTCGCCGCTTGTCCATCCGGCGAAACCCGCGCCGCGGGTGTTCTGGTAGCGGTTCAGCCGCTCCACCAGCGCTGGCGGGATGGCGGGGATGTTCTCGCTGACGCGGGTGCCGACTTCCTCGCGTTGCACCGCGGGCGGTGCCGCCAGGACACTCGCGCAGGCCAGGGTGAGAGCGGTGAGCGGGGCAAGGCGTCGCAGGCGCATCGGGCGGCTCCGGGCAGGGGGCGTTGGAGGCTCGAGCTTAGCGCCCTGCGGGTTGCCGGAGTAGGTGACGCGTGGGCCGCAGCTCAGGAGCTCTTGCGCACCGCGCTCTGCAGTTCGCGCAGTTCGGCCTTCTCGGATGCGGACAGCGCCGAAAGCCCCGCGCTGCTGACCCGCGCCAGCAGTTCGTCCACGCGCTGACGCAGCGTCTGCCGCTCCAGCTGGTCGATGGCGTCGAGGAATTCGCGCAGCCAGCTGGCTTCGTCGCCCGGAACTTCCATCAGCGCCAGCTTCTGCAACGCCGCATGTTCCTCGCGGCCTTCGAAATGCGCGAGCAGCGTTCCGGTACTGATGTCCGGGCGTTGGTCGACCAGTTGCAGCAGTTCCACCAGCAGCGGTACCCCGGGTTGGCGCAGGGAGGCGAAGCGGTATGGAGGCTGCAGTTCGACGCCCAAGGCGGGGTGCAGCAGCAGCAGTGCGATCACGCTGCGCACGATGCTGCGCTTGCCAGCAGAGGTCGTGGCGCCACTGCGCGCGCGCTGCACCGGTACGTGCGTGTCCGGCGAACTGGCGCGTGCGCCCACGCCGGTGAGCTCGGTCAGCCGCTGCCTCATCAGGTCGCCGAAGGCGCCGTCGGGGATCTGCAGCAGGTAGGGCTTGGCACGCTCGGCGAGGCGGCCCTTGCCCTCCAACGTGGTGAGATTGACGTCGGCGGCGAGCGAGTCGAAGAAGAACTGCGACAGCGGCGTGGCCTGCTGCAGGCGCGCGTTGAAGCCCTCATGGCCTTCCTGCCGCACCAGCGAATCCGGGTCCTCGCCTTCGGGCAGGAACAGGAAGAACGCCTGGCGACCGTCCTTCATGCGCGGCAGCACCGACTCGACCGCCTTCCACGCCGCGCCTCGGCCGGCGCGGTCGCCGTCGAAGCAGAAGTACACGTCCGGCGCGTTGCGGAACAGTAACTCGGCGTGGTCGGGCGTGGTGGCGGTGCCGAGCGTGGCGACCGCGGTGTCCACGCCATGCTGGAACAGCGCGACCACGTCCATATAGCCCTCGACCACGATCAGCCGCGGGATCTTGTTGTGCGCCTGCCGCACCTGCCACAGGCCGTACAGCTCGCGGCCCTTGTGGAACAGCTCGGTCTCGGGCGAGTTGAGGTACTTGGGGCCGTCGTCCTTCTCGAGCACGCGCCCGCCGAACGCAATGGTGCGCCCGCGACGATCGTGGATCGGGAACATCACGCGGTCGCGGAACTTGTCGTAGACGCGGCCGCTGTCGTTGCGCGACATCATGCCGGCGCGCTCGAGCAGTTTCAGTCGGCGCTCGTCGCTGCCCAACGCATCGCGCAAGGCGTTGAAGCCGTCGGGCGCGTAGCCGATGCCGAAGCGCTCGCGGGTGGCCCCATCCACGCCACGTCCGTCGAGGTAGGCCTGCGCCTTCGCGCTGCCGGACAACTGCTTCTGGAAGAACTTCGCCGATGCGTCCAGCGCCGCGTACAGGTCCTGCCCGTCGGGATTGGTGTTGCGCTGCTGCGTGTCGCGCGGCACTTCCATGCCCGCGCGCTTGGCCAGTTCCTCCACCGCGTCGAGGAACTCGAGGCGGTCGTAGTTCATCAGGAAGCTGATCGCGGTGCCGTGCGCGCCGCACCCGAAGCAGTGGTAGAACTGCTTGGTCGGCGACACGGTAAACGATGGCGAGCGCTCGTCGTGGAACGGGCAGCGCGCGCTGTACTCGCGGCCCTGCTTCTTCAACGGCACGCGCGCGCCAATCAGCTCGACGATGTCGGAGCGGGCGAGCAGGTCATCGATGAAGGCGTCAGGAATGCGGGCCATGGAGTCGCTAGGATGCCATGCGCGTGCAGGCGTGTCGGAAACGGCGACGCCGCCCGCAGGCGGCGTCGATGGCGGCACCGCCGGTGGGCGCGTCCGTGGCGATTCAGCCCAGCTTCTGCTTCACCAGCTTGGACACCAGACCCATGTCCGCCTGTCCGGCCAGGCGGGGCTTGAGCACGCCCATCAGCTTGCCCATGTCGGCGGCCCCGGTGGCGCCGGTTTCGGCGATGGCGGCGTCGACGGCAGCCGCAATCTCGGCTTCGCCCATCTTGGCCGGCAGGTAGCGGTCGATGATCACCAGTTCCGCGCGCTCGACGGCGGCGAGGTCTTCGCGCGCGGCGGCCTCGAACTGGCTGACCGAGTCCTTGCGCTGCTTGACCATCTTTTCCAGCACGGCGATCACGGCGGCATCGTCCAGCTCGATGCGCTCGTCGACCTCACGCTGCTTGATGGCGGCGTTGATCAGGCGGATGACGGCCAGGGTGTCCTTGTCGCCGCCCTTCATGGCGGCCTTCATGTCGTCGGTCAGGCGTTGCTTGAGGCTCATGGGGTCACTCCAATGGGTGAGGGGCAGGACACCCGCCTCGCGCTGAGGGGGCGAAGGCCAAAACTGCGCAATGCGCGGCCGGCAAGCGCTCCGGCCCGGATGGCGTCAAAAACACAAAAAGCCGGCGGCGCAGGGGCGCGGCCGGCTTTCGGCTTCCACCGTGACCCGCCCGGAGGCCGGCCACAAGGGGAAGAACCCGCTGTACTCAGTACAGGCGCTGACGCTTGGTCACATCGCGCGAGGCGCGACGCGACTGGCGCTTCACCGCAGCGGCGGCCTTGCGCTTGCGCTCCTGGGTCGGCTTCTCGTAGAACTCGCGCTTGCGGGTCTCGGCGAGGACGCCGGCCTTCTCGCAGGTGCGCTTGAAGCGACGCAGGGCAAACTCGAAAGGCTCGTTTTCGCGGACTTTGACGCTGGGCATACGTAATCTCTATTCAGGGACCGGTCCCGGGAGGACCGGGTGAGCCGCGCATTTTAATCGCGCTCTGGTGGGGAGTGCAAGTGTGGGGTCTGGCTCCGGTTGGGTCTACGCCCTGTCGGGGTGTGGCTGCGCCCCTCCATAGGGGCATCCTGCCCCGAGTCGGGGCCGCGGGGCATCCATGGCCCGCTGTCCGCCACACCCCGTGAGGACGCAACCCTTGGCGTCTCAAAAGTAGTGAGGCTTCTGCTTTTGCCCGTCACCTCCCGGCCGCATCCCCCAAACGCGCTACGCTTTCCCCAAAGCACCCCCATATCCAGACCATGAAAGTCCTCGGCATCGAAACCAGCTGCGACGAGACCGGCGTGGCCGTGTACGACACGGACACCGGCCTGCGTGCCCACGCCCTGTACAGCCAGATCGCCCTGCATGCCGAATACGGCGGTGTGGTGCCCGAGCTGGCCAGCCGCGACCACGTGCGCAAGCTGCTGCCGCTGATCCGCCAGACTCTGGCCGACGCCGGCCTGACCATCGACGAACTGGACGGCGTGGCCTACACCGCCGGCCCGGGCCTGGTGGGCGCGCTGCTGGTGGGCGCCGGCGTGGCCCGCGCGGTGGCGTGGGCGCTGGACCTGCCGGCCGTGGCGGTGCATCACATGGAAGGCCACCTGCTGGCGCCCCTGATGGAGGACGACCCGCTGGGCCGCCCGGAGCCGCCGTTCGTGGCGCTTCTGGTCTCCGGTGGCCATACCCAGCTGATCCACGTCGAGGCCATCGGTCGCTACCGGCTGCTGGGCGAGACGCTGGATGATGCGGCTGGCGAGGCCTTCGACAAGACCGCCAAGCTGATGGGCCTGCCGTACCCGGGCGGTCCGCAACTGGCGGCATTGGCCGAGCAGGGGCGGCCGGGCGTGTTCAAGTTTGCGCGACCGATGACCGACCGGCCGGGGTTGGACTTCAGTTTCAGCGGGCTCAAGACCCAGGTGTTGCTGGCGTGGCAGAACTGCGACCAGTCCGAAGCGACCCGTGCCGACATCGCCCGCGGCTTCGAGGATGCGGTGGTGGATACGTTGGCGATCAAGTGCCAGCGTGCGCTGGACGAAGCCGGTTGCGACACGCTGGTGGTGGCCGGTGGCGTGGGCGCCAACAAGCGCCTGCGGGCGAAACTGCAGGAGATGGCGGCGCGTCGCGGCGGACGGGTGAGCTTCCCGCGGCCGGCCTTCTGCACCGACAACGGCGCGATGATCGCCTATGCCGGTGCGCTGCGGTTGCAGGCCGGCCAGCACGTCGATGAGTCGGTGCGCGTCACCCCGCGCTGGGACATGGCGACGCTGGAAGCGGTTTGATTGCGTGCGGTTTGCGCCTGCCCCGCGGCCCTTGTGGGCATCGGCCAGGTTGAACGTGGGGCCACCGGCCCCGCGGCCGTGACAAAATGACGCCACGGCGCACGCATGGCGCAGGCTGGCAGGTACGACGAGTGGACAAGGTCTTCATCGAAGCGCTCGAGATCGACGCGCTGATCGGCATCTACGACTGGGAGCGCCGCATCCGGCAGACGCTGGTGTTCGACATCGAGATGGCGTTCGACAACCGCGTGCCGGCGGCCAGCGACGCGATCGAGGACACGCTCAACTACAAGGACGTCAGCCGGCGGGTGGAGGACTACGTCGCGCAGTCGGGCTTCGGCCTGGTGGAAACGCTGGCCGAACGCGTGGCCGAAATCATCCTCGACGAATTCGGCGTCAGCCACGTGCGGCTCAAGCTGAGCAAGCCCGGCGCTGTGCGTGGCGCGCGCGCGGTCGGCGTGATCATTGAGCGCAGCGCCGGTCGCACGCCCGAAGGCATCAGCGGGCTGCTCTGATGCACAAGGCCTACCTCAGCCTGGGCAGCAATCGCGACGCGGTCGCCAACCTGCGCAGCGGGCTGGCGGCGCTGCAGGCGCGCTTCGGCACGGTGCTGCATTCGCCGGTGTACCGCACCGCGGCGGTGGGTTTTGACGGCGACGACTTCCTCAACTCCGCGGCGCTGATCCAGACCGAGCTCGAGCCGCAGGCACTCAATGATTGGTTGCATGCGCTGGAGGATGCGCACGGCCGCGACCGCAGCGGCCCGCGCTTTGGTGACCGCACGCTGGACATCGACATCGTGCTGTTCGACGACCGCGTGTGCGAGGGCGAGGGCAACCTGCGGATTCCGCGCCCGGAGCTGAAGCACGCGTTCGTGCTCAAGCCCTTGGCCGACATCGCGCCCGACGTGCGCGTGCCCGGCGACGGTCGCACGCTGGGCGAGCTGTGGGCCGCGCATGCGGACCGCGACCACGCCTTCGACACCGTAGTGCTGTGACATGTCGCCATTGCTCACCCTGTTGCTGACCACCCCGATGGGCTGGCTGGCCATAGCGGTGACGGTGCTGTCGATTGCGCTGACCGTGGCGATCCACGGCTTCCTGCGTCGCCGGATCCGCGAGAGCGAGGCGGCCGCCCGCGATTCGGAGCCGCGCCCTCGGCCCTGACAGCCGGCCTCTTGGCCAACTGGCGTGGCCGTTGGTGACACGCCACACCGCGCGAACGATCAGCCAGCCAACATCCGCCCGCCGTCCAGATACAGCACCTGCCCGGTGCTGTAGCGCGCGTCCTGCAGCAACCAGCGCACCGCCTCCGCGACTTCATCCGGAGTGCCAGTCCGGCCCAGCGGCGTGCGCGCCAACATGGCCTCCTGTGCCGCGGCATTGCTGCCGTCTTCGGGCCACAGCACGGCGCCGGGCGATACGGCGTTGACCCGAACGTCGGGCCCCAATTCGACCGCGAGCGAGCGCGTCATCATCAGCAGCGCGGCTTTGGCCATGCAGTAAATGGTGTGCTGGCGCAGCGGGCGTTCGCCGTAGATGTCGGTGAGGTTGACGATGGCGCCGCCAGTGGCGCGCAGATGCGGTGCCGCGGCCTGCGACAGGAAGAACGGCGCGCGCGCGTTGCTCGCCATCAAGGCATCCCAGTCGTCGGGCGTGGCCAGCCCGATCGGCGTGGGGTGGAAGGCGGAGGCGTTGTTCACCAGCGCATCCAGCCGGCCAAAACGGCCGATGGTGTCGGCCAACAGCTCCGGGATGCGGTCGAACTCGGTGAGGTCTGCCTGCAGCGTGTGGGCGCTGCCCGGGCGCGCGTGGTCGAGTTCGGCGGCCAGGGCTTCGATGGCCTCGCGTGAATGGCGGTAGTGCAGCGCGACGTCATAGCCGGCGTGATGCAGGTGACGCGCGGTGGCGGCGCCGATGCGCTTGGCGCAGCCGGTGATCAGGGCGACGGGACGGACGGCGGGGGTCATCGGTCAGGCTCCGGTTGCACGCTACAGGCTATCCTGCGCGCTCGTGAATCCGGAAGCCATCGTGAACGCCCAGCTCCCCGAACCCGCTGCCGATGCGCTGGTGCACAGCGCCAAGCTGACCGCCGCCATCCAGGCTGAGATCGCCGCCAGCGAAACCGGAGCGATCCCGTTTTCGCGTTTCATGGAATTGGCGCTGTATGCACCAGGACTCGGGTATTACAGCGCGGGGGCCACCAAGTTCGGCGAGGCCGGCGACTTCGTCACCGCGCCTGAACTGGGGCCGGTGTTTGCCGCATGCGTGGCCGAGGCGGTGGCGCCGGTCCTGCAGCAGTTGGGTCCGGACGCGCTGTTTCTGGAACTGGGCGGCGGCACCGGGGCATTCGCCGAGGTGGCGCTGAAGCGGCTGATGGAGTTGGACGCGTTGCCCAACCGCTACCTGATCCTGGAGCCCAGCGCGCAACTCCGCGTGCGCCAACGCGAGCGCCTGCGTGAGCGGCTGGTGCCGCCGCTGTTTGAACTGGTGGAGTGGGTGGATGGGCCAGTGCCCGACGACTGGGTGGGCGTGCTGTTCGCCAACGAAGTGATCGACGCGCTGCCCACCCCGTGGTTCGCCATCGAATCCGGGGAGGTGTACGAAGAGCACGTGGCCCTGGAGGGTGGGCGGCTGGTACGCGTGTTGCGCCCCGCGGATGGGTTCCTCCGCGGCGCGGTGCGGCACCTGGAGCGTGGCCTGCCGGAAGCGCTGCCCGACGGGTACCGCTCGGAACTGTTGCCGCAATTGCCCTACTGGATCCAGGCCGTGTCCGGTGGCATGAAGGCTGGCGCGATGTTGTTCGTCGACTACGGTTACGTGCGCCGCGAGTACTACTTGCCCGAACGCAGCGATGGCACCCTGCGAGCGTTCTACCGGCATCGCATGCACGGTGAGCCGCTGCTGTGGCCGGGCCTGCAGGACCTCACCGCGTCGGTGGACTTCACCGCGTTGGCCGAGGCGGGGGTCGGGGCGGGCTTTGACCTGGCCGGCTACTGCTCACAGGCCAGCTTCCTGCTCGGCAACGGATTGGCCGGCGTCCTGAAGCGGATCGAGGGCCTCGACGACGAGGTGGAGCGGCTGCGCCGGAACCAGGAGGTCAAGCGCCTGACCCTGCCGACGGAGATGGGCGAACGCTTCCAGGTGATGGGCTTTGAGAAGAACGTGGAGTTCGGCGGGGCGTTCCTCGTGGGCGACCTGAGCTTCCGGCTGTGATCACCCCCGGCGTGTTGCGACCGTGGCCAAGGCCCCGGCTCTGGTTGGCGGGGTGGCTGGTAATGATCGCGGCGGTGGTTGTCGCCTCGCTGCTGCCGTCGTCGTCCTTGCCCGAGCCGTCCTTCACCGGCATCGACAAGGTGGAGCACCTGCTGGCGTATGCCCTGCTGTCGGGCTACGCCGTGCTGCTGTTCGCGACGGGGCGCGCCCACGGGGTCGCCGCGTTGGCGTTGGTGGGGCTGGGCATCGCGATGGAGGGGGCCCAGGCGGCGCTGACCACGACCCGATTGGCTGATCCGGGCGACATGCTGGCCAACACCTTGGGCGTGGCTCTGGGGTGGTGGTTGGGGCGGCGGGCCGTGGCGCGCTGGCTGGCGTCTTAGGTCGCGGGGGCCGGACCGAGGCTCGAAACACCTAATTCAGCAAAGTAAGGGACCCGATTGCGCAAAGGTTAAAACTTGGTAAAAGTGGGCTCAGGGCCCCGCGGGGGGAGCCCACCCCAACCAAGGACACCACGATGCTCGCAGTAAAAAGGAACGTACTGGCGCTGGCCGTGATCGCCACGCTGTCCACCGGATTCACCGCCCACGCGCAGGATGCAGGCACGACGGCCCAGGGGGAGGCGCAACAGGAAGGCGCCCCCAGCCCGGCGCAGTCCGAAGCGACCGATCTTGACGCCGTTACCGTAACCGGCACCCGAACCCCGGGCCGCTCGCCCAACCAGTCGCTGTCGCCCATCGACGTGTTCCGCCCGGCAATGCTGGAGCAGCAGGCCTCGGCCGACTTCACGGACCAGCTGGCCAACATCGCACCGTCGTTCAACACCCAGCGCTACCCGATCGCCGATGGCACTGCGTTCGTGCGCCCGGCCAACCTGCGCAACCTGCCGCCCGACCAGACCCTGGTGCTGATCAACGGCAAGCGCCGCCACCGTTCGGCGCTGGTGAACCTGCAGGCCGAGCCGTTCGGCACGGTCAACCAGGGCGCGCAGGCGGTGGACTTCGGCCTGATTCCCTCGGCGGCGATCTCACGCGTGGAAGTGTTGCGTGATGGCTCGTCGGCGCAGTACGGCTCGGATGCGATCGCGGGCGTAATCAACGTCCTGCTCAACGACAACAGCGAAGGTGTACGCGTCGATGCCCAGTACGGCTCGACCGCCGAGGGCGATGGCGACAAGTTCCGATCCTCGGTCAACGTGGGGCTGCCGCTGGGTGCGGAAGGCTTCTTCAACGCCACGGCCGAATACTTCGAAAGTGACTTCACCTCGCGCGGCATTCCGCGTGCCGACGCCGCGCAGGTAGGCGCGGCCCTGGGCAGCGACCAGGTGCCGTTCGAGGGCCTGGGCCAGCGCTGGGGCGATCCGAGCGGCGAAGGCCTGCGCACCTTCTTCAATGCCCAGCTGCCGCTTGGCGATGCCGTCAGTCTGTATGGCTTTGGCAGCTATGCCGATTCGAAGTTTGACTCCAGCTTCTTCTACCGCACGCCGGTCGGCGTCCCGGGCGTGTCGCCGCGCGGCA
Organism: Lysobacter olei; assembly: GCF_054777355.1. Lineage (NCBI taxonomy): Bacteria > Pseudomonadati > Pseudomonadota > Gammaproteobacteria > Lysobacterales > Lysobacteraceae > Lysobacter > Lysobacter olei. The sequence goes on along the minus strand of NZ_BAAHAT010000011.1, from coordinate 51,915 downwards.
CGCTGATGGTGGATGGTAACGGTGATGGCGTGGCGGACCCGGTCGCGCAGAGCATCGTCGATGCCTTGCGGGCGCGGGGCCTCAATCCGGCGGATTTCCTCACGGCCAGCGCGACCAGTCCCTCCGGCTACATCGCCCTCAACCCGATCCACACCCAGTTTCCCGGGGGCTACACGCCCACCTTCGCGGCGGACGTGATGGACTACGAGGGCGTATTCGGCGGCAAGGGCCAGCTGGCCAGCGGGCTCCGCTGGGACGTCAGCCTGAGGCAGGGCGAGAACCGGGTCTATTACAAGCTGATCGATTCGATCAACCCCAGCCTGGGGCGCCTGAGCCCCACCAGCTTCGAACCGGGCCAGCTGACCCAGCTTGAACGCGGCGCCAACATCGATTTCGTCTACCCGTGGCAGACCGACCTGTTCGCCGCGCCGGTGAGCGTCGCGTTTGGCGCGGAGTGGCGCGAGGAAACCTACAAGATTGGCGTGGGTGATCCCGCGTCGTATGCCACCAGTCCAACCGCAGTGTTGTTTGGCGTCGGCTCGGATGGCTTCCAGGGTGATTCACCGGCCGCGGCCGGCGAGTTCAGCCAATACAGCCGTGCGGCCTACCTGGACCTCGAAGCCGACGTGACCCAGCGTCTGGCGATGGCGCTGGCGGGTCGCTATGAGAACTCCTCGGCGTTCGATAACACCTTCGACTGGAAGTTGTCCTCGCGCTTTGAGGTGACCGATACGCTGGCGCTGCGCGCCACCGTCAACACCGGCTTCCGCGCGCCCACGCCGGGCCAGATCAACACACTGGATGTCACCACCACCGCCGATTCCAGCGGTGCGCTGGTGCCGCAGGGCACGTTCCCGGTGAACAGTCCCGCCGCCGTGGCACTGGGCGCACAGCCGCTCGAGGCCGAGGAATCCTCGGCGTACTCGGTGGGCATGGTGTACTCGCCGAGCAGCGTGTTCAGCCTGACGCTGGACTACTACAACATCGACATCAATGACCGCATCGCGTTGCGCAACATCAGCATCGCGCCGGGCTCGGCCGAACAGCAGGCGCTGATCGCGGCCGGCGTGCAGGATGCGACGCTGCTGCGCCAGGTGTCGTACTTCAGCAACGGCTTCGACACCACCGTGCGCGGCCTGGACCTGGTGGCGGTCTATCGCGCCGATTTCGGCGACTGGGGCACCGGCACGTTCGACGCGCGGCACAGCTGGAACGAACAGTCGGTCGATCGTGTCGACCTGATCCCGGGCACCTCGACGCCGGTGATCGACGCCGAGCGCGTGGCCGACCTGGAGAACCAGTTGCCGAGCCACCGTTCGGTGATGTCGTTCGACTGGCGCACGCCGTGGAGTTTCAACCTGACCGCGCGCGCCAACCGCTACGACGGCTGGGAGGACTACACCTTCGGCGAACAGGCGGAGTTTGGCTCGGAGTGGTTGTTCGACCTGGCGGTGGGCTTCGATCTGTTCAGTGATCGCGTCCACGTGACCGTCGGTGGCAACAACCTCTTCGGCAACTACCCCGACAAGGAAACCAACGGTGTGTTGAACTTCCTGGGCGCACAGTACCCGCTGTCGTCGCCGTTCGGGTTCAATGGCGCGGAGTACTACGTCCGGGTCGGCGTGCAGTTCTGATCGCATCGCGACAACGGATGCAGGCGACGGGCGGCTTCGGCCGCCCGTCGCGTTTCAGTCGTGGCCGTGCGCTGACGGGAAGTCAGGCGAGGGGCGCGCGCGCAGCCGAAATGGTGGCCACGCGCGCCTTGCGCAGCGCTTCGCCGATGGCGGGGCCGGCAAGCCCGGGCGCCACATCCGACGCACGTATCGCCAGCGCGGCGTCGAGCGCGCGCACCAAGGCCTCGCCTTCGGCGTAGGCGTCCTCTTCGTGGCCGGTCCGGCCACGCTTGTCGGCTTCGCACACCATCGCCAGCCGTCGGATGCGGCCCGGATCGCGCCAGCCATCGCAGCGGGCGATCAGGTTGTGCACGGTTTCCGCGCGCAGCTCATGGAACCGGTGCACGTTGAGGTGTTCGCGGCAGGCTGCCTCGGCGAGGAGGCGGTGTTCGGTCGGCACGCGCAGGCGCTCGCACAGCGCACGCAGCGGGGCGACCCCCGCGCCTTCGTGGCCAATGTGGCGCGGCAGCTGGTCGGCCGGCGTCAGCGCCTTGCCCAGGTCGTGCGTCAACGCGGCGAAGCCCACCAAGTCATCGCCCGGGGCGATGCGTGCGGCAACGTCGCTTACCAACTCGATGTGCACACCGGTGTCGACCTCGGGATGGAACTCGGCGCGCTGCGGCACGCCATACAAAGCGTCTACCTCCGGCAGCACGACGCGGAGCGCGCCGCAGGCCCGCAACGTGGCGAGGAACGCCGACGGCCGTGCACTGGCCAGCGCGCGTTTCAGCTCCTGCCACACGCGCTCGGGCACCAGGTGCTCCAGTTCGCCGGCGGCCACCATCTCGCGCATCAGTGCCAGCGTCTCGGGCGCCAACTGGAAGCCCAGCGGCGCAAAGCGTGCCAGCAGCCGTGCCGCGCGCAGTACGCGCAACGGGTCCTCGATGAAGGCGGGGCCGACATGGCGCAACAGCCGTGCCTCCAGATCGCGTGTTCCGCCGTAGGGATCCACGAGGGTGTCGTCGTCGAGCGACTGGGCGATGGCGTTGATGGTGAAATCGCGCCGCCCGAGGTCCTGCTCCAAGGTCACCGACGGGTCGGCGTCCACCACGAAGCCGCGGTAGCCGCGACCGGACTTGCGTTCGGTGCGCGCCAGCGCATATTCCTCGCCGGATTCGGGATGCAGGAACACCGGGAAGTCGCGTCCCACGGCGCGAAACCCCGCGGCCTCCATTGCGGCCTGGGTGCTGCCGACGACCACGTGGTCGCGGTCACCGGCCGGCAGGCCCAGCAGGCGATCGCGCACCGCGCCGCCCACCAGGTAGACGCGTCCGGGCACTTCCAGACTCATGCCGCCGACGCTGCGTCCAAGCCCAGGATTTCCGGCAGGCGATTGGTTACCCGCGTCGGGGCGATGCCCAGTTGCGGCAGGCCGCTGTCCTGGCTGGTGGAGTCCAATGCCAGCGAACGCCAGTTGTCGCGGCTGATGGGCTTGCCCGGTAACCACTCGCCGAAGTTGGCCTGCCAACGCCCCAGCGGTTCCGGTAGCGGCATCACCACGCGATGGCGGCCACGCGCCGCGGCGGCGAGCTGCACGATCTCTGTCAGCGACAGCACGTCGGGTCCGACCAGGTCGTAGACCTGGCCGACGGTGTCCGGATTGGCCAGCGCACGCGCATAGGCCTCGGCTACGTCCCCCACCCACACTGGCTGGAACCGCGTATGCCCGCGCGCAATCGGCAACACCGGTGCCATGCCCAGCAGTGCATCGAATCGGCAGAACAGCCCATCGCCCGGCCCTGCGATGACCGAGGGGCGGAAGATCGTCCAGTCCAGGCCGGATCCGCGCACCCGCGCCTCAGCCCGGCCGCGCGACTGCAGGTAGTGGCTGTCGCCGTGGCCGGCATTGAGCGCGCTCATCTGCAACAGGCGTCGCACGCCGCTGGCCTTCATCGCCGCGATCACGGTGTCGGTGATGCCCACGAACACGCGCTCGAACCCGTCGCCGCGATCGCCTTTTTCGTTGAGGATGCCGGTCAGGTTGATGACCGCGTCGGCATCGCTGAACACGTTGGCGAGGAATGCGGGGTCGTGTTCGTCACCCTCGCGAACGCTGGCCTCGCGCGAGAGCGTCGCGCGCGTGCGGGTGGTCAGCCCGCGGCTGACGACGGTGACGCGGTGGCCGTCGCGCAGCACGCGGGGCACCAGGTGGCGCCCCACGAAACCGGTGCCGCCCAGGACCACCACGTGCTGTCTGCTCATCTGCGCGCTCTCGTTCTCTGGCCCGGCCTGGTGGCGGGCTTGGGGGCGGTCACGGGCTCGGGGCACGCAAAGCGCTTGCGCGCGCCGTCGGTGATGCCGCGCAGGCGGTCGCTGAGGGTGGCCGCGTCGCCGTTGAGCCGCCAGTCGTAGATTACGCTGAATGCGAGCACGCGGGCCACGTACTCCCGGGTCTCCTTGTAGCTGATCGTTTCGATCCAGAAGTCCGGATCCATGTTCGGGCGCTGTGCCTGCCAGCGGGCCAAGGGTGCCGGCCCAGCGTTGTAGCCGGCGATGGTCGTGTAGGGCTGGCCGCCGTACTGGTCCATCAACTGCCGCAGGTAGGCCGTGCCAATCGCGATGTTGGTGTCCGGGTCGTACAGCATGTCCGGCCCGGTCCACGGCAAGCCGATGCGCGAGGCCACCGCCGCACCCGTGGCCGGGATCACCTGCATCAGGCCCATCGCGTTGGCCGAAGAGCGCGCGGTCGGGTTGAAGATGCTTTCGGCGCGGATTTCTGCCGCGACCCACGCCGGATCGATCTTGTGGCGAGATGCCTCGCGGCGAATGGCGGCGTCGTGGTGGAGCGGGAAGCGCAGGTGGTACAGGCGCAGTTCGTCGCGCTGCTTGCCGAGGTTGAACACCGCACGGTCGAACCAGCCGTGTGCCTGCGCTTCGGCCACCGCCATACGCCGTTGCGTGTCGTCGAAGCGGCCAAGCGCGTCGTCCCACTCGCGCTGCGCCCAGCCCGGGCGGCCGAGCCGGTGCAGCGCCAACGCGCGCACCAGCGCGGGATCGCGTGCGACCTTGGCCTTGGTGACCCGGTCGTCCGTTGGATTGAGGGGGCACAACGCGTACGGCTGCTTGATGCGGTCGGCAGCGAGGAATCCGTGGAATTCGGGCTTGCGCGCGGCTTCGGTGAACAGCCGCTGGGCCGTGGCGCGATCGCCGGTAAGATCGCTCAATCGGGCCTCGAAGTACTGCCAGCGCGAATCGCCGCGCTGCGCCGGTGGCATCAGGCGCAACGCCGCCAGTGCGGCGGGCCAGTCCGAACGTGCCAATGCTTCGCGCACGCGCCATTCGTGCAGACGCTCGTCGTATGCCTCCACCGGGACCGCGGCGAGGCGCCGCGCCGACTCGGGGGCATACGAGGCGACCGACCACAGCGCGACGGCATACAGCACGCGGGTGCGGTCGGCGGATTCGAATTCCAATGCAGGCGCGAACTTCGCCAGTTGCATCTCTGCATCAGCGGGGGCGTCCTGCGCCAGGCGCGCGAGGCCGTGGGATGCGGCCAGGCGGCTGCGCGCGGTTTTTGGCCACGCCAATGCCCGCTCGTGCGGTGCTTCGAGGAACGCCGCGTACTCTTCGGCCAATGCCTGCTCCTCGGCAGGCAAGCCACGCGCCGCAGCGCGGACCACGCCGGGTTCGCCAGCTTCGATGGCGCGGCCGATCCGCTCCCAGCGCAATGCGGACGGGAGGCCGCCTTGCTCGGCGAGCACCGCCATCGGCGCGTCGCAGGTGGCAGGTAGCGACTTGCCCGCCTGGCGCCACATGGTCCGCGCGGCCGCCGTCCAGCTGGCGTCGGCGCGACCCAGCGCCTGCCGGGCCTTGAGTTCGGCGCAGCGCAGTCCGTCGCCAGTGGTGTCCGGGGTCCAGGCGGCGATGAAGGCCGGCCACTCTTCACGTCGTGCGGTAGCGGCCAGCCACAGCTCGCGGAAGGCGTCGGCCACAGGCTGGCCCTTGTAGCGGGCCAGGAAGTCCTGCGCGCGCGCGGCATCCAGGGTGTCGATCCCGCGGCGCAGGCTCGCGTACTCGATCCAGCCCCACAGCGGGTCACGGGCCAGGTCGGCATAGGCGGCGGCGTCGAAGTCGCCGCGCTCGGCCGCTTCCAGCGCGGATCGCAATCGCGCCAGTCGGGCATTGTCCTTGGAATGCGCCGCAATCGCCGGCGCATCGCCTGCCGGATTGGCCAGCGAGACTGGGGCCGCCGCGCCAGGCGTTTGGGAGACCGAAGTGGGCGGCGCGCTGCGTGCCCCCGGGGGCGGCACGGCGACGGGCGAGGGCTGCGCGCAACCAGTGGAAGAAAACGCCACCAGCAGCGACGCGATTACGATGGGGGTCGTTTTTTGTCGCATGGCCCGGACTATATCCGAGTCAAAATGAACGTCTTGATGGCGCTTCGTGCTCGGTGGGCAGGGGCCATTCCGGGCATGTTTTCGGGAGAGCAGCAGCGTGTGGATGGCGTGGTTGGCGTTTCTGGGGTTGGGGGCGGTGGCCGGCGTGCTGGCCGGCCTGTTGGGCGTGGGCGGCGGCCTGGTGCTGGTGGCCGCATTGGCCTGGATGCTGCCGAGGCTTGGGGTGCCCCAGGACGCGGCAATGCATGCAGCGCTGGCCAGTTCGCTGGCGAGCATCGTGCTGACCGCCGCAGCCTCGGCGCGCGCGCATGCCCAGCGTGGCAGCGTGATGTGGCCCACCGTCCGCTGGATGGCGCCGGGCCTGCTGGTGGGCGGCTGGCTTGGCAGTGCACTTGCGGTGCGACTGCCGGGTGAATGGCTGCGCTGGCTGGTCGCGATCTACTGCTTCCTGGCCGCGGCCCAGCTGTTGCTGGGACGCCGCACGCCGGCCGATGGCCACACCCGCCCCGCGCCCCGCGGGCCCGGCATGAGCACGGCCGGGGTCGGGATCGGTGCCGTCTCGGCCGTGGTGGGCATCGGGGGAGGGAGCATGACGGTGCCGCTGCTGGTGTGGCGTGGCGTTGCGCCGGTGCGTGCGGTGGGCACGTCGTCGGCCTGTGGCGTGGTGATTGGCCTGGCCAGCGCGGCCGGATACGCACTGCAGGCACCTGCGGGCGCGCTGCCGTCCCATGCGATCGGCTATGTGTACCTGCCGGCGGCGATCGGGGTGGCGATCGCCTCGGTGTTCGCGGCGCCGCATGGCACGCACCTGGCGCACCGCCTGTCGGGCGAAGCACTGAAGCGTGTGTTCGCCGCGTTCCTGGTGGTGGTGGGGAGCAGCCTGCTGTTGGGCGGGTGAATGATTCGTTGGCCCGCGCCGCGGCAGTGACGAGCAGCGCCGGCCCGGAGGTCGATCCATTCGGGGGCGTGCGGGCCTGCCCTGCCACTGTGCCGGGGCGGTGCATGCCATTTGCCGCTTGTGGCGGATTCACAAATTGTTTACAAACGGGATACGCCACGGAACAGGGGCCGGGCGCCTTTGTGCTGTTTCATCACTTTTAGGGAGAGAGGTCGATGCAAGCGATGCGCCGCAAGACGTTGGCGAAAGCCATCCAGTTGTCCATGCTGATTGCACTGCCGGGCGTCGTCGCCGCGCAGGAAGCCGAGACGTCGCAGGCGACGACCCTCGATTCGGTGCGCGTGACCGGTACCCGCATCAAGAAGGCCGAGATCGAGAGCCAGGTGCCGGTGCAGACCCTTTCGCGCGAGGACATCGACCGCACCGGTCTGACCTCGCTGGGCGACATCGTGCAGAGCCTGACCGGCGCCGGTTCGGCCCTGAACACCAAGTTCAACTCGTCGGGCAACTTCGGCTTCTCGCCCAACGGCGACGGCGTGGGCGCTGGTTCGGCGCAGGTCGACCTGCGCCACCTCGGTCCCAAGCGCGTGCTGGTCCTGGTGGACGGCGTGCGCTGGATCAATGAGTCGTCCGCCTCGGGCGTGGGCGCGGCCACCGACCTCAACACCATTCCGCTGGCCCTGGTCGAGCGCATCGAAGTGCTGGAAGACGGCGCGTCGTCGCTGTACGGCTCCGACGCGATCGCCGGCGTGGTCAACATCATTACCCGCCGCAACTTCGAAGGCGGCCAGGTCACGGTCAACGCCGGCCAGTACGGCGAAGGCGACGGCGACCTCGGCAGCGTCGACCTGGCGTGGGGCACCAGCACCGAGCGCGCCAACTTCTTCATCGGCGCCAGCTACGTCAACCAGGACCCGATCTATTCCAAGGACCGTGAGCAGTCCAGCTACCCGATCCCGGGCACCGGCCTGACTTTCGCCAGCTCGGCCACGCCGAACGGTCGCTTCGTGTTCTTCGGCAACGCGGCCAACCCGGTGTGTCCGGACGCGTTCTGCAACATCACCACGCCCAACGGTTCCAGCTACTCGCCGACGCCGTCGTTCCCGGGTGATTTCATCCCCTTCCGCACGGCCAACCGCTTCAACTTCTCGCAGTACAACATGATGCTGACGCCGTCGGAGCGTAGCGGCGTGTTCGGCCAGTTCCGTTATTACTTCAACGACAACGTGCACGCCTACGCCAAGGCGCTGTTCAACCGTCGTGAGTCGACCAACCAGGCCGCACCGGAGCCGATCTTCCTCGGCGGCGACGCGGGCACGGGCAACCCGTATGCGGACGGCATCTTCATTCCCGCCTCGCAGATGTACAACCCGTTCGGCATCGACCTGGATTCCAGCTCCAACCTGATCCTGATCGGCCGCCGTCCGGTCGAGGGCGGTCCGCGCATCTTCGAGCAGAAGGTCGACACGCAGTACTTCGCCGCGGGCGTGGAAGGCAGCTTCGACGCCGGCGAGAAGACCTGGTTCTGGGACGTGAACGTCGCGGCCAGCAAGAACGAGGCCGAGCAGACCAACTACGGCTCCTACAACATCCGCAACATCGCGCTGGCGCTGGGCGACACCGACACCGCCGGCAACACCTGCGCCACCACGCCGGGTTGCGTGCCGCTGAACATCTTCGGCGGCCCGGGCACGATCACGCGGGAAATGCTGGCGTGGATCCAGCCAGTAGTGCGCGACCGCAGCGAGCAGACCCTGCAGCTGGCGACGGCCAACATCTCCGGTGACCTGTTCGAGATGTGGGCCGGCCCGCTGTCGTTCGCCGCGGGCCTTGAGCACCGCCGCTACGAGGGCGAGTACATCCCCGACCCGATCAACTACGTGACGATGACCCGTCCGGACGGCAGCACCGTGGTCGAGAGCCACTACAACGGCGTGCCGTCGCTGCCGACCTCGGGCGATTACGACGTCAACGAGGCGTACCTCGAACTGGCCGTGCCGCTGATGCGCGACACCGCATTCGGCAAGAGCCTGGACCTGAGCCTGGCCGGCCGCTACTCGGACTACTCCACCTTCGGTGGCCAGTTCACGCCGAAGTTCGGCCTGCGCTGGCAGGTGGCCGATGAGCTGCTGCTGCGCGCCACGTACGCGGAAGGCTTCCGCGCGCCGTCGATCGGCGAACTGTATGGCTCGGCCAGCCGCGCCGACCTGCAGTTGGACGACCCGTGCCTGATCGGCCTGGACGGTTCCGCGCCGACCGGCAACACGGCCAACTGCCGTGCGCTGGGCGTGCCGGCCGGTGCCAGCCAGTCCAACGGCCAGATCTCGGTCACCACCGGCGGCAATCCGAACCTGGATCCGGAAACCGCGCGCAGCTTCACGGCGGGCATGGTGTTCAGCCCGTCCTTCGCCAGTGATGCCTCGTGGTCCGAGCGCCTGGACATCGAGCTGACCTACTACCGCCACTCGCTGGAAGGTGCGGTCCAGGCCATCGATGCGCAGACCCAGCTGGACCTGTGCGTCGAGACGTTGGACCCGCTGTACTGCGGCGGCATCACCCGCGCGCCGAATGTGGGCAGCATCAACAGCTTCAACAACCGCCTCACCAACCTCGGCTCGATCAAGACCGACGGCTGGGACTTCGATGTGTTCTGGACCCTGCCGGAAACCTCGCTGGGCAACTTCAAGGTGTCGTGGCAGAACACCTTCGTCAGCCGCTACGAAGCGATCGGTGCTGCCGGTCAGGTGCAGCCGCGTTCCGTGGGCGTGGAAGTCACCGACAGCGCCATTCCGGAGTGGACCTCCAACACCTCGCTGGAGTGGAGCCGCAACGCATGGACCGCTTCGTGGACGATGCGCCACATCTCCGAGCTGGAAGAAGAGTGCGGTGATGCGGTGTCGTTCCCGGTGTGCAGCAACCCGGGCGAGGGCACCAACACCCTCGAGGCGATCTCCTACCACGATGTCCAGGTGGGCTACCGCTTCGATTGGATGAAGGGCCTGCAGCTGGCCGTGGGCGCCAAGAACGTGCTCGACAAGGATCCGCCGATCTGCCTGTCGTGCTCGCTCAACGGCTACGATGCTTCCACCTACGACATCCCGGGTGGCCGTTACTTCTACGTGCGGGCCGACCTGCGGTTCTGATCGGTTGAAGGCGTGAATGCAGAACGGCCGGGGAGCGATCCCCGGCCGTTTTGTTTGGCGGGCAGCCCCAGCGCTGCAGTCACGCGCCGGCCAAGGGTCGTGCCAGGCAGCGGGTCTGCCTGCGCGAACCGCTCGACGCGGATCAGCTCAGAGACTGCTCGGGCACGTCCAGGTTGACCGACAACGCGAGGTGGTCGGAAAACGCGGCCGCCAGGGCTTGGGGCTCGCTGCAGCGCAGGCCATCGCCGACCAGGATGTGGTCGATGGCGCGCTGGGGGCTCCAGCTGGGAAAGGTCGGGGTGTCGTGGTCGGGCGGCTGCAGGCGCGTGCGCTTGAACAGCTGTTGCATTTCCGGCCGGTCGATGGGGCAGTTGAAGTCGCCCATCAGCACCGCATTGGCGTGCCCGTGCAGCAGTTCGGCGATGAAGGACAGTTGCGATGCGCGCGAGCTCGCGCCCAGTGACAGGTGCGCGACGGCCACCATCAACGAATCGGGCGCGTTACCGAAGCGCGCCACCAGCACGCCGCGACCGCCCAGTCGCCCTGGTAGGCTGTGGTCCAACACCTCGCGTGGCTCCAGCTTGGCCAGCAGGCCGTTGGCGCTGGAGGCGACGCCGCCGACGCGGCGGTTTGGCTGGTGGCTCCAGTAATCGAAGCCGCCACGCTCGGCCAGGTAGTGGGTCTGGTTGGTGAAACCCGAGCGCAGGCTACCCGGGTCGCTCTCGTTCAAACCCACGATGTCGTATTGGCCCGCGAGCTGGGCAATCGCATCCAGGCTGTTGCGCTTGTTGCCGGCGGGCAACACGTGTGACCAGCTGCGCGCGACATAGTCGTGGTAGCCGCGCGTGCTGGAGCCCGCCTGGATGTTGGCGCTGAGCAGCCGCAGCCGCCGCGTCTTCTTGCCAGGCGCGCCCATGCCGTCGTGACCTGTGGCGATCAGCCGCCCGTGCCGGTCGCCGGCGCCGCAGCCGGGGTGGCGGCCGCACGTTCCTTGGCGATCAGGTGGTCGGTGATGCGCAGCACGTCTTCAAAGCCCTTGCCGCCGATGACGCGGTACTTGCCGTTGACGACGATGCTGGGCGTGCCTTCCACACCGCTGCGCAACAGGAACTGCTCGGCGCGCTTGAGCTTGCCGGCCACGGCGAAGCTGGACATGGTGCTGGCGAAGGTCTTGGGGTCCGCGCCGTACTTGGCGTAGAACGCGCCGATCTGCTCATCGGTCACGCCCTGCACGGGCAGGGTGCGCTCGATGTGGATCGCGCGGAACATCGCGTCATGGGTCTTGCCGAGCAGGCCCATGCCTTCGGCGGTGTAATAGGCCTTGGCGTACGGCATCCAGTAGCCGCCGAACGGCGCGGCCACGGCCACGAAGTTCACGTCGGCCGGCAACTTGGCCTTCCATGCCGCGACGAGCGGCTCAAAGCTGGCGCAATGCGGGCAGGTGTAGCCAAACGCCTCGGCCACTTCGATCTTGCCCGCGGCGGGCTGGAACGGCTGGCCACCGGCGATGTCGACGTAATCGGTGCCGGCCACCGGGGCGGGGCCCTGCGGCGGCACGATCGGGTTGGTGTTGGGCGCCGAGGCTTCGGCCGTCGGGGCCGCGACGTCGGCCGGTGCAGGCATGGCGGCGGGAGCGGTCGTCGCCGGTGCCGTCTCCGCGACCGGGGCCGACGGTGCGGGTGCTTCCTGCTTGCCGCAGGCGGCAAGGGTCAGGGCAGTGAACAGGATCAGGGGCAGGCGTGAAGTCATTGCGTTGATTCCACTGGAGGAAAGGAAGTCGCCCGGGGCGTACCGGGCATTATGCGGGCAGTGCGCTGAAGGTGGCGCCCGCCCGTAGACGGACGCGGTTCAGCGCTTGGCCGACCCGACCGTCCGGCGCGCGGCGCGTTCCTGCGCAACCAGGCGGTCGACGATTTGCAGGCGCTCCGCATAGGTCTGGCCGCCAATGACGCGATATTTGCCGTTGACCACCAACGCCGGCGTGCCGTCCACCCCGCTGCGGCCGATGAAGTCGTAGGCACGCTTCAGGTCGGCCGCGACGTCGGGGCCGTTGAAGGCGACCAGGAAGCGCGCGGTGTCCACGCCCCGCCCGGCATAGAAGGTGGCGATCTCTTCGGCGCTGGCGTTGCCCAGCGGCAGGCTGCCTTCCTCGTGCAGCGCATGGAACATCGCGGCATGGGTCTTCGAAACCACGCCCAGGCGCTGGGCGGCGTAGAAGGCGCGTGCATAGGGCATCCAGTGGCCGCCAAACGGCGCCGCGACCATAACCACGCTCACGTCCTTGGCCTGGCGCGCCTTCCACGCCGAGAACGCCGGCTCGAAATGCGCGCAATGGGGGCAGGTGTAGCCAAACACCTCGGCGACCTCGATCTTGCCGGCGACGGGCTGGTAGGCCGCGCCGCCTTCGATCAATTCGTAGTCCACGCCGGCGACGGGCGCGGCTTCTGCCTTGGTGGTCGGTGGGGCGGCGAGGGCGCCCGCCAGCGGAAGGGCGGCCAGCAGGAGGGATAGGGCGAAAGCAGGCAGAAGCGGCAGGCGGCGTGCGGTCATCGGTCTATGCGATCGGGGTGGGGCCCGCGCGGCCATGGCGGGCAAATGGGGCATGCGGCGGCCAGAAACAGAAACGCCGACCGCTAGGATAGCGGTCGGCGTCCTGAATGCAGCGTTGGCGGATGAGACCGCGGTCGCCGCGCGAAGTTCAGCCGCCCAGCGGGCGTGAACTGCCTTCGGCCGGGGCGGCGTCCTGCGCCGGCTCGGCGGCCGGCGCCTTCGGGGCGGCCGGTGCGGCCGGCAGCGCGGCCGGTGCCGGCGCGGCGCTGGCCACGTCGTCGCGGCGCGCATGCAGGCCCTGCAGGTAGCTGGACAGCGAGGTGATCTCCTCGTCGGTCAACTGCTTGGCCACGCCCGCCATCACGTTGAACAGGTGCGGGTCGCGCTGGGTGGTGGTACCGGCGCGGTACTCTTCCAGGCGACGCTTGCTGTAGTCGGCCGTCTGGCCGGCCACGCGCGGGTAGGCCGGGCCAGGGTTGCCGGCGCCGGTCGGGCCGTGGCACGCCATGCACGCCGGGATGCCGCGAGCCTTGTCGCCCGACAGGAACAGCTGCTGGCCGACTTCGTAGAACTTCTTGCCGGCATTGGGACCGGTGGCGATGAGGGTGTCATCGGAGATGCCGGCACCGGACTTCTGCGCGGCGAAGTGCGCGCCCACGTCGCGGGCGTCCTGCGCCGTCAGCATGCTGGCGAAGGGCATCATGACCGCGGACATGCCGCCAGTGCGCTCGCCGCTCTTGAACAGGGCCAGCTGGTGCGCGATGTAGCGCTCACTCTGGCCGGCCAGGCGCGGGTACTGCGGGTCGGTCGGGTTGCCATCCAGGCCGTGGCAGGCCGCGCAGGTGCCGGCCTTGGCGGCACCGGCCTTGGCGTCGCCCCACACCGTCTTCTCCGGCTTGGCGTCCAGCGGGGCGGTCTGCACCTGCTCGGTCGGGGCGACCGGGGTGACCGTGGTCTGGGCGTAGGCGACGGCGGCCACCGCGAGGGCGGCGAGGCCGGCAAAGCCGAGGACGCGGGCTTGGCTCATTGGCTGGGCTCCGGAAAATCTGGTGTGTAGACAGGCAAACGGGCAGCACCGCAAGCGGCGCCGGAACCGCGGAATTATCGTCGGCGGGTGCGGTGGGGTCAACGCGCCGCGCGTGAGCGCCACGGACCGCCCCTCTTTTCTCTTCCATACGCATGCCACGGTTTTCGACCGGAAGCCAACGGGCCATGCGATCCTAGGCGGATGTCGAACCCTCTCGCTCGCGCCAAATACCTGTTGGCCGCCCACAACCCGCGCCAGTTGCCGCCCGATGGCGGCTTCGAGGTGGCCTTCGCCGGCCGCTCCAATGCGGGCAAATCCACCGCGCTGAACGCGATCTGCAACCAGAACGCGCTGGCCCGCGTGTCCAAGACCCCGGGCCGCACCCAGCAGCTGGTGTTCTTCGACATTCCGCCGACCACCGACCGCTACCTGGTCGACCTGCCCGGCTACGGCTACGCCAAGGTGCCCAAGGACCTGCAGGCGCACTGGCAGGCCTTCATCCAGCAGTACTTCGAGACCCGGCAGGCGCTGCGAGGCTTGATCGTAGTGATGGATATCCGCCATCCGTTGAAGGAGTACGACCTGCAGATGCTCGGTTACGCGGTGCGCCGCGGCTTGCCGGCGCATGCGCTGCTGACCAAGGCCGACAAGCTCAGCCGCAACCAGCAGTTGCAGTCGCTGGCCGCGGTGAAGCGCGAGCTGTCGTCGCAGTTTGCCGACAGCGTCAGCGTGCAGGTGTTCTCGGGCGAGTCCAAGCTGGGCGTGGATGACGTGCGCGGCGTGATCGGTGCCTGGCTGGAGATGGGCGCCGCTACGGGAGCTGCCTCCACTCCCTGAGGGCCTGATCGACGCGATCGCTTGTTCGCAATCGATCGCCGTCTGCGAGCGGCAGCGCATCAGAGCGTTTCACGACGAAGGTTGTTCGGAACAGGCGCCCGGCTACACTGCCAAGGTCTTGCGATTGCCGGCGACGGGCCGCATATCGCCTGCCCATTTCCCCAACGAGGTGCCTGTGTCCGGTCCGAGTCAGGTCAAGGATGTCCCCATCGGCACCGGCGCTGAAGGCCGTGCCCAGCTCATCGAGTTCCTCGCCAGCGGCGTGCGTTCGCGCGACGACTGGAAGATCGGCACCGAGCACGAGAAGTTCGGCTTCCGCACCGACGATCTGCGCCCGCCCACCTTCGATGGCGAGCGCGGCATCGAGGCGCTGCTCAAGGGGCTGATGCAATTCGGTTGGGCCCCGGTGGAGGAGCACGGCCGCGTCATCGCGCTGACGCGTGATGCCGCGTCAGTGTCGCTGGAGCCGGCCGGGCAGCTGGAACTGTCGGGCGCGCCGCTGGCGCATCTGCACGAGACCTGCTGCGAGACCACGAACCACCTGCAGGAAGTGCGCGCGGTGGCCGAGCCGATGGGGCTGGGCTTCCTCGGCATGGGCTTCCAGCCCAAGTGGCGCCGCGACGAGATGCCGTGGATGCCCAAGGGCCGCTACAAGATCATGCGCGAGTACATGCCCAAGGTCGGCACGCTCGGCCTGGACATGATGACGCGCACCAGCACGGTGCAGGTCAACCTAGACGTCGGCAGCGAAGCCGACATGGTGAAGAAGTTCCGCGTGTCGCTGGCGCTGCAGCCGATCGCGACCGCACTGTTCGCCGATTCGCCGTTCACCGAGGGCCAGCCCAACGGCTACCTGAGCTACCGTTCGCACATCTGGACCGACACCGACAACGACCGCACCGGCCTGCTCGACTTCGTGTTCGAGGACGGCTTCGGCTACGAGCGCTATGTTGATTACCTGCTCGACGTGCCGATGTACTTCGTCTACCGCGATGGCACGTACATCGATGCCTCGGGTCAGTCGTTCCGCGACTATCTCGCGGGCAACCTGCCCGCGTACCCGGGCCAGTTGCCCACGCTGAAGGATTGGGCCGACCACAGCACCACCGCCTTCCCCGAAGTGCGACTGAAGAAGTACCTGGAAATGCGCGGCGCCGATTCCGGGCCGTGGAACCGTATCTGTGCGCTGCCGGCATTCTGGGTGGGCCTGCTGTACGACGACACCGCGTTGGATGCGGCCTGGGACCTGGTCAAGGACTTCAGTCTCGCCGAGCGCCACGCGCTGCGCGATGGCGTGCCACGGCATGCACTGAAGCTGCCTTTCCGGGGCGGCACGGTGCTCGATCTGGCGCGGCGCGCACTGGAGATCAGCGCACACGGCCTGGCCCGCCGCGCGCGCCTCAATGGCAACGGTGCCGACGAGTCGATCTACCTCGAGCCGCTGATGGAGTTCGTAGATGCCGGCATCACCCCCGCCGAGCGCAAGCTGGCGCTGTTCCACGGGGAGTGGCAGGGCGACATCGATCGGGTGTTTCGCGAGTTCGCCTACTGACCGTCGGGTCGCCGCGATACCCGCTATCCTGCGCCGAACGGCCGCGCCGCGGCCTTGGGGGGAGTGGGCACATGGTCATGCGACTCGGGGTGATGCTGTTGCTGGTGTTGTCGGCGTCGTCGGTGGCGCAGACCGTGGGGACGGTGCGGCCGATGGTGGCGCCAAAGGTCGACACCGTCGCGATCGACTACCGCCAGCAGTGGGAGCAGGAGCGGGCGAAGAACCAGACGCTGCGTACCGAGAACGCGCAACTCAGCCAGCAACTGGCCGAATGGACCCGCCGCGGTGGCAGTCTGGTGCATGCCTATTGCGAGACACCCACGCTGAGCCGCAACAGTGCCGGCGCCAGTAACGATTGCGCGGTGGCCGGGTTTGGCTGCGAGCCCGTCAGCGGCGTGTGCCGTACGGTCGCCAACAGTGCCGCCGACTGTGCCCCGCGTTTCGTCTACTGCGCCACCAACCGGCAGTGCGTGCGCGACGCCAACGCCTGCCCTTGACGCACGCGGCAGCCTAGAACCGCGACGCGACCAGGGGCGTGTCGGCCCATTGCCATGCCTCGGCCAGCCGTCGCTCGGTATTGGCCGCGGCGGCCACGTCGCCGCTGTCGCGTTGCGCCTGCGCCAGTCCGCGCAATGACCAGCCGTTCTCCGGGTACTTGAGCAGGTCGGCGCGATACACCGCACTCGCCTCGTCGGCGCGGTTGGCGGTCAGCAGGGCCGCGCCCAGGTAGGCACGGGTCGGCAGGGGCCAATCCGCCGGTTCGTTGTAGGCCAGCCGGTCCTCGGCGGTGACGGCGTCGCGCAGGGCGGCCAACCCGGCCACCTGATCGCCGCGCGCCAGCGCCAGTTCGCCGCGCAACAGCGGTAGCGCGACGGCCAGCACGCGGTCGGCGGGATTGATATCCCACAGCGGCGTGGCGGCCAGCGCCGGTTCGCGGGTGACGGCTTCCAGTGCCACCAGTTCACGCTGCGCCTCTGCCACGCGCTGGGTGCGCACGTAGGCCATGCCGCGTGCGAAGTGCCACACGCCGCGCGGGTACGGCAGATCGGCCGGTGCTTCCGTCGTGGCCAGCACGTCCTGCCATCGACCGAAACGCACGCGCGTGTACAGCGGCGTGACCAGGAACTGCTGCATGAAACTCAGCTGCTCCAGCTGGGCGGGATCGGCGCGCCGCGCGGCCTGGTCGGCGGCTTCGAGCGCGAGCGTGCGCGACCCGTGCAGGCCCGCGGTCATCGCCGCGAAGTGCCAGTTGTGCGGCACGTAGCCCAGCGGGTACACGCCGTTGCTGCCGCGGCAGAACGAGAGGAAGGCCTGGTCGGCGGTGCTGGCGCGCAGGTTGGTGAGGGTGGCGTCGTGGTAGCGGCCGACGCGGATGTAGGTGTGCGCGGGCATGTGCACCAGGTGGCCCGAGCCCGGCGCGAGGTCGGCCAGTCGATCGGCATGACGCTCGGCGCGACCGGGATCGGCGGACGCTTCCACGGCGTGGATGTAGTAGTGCATCGCGCCGATGTGGTCCGGGTTGCGTGTCAGCACGCGCTCCAGCGCGGCCACCAGCGTCGGCGTGTGTTCGGTGGGCGTGCCGTCGGCGTTCCAGTACGCCCAGGGCGACAGGTCCATCAGTGCCTCGGCGTAGAGCGTGGCGGCGTCATCGTCCTGAGGGAAGCGCTGCACGACATCGGCCATGGCCTTCGCGTAGGCCAGGTCGAGCGGTTGGCGGTCGGCGGGTGCCGGATCGGCATAGCGTTGCAGCAGTGCGTCGATCAGGGCGCGGTCGGCCGGGCGCGCGCCCGCGGACAGCGCCTTCGCGTGCCGGGCCAGGCGCGTCGCCTCCGCCGCGTGGGCGGGGTCCATCGGCAGGTTGATGTTGGGCCCCAGCACCAGCGCCTGGCCCCACACGCACATCGCGCAGGTCGGGTCCAGGCGGGCGGCTTCGGCGAAGGCGCGGCCGGCGGCCTCGTGGTTGAACCCGTACATCAGGCGCAAGCCTTGATCGAAGTAGCGCTGGGCCGCGGCGACATGACTGCCCGTCTCGCGACCGAGCGTGCCCAATGTGTCCAGCAGGACGGGGGCATTGCCGGCGCGGTCGGCTGTCGTCGACGGCGCGGCGCCGCACGCGACGGCGAGGGTCGCGACGAAAGTCGCAAGCGCGAGCGGGCGGACGGTATGGAGCGGAGTATTGGGCATGGTGGTGGCCTCGGTTTGCCACGGGGCCAACGCGACTTGTCGTGGGTCGCGGCCACGCCGACGTGGCCGGAAGTTGCAGCCGATACCGTTGCGCCATGCGCACGCGGCTGGGGCCACAATGCAATCGCCCCCCCCAAAGACTTTGGGCTGCCTGTGTCCCTGCCACCTGCCGCCATCCACGCCGACGAACCGCTCCGCACCGTGGCCTTTGCCCCTACCGATGCGCTGCTGCGCGAGGACGTGAAAGCACTGGGCGGCCTGGTCGGCGAGATCCTGGCCGAGCAGTGCGGACAGGGCTTTCTCGATGAAGTGGAGGCGCTGCGCCGCAGTGCGATCCGCCGCCGCGAACAACAGGCGCCCGTGGCCGAACTGGCCAATGCGCTGGCCGGTATCGAAACCGGGCGCGCGACCGATCTGGTGCGTGCCTTCGCCACCTATTTCCAGGCGGTGAACCTGGCCGAACGCGTGCACCGCATCCGGCGTCGCCGCGACCACGAGCGCAGCGGCGACGGTGCCCAGCCCGGTGGCCTGCTGGCGGTGCTGGGTGAGCTTGCACGCGAGGGCGTCAGCGTGGAGGAGGTTGCCGCGCTGATGCCGCGTCTGCGCATCGAGCCGGTGTTTACCGCGCACCCCACCGAGGCGGTGCGTCGCGCGCTGCTGGAGAAGGAGCGCAAGATCGTGCGCTGCCTGATCGATGACATCGATCGCGGGCGTACGCCGGTGGAGCGCCGCGTGGACCGTGAGCGCATCCGTATGGCGTTGACTGCCAGCTGGCAGACGGCCGAGGCGCCGCCGGTGAAGCCCAGCGTCACCGACGAATTCGAGCACGTCAGCTATTACTTGTCCGACGTGCTGTACCGCGTGGTGCCGGTGTTCTGCGAGGTGTTCGAGGAGGCGTTGCGCGCGCATTTTCCCGGCGTGCCGTCGCTGCCGCCGGTGCTGGGCTTCGGCACCTGGGTGGGCGGTGACATGGACGGCAATCCCAACGTGGGCGCCGGCACGATCGCGGCCACGCTGGCGGGGCAGCGCGCGCTGGTGCTGGCGGCCTACCGCCGTGACCTGGCCGCGCTGGCGGAAACCCTGAGCCAGTCGCTGTCGCGCGTGCCGGTGTCCGACGCGGTGCTGGGGCAGGTGGCGGCGTATCGCGCACTGATGCCCGTGTCGGCGGCCAAGCTGCATCCGCGGCATGCCGACATGCCGTACCGCAACCTGCTGACGCTGATGATCGAGCGGCTGTGGGCCAACACCCACGAGGATCGCGAGCGCTACCCGGACGCGGCTGCGTTCCTCGCCGATCTCGACCTGATCGCCGACAGCCTGCGCGCGCACGGGGGGAGCCATGCTGGCGCACATGCCGTGCAGCGCGTGCGCCGGCGCGTGGAGTGCTTCGGCTTCCACCTGGCCACGCTGGACC
Organism: Lysobacter olei; assembly: GCF_054777355.1. NCBI lineage: Bacteria > Pseudomonadati > Pseudomonadota > Gammaproteobacteria > Lysobacterales > Lysobacteraceae > Lysobacter > Lysobacter olei. The sequence goes on along the minus strand of NZ_BAAHAT010000011.1, from coordinate 32,300 downwards.
TGCGACAGGATTCAGCCACGCACGATGCGGCGCTGGCGGCATTGCTGGGCGACGCCGGCTGGGATGCGCGTGCCGCGGAGGAACGTGCCGCGCGGCTGCATGCCCTGCTGGAGCAGGCGCGGCCCAGCGTGCCCCAGCCGCAGGCCGAAGCCGCCGCGAACACGCTGGCGGTGTTCCGCACCGTGGCCGCGTTGCGCCCGCGCTACGGCGCGCGCGCGTTTGGCCCCTACATCATCAGCATGAGCCGCAGCGCGGCGGACGCCCTGGCGGTGCTGGCGCTGGCGCGGGTGGCCGGCTGCGTGGAGGCCGACGGGGGCGTGCCGCTGGACGTAGCGCCGTTGTTCGAGACCGTGGATGACCTCGATGCCTCGGCCGCGACGTTGCGCGCGCTGCTTGCCGACCCGGTGTACCGCGCGCACTTGGCGACGCGGGGCAATCGCCAGCTTGTGATGCTCGGGTATTCCGACAGCGCCAAGGATGGTGGTGCGGTGGCGTCGCGCTGGGCGTTGCAGCAGACCCAGATCGCATTGACCCAGTTGGCACGCGACAGCGGCGTGCAGATCGCGTTCTTCCACGGTCGTGGCGGCTCGGTCAGTCGCGGCGGCGGCAAGACCGAGCGCGCGGTGATCGCCGCGCCGCGCGGATCGGTGGACGGCTACCTGCGGCTGACCGAGCAGGGGGAAGTCATCCACCGCAAGTACGGGATCCGCGCCTTGGCGCTGCGTAACCTTGAGCAGGCTACCGGCGGTGTGCTGCGCGCCACGCTGCGCCCGCGCGCGCCGGAGCCGCGCGAAGGGGCGTGGCGGGCGATCGCCGCCGAGTTGGCGCGTGACTCGCGCGCCCACTACCGCGCGCTGGTGCACGACGACGCACTGTTCCCCGCGTACTTCCGCGCGGCCACGCCGATCGACGTGATCGAGCGCCTGCGCATCGGCTCGCGGCCCAGCAAACGCGCGGGCACGGGTGACATCGGCTCGTTGCGCGCGATTCCGTGGGTGTTTGCCTGGTCGCAGAACCGTGCGGGACTGACCGCATGGTATGGCGTGGGCACCGCGTTGGAGCGCGCACTGGCCACGCATGGCCGCGACGCATTGGCGGAAATGGCGCGCGACTGGCCGTTCTTCGGCACGCTGGTGGACGACATGGAAATGGTGTTGGCCAAGTCCGATCCGGGCATCTTCGAGCGCTATTCGCTGTTGGCCCGGGCGCTGCCCGAGGGCGATCTGCATGTCCGCTTCCACCCCGGCATCGCGGCCGAGTTCGAGCGCGCGCGCGCGGCGGTGCTGGCCATCAAGAACGAAGACGAGCTGCTCAATGGCGACCAGCGCCTGCAGCAGTCGATCCGCCTGCGCAACCCCTACGTGGACCCCATCAGCTTGTTGCAGGTGGAGCTGCTCGCGCGCTGGCGCACCGCCGGGCGTCCGGACGATGACCTGCTCAATGCGCTGGTGGCGACGGTCAACGGCATCGCGGCGGGTGTGCAGAACACCGGCTGAGGCCGGTAAGGCGCGTGGTGCGCACCGCCACAAGGGGTCGGGAGTGGCGATCCTTGATCGTCGCTATATACTATACCCCAGTATTGAATGTGTCCGAGAATCGCCATGCCCCACTCCCCCCAAGAGAAGAAGCGCGTGCTGACCCGCGTGCGCCGCATCAAGGGTCAGCTCGAGGCCTTGGACCGCGCCTTGGAAGCAGGTGCCGAGTGTGCCCCGGTGCTGCAGCAGATTGCGGCCGTGCGCGGCGCGGTCAACGGCCTGATGTCGGAGGTGATGGAAGCGCACATCCGCGAGGGCTTCAGTGAGCCCGCCGGCTCCGACCGCGAACGCGCCGAGCGCGTGACTGAACTGGCCGGCCTCGTGCGTTCCTACCTCAAATAGCCGGCCGTTCGACCGCGGACCAGGCCCGCTCCGGCGGTCGTGTGTCCAGGCCGCTGAGGGGCAATCAAATTCGCTGCAATCCACCGCCCACAACCATTCCCGTCCCGTGCGCCCCCCCCCGCGCCCCCACCTGGAGACCATCCCATGAAAAGTCGTGCCGCCGTTGCCTTCGCCGCAGGCCAACCCTTGCAGATCGTCGAGATCGACGTCGAGCCGCCGCGCAAGGGCGAAGTGCTGGTGAAGATCACCCACACCGGCGTGTGCCACACCGATGCCTTCACCCTCAGTGGTGATGATCCGGAGGGCCTGTTCCCCTGCGTGCTGGGACACGAAGGCGCGGGCGTGGTGGTGGAAGTGGGCGAGGGCGTCACCAGCGTCAAGCCGGGCGACCACGTGATCCCGCTGTACACCGCCGAGTGCGGCGAGTGCCTGTTCTGCAAGAGCGGCAAGACCAACCTGTGCGTGGCGGTGCGCGCCACCCAGGGCAAGGGCGTGATGCCCGATGGCACCACGCGTTTCTCGTACAACGGCCAGCCGGTGTACCACTACATGGGCTGCTCCACCTTCAGCGAGTACACGGTCGTCGCCGAGGTGTCGCTGGCGAAGATCAACCCGGAGGCCAATCACGAGCAGGTGTGCCTGTTGGGCTGCGGCGTGACCACCGGCATCGGCGCGGTCCACAACACCGCCAAGGTGCAGCCGGGCGACTCGGTGGCGGTGTTCGGCCTGGGCGGCATCGGGCTGGCGGTGATCCAGGGCGCGCGCCAGGCCAAGGCCGGCCGCATCATCGCCGTCGACACCAACCCGGCCAAGTTCGAACTGGCGCGGCAGATGGGTGCGACCGATTGCGTCAACCCGAAGGACCACGACAAGCCGATCCAGCAGGTGATCGTGGAGATGACCGGCTGGGGCGTGGACCACAGCTTCGAGTGCATCGGCAACGTGCAGGTGATGCGTGCCGCGCTGGAATGCGCGCACCGCGGCTGGGGGCAGAGCGTGATCATCGGCGTGGCCGGCGCCGGCCAGGAGATCAGCACGCGGCCGTTCCAGCTGGTCACCGGGCGCAAGTGGATGGGCACCGCCTTCGGCGGCGTGAAGGGCCGCAGCCAGTTGCCCGGCATGGTCGAGGATGCGATGCAGGGTGAGATCGAACTCGCGCCCTTCGTCACCCACACCATGGGGCTGGACGACATCAACCATGCCTTCGAGCTTATGCACGAGGGCAAGTCGATCCGCTCGGTGATCCATTTCTGAGTGTGCAATGCCGGGCGCACCGAGCCCGGCACGGGAGCGATCACATGCAACGAATCGAGCGACACGCATGCTTTGGTGGCTGGCAGGAGGTGTGGCGACACGCGTCGGCCACGCTGGGCTGCGAGATGAACCTGGGCGTGTACCTGCCCCCGCAGGCGGCGGAGGGGCCGTGCCCGGTGCTGTACTGGTTGTCGGGCCTGACCTGCACCGAGCAGAACTTCATCACCAAGGCGGGCGCGCAGCGGTATGCGGCCGAGCACGGGGTGATCGTGGTCGCGCCGGACACCAGTCCGCGTGGCGAGGGCGTGCCCGACGGCGAGGGCTACGATCTGGGACTCGGTGCGGGCTTCTACGTCAACGCGACGCAGGCGCCGTGGGCCACGCACTACCGCATGCACGACTATGTGGTGCATGAGTTGCCCGCGTTGGTCGAAGCGCACTTCTCCGCCAGTGGTGCGCGCGCGATCAGCGGGCATTCCATGGGCGGGCATGGCGCGCTGGTGCTGGCGCTGCGCAACCCGGGGCGTTATCGCAGCGTGTCGGCGTTCGCGCCCATTGTCGCGCCGTCGCAGGTGCCGTGGGGGCGAAAGGCATTCACGGCCTACCTCGGCGCCGACGAGGCCACGTGGCAGGAGTGGGACGCATGCGCACTGGTGGCCGCGGCCAGCGAGCGCCTGCCGTTGTTGGTCGACCAGGGCGAAGGCGACGACTTCCTAGAGGAGCAGCTGCAGCCATGGCGGCTGCGGGAGGTTTGTGCCGCCGAGGGACACCCCTTGCAACTCACGCTGCATCCCGAAAGCGACCACAGCTATTACTTCATCGCCAGCCGGATCGGTGATCACATTGCGTGGCATGCCCGCGCGCTGGCCGGGTAAGCGCGAGGTCTTCCCGGCTCGAAGGGCTGTTCAGTGGGGTGGCCGCTTGCCCGCCATGATCCCGTTTTAACCCTTGCGGACGTTGCGGTAATGGTCCGTGAGTGGATGACCGGGGTGGAACACATGGCAGCGGTGCCGGTGATGGCAATCGGCGGTGACCGGCTCTGGCGCGCACGCCTGGAGCGGATCTTCGCGAGCCGCGGTGACCTGTCCTGGCGGGGCGTACTCGAGGCCGGAGAGCGGACGCCCCTTCCGGACGCGGTGGGCTTGCTGCTGGTGGATGGAGACGATCCAGGCACCGACGCCCGCCTGCGCGCGTGGAGTACGGGCCTGCCCCGTCGGATCCACTTCTTCCGGGCGCCCACCGTGGCGTCACTTCAGGATTGCGTGCGCAGTGGCGCCAGTGGCTGCCTGGAAAAGGAGGCGCCGCCGGAGACCGTACTGCGCGCGGTGCGCGCGGTGGGGGCGGGCCTGTTCGCGGTGGAGCCCGCACTGATGCTGCGTTCGGTGCTGGCGTCCTGGGATAACCTGCATGCCACCACACCGCCGATGGCTGGCGCGCATGCGCTGGCGCAGTTGACCGACCGCCAGCGCGAGATCGTGCAGTGGGCCGCGCAGGGGCTGAGCAACAAGCAGATCGCGCGCAACCTCGGGATCAGCCCGGAGACGGTGAAGACACACCTTCACCATGCCTTTGAACGGGTGGGAGTCAGTGGCCGCGTCGCGCTGTCGGCGGCGCAATGGGCTAACGGCCAGCGCACCGAGCGGGCATTCGAAGACCTCCGCTGAGCCGGCACGCCCCTCGGTCCGCAACCCGCGGATCAGGCCCGCGCGGGCCGGCGCAGGCGCTTCAGGCGGATGTGACGTCCCGCAGTTCCCAGTGGCTCCCGGCGAGCAGGCGAAGCCGGTGCTTGAGCACCGTTCCCGGGATGGACGATGTCACCACCAGGTTCACGTGCAGGTCCTGTTGTTGGCCATCCACCATGGCGTTGGGGTCGATGGCGCCCAAGCTCGGATCCACGTCGTCCGGGTCTTCCTGCGTCAGGCGCCAACGCTCGAACAGGTCATTGCCACGCAGCGCTTCCTGCAGTTGCTCTGCGAAGGCCTCCGCACCAGCGGCGGTGAACGCAAAGCGCGGGTCATGGCCGCGTGCACGGGCGGCGTCGGGCAGGGTGATGTAGTAACGGGCAGCCATCGGGCGATCCTTGTCGTCGTGGGGTCAGGCTAGCGGCACCCGCATGGGCGCGCCGTGAATCCAACGTGCGCCCCGATTGAGCAAAGTGCAAGACGGCGGGATCGCCTTTTGGATGCCACGGGTCCCGGCGCGGCGTAGCCGTCCGGGACCCGTGCGAGCGCCGGCGGGCGCGTCAGTCCAGATGCACGTGCGCGCCGTGGCCCTTCGGGCAATGGCACACCGCCGTCGGCCCGTACTCCAGGCCGAACGTCTGACCGTCGCGGTGACGCTGCCAGTAGAAGTTCGGCGCCTTCTCGCCCTGGTTGCCGACTTCGGCCATGTCCGCGTCCACGTCGAACAGGCGGCCATCGACCATCACGTAGCGGGTGTCGATGGTGGCGCGGATGTTCTCCAGCGGATTGGTGTTGAGCACCACCAGGTCAGCCTGTTTGCCAACTTCCAGCGAACCGATCTGCTTGCCGAGGCCGAGGTAGTCCGCGCCGTCGAAGGTCGCCGCGCGCAGCGCCTCGAAGTTGCTGAAGCCGCCCTGGGTCAGCATCCACGTCTCCCAGTTGGGGCTCAGCCCCTGCAGCTGGCCGTGGCCACCGACCTGGATCTTGACCCCGGCATCGCGCAGCTTCTTCGCCGACTTGGCCACCTCGATGTGCCAGTAATCCCAGTCCGGCGCGGTTTCGCGGCGGATGCTGCGCGCGTCCAGCGTCTCGCGCGGGAAGAAGCGGTTGAGCTTCTTGTCCTCCCATACGTTGTCGCGCGCGTACCACCAGTACTCGCCCGACAGGCCGCCGTAGCTCACCACCAGCGTCGGCGTGTTGCGCACGTCGGTTTGCGACCACAGCCCGATGACGTCCTTGTACAGCGGTGCCACCGGGATGTTGTGCTCAATGCCGGTCACGCCGTCCAGCACCATGGTCATGTTGTGGTGGAAGGTGCTGCCGCCTTCCTCCACCACCAGCATGCCCAGCTCGCGCGCGGCGGTGTTGATCTGCTGGCGCTGGTCGCGGCGCGGCTGGTTGTAGCTCTTCACCGAGAACGCGCCGTGTGCCTTCATACGGCGCAGGTGGCTGCGCGCATCGTCCAGCGAGTTGACCACGGCCTTGAAGTCGCCATCGGCGCCGTACAGGATCGTGCCGGTGGAGAACACGCGCGGACCGACCATCTTGCCGGCCTTCTGCAGCTCGCTCTCGGAGAACACGAACTCAGTCGTCGCCGACGGGTCGTGCATGGTGGTCACGCCGAAGGCGAGGTTGGTGTAGTAGGCCCAGTTCTGCTGCGGCACCACGCCCTGACCGAAGTGGGCGGCGTGCGCATGCGCGTCCACGTAACCCGGCACGATGGTCTTGCCGGCGGCGTTGATCACGCGTGCGCCTGCGGGCACGGCCACGCCAGCACCCACCGCCTCGATCACGTCGCCGCGCACCACCAGCGTGCCATTCTCGATCACTTCCTGGGTGTTCTCCGAATCGCGCATGGTCACGATGCGCGCGTTGGTGAATGCCACCACGTCACGCGGCTGGTCCACCGCCACCGTCAGGCCGACGGCAACGCCGCCATCGGTGGTCGGCTTCGGCAGGTCCTTCGGCGCGCCCGGCAGGAACGCGAACGCCTGGTTGAGCGGACGCGAGTAATAGCGGTCACCCACCATCCAGTGCAGTGACTTCGAGTCCGCCGACCAGTGCAGGTAGCTGCCCACGTCCGCGCTCACTGCGGTCACCGGCATCGCCTTGCTTTCCTTGGACAGTTCCACCGCCTTGCCAGTGGTGACCAGCGGCGCCACGTAAGCGTTGAACAACTCGGTGAACGCGACCCACTTGCCGTCCGGGCTGATGCTCACGCCATCGACGTACTTGAGGTCGTACACCTCGCGGGGCTCCTCGCCGTTGAGGCCCACCGACATCAGCTTCTTCTTCAGCCCACCGCCGGTGAGGAAATACACGCGCTTGCCGTCGGCACTGAACTGCGGCGACTCGCCGTTGTCAGACACGCGCACCGGCTTGCCGCCGCTGGCGGACATCACGTAGATACCCTTGTCACCCGACCACATCGAGCCGGTCAGGCCGCCGCCGCCAGTCTTGCTGTACACGATGCGCGAGCCGTCCGGCGAGAACCGCGGGCCGTAGTAGAAGCCCTTCTCCTGCGTCAGGCGCTTGCCCAGGCCGTTGCCGCCGGCATCGCGCACGTAGATCGCGCCCATGCCCGCATCCGACCAGGTGGTGTACAGCAGCTTGCGCCCGTCGGCGCTGAAACTGGGCTGGTATTCGTACACGCCGTCATTGCCAGTCAGGCGTTCGGGCTTGCCGTCGGGCAGGCGCTTGCGCCACAGCTGGCCCACGGCGTGGAAGATCAGCGTCTTGCCGTCGGCGCTGGTGGCCACGTCGCGGATCATCTTCGGCGCGAACGTGCCTTCGTCGATCTTCTGTTCGAAGCGCAGCGGCGCGGTGACGGTCTGCTCCACCTGTGCGGTGAAGGGGATGTTGGCCGCCTTGCCGCCGGACATGTCGACGCGCCACAGCTTGCCCTGCGCCCACACCACCACGGCCTTCGAATCCGGGGTCCAGTCGAAGTTGCTGTACGGGCCGAAGATCGCCCACGCCTCCTGCTGGTCGTGCGACAGGCCATTCCACACCGGGCGCGTTTCGCCGCTGGCCAGGTCGAGCACGTGCAGCACCGACTTGTCGCGGATGCGCTTCACGAAGGCGAGCGACTTGCCATCGGGCGACGGCTGCGGGCGGACCGCGCCGCCGGGTGTGGCGACCAGCGTGTCGATCTTGCCGGTCTCGCGGTCCAGGCGCTTGAGCGCGTAGATCACCGCATGCGGGTTCTTGTTGTACTGGAAGGTCGGGCCGGCGCTGACGTCCTCGGAGAAATACACGAAGCGGCCGTCCGGCGACACCGCCGGCTCGCCCAGGTCCTGCTGGTCGTTCTTCTGCTTGGTCAACTGCACGCCGCCGCCGCCACTGACGTGGTACATCCACAACTCACCCGCGCCGAGCGAGCGTTCGCCGGTGAAATGCTTGCGGCCGATCAGGAACTGTCCGTCCGGCGTCCACGCCGGGTTGTTGAGCAGGCGGAAGTCTTCCTTGGTTACCTGAGTGGCGTTGCTGCCGTCAGCGGCCATGCCCGACACCGGCACGCGCCACAGGTTGTTGCCGCCGCCGCGGTCGGAGGTAAACGCCAGCTCCTTGCCGTCGGGCGAGAAGCGCGGCTGCACGTCCCACGCCGGGCCGCTGGTCACGCGCGTGGCGGCGCCACCCGTGATCGGCATGCGGTACAGGTCACCGAGCAGCGAGAACGCGACCTGGCGGCCATCGGGCGAGACGTCCACGTCCATCCACGTGCCTTCGTCGGTCTCGAACCGCACCGGCTTGGTCTGGCCGTGTGCGGCGGTGATGTCCCACTTCTTCTTGTCCGCGTCTTCGCCGGGCTTCGTGCGCCCCTTGGCGGTCTGCGCCGGGGCCTTGGCCGGATCATTGCCGGCGGGATCGAGCGCGTCCTGCTCGAGTTGGACCTTGTCCTTGTCGGCCTGCTCCTTGGCCTGGGGTTGCGGCTGTTGCGCCCGGGCGGGCGCGGCCACGTGGAGGGAGATCGCGCTGGCGAGCGCGACGGCGAGCAGGCAACGGTTGGAGGTCATCGAAGAACCACGCAGGCGGGCAAAGCCCCCAGCCTACCGGGCGCGGCACCGCGTGGCTGTAGGAAGAAAGTCCCGGTTGCCGCCACGTGCGGCGCCGCATGGGGCCGCGCGTATCCGCGCGGCCATGCCAATACTTGGCCTTAGCCGGCGAACTTCTGGCCTTCCGCGGCGAAGCCCACGACCACCGCGCCCTTGCCGACGTTGACCATGCCCGTGAGGCTCATTACGCTTTCGAAGAATTCGACGTTGTGGGCGCGGCACGCCGCGCGCAGGTTCTCGTAGCCCGGCAGGCGATGCAGTTCCTGCAGGTCGCCGCCGTAGCTCATGCAGACCGTGGGCGTCAGCAACTCGCCGGCCTCCACGCGCTTGGCAACGTGTTCCAGGGTCTTCTGCACCGAGGGTTCGAAGCCCTTGATCTTGGCCACCGGGCCGGTCTCGCCGCGGTTGCAGTGCAGGATCGGTTTGATGTCCAGTGCGCTGCCCAGCGCCGCACTGAGCAGGCTGACGCTGCGGTCGCCCTTGGTGCGCGCGCGGTTGCGCAAGTAGTACAGGTCCGGCGGAATGAGGTAACCGTGCGTGTGCAGCGCGAGGTATTCCAAGCGCGCACGGATCTTGGGAGCACCTTCGCCCGCCGCCACCAGCCGGGTGGCCTCCACCGCCAGGATGCCCTGCGCCGCGAACAGGTTCTGCGTGTCGATCACGCGCAGCGCGAACGGCGTGTCGTGGCCGGCCGCGGCACGGATGGGCCGGTAGTCGTTGAGGATCGCGAAGCTGGCCTGGCTTGCGTTGTCGAAGATCGGGCTGCGCGACTTGGTGATCGTCATGCAGAACACGTAGTCGTAGTCGATGACCAGCTTCTTCAGGAACAGATCGTGGATCTGCTGCACGGTGAAGGGCATGGTCTCGGCTTCGTGGCCGCGGGCCGCCACGTGCGAGTGGAGGAACTCCAGGGTCGCCGACTCATCGCGATGGTCGGCCAATACCGCCTCGCCGATCCGCACCGTGATCGGCAGGATGGTGAAGTTGTGCTCATCAAGAAACGACTTCGGCAGGTCGCACGCCGAATCCACCACTAGGCCAATACGCATCTCTCCCCCCCCTTCTTGCTAGGCAATGCTTCTGTTAACGGCCGACTTTGCCCGGAGAATAGCGGGAAAACGTGCGTCCCATCACGGCCCGGTTTTGGGTCGTGAGACCGGGGTCAGTGCCAGGCGCCGAGGATCACCCCGATCAGGACGAACTGAACGATGTGATAGCCGCCATCGATCATCCACAGCTTCAGGCTGCGCTGCGAGAAGGCGTAATTGATGCCAAAGCTCATCGCGACAAAGAACACGCCCACCACGAAGCCGACACCGAAGCCGTCCACCGCCGTGGCGTTGGCGGGCAACATGGTCGCGAACACCGTGGCCGACAGCAGGGCGCAGACGATGGCGGTGGCGAAGATCCGTGCGGGATGGGCCGGCGCGGCGTCCGGATCGATGCCGGCTTCGCGGCACCAGGCCTTCTTGAACAGCGGGCCGTACCACAGGCCGCCCAGGACGAAGCTGGACGCGGTGGCGGCCAGGATGGCCAGCCAGTTGAGGTCGGTGGGCATGCCGGGCATGTCAGGCTCCTTGGACGGGGTGCGCCACGCTAGCAGGTCTGCTGCCGACGGCAAGCCGGCTGGGCCAGGAAGACCCCAGGAACGATGCAGGCCCCGGACACCGGGGCCTGCATCCCATCCTCAGCGGATGCCGCCCGCAGGCGGGTAGGCGCGCGGCAGTCCGCCCTGTTCGGCGGAGGGGACGCCGCGCAGGTAGCGGTCACGCAGCTCGGTCTGGCGGCTGCGCATCGGGATGGCCTTGCCGTCCATCCACACCTGCACCGCCACGCTGTTGACCTCCAGCGGGTCGCCGTTCCAGAGCACCAGGTCCGCGCGCTGGCCCGGGGCGATCCGGCCCAGTTGGTCGGCCACGCCAAAGGCTTCGGCGGGGACCCGGGTCAGGCCGGCCAAGCCGTCCTCCCAAGGCAGGCCCGCGGCCACGGCGTTGCCGGCCAGCTGGCGCATCTTGCGGGCGTGGTGCGACGCGTCGCCGGCTTGGGTGAAGCCCACCGGCACGCCGGCCGAGTGCAGCCGCGCTGCGTTCTCCATGCTGGCGCCAATCTGGTCGAAGTCCGCGGGCAGGTTGGCCAGCGGGTCCACGAACACCGGCACCTTGGCTGCGGCCAACTGCGGCGCCAGCTTCCACGCCTCGGTGCCGCCGGCCACGGCCACGCGCACCTTGTGGCGGCCGGCCCAGCGCAGCAACTGGCGGATGTCCGCCGCGCGGTGCACCTGCACCACGATGCGGCCGCCGCCGTCCAGGTAGCGCGCCAGCGCGGCACGGCCGGCCGGGGTCAGCAGGGCCGCGTGCGAATCCGGTCCGATGCGGCCACGAACCTCGTCAATCAGTTGGTCGAGGATCATCCACTGGCCGGCGCGCGACCCGCCGGTCAGGCCGGAAGCCTCGCCACCGAGCTTGACGAACAACACCTTCGGGCCGGCCGGGTCCGGCCCGCCATCCAGCCGCACCACCGCGCCTTGCCCGCCGATCAGCGAGCCGCCCTGGGTGGCATTGGCGCCCAGCAGGGTCCAGCCGATGCCTTCGATGCGGCTGACCGGAATCACCACCGATTCGGGGTTGAAGGCGAGGGTGACGTCGAACTCCGGACGCACCGACATCTCGCCGGCCTTGCCCAGCGCCAGCGCCTGGTCGACGGTCGCGCGTTCGCCCGACACTTCCTCCAGGCCAATCTCGGTGATGCCGGCGAACAGCGTGGGCGTCAGCGGGCGGCCTTGGGCGTCGATCACTTCGACGCCGGCCGGCGCCGACAGGCCCGCGCCCACGGCGCGCACCTTGCCACCGGTCACCAGTACGTCGGCATGCTGCAGCGTGCCCTGGGCGCCGGCGGTGTGGACCGTTGCGTTGCGGATCAGCAGGTTCTGCGCCGCGGCGCCGAAGGTGGCCAGCAGCAGGCCGGCGGCCAGCACGGAACGGGTGAGGGTACGGCGGCTCATCGGGCACCTCCGTCGGTCGCACCCTGGCCCAGCAGGAAGTCGGACCGGGGCTGTCGTGTCGGGTCGGCACGGTCGTACAGGCGCGTGCCGTCGATATAGACCTGTTCGGCCTTGGCGTACACGCTGAAGGGGTTGCCGTTCCACAGCACCACGTCGGCCATCTTGCCTGCCTCCAGCGTGCCGGTCTGGTCGAGGATGCCCAGCGACTTGGCGGCGTTCTGCGTCAGCCAGCGGATCGCATGCTCGGGCGCAATGTCCATGCCGGCGGCACGCGCATGGGCCATCACCTTGGCCGCTTCCTGGTTGAGGCGCTGGATGCCCTCACCGGAGTCGGAGTGGACGATGGCGCAGCTGCCGGCCGGGCGGTCGACCAGCGCGATGTTTTCCTGGATGCCGTCGAAGGCCTCCATCTTGAAGCCCCACCAGTCGGCCCACAGCGCACCACAGGTGCCTTCCTGCGCCAGGCGGTCGGCGATCTTGTAGGCCTCCACACCGTGGTGGAACGCGGCGACCTTGAAGCCAAACTCCTTGGCCAGGTCGAGCATGGTGGTCATCTCGTCCGCACGGTAGCAGTGGATGTGCACCATGATGTCGCCGTTGATGGCGCCGGCCAGCGTGTCCAGCTTGAGATCACGCTTGCCGCCGGTGTCCTTGTCGCTGTCGGCGCTGCCGTTGCTGCCTTCCCACCAGCGCTTCTTCTTCGCCGGCTTGGGTGCGTTCTTGCGCAGATATTCGCTGGCATCGATGAACGCCGCGCGGTAGCCGGCGACGTTGCCCATGCGCGTGGCCGGGCCGCCCTTGCCGCCATACACGCGCTTGGGGTTCTCGCCACACGCCATCTTCAGGCCCCACGGCGCGCCGGGGAATTTCATCGCCTGGTAGCTGGTAGCGGCTACATTCTTCAGGGTCACGCCGCGGCCACCGATCAGGTTGGCCGAGCCCGGCAGGATCTGCAGCGAGGTGACGCCGCCGGCCAGTGCCGTGGCGAAGCCCGGGTCCTGCGGCCACACCGAATGCTCGGCCCAGACCGCGGCGGTGACCGGTGCGGTCATCTCGTTGCCGTCGCTGTGGGACTGCGTGCCCGGGCTGGGGTACACGCCCAGGTGCGAGTGCACGTCGATGATGCCCGGGGTGACCCACTTGCCGGTGCCATCCACGCGGATGGCGTTGGCCGGTGCCTGCAGGCCGGTGCCCACCGCGGATACCTTGCCGTCCTGTAGCAGTACATCCGCGCCGTCCAGGCGCGAGCCGGTGCCGGTGAGCACGGTGGCATTGGTGATCAGCACCGGCGGCGCGGCAACCACGCGGTAGGTGCTGGGATACGGGTCGGCGACGAAGCGCGACTTGGGTGCCGTGGCAGCCAGCGCGTTGCCGCAGGCCAAGCTGGCGGCAAGCGCCGTGGCGAGCACGGCGTGGACGGGTATGGACATGGTGCGGATTTCCCCTGGACGGACGCGGGCCCGCGCGGATCGCGGGCCCGTTCCGCACCCTAGCCGGCGCCGACCGGGCTGCCAACCATGACGATGGTCATGCCCAGTGACAGAATGCGCAAAACACGACGACGCGACGAGGACTGGATGAAGGACAAGCAAGAGATCGTCGACAACTGGCTGCCCCGCTACACCGGCGTGCCCCTGGACGCCTTCGGCGAGCACATCCTGCTCACCAACTTCGGCGGCTACGTGCATACCTTCGCCCGGCTGACCGGTGCGGAGGTGGTGGGGCTGGACCGGCCGATGCCCAGTGCCACCGCCGACGGCATCACCATGATCAACTTCGGCATGGGCAGCCCCAACGCGGCGACCATGATGGACCTGCTCTCGGCCATCCACCCCAAGGCGGTGCTGTTCCTCGGCAAGTGCGGCGGGCTCAAGCGCAAGAACCTGCTGGGTGACCTGGTGCTGCCGATTGCCGCCATCCGCGGCGAGGGCACCAGCGACGACTACCTCCCCGCGCAGGTGCCCGCGCTGCCGGCGTTTGCCCTGCAGCGTGCGGTGTCGACCATGATCCGTGACCTGGGCCACGACTACTGGACCGGCACGGTCTACACCACCAACCGCCGCGTGTGGGAGCACGACGAGGCGTTCAAGGAACGGTTGCGCGCGATGCGCTGCATGGCCATCGACATGGAAACCGCAACCATCTTCGCGGCCGGTTTCGCCAACCGCATTCCCAGTGGGGCGCTGCTGCTGGTGTCCGACCAGCCGATGATCCCGGAAGGGGTGAAGACCGAGGCCAGCGACGCCAAGGTCAGCGCCGAGTACGTCGAGAACCACATCCAGGTCGGCATCGAGGCACTGAAACTCATCCGCCGCAACGGCAAGTCGGTGCGGCACCTGCGTTTCGACGAATAAGGCTCGCCATGCACGACCAGCACAATGAAACGGGCATGGCGGCAGCTGCCGCACAGGACGGGGGCGGCCTGATGACCGCGGCCGCGGTGCTCGCCTTCTGGCGCGACGCGGGGCCCGCCCGCTGGTTCACGCGCAGCGAGGCGTTCGATCGCGACTGCGAGACGCACTTCCTGGCCGCGCACCATGCGGCGGCAAGACGCGAAATGGAATCGTGGATGGCGGAACCGGAAGGCGCGTTGGCGCTATTGATCCTGCTCGACCAGATTCCGCGCAACGTCTTCCGGGACAGTGCCCATGCCTACGCGACCGATCCGCTGGCCCGGCATTACGCGCAGCGCGCGATCGCGGCGGGGTTCGATCGCGCGGTTGAACCGGCGCTGCAGGTGTTCTTCTACCTGCCGTTCGAGCACGCCGAGGAGCTCGACGACCAGCGGCGCTCGCTGGAACTGCACGGGCGGCTGGCCGGCGATGACGCTGATCACTGGGCGCGAGTGCACCTGGAGATCATCGAGCGGTTTGGCCGCTTCCCGCACCGCAACGCGGTGCTGGGCCGCACCACCACCGCCGAGGAACGGGCGTTCCTCGACGCCGGCGGGTTCAGCGGCTGAGCCGGGCGCGCCGAGCGCGCCGGAGACTCAGTAGCGACCGATGCTGGGGTCCACTTCGGCGGCCCACGCGTCGATGCCACCGGTCACGTTGAACAGCTTGGTGAAGCCCAGGCCGCGGAAGTGCTCCGCTGCCTGCTGGCTGCGGCCACCGTGGTGGCACAGGAACGCCAGCGGGGTGTCCTTCGGGAGCGCTTCCAGTTCGGCGCGGCCGTTGTCGTCGAAGGTCGAGAACGGCTCACGCACCGAGGCCATCATCCGCTCGTCGAACGGGCGCACGTCCACCAGCGTCAGCGTGCCGTCGGCAACCTGCGCCGCGACGTCGGCCGGCGACAGTTCGCGCACCTTGGCAGGGGCATTGGGGTTGTCGATCACCAGGCCGCGGCCGCGGGCGTCGTCCACCCAGTCGATGCTCAGGCCTTCGGCGCGACGCGCGCTGGCCAGGTCGAACTGCGCGCGGATTCCCTCCTGCTCCACCGCGATGGCGTTGGTGTCTGCCGGCGCCAGCTGCAGGCGCGCATTGAAGCGCGGATCGACTTCGATCTGCAGGGCGTAGCCTTCGCCCGCGTTGGCCACTGCCTCGCGCAGCATCTGCGCGGCGGCCGGGGTGATGGTGATGCTCGGCGGGGTGCGGTCGGGCTGGGCCAAGCCCAGCACGGAGTACAACTCGCCGGAGTTGACCATCTGCTCGATGATGTCGCTGCCGCCGACCAGCTCACCGCCGATGTACAGCTGCGGGATCGTCGGCCATTCGCCGTAGACCTTGATGCCCTCGCGGATCTCCGGGTCGGCCAGCACGTTGACGTGCGCATAGTCCACGCCGACGGCCGACAGCGCGCCGACAGCCTTGGCCGAGAACCCGCATTGCGGCGCGCTCGGCTCGCCCTTCATGAACAGGACGATGTTGTTGGCGGCCAGCAGCGATTCGATGCGGGCGCGCAGGGCGGGGTCGAGCGACATGGCGGAATCCATCAGGCGGGGGGAATACGCCATTTTACGCCGTGCGGTGCTGCAGGGGCGGTGAACCGGCATGCGATCATTTGACCCATGTCAGCCACCGCACTGCACCGTCCGCCCACCTTCCCGCACCTGTGGCTGCTGTGGTTTGGCGCCGCACAGGTGCTGTTGGTGGTGCTGTGGTGGCATTGGGGCTGGAGGGCAATGCTCCCGGTGTGGCTGGTCAGCCATGGGCTGCTGCTGTGGGGTACCTTCCGCCCCGGTTCGCGGGTGCTGGGGCCGGTGCTGACCCGGTTGCCCACGCGCGAGCGCGTGGTGTGGCTGACCATCGACGATGGGCCGTCCGCCGAGACCCCGACCATCCTCGATCTGCTGGATGCGCATGGCGCCAAGGCAACGTTCTTTTTGGTCGGCGCGCGCGCGTTGGCGCAACCCGCGCTGGTGCGCGAGATCGTGCGCCGCGGCCATGGCATCGGCAACCACAGCATGAGCCACCCGGCGGCGTGGTTCTGGGCGCTGGGCCCGTCGCGCATGCGCCATGAAGTGGAGCGGTGCCAGCGCGTGCTGACCGACGTCGCCGGGCATCCGCCGCGCTGGTTCCGTGCGGTGGTGGGCATGGCCAATCCGTTCGTGTCCGCCGCGCTGAAGGCCCAGGGACTGACGCGCGTGGCGTGGAGCGCGCGAGGCTACGACGGGGTGGTCGCCGACCCCGAACAGGTGGTGGCGCGGATCGAGCGCGACCTGGCGCCCGGCGCGATTGTGCTCATGCACGAAGGCGCGCCGCACGGGCGCAACGTGGCCATGCTGGAACGGTTGCTGCAGCGGCTTGCCGCCCACGGCTACCGCACGATGCTGCCCGAGTAACGAGGGGCGCCGGCGCCGCTCAGTCGTTCGCCAGCAATTCCCGTGCGGCGGGCAGTGCGAGTTTGGCCCATTCGTCGTACATCGCCGCCGAGGGGTGCAATCCATCAACCGCCAGCATCGCCGCCTCGCCGCCGCGCTGGCGGTTGATGTCGGTGATGTCGACGAAGGCGACGCCACGCGACTCGCATGCGGCGCGTGCGCAGGCGTTGTAGTCGTCCAGTTCGCGTGCCACCTGCGTGCGGTCGCGGCCCTGTCCGACGGCAAACGGGGTTACGCCCCAATCCGGGATCGACAGCACCAGTACCCGGTCGGCGCGCCCGCGCGCATGGCGCACCGCGCGCTCCAGCAGTTCGCCAAACTCGCCGGCGTAATCGGTGCAGCTGCGCCCGCGGTACTGATTGTTGACCCCGATCAGCAGGCTGACGAAGTCGTACTCCTCCAGCGGCGGCTGTGCCAGGTCCATCGCCGTCATCAGCTCGTCGGTGGTCCAGCCGGTGGTCGCGATGGTGCGCGGAAATTCCAGCGGCACGCCCTGCTCGCGAAGCGCCAACGTCAGGCGCACGGGCCAGCGTTCGCCCGGGGCCACGCCTTCGCCGATGGTGTAGCTGTCGCCGAGGGCCAGGTAGGTCAGGGCGTTGGGGTCAGTGGCCATGTTGGGTTCCGGCGCAAGGGTGGACGGGGAGACCGGCGGCAGTGGCAGTCGCCACGACCGTGTGGCCGCAGGCGAACGCCGGTGGCATTTGCCCACTCGCCCAGATTACGTCGCGCGCGACCGGGTCGTCATCATGCCGCTCCCACCGGGCAGTCTTCAGCCGGCAGCCGTCAGCAGGTGGCCTTTACCAGTTAGCCCTCATCGGACCGCCCTCATCGGGCAGTCCGGATGCGTCAGGCCGTCTTCAGGCAATGGCGCGCAGTTGCTGCCCCTGGGCGCGCTCAGCATGACGGTCCAGCACGCGCTCAATGCGGCTGAACACCTCGCGCACCTCTGCCGGTTCCGGCAGCAGGGTCACGCGGAAGTGGTTGCGGTAGGGCACGTTGAAGCTGGAGCCCGGCACTACCAGTACGTCCTCGGTTTCCAGCAGCTCCAGCGCGAACCGGTGGTCGTCGAAGCCCTGCGCCGCCGCGCCAACCACGCCGGGGAAGGCGTACAGCGCGCCGGCCGGCCGGACCAGCGACAGGTGCTTGCTGGCCGCCACCGCCTCGACCACCGCGCGGCGTGCCTCATACAGGCGCCCGCCCGGCTGGCACAGCGGGGTGATGGTGTCCTCGCCATGCAGTGCCGCGTCGATGGCGAACTGGCCCGGCACGTTGGCGCACAGGCGCAGCGCGCCCAGCAGGTCCATGGCGTGGTGGTAGTCGCCGCTGGCCAGCGGGTCGCCGGACAGCACCGCCCAGCCCACGCGCCAACCGCAGGCGCGGTGCACCTTCGACAGCCCACCGAACGACAGGCACGGCGTCTCGCCCGCCAGCGGCGCGATCGGTTCGAACTGCGCCCCGTCGTAGGTGATGGAGTCGTAGATCTCGTCGGCCATGATCAGCAGGCCATGCTTGGCCGCGATGGCGACAATCTGCTGCAGCAGCTCGCGCGGGTACACCGCGCCGGTGGGGTTGTTGGGGTTGATCAGCACGATCGCGCGGGTGCGCGAGGACACCAGCGATTCGATCTCCTCCGGGTCCGGCAGGAAGCCGTTTTCCGGCAGGCAGCTGTAGTACACCGGGCGGCCGTCGTTGAGGATGGTCGCTGCGCTCCACAGCGGGTAGTCGGGCGAGGGCAGCAGCACTTCGTCGCCCGGGTTGAGCAGCGCGCGCAGCGACAGGTCGATCAGCTCGCTGACGCCGTTGCCGATGAACACGCGCTCGGGCGAGGCGTTGGGCGTGCCGCGCTCCTTGTAGAAGCGGGCCACGGCCTCGCGCGCCGCGGGCAGGCCCTGCTGGTGGGTGTACGGGTCGGTGTGCGCGATCTGGTCGGCGATGGCGCGCTGCAGGTGTTCCGGCGCACGGAACCCGAACGCGCCCGGGTTGCCGATGTTGAGCTTGATCTGCTTGCGTCCCTGGGCCTCCAGCTCGCGGGCTCGCCGGGCCAGCTCTCCGCGGATTTCGTAGCGGACTTCGGAAAGGCGGTCGCGGGTCTTCAGGCTGGCGGGGGACATTGCGGGGCGGGATCGTGAGGGGGGAAGGCCAGATTAGCGGAAATTTTTCCGAAAAAGTGTGCCTTCGCGGCAGATTTTGCCGTGAACATGGCGTTTGTCACGACGGTTTTGGGTGGTTGCAGCCGTCGGGGCCCCCAGCGATCGCTCCGCGGCTGGTCTAGAATCGCGCCATGCCCACCCGCGCCCGCACCGTTTGAACCCTGACATCACCGCCCTGCAGGCGATCGGCTGGCCCGTGGCCGCCGACGGCCTGCCGGAGCCCGTGGCGTGGCGCGATGCCTTGGCCGCCCATCCCCAGGCCCGCCCCGTCCGGGTGGTGGAGCAGCACCGCAGCGGCTACGTGGTCGCCGACGGCCCGGTGCGCACCTTCGGCGTCGAGTCCCTGCCGGAATGGCAGCGCCCGCGCTTCCCGCCCGAGCAGCGCGCCGGCGTGGGCGACTGGGTGCTGATCGAGGACCTCGCCAACCACAAGCCGCAGATCGTGGCGCTGCTGCCGCGCCGCACCAGCATCAAGCGCGGCGCCGCCGGCGAGCACTACCGCCAGCAGCTGATCGCCGCCAACGTGGACACCGTGTTCGTGGTCTGCGGCCTGGACCTGGACTTCAACCCGCGCCGCATCGAGCGCTACCTGCTGCTGGTGCGCGGCGGTGCCGAGCCGGTGGTGGTACTGACCAAGGCCGACCTGGCCGCGGCCGACCCCACCACCGCGCCCGAGGCCGATGCCACCCGCGCCATGCTGGCCGAGCAGGGCGTGGCCGTGTGCACGGTCAACGCCAAGGACCCCGCCAGCGTGGCCCAGCTCGCCCCGTGGCTGCACCCCGGGCGCACGGTGGTGCTGGTCGGCTCCTCGGGCGCCGGCAAATCCACCGTGACCAACACCCTGCTGGGCGAGGAACGGATGAAGACCGGCGCGGTGCGTGCGCACGACTCGCGCGGCCGCCACACCACCACCTACCGCGCGCTACTGCCGCTGCCTTCGGGCGCCTGCCTGATCGACACCCCGGGCATGCGCGAGCTGAAGCCCACCGGCGAAGAAGACGTGGCGGAGAACTTCGCCGACGTCGAGGCGCTCGCGGCGGCGTGCAAGTTCCGCGACTGCCGCCACGGCAAGGAGCCGGGCTGCGCGGTGCAGGCGGCCATGGCGGCGGGCACGCTCGACGCCCAGCGCTTCGCCAACTACCTCAAGCTCAGTGGCGAAGTCGCGGGCGCGGCCAACCGGCTCGCCAACCGCCGCGCGCAGAAGGCCGAGGAAAAGGTGCTGGGCAAAGCGCTCAACAAGCGGCTGGACCACAAATACGGGCGCCACTGAGCGCGCATTCCTGCATTCGGCCCGCATCCGCACCGCACTGCGCCCGTGAGCCCACCCGTCCGCGCTGCGACCAGTGGCTGGTCCGGGAGCGCCCTTGGGCTTGACGCCCTCGCGGCAAAGGCCGACAACGGACCGGTGGATACCGCCCACTTTCCGCCCGAAGTCCACCACCACGCCGCCCTCGACGCGCGGCTGGTCAAGGCCGCCAAGGGCATCCGCATCCTGGCGATGGCCAGCTGGCCGGCCGGCGAGGAGATGCGTTTTCTCGAAGCCCACGCCCGCGGCCAGCATTACCTGCCGCACATCGAGTACGCACACCGCGACTTCACCGAGACTCGCCACGAGCTGGACCGGATCGCCGAGGAGGCCGACGAGAGCCATCCGCTGGGCCAGTACCTGGCCGAGTCGGCGCGCAGCTGGTGCACCGCCGCGGCGATGATGGAAGCACTGGGCACCGACGAAGTCACCGGCCACTCGCTGGAACTGTACGGCGGCCCGGCCGAGGCCTTGCCGGGCAACGGCCCCACCACGCGCGAAGCGGCCCACCACTTCATCGAAATCGCCAACGAACTCGACCGTGAGTTGATGGCCCCGAGCGAGCATGTCGAGATCTCCGCCACCGCGCTGCAACTGCAATTGCAGCGCGACCTGGACGACTTCTTCGACGGCCGCATGATTGACGTGGTGCTGGACCCGGACCTGATCGCCAAGGCTGCTGCCGGCGCCACTCGCATCCGCCTGCGCCACGGCGCCGCGTTCCGCGACTACGATCGCCAGCAGTTGCTGCAGCACGAGGCGTTCGTGCACTCGTTGACCGCGCTCAACGGCCGCCACCAGACCGTGCTGCCCAGCCTGTCGCTGTCCTCGCCGCGCATCACCGCCACGCAGGAGGGGCTGGCGACGTTCGCCGAGCAGATCACCGGCAACATCGACATCGGCCGCATGAAGCGCATCAGCCTGCGCATCGAAGCGGTGGCGATGGCGCTGGACGGCGCCGACTTCATCCAGGTGTTCCACTATTTCCTCGCCGCCGGGCAATCGGCGGAGGACAGCTTCGCCTCGGCGCAGCGCGTGTTCCGCGGCGTGCCCACGACCGGTGGCCACGCCTTCACCAAGGACACCGTGTACCTGCGCGGGCTGGTGGACGTGCACACCTTTTTCCGCTGGGCGCTGCGCCAGCAGAAGCTGCACCTGTGCCGCTGGCTGTTCGCCGGCAAGATGACCCTGGCCGACGTGCAACGTTTCGAGCCGTTGTTTGACACCGGCATCCTGCAACCGCCGCACTGGCTGCCGCAGTGGGTCGCCCGCGCCAATGGCCTGGCGGGGATGCTCGCGTTCTCGCTGTTCGCCAACAAGATCCGGCTCGACCGGATTCCGGACGGCGCGGGCTTCCAGGACGCGTGAACGCAGCGTCGCGCTCGTGGGCGCGATTACCTTGCATCCCCGCTGCAACGGCTAGACCCCACCGCGTATCTCCTCCCAGCACACCACTGCTCAAGGAAAGCCGCATGCGCCGCACCCACGCCCCCGCCTTCGCCGGACTGGCCCTGGCCCTGTTGTCGTTGCTTCCGACCAGTCAGGCGCGCGAGTCGCCGCGCATGCAGGTCGACGGCGTCGCCCGTTCGATCGAGCAGCACTATTTCGACGAGGCGCGAGGTCGCAGCATCGCCGCCGGCCTGCGTGCCGCGGCAGCGCGCGGCGAGTTCGACAAGCTGCGCAATGCGCACGAGTTGGCCTCGGCGCTCAGCACCCGGCTGGAGCCGTTTGATCGGCATTTCCGTGTGCGCTGGGAGGCGACGCAGTCGGCACAGCCGACGACGGCAGACGTGCCACCAGCGCCGGGCGCGGCGCCGCAGGCGGCACCGCGCGACAACCATGGCGTGCGTCGGGTCGAGGTGTTGCCGGGCAACCTCGGCTACCTCGACCTGCGCGGCTTTGCCGGCTTCGAGTTCGGGGCGCCGGACCAGCCGGCGCGCAAGGCGATCGACGCGGCGCTGCAGCTGCTGTCCGGGACCGACGCGCTGATCATCGACCTGCGCGACAACGGCGGCGGCGCGCCGCAGATGGTCGGCTACCTCAGCAGTGCCTTCGTCAAGCCGGGCGCGGACATCTTCAACACCTTCCGCGGACGCGACCGCACCATGAGCGAGGCACCGCTGGACTGGCACCCGCAACCGCGCCTGGGCGCGCCGGTGTTCGTGCTGACCAGCGGACGCACGGCTTCGGCAGCCGAGGCCTTCGCCTACACACTGCAGAGCGCCGGCCGCGCCACCGTGGTCGGCGAGACGACCAGCGGCGCGGCCAATCCCGGCGCCGAAGTCGACGCCGGCCACGGCTTCAGCGTGTTCGTCTCCTTCGCCACCCCGATCAACCCGATCACCAAGGCCAACTGGGAACGGCGCGGCGTGACCCCGGACGTCGCCGCGACGCCGGCCGAGGCGCTGGCCACCGCCCGGCGCCTGGCGCTGGAAGCGGTGCTGGCCAAAGGTCTGGCGCCGGACGCGGCCACCGACACGCGCTGGGCACTCGAAGCGCTGCAGGCGGAAACCGCGCCTTCGCCCGTCCGAGCTGGCGACTATGTTGGCGGCTATGGGGCGCTGGCCATCGCCGAAGCGGCCGGGCGCCTGGTGTTGGCGCAGGGCCGACGGCCGCTGCGCGCACTGCTGCCGCTGGGCGGGGACCGGTTCGCGATGGTGGAAAACCCGAGCCAGCACCTGGTGTTCGAGCGCGATGCCACCGGCAAGGTGGTCGCGCTGGAGTCGCGGTGGTCGGATGGCACCCTCACGCGTCATCGCCGCGGCGAGTGAGGCCACGACGCGGGGCCGGCGCGTGGCGTGCCGGCCCCCGGGCCGCTTCCAGCATGCGTGCCCGAAGCGGCGGCTTTCCACGATCCATGGCCGTATTGTGGGTTCGTGTCGGGTAGGGGCCACCCGGTGGAGCTAGAATCGAGCGTCCACCCGCACCACGCAGGAACCATGTCCAACCACGACGACCTCAAGCAGGCGGCCCTCGACTACCACCGCCTGTCTCCTCCCGGCAAGATCAAGGTCACCGCCACCAAGCCGATGGTGACCCAGCGCGACCTCGCGCTCGCCTATTCGCCGGGCGTGGCCTATGCCTGCGAGGCGATCGTCGAAGACCCCACCACCGCCAGCGACTACACCGCGCGCGGCAACCTGGTGGCGGTGATCAGCAACGGCACCGCTGTGCTGGGCCTGGGCGACATCGGCCCGCTGGCCGGCAAGCCGGTCATGGAAGGCAAGGGCGTGCTGTTCCAGAAGTTCGCCGGCATCGACGTGTTCGACATCGAAGTGGACGAACGCGACCCCGACAAGCTGGTCGACATCATCGCCTCGCTGGAGCCGACCTTCGGCGGCATCAACCTCGAGGACATCAAGGCCCCCGAGTGCTTCATCGTGGAGCGCAAGCTGCGCGAGCGGATGAAGATCCCGGTGTTCCACGACGACCAGCATGGCACCGCCATTATTGTTGGCGCCGCGGTGCTCAACGCGCTGGAAGTGGTGGGCAAGGACATCGGCAGCGTCAAGGTCGCCACCACCGGCGCCGGCGCGGCCGGCATCGCCTGCCTGGACATGCTGGTCGCGCTGGGCGTGCGCAAGGAAAACATCACCGCGTTCGACCGCGACGGCGTGATCTACACCGGCCGCGAAGGCCTGGACCCGGACAAGGCGCGCTACGCCCGCGACACCGCCGCCCGCAGCCTGGCCGAGATTGTCGACGGCGCCGACGTGTTCCTCGGCCTCTCGGCCGGCGGCATTCTCAAGCCGGAGATGGTCGCGACGATGGCCGACAAGCCGGTCATCCTGGCGCTGGCCAACCCGCACCCGGAGATCCTGCCGGAGGACGCCAAGCGCGTGCGTCCGGACGCGGTGATCGCCACCGGCCGCTCCGACTACCCGAACCAGGTCAACAACGCGGTCTGCTTCCCGTACATCTTCCGCGGCGCACTGGACGTGGGCGCGACCACCATCAACGAGGCCATGAAGCTGGCATGCGTGCGCGCCATCGCCGGCATCGCGCGGATGGAGGCCTCCGACCTGGGCAGTGCCTATGGCGGTGAAATGCCCACGTTTGGTCCAGACTACCTGATCCCGCGCCCGTTTGACCCGCGCCTGCTGGTGATGCTGGCCCCCGCCGTGGCGAAGGCCGCGATGGAGTCGGGCATCGCCACCCGCCCCATCACCGACATGCGCGCCTACGAGGAAAAGCTGGGCCAGTTCATCCATCGCACCGGCCTGATCATGAAGCCGGTGTACGACCGCGCGCGCAGCGACAAGCAGCGCGTGGTCTACGCCGAGGGCGAGGAAGAGACGGTGCTGCGCGCGGTGCAGACGGTGATCGACGAGGGCCTGGCCCACCCGATCCTGATCGGCCGCCCCGACGTGATCGAGAGCCGCATCCAGCGCCTGGGCCTGCGCATGCGCCCCGGCGTGGACGTCGAGCTGACCAACATCAACGACGACCCGCGCTTCAACGACTACTGGCAGTCGTACCACGCACTGACCGAACGCCGTGGCGTGACGCCGGCGGCGGCCAAGAACCTGCTGCGCTCGCGGCCGACGCTGATCGCCGCGTTGATGGTTGAACGCGGCGAAGCCGACGCGATGATCTGCGGCCTGGTCGGGCGCTTCCACAAGAAGCTGGGTTACCTGCGCAGCGTGTTCGACTTCGACCGTGGCGTGCAGGGCACGGCGGCGATGACCGGCGTGATCAACGATAAGGGCGTGTGGTTCTTCCTCGACACCCACGTGCAGGTGGACCCCAGCGCCGAGCAGATCGCCGAGGCCACGCTGCAGGCGTCGTACCGCCTGAAGCTGTTCGGCATCGAGCCGAAGGTGGCGCTGCTGTCGCACAGCAACTTCGGCAGCCACGACAACCCATCGGCGGCGAAGATGCGCAAGGCCTACCAGCTGATCAAGGCGCGCGTGCCCAAGCTGGAGATCGACGGCGAGATGATGGCCGACACCGCGTGGGACGACGAGCTGCGCCACCGCGTGTTCCCCAACACCACGCTCAAGGGCCGTCCCAACTTGTTCGTGATGCCCAACCTGGACGCGGCCAATATCACCTACAACATGACCCGGGTGATGACCGATGGCGTGGCCATCGGCCCAATCCTGATGGGCTTGGACAAGCCGGCGCACATCCTCACCCCGGCCTCGTCGGCGCGGCGCGTGGTCAACATGACCGCGATCGCGGCGGTGGATGCGCAGATCCGCAAACAGCGCGAGGTGCCGGACCGGCGCCCGCCGTTCCACCCGCAACCGACCGACTGACGGCCCGCGTGCGGGCCCGCGCGTCGCGGGCCCGTGCCGCCCGCGCCCGTTCCATCACGGGCCCAAGGTCGGGTCAGGCCAACAGGCGGCCGATCAGTGCGGGCAGCGTGTCCAGCTGGTCCTTGAGCACCAGCGCATCCGCATCGCCCAACGCCTGCTCACCCAGCCAGCCGGTGACGAAGACGAAGGGCAGCTGGGGCGCGGCGGCACGCACCATCTCCAGTGCGCGCTCGCCGGAGAAACCCGGGATGTTCAGGTCCGACAGCACGACGCCGGCGGCAAAGCCGGCCAGCGCCTCTTGCAGGCCCGCCTCGGTGTAGACGCGCAGGCACTCCACCACCATGCCGCCGTCTTCCAGCGCAAAGCGCAACAACTCGGCATCGTCGGCCGAGTCGTCGACTACCAGCACGCGCAGCGGCGCCGGAACAGCACTCATGCTTATTCCGGGTCGGGCACTTCGTTGAGCACGGCCCAGAAGCGGCCCAGCGTCTTCACGGCGTTGAAGAACTGGTCCGAATCCACCGGCTTCACCACGTAGGCATTCACGCCCAGGTCCCAGCTGCGGGCCAGGTCGCTTTCCTCACGCGAGGAGGTGAGCATCACCACCGGCAGGCGGCGCAGCCGCTCGTCGGCGCGCAGCTGCTGCAGCACCTCCAGGCCGTCCACCTTGGGCATCTTGATGTCCAGCAGCAGTACCGCCGGGTCGCCGCCGTTGCGGCCGGCATACTTGCCGCGCGCAAACAGGTAGTCCAGCGTGTCCGCGCCGTCCTGCACGTGCACGATGGGATTGGCGAGGTTCGCGTCGCGGAGCGCGTCGATCGCCATCTCCGCGTCGGCCGGGCTGTCTTCGGCCAGCAGGATGGATCGGATGAAAGTCATGTGCGCGGCTCCGTGATGAGGGTGGTGTCGTTACTGGGCGGAAGTGTAAAGAAGAAAGCTGAACCCTGGCCCGGCGTGGATTCGGCCCAGATGCGGCCGCCGTGACGCGACAGGACGCGACGGACGCTGGCCAGGCCAATGCCGGTGCCCTGGAATTCGGCATCCGAATGCAGGCGCTGGAACACGCCGAACAGCTTGCCGGCGTAGGTCATGTCAAAGCCCACGCCATTGTCGCGTACTTCGAAGCGGTGCGTGCCGTCGTCCTGGCGCGCGTAATGCACCTCGATGCGCGCCGGCTCGGCGTGCATGCTGTACTTCACCGCGTTGCCCAGCAGGTTGAGCCACACCTGGCGCAGCATGTTGTCGTCGCCCACCACGATGGGCAGCGGCGCCATGTGCCACTCCACGCGGTGCTCCGGTGCGTCCTGCTGCACGTTGGCGTCCAGCATGGCGCGCACTTCGTCGACCATGGACTGCAAGTCCACCGGCTGCAGGCGCAGCGCGCTGCGGCCCAGGCGCGAGTACACCAGCAGGTCGTCGATCAGCTGCGACATGCGCTTGGCCGAACTGGAGATGATGCCCAGGTAGTGCCGCGACTTCTCGTCGTTGCGGTCGCCCAGGTGGCGCTCCAGCTTGTCGGCGAAGCCGCTGATGTGGCGCAGCGGTGCACGCAGGTCGTGCGAAACGGAGTAACTGAACGCCTCCAGCTCGCGGTTCACGTCAGAGACCTGCTCGATCTTGCCTTCCAGCTGGCGGTTGAGCTCGCGCACGTGGACTTCGGCCACCTTCTGCGCGGTGATGTCGCTGGCGATGATCAGCGCCACCTGGTCGTCGCTGTCGGGCAGGAACATCTTGCGGGCGTTGATCAGCATGGTGCGCTCCACGCCATCGGCCGTGGTCTGCACCTGCTCGTAGTCCCACAGTTCGCGGCCGCGGGCCAGTACGTCACCCAGGCGCTGCAACGTGCCCGGGTGCTTCCACGCGCCGCCCCCCAGTTCGACCAGGGGTTGGCCCTGCGTGACCATGTCCTTTACCCCGTACAACTCGGCGAAGGCCGCGTTGTGCATGACCACGTTGAGGTTGCCGTCCACCAGCACGATCGGCTCGCGCACGGTCTGCAGCACCGCCTGGGCGCGGGCGTGCGCCTTGCGCGACTCCAGTTCGGCCTCCAGGCGCTTGGCCAGCTGGCGCCGCGAGAAGTACACCACCAGGCCCAGCATCAGCAGCTGCGCGATGACCGCGCCGAAGGCCAGCGCGCGGGCGCGGTCGCGCTCGCGTTCCGCCGCCAGCATCCGCTGCTCCAGCAGCGTCTCCTCGGTATCGATGATGGCCTTGCCCAGTTCCCGGATGGGATGCCGGGACGCCAGCGCCCGCAGATCCAGCGGGCTGGCCTTGCCGGGGGGCACGGCAATGATCCGGCCGACCAGCTCCTCGCGCAGGGCCGCCGCGGCCATCAGCTGGCCAATGCGGCGTTGCTGGTCGGGGTTGTCGCGGGTCAGTTTGGCGACCTTCTCCAGCCCGCGCGGCAACTCCTGCTTGCTCTCGGACAGGCGGGCGCGCACCAGCGGGGTGTCATAGCCGGCGCCATACGCGGTGGCGGCCGATTCCCGGTTGCGCAGGTGGTACATCAGCGCCTGCACCTCGGCGCCCACCACCGCGGTATGGCTGACGGCCGCCGAGCGCGCCGCCACTTCCTGCTCCGCGGCCCGCAGCAGCAGGTACGGCCCAATGACGATCAAAAGCACAGTCGCCAGGAGCACGGGCAACGGCCAGATTGGCGCGACATCCAGACGTTGCGATTCGGGCATGGGGCTTCCGGGGACGGGCTAGCGCGCGAGCATACCCGGGTCGGCGCCCATGTCGTGTCAACGCCGTCCACACGGGGCTGTCCGCCCCCACGGATGCATACGTATTCGTACGGCCCAGGCCCGCCCTGCGACTGATGTCGGTCAAGCCTGCGCCACGGGGGTGGGCTAGAATCCGGACTCTAATTACCTGATCAAGCGGGCCGGCAGGGGCCGCCCGTACGGAGCGGACATGAGCCAGACCCCCCACACCGACCTCGCCCGCGACCTCGACCCGACCGAAACCCAGGAATGGGTGGAGTCCGTCCAGGCCGTCATTGCCCGTGATGGCGCCGATCGCGCCCACCAGCTGCTGGAAAGCGTGGTCGAAGTCACTCGCCGCGCCGGCGCCCACCTGCCGTTCGCGCCGACCACCGAGTACATCAACACCATCCCGCCGCACATGGAGGCCAAGAGCCCCGGCGACCACGCGATGGAGCAGCGCATCCGCTCGATCATCCGCTGGAACGCGATGGCCATGGTGGTGCGTGCCAACCGCAAGCCCGGTGACCTGGGCGGCCACATCGCCAGCTTCGCCTCGGCGGCCACGTTGTACGACGTGGGCTTCAACCACTTCTGGCGCGGCCCCGAGGGCGACCATCCGGGCGACCTGGTGTGCGTGCAGGGCCACAGCTCGCCGGGCATCTACGCCCGTGCCTTCCTGGAAGGCCGCATCAACGAGTCGCAGCTGGATGCCTTCCGCATGGAAGTGGACGGACGCGGCGTGTCGTCGTACCCGCACCCGTGGCTGATGCCGGACTTCTGGCAGGTGCCCACCGTGTCGATGGGCCTGGGCCCGATCAGCGCCATCTATCAGGCGCGCAACTGGAAGTACCTGGAAGGCCGCGGCCTGATGCCCAAGAGCGACCGCAAGGTGTGGTGCTTCATGGGGGACGGCGAGTGCGACGAGCCCGAGAGCCTGGGCGCCATCTCGGTGGCCGGCCGCGAAGGCCTGGACAACCTGGTCTTCGTCATCAACTGCAACCTGCAGCGCCTGGACGGCCCGGTGCGCGGCAACGGCAAGATCATCCAGGAGCTGGAAGGCCAGTTCCGCGGCGCCGGCTGGAACGTCATCAAGACCATCTGGGGCAGCTACTGGGATCCGCTGCTGGCCCGCGACACCACCGGCAAGCTGCGCCAGCTGATGATGGAAACCGTCGACGGCGAGTACCAGAACTGCAAGGCTTTTGGCGGCAAGTACACCCGCGACAACTTCTTCGGCAAGTACCCGGAGACGGCCGCGCTGGTGGCCAACATGAGCGATGACGACGTGTGGCGCCTCAACCGCGGCGGCCACGACCCGCACAAGGTGTACGCGGCCTACCACCAGGCCACGCAGACCAAGGGCATGCCCACCGTGATCCTGGCCAAGACGGTCAAGGGCTATGGCATGGGCAAGGCCGGCGAGGCGCTGAATCCCACGCACGGCACCAAGAAGATGGGCGACGACGACGTCCGCTACTTCCGTGACCGCTTCAACATCCCGGTGACGGACGCGCAGCTGGCCGACGGCGCCATCCCGTTCTTCCACCCGGGCGAGAAGTCGCCGGAAGTGGAATACCTGACCGAGCGCCGCCGCGCGCTGGGCGGCTTCCTGCCGCAGCGCCGCCGCAAGGCCAGCACCGCGCTGGAAGTGCCGGCGCTGGAGACCTACGACCGCCTGCTCAAGAGCACCGGCGAGCGCGAGATCAGCACGACGATGGCGTTCGTGCAGTTCCTCAACATGACCCTGCGCGACAAGCAGGTGGGCCCGCGCTGCGTGCCGATCGTGGCCGACGAAGCGCGCACCTTCGGCATGGAAGGCCTGTTCCGCCAGATCGGCATCTACGCGCCGCACGGGCAGAAGTACAAGCCGGTGGACCGCGACCAGCTGATGTACTACCGCGAGGACTCCGCGGGGCAGGTGCTGGAGGAAGGCATCACCGAGGCCGGTGCGTTCTCGTCGTGGCTGGCCGCCGCGACCAGCTACAGCACCAACGACCTGCAGATGCTGCCGTTCTACATCTATTACTCGATGTTCGGCTTCCAGCGCATTGGCGACAGCGCGTGGCAGGCGGCGGACATGCGCGCGCGCGGCTTCCTGCTGGGTGCCACTGCCGGCCGCACCACGCTCAACGGCGAAGGCTTGCAGCACGAGGACGGCCACAGCATGGTGCAGGCGGGGCTGATCCCCAACTGCCGCAGCTACGACCCCACCTTCAGCTTTGAAGTGGTGACGATCATGCAGTACGGCATGCAGCGCATGCTGGCCGAGCAGCAGGACGAGTACTACTACGTCACCCTGATGAACGAGAACTACCCGCACCCGGACATGCCCGAGGGCAGCGCCGAGGGAATCATCAAGGGCATGTACCTGCTGCAGGGCAACGGCAAGCCCAAGAAGGGCGAGCTGCGCGTGCAGCTGATGGGCAGCGGCACCATCCTGCGCGAGGTGATGGCCGGGGCCGAACTGCTGGACAAGGACTTTGGCGTGACCGCTGACATCTGGTCGTGCCCCAGCTTCAACGAGCTGGCGCGCGACGGCGTGGACGCCATCCGCTGGAACCGCCTGCACCCAGAGGCCGAGCAGCGCAAGCCGTACATCACGCAGTTGCTGGAAGGCCGCCAGGGCCCGGCGATTGCCGCCACCGACTACATCCGCGTGTACGCCGACCAGGTGCGCGAGTTCGTGCCGATGCGCTACAGCGTGCT
This sequence comes from Lysobacter olei, assembly GCF_054777355.1. Classification (NCBI taxonomy): domain Bacteria; kingdom Pseudomonadati; phylum Pseudomonadota; class Gammaproteobacteria; order Lysobacterales; family Lysobacteraceae; genus Lysobacter; species Lysobacter olei. The sequence goes on along the minus strand of NZ_BAAHAT010000011.1, from coordinate 1,481 downwards.
GGGCACGGATGGGTTTGGCCGCAGTGACACGCGTGCGAACCTGCGCCGCCACTTCGAGGTGGATCGCTTCCACATCGCGCACGCGGCGATTGCCGCGCTGGCGGCGGAAGGGAAGATGACGGGGAAGGATGTGGCTCGGGCAATCAAGCAGTACAAGATTGATGTGGAGAAGATCAATCCGTTGCAGGCTTGAAGTTTTCAGGGTGAGTTAAATGAAAAAAAGGGCGGCCATTGGCCGCCCTTTCTTTTGACCGTTTTCGGCCAACAGCGGTCATACGGTCAGTACCCCTGAATTACAGCTCGCGTCGCGTTATGGCCGCGCAGAGGTTCATCTGTGGCGCGCTTGATCAATGTGGACAACACACCGATGGCGCTCTCCAGCGATTCGTAGTTCGTTGAGGGGTGGTAAATCCAACTGGCCCGGGCATAGCCCCCCGTTCCGTTCGGAATCAGCCAGACCTCACGAGGACGCTTCTGAGCCGAAATCGCGGCCTCGTCGGACTTGCACCCCTCGGTAATGTGGCTCCAGAGTTGCGCTCCAAGCACTAAGACAACGTCGGGCTGCAGCTTTTCAGCCATTTCGGTCAACGCCCGCTGACCGTCCAACCACTGTTGGCGACTAGGGCGGGTACGCGCGCGTTCTCCCACGAGGGCCTGCACGAAGTTTGCGTATGCCGCCCTTCGCCAAGCTGCAGCAGAGCCCAGTTGGGTCACCTTGACGTCGCGGGCGAGTATCCGTGGAAGCTTGCGGAAGAACTGACTGTCCCCGTCAATGTCGTAGGACTCGTTCAAGTAGTCCTGGAACCAATACTGAGTACAGTCCCTGCCGAAGCCTTCCGCGGCGGAATCGTCGCCATAGTGGGACTCACCAAGCAGTAGGACTCGGACATCGGAAACAAGTCCATCGTCATACTCCGGACCGACCAGCGGAATGAAATGCACCGCGTTTGACCATGCCGATTCAAGTGCCAGCGGATGCTTGGGCTTCATGCTGCTCATCGATTAGAACTCGTAGCTCTGCGCAGGCACGCCACGATAGCTCACTGTGACCTTGGCCACACTGCAAGCGCATGCATCGCAGATCCCGAAGATCCAGCGACGCATCGAGAAGTTTGCCGACGAAAGTATTCTTTCGCAGAGGACACACTCCTGTCCAGCAACGGAATGGTGCACAGGAGTGTCGGCCACAGAATTCGCCACTTCTGCCAACTTGACTCTAAGTTGCTCAATGCACCGAGTGCAGATCAGAGCGCGAAATCCAACATGGACCTCCGTATCGCTGGCACCGCAGAACGAGCAGGGTGGTCTAGTCGTCATGAAGGAACTCGGATGTGGTTTAGTCCATGCACTCTACGAACGTCCCATCTCAGTAGTTGAGATGGGACTGACCTGCCCCCGCTGTTAGGGCCACGAGCTACTTCGTAGAGTCCAAGGTTGCGAGCTTATCGCTCGATGGGTGGGTTGCAAGGGTGCCGCTCTCT
>NZ_BAAHAT010000010.1:0-128952 GCF_054777355.1 Lysobacter olei | reverse complement strand
AGAGAGCGGCACCCTTGCAACCCACCCATCGAGCGATAAGCTCGCAACCTTGGACTCTACGAAGTAGCTCGTGGCCCTAACAGCGGGGGCAGGTCACTGTCATCTGCGGGACGGCCGTCAAAGGCCGCGCGTAATGCAGATCGAGCCGGATCACGAGCAGCTTGGAATAGGCGCATCTCAACTGGCAGAGGTATGAGCGTAAGCTCTCGTGGTTCTTTTTGGATGCTCTCCGATAGTTCGCCAAGTCCTTGATATATCGACTTTTCCTTGCTTCACGCCGAATACTCTCCACAAGCTGGTTGAACGCATCTACCGAGTAGATGTCGAAGTGCTCACCTTGCAGACCTGACTCCTTGAGATGCCGCTCGAAAGGCTCGGCGTTTGGGCTCAGGCGACTGTTTGGAAACAGTGTATTGATCATTGGGAAGTCTGCATTCATGCCGCGAAGGAATCGCTCCCCGAGAGGAGTGATGATCACTCGCCGACGCCTCCGACAGAGCCATGATGCATGAGCGAATAGCTGTTCCCGAGTTTTGGTCAGTTCCAACACTAGATCATCGATCGCACGGATGTCCGTGCGACACGTGTACTCCGCACCGATGTGCGTCAGACCGTCCATCCGCAAGATAGACTGGTCTATGGAACGGTTGATGTTTCGCTCCGTGGAGCGGTTTACTTTGGTGTTGTCGCTCCGCATAATTTGAACATCTTCTACTGTTTGAAGAATTGCTCTGACTGGCTCTCCCGATTCAGTACGAGCAACCATTAAAAGCAATAACAAAAGATCCTTAATGCGCTGACCGCTCGTAGGCGAGCTTTCCGGCGCATCTTTCTCGAGAAGCCCCGACGATTCGAGGCAATTACCTCCTCCGCGCAGAAAAAAGTTGGTGCGACGCTGAAAGCGTTAGCGATCACCTCCCCCAGCCGGAATGCGACTCTTGAGCCAGGCCTCGACCTGATCGGAGAGGAAGTACGTCGACGATCCAGCCTTATAGGGTCGCGGAAACGTCGGGTCGTAGCGTCGAGAGCCCGGCCGCAGGGTTTCGTACAGCGTGGATCGACCGAAGCCGACAATTTGCTGGACCTGGCGGGGACTCCAGGCCCTAAGGACTTCTGAAGGAACAGTGTTCACAAGTGCGCCTCCTATGGTGCGAGGCGAACTTTGAAGGCTGGGAAGTCTGCAAACTATGCTTTTGCCCCAAAAAACCTTTTTGCGGCCCACGGGGAACTCGCCGAGCCTGTGACAGAGCAGGAAAGTTGGGTCCGCGCACCAGAAGTTCGGTCCGAAGAGACCAATCGACTCCTTCTTGGCCCTCGTTGGACCCCTGTGGACAGGTGCCAACTAAGTGCCCTCCTGCGGAGGACCGCTCTTCCGCGCGCCGACAGCACACCCTCCAGTAAGCAGGGCCCGCACCGTGCTCCCTACTGTGCACCATGCGGAATGGGCTCGGCCATGCACCTGCCGGGCGCCGACCCGGGGATGCGTTTGCGACCCCGATGGGCGCACCCCGGTGTTCGGCGGAGCTACTGAGCGGCAGAGCGGATCGGAGTTACCCTGTAGCCGCCTATGGCCGCATCTAGATAATCAGCCCAGTCCTGCATCATCTTCTTCCGCTCAGGCATGTACGAGGCTTGGTTGTAGCTGGCACGGACGCGATTGCGCTCTCGATGCGCTAGCTGACGCTCGATTACGTCTGGCCGGTATCCAAGCTCGTTAAGAATCGTCGAGGCAGTCGCGCGGAAGCCATGCGCCGAGAAGTCTCCCTTATAGCCCATGCGCTCCAAGGCTCGGTTCAGAGTTGTGGGCGACATGTCTCGCTGCGGATCCCGGAGATTCGGAAACAACTGGGCGCGACACCCTGAGAAGGGACGGAGGTCCTGCAAAAGCTTGACGGACTGCCAGGACAAAGGAACCGTGTGAGCCTCCCTCATCTTCATGCGCTCCGCTGGAATTCTCCATTCGGCTGAGTCCAAGTCGAACTCGCTCCAGCGTGCGGACCGAAGCTCGCCAGGACGGACAAACGTTAGCAGCAGGAGCTGCAAGGCTGTCCTTACCAGCGTGCCGCTTTCCGTCGCGTTGACTCGTTCCACAAACAGCGCGAGCTCATTACGGCTCAGTGGTCGCTTGTGCCGGGTCTTAGGCTTCCGGACAGCCCCTCGCAGCGCAGCCGCTGGATCGACGTCCGCTCGTAGCGTTGCAACAGCATAACGAAAGATCGCGGACACCCATTGACGTGCAAGTAACGCGATAGAAGGCGCCTCACGAGCTTCGATGGCCTTGAGAATCGCGAGGAGGTGGGCAGCGGTGACCGACCGCATGGGCAGCCCCCCGACCTGCGGGAACACATCGTTCGTCAGAACTGTCTCCACTTGACGACAGTAGTAGGCGGACCAATGAGTCCGATTCTGGGCGATCCATTCCTTTGCTACGGCTTCGAACGTATTGGCCGCCTCGGCGGCGGACACGAGCCGTGCGGCCTTTCGGTGCTTGGCCGGATGAATGCCTTCTTTGACTAGGCGTCGCGCCGCTTCGCGCTGCTCGCGCGCAAGTTGAAGGCTGACTTCCGGGTAGGCGCCGATAGCGAACAGGTTTTCCGAGCCACCGATCCGATAGCGGTAGCGCCACAACTTTGCCCCGGTCGGGCTAACCATGAGGAACAGGCCGTTGCCGTCCGCAAGCTTGTACGGCTTGGGCTTAGGCCTAGCACTCCGAATCGCGGCGTCAGTCAATCGCACTGCCACTTGCACACCAAAAGAGGGTATCGATACCCTCAACTATACCCACTTCTTAGACGGCTGCCTCCGGACGCCTATGGAGCAAAACGGACGGTGACATAGCATTCTGGCTAAATTTTCGTGCGTCGCCGGGCGGCTGCGGAAACATCAGGATACCAATGTCTGTTATCGATCATCAACAGCATGGTGCGCGCCTCACAGTCCCTTCGCCGCTTCGGCCACGGCGCGGAACAGCGCGCGGCCCTTGTTCATGGTCTCCTCCCACTCCTTCTGCGGGTCGGAGTCGTAGACGATGCCGGCGCCGGCCTGCACGTACAGCCGGCCGTCCTGGATCACGGCGGTGCGGATGGCGATGGCGGTGTCGGCATCGCCGTTGCGCCCCGGCTCGCTCCAGCCCAGGTAACCGATGCTGCCGGCGTAGACGTTGCGGCGCGTGGGTTCCAGCTCGCGGATCACTTCCAGTGCGCGGATCTTCGGGGCGCCGCTGACGGTGCCCGCGGGGAAGGTGGCGCGCAGCACGTCGGCGTAGCTCAGGCCATCGCGCAACTCACCGGTGACTTCGCTGACGATGTGCATGACGTGGCTGTAGCGCTCGATCACGAACTGCTCGCCCACCTGCACGGTGCCGGGCTTGCTGACGCGGCCGACGTCGTTGCGGCCGAGGTCGATCAGCATCAGGTGCTCGGCGCGCTCCTTGGGGTCGGCGAGCAACTCGGCCTCCAGCGCGTCGTCCTCCTCGGGCGTGGCGCCGCGCGGGCGGGTGCCGGCGATGGGGCGCACGGTCACCTCGCCACGACCCTGCGCGTCGTGCTGCAGGCGCACCAGGATCTCCGGCGAGGAGCCGACCACCTGGGTGTCGCCCACGTCGAGGAAGTACATGTACGGCGACGGGTTGAGCGCGCGGAGCGCGCGGTACACGTCGACGGGGCGCGCCTTGAACGGCACGCTCAGGCGCTGGCTCAAAACGACCTGGAAGATGTCGCCGGCACGGATGTATTCCTTGGACTTCTCCACCGCGTCGATGAAGCCTTCGCGGGTGAAGCCGCTGACGAAATCGGCTTCGTCCAGCGCCTGCCCTTCGAGTGACTGCGGGTAGCCGGGACCGCCCTGGCGCAGGCGGTGCACCAGTTCATCGAGGCGGCGGTTGGCCCGGGCCAACGCGCGCGGGTTGTTCGCCTCGGCGTGAACGATGAGGTACAGGCGCCCCTTGAGGTTGTCGAACACCGCGACTTCCTCGCTCTGCATCAGCAGGATGTCGGGCGTGCCCAGTTCGTCGGGCAGCGGTTCGCCATTGCGCGCCGCCGCCAGGCGCGGCTCGATGTACTGGATGCACTCGAAGCCGAACCAGCCGACCAGTCCGCCGGTGAATCCCGGCAGCCCCGGCACCGTGGGCACCGAGTAGGCCGCGCGCAGGCGCTCGACCTCGGCGAACGGGTCGTCGACCGAGCGGCTTTCGACCAGCTCGCCGTCTTCGGTCACGAACAGGGTGTGGCCGGCGAAGGCGTACACGCGCTTGGCGGGCAGGCCGATGATGGAGTAACGGCCGAAGCGCTCGCCGCCCTCGACCGACTCGAACAGGTAGGTGTGGGGGCCGTCCGCGAGCTTCAGGTACACCGACAGCGGCGTATCGAGGTCGGACAGCACCTCGCGCACGACGGGGACGTGGGTATGGCTCTCAGTGGCCTGTGGCTGCAGCGATGCGGGGGACATGACGCGGGGGTTCCTCAGTGGACAACGGGGCAACGTCGACGGCAGCACGGGGCCACCATCGCCAACCCACGTTGGCCAGCAGGGAATGAGGATCCGTCCGGTATGTCATGCGTTTACTTTAGCGGTTTGGCACCGGGTCCGCGATGGTTGCCGAGGCAACGGGCGGCCTCATGCCAGCAACGCTCCGCCCAGGTCCGGGTTGGGGGCCTCCGGTTCGGCAACCGGCTCCGGCGAGCCCGGCACCCCCAAGAGCGGGCAGCCGGCCGGCAGGTGCATGCGCAGCCGGGACGCGATGCAGGCGATGTCGAAGCCGTCGGACTCGCACGGCTCACCGTCCAGGTTCAGGACCAGGGGCGCGGGCGCGGTGATGCGCACCTGCCGGCATCGGTGGCGGACGGCCACGCGCTCCAGCGCCGCCTGCCGGCCCTCGGCCACCCACGTACCCACCGTCGCCGCGACTTCGCCGGACAGTTCGGGCACCACGGTCAGGTCCAGCAAGCCATCGTCGATGAGGGCGTCCGGGCAGAGCTGCTGGCCGCCGCCGGCCTGCCGCCCGTTGCCCAGCCCCAGTGCGATGAAGCCGCCTTCCCAGTGGAAGTCCGCGGCTTCGATCCGGGCCTGCACCGGTTCGATCCGGCCGAGCTTGGCCACGCCGGTGACCAGGTACGCGAGCCCCCCGAGCATCTTCTTCAGGCCTTCGTCGGTTTCCACGGTGACCTCGGTGCCAAAACCGCCGCTGGCGAGGTTGGCGCACCAGTGCACGTCGCCGCCCGCGGCCTCGACGCGCAGCAGGTCCACGGGCACCGCAACGGACTCGCGCACCAGCGCCAACGCGGCCGCTGGCTCCATTGGCAGCGTTGCCGCGGTGGCGAAGTCGTTGGCCGTGCCCAGCGGCACCAGGCCCACGCTGGGCAGGCCGGCTGCGTCCGCGTCGTGGTGCGCCAGGGCCGCGGCGACTTCGCTGAGGGTGCCGTCCCCGCCGCAGGCGATGACCGTGGTGACGCCCGCGCCCAGGCCTTCGTCCACGTAGCGCTGCGCATCGCCGGCCTCCCAAGTGACACGGACGTCGACCTGCACGCCATCGGCCCGCAGCGCCTGCACGGCCGCCCGCAACGCCTCGTCCCCGGCGGACTTGCCGTTGAGGACGAGCAACCAGTGCAGCGAGGGCGTGGGCGGGTTTTCCGGCATGCGCGAAGGCTAGCGAGCCCCCGCGAAATCGCCGTGAAAGCCCGGGATTGTCATCCCCCTGTCACCGTTGCCCCTGAGCATGGAAGGCCATAGCAGGGACGACGGGCGGGGGCTGGATTGCCTCCAGAACAACAAAGGCCGATGCCCGCGAGGGCATCGGCCTTTTTCTGTTGCCGCGAGCGGGCGTTCAGCGCGCACGCACACACGCCCGCAACCCGCCGCCCGTTCGGGCGCCCGGGCGCCGGCCGCCCTGTCAGGCGCGGGCGCCGGCCACCGCGGCCTTCATCCGGCTGATCACGTCGGCGTAGTCGGGGGCATTGAAGATGGCCGAACCGGCGACGAAGGTGTCCGCGCCGGCGGCCGCAATCTCGGCGATGTTGTCGGCCTTCACGCCGCCGTCGATCTCCAGGCGGATCGGACGGCCGACGCGGTCGATCATCTCGCGCACGCGGCGCAGCTTGTCCAGGGTCGTGGGGATGAAGGCCTGCCCGCCGAAGCCGGGATTGACCGACATCAGCAGCACCATGTCCAACTCGCCCAGCGCCCAATCGAGCACTTCCAGCGGCGTCGCCGGGTTCAGCACCAGGCCGGCCTGGCAGCCGTGCGACTTGATCAGCTGGATGGTGCGATGGGCGTGGCGGCTGGCTTCCGGGTGGAAGGTGATCATCGTCGCGCCGGCCTTGGCGAATTCCGGCACCAGGCTGTCGACCGGCTCGACCATCAGGTGCACGTCGATCGGCGCGGTGACGCCGTGCTTGCGCAGGGCCTCGCACACCATCGGGCCGATGGTCAGGTTCGGCACGTAATGGTTGTCCATCACGTCGAAGTGCACCCAGTCGGCACCGGCCTTGAGCACGTTGTCGACCTCCTCGCCGAGCTTGGCGAAGTTGGCCGAGAGGATGGACGGGGCGATGACGGTGGGTTGCATGGGCGGCTCGTGGGTTGGTCGCGGCGGGGTCGCGGGGTGACGGCGGCTAGGAGGCGTCGTCGCGTGTCAGGGGTGGAATCGGCGTCCGGGGACGGAGCCGCTGCGCCGGCGCTCAGCGCTTGCGCAGCGTCTTGATGCGGTCATAGGCAGCGTTGATCTCGCGCGCCTTCACCTCGGCCTGCTGCCTCAGCTCGGGCGCGGCGCCGGCCATGCGGTCGGGGTGGTACTGCGAGATCAGCCGCCGGTAGGCCTGGTCCACTTCCGCATCGCTGGCATCGGAGGTCAGTCCAAGCGCGGCGTAGGGGTTGTCGCGGCGCAGCTTGAACCAGTCGCTGTCGAAAGCATGGCCGATCAGCAGGCCGATCAGCGCGCCCAGCGGCGGGTTGCCGCGCATCAGGGCGGCGCCAGCGAAGAAACCGAGCAGCTTGCCGTACCAGCGCTTCATGCGGGGATCCTTGCGGTCATGCGGAGGGGCCTCGGGCCGGCCCGGGCGGGCCGTCACGCATTTTACCTGCAATGGCGACCCGGACCGTCGTACACTGGCCGGCCCGGTCGCGCCCGCGCGCGGGTCGAGGCCCTTCCCGGCGGATCCCCACCGGTGATCGGCGACGATGCCAGGCGTGCCGCGACGGGGGTCCGTGCACACCTTGTTGGGGGCTTCACGTTGTCCACGACCCTGCTTCAGTCCGATCTGCCTGGCTTGCCGCTCCGCCATCGCGGCAAGGTCCGCGACGTCTTCGACATTCCCGCCGACCGCCTGCCGCCCGGTACGCCGCCGGGCGACTACCTGCTGATGGTCGCCACCGACCGCCTCAGTGCGTTCGACGTGGTGCTGCCCGACCCGATCCCGGGCAAGGGCGAGATGCTGTGCCAGATCAGCAATTTCTGGTTCGCCAAGACCGCGCACATCATCCCCAACCACCTGACCGGGATCGACGTGGCATCGGTGCTGCCGGCCGGCGTTGACCCGGCGCTGTACGCCAAACGCGCGGTGGTGACCAAGCGGCTGAAGCCGGTGCCGGTGGAGTGCATCGCGCGCGGCTACATCATCGGCAGCGGCTGGAAGGACTACCAGCGCACCGGCCGCATCAGCGGCATCACCCTGCCCGACGGCCTGCGCCAGGCGCAGAAGCTGGCCGACCCGATCTTCACCCCGTCGACCAAGGCCGCCGTGGGCGACCACGACGAGAACATCGACTTCGATACCGCGGTGAAGCTGGTCGGGCCGGACTTGGCCGAGCAGGTGCGCGACGCCACGCTGCGGCTGTACTCGTTCGCGCGCGACTACGCGGCCGAGCGCGGCATCCTGCTGGCCGACACCAAGTTCGAGTTCGGCACCGACGCCGATGGCCGCCTGTACGTGATGGACGAAGTGCTCACGCCGGACTCCTCACGCTACTGGCCGGCCGACGAGTACGAAGTCGGCACCAGCCCGCCGAGCTATGACAAGCAGTTCGTGCGCGACTACCTGGAAACGCTGGACTGGGACAAGACTCCGCCCGGCCCGACGCTGCCGGCCGAGGTGATCGAGCGCACCCGCGCGAAGTACGCCGAGGCGCTGCAGAAGCTGGCCGGCATCAGCGTCGACTGATCGCCACGGCCAGGCGATGGCTGCAAAGGCGCTCCGCAAGGGGCGCCTTTTGCGTTTGGCGACGACGCGGCCGGATGGCCGCGACCCGGCACACGGTGTAGTCAAAAAGACTGGGCCCCGGCCGCGCGTAGCACCTCCTGTCCCTGGCGTGGCGCGTGCATCCGCCGCATGACTTTGTCCGCGCCCGCCCCGATACTCCGCGAACCGGCCCAGGGGACAGGCATGAGCACGAGCGAACGACCGATCGACCGCTGGTTCGCCAGCTATTCCGGCGACCACCGCAATCCGACCAACCAGCTGATCCACGTGGTCTGCGTGCCGGCCATCCTGTGGAGCGTGATTGCCCTGCTGTGGTGCATTCCCGCGCCGGGCACCTGGTTCAGGCCTGGCGTCTGGGCGGGGGCGGCGATGGTGGCGGCGGCGCTGTTCTATTACCGCCACACGCGCAGGCTGGGACTGGGCATGGTGGCGGTGTTCGTGCTGATGGGGCTGCTGACGCGCTGGTTGCACGACGCCTACGGCGTGCGGACGCTGCTGTGGCTGGCCATCGGCGTGTTCGTGGTGGCGTGGATCGGCCAGTTCGTGGGTCACAAGATCGAAGGCCGCAAGCCCAGCTTCCTCACCGACCTGACCTACCTGCTGATCGGACCGGCGTGGGTGCTGGCCAAACTGTACCTGCGGCTGGGCTGGTCGTATTGAGGCCCCGCTGGGCCACACAGTCGCCCGACGTTGTATGCGTCGGCGGGGCCGCACGGGCGCACAATAGCCTGCCGATTCCGACGGACCGTCGATGCCTCCCCGCGACCTTGTCCTGATCCTGCTGGTCTGCGTGACCTGGGCAGGCAACTTCCTGACCTCGGCGCTGGCACTGCGCGAGATTCCGCCCGTGCTGTTCACGGCGTTGCGGTTCGCCTTGCTGGGGCTGCCGCTGCTGTTCTTCCTGAAGCGCCCGGCCAAGGGGCAATGGCCGCGCCTGGTCGCGGTCTGCCTGCTGATCGGGGTGTTGCACTTCGCCACCAGCTTCACCGCGCTCAAGCTCGCCGGCGACCTGTCCTCACCGGCCATCGTGCTGCAGAGCTACGTGCCGATGACCGCGCTGCTTGCGTGGCTGATGCTGGGCGAGCGCTTCGCGTGGCGCACCGGACTCGCCATCGGGATCAGCTTCGCCGGGGTGTTGGTGCTGGGCTTGGACCCGATGGTGCTGGACCACCCGATGGCGCTGCTGATGATGGTGGTCTCGGCGTTCTTCCTGGCGCTGGGCACGGTGCTGATGAAGGGCCTGCGCGGCCTGGACGTCTACAGTCAGCAGGGCTGGACCGCGCTGATCAGCGTACTGCCGTTGCTGGCGGCGAGTGTCGTGCTGGAACCGGGCGCCATCGCGCGCCTGCCCGAGGCGAGCTGGGTGGCGTGGGCCGGGGCGCTGTATGCCGCATTCCTGTCGTCGCTGGTGGGCCACGGCCTGTACTACGTGCTGGTGCAGCGGCACCCCGTGGCGCAGGTGACACCCTGGCTGTTGCTGGTGCCGGTGCTGGCCGTGGGGCTCGGCATCGCCTTCTGGGGTGATCGTCCCGGGCCGCGGTTGTTCATCGGCGGCGCGATGGTGTTGGGTGGCGTGCTCGTGATCGCGCTGCGCACGCTGGCGAAAGCGCGGCTGGCCGGCGCACGCGAGGCCCGCTAGCCACCAACGCGGCCGGGGCGAGGTCCTGGCGGTGGCGCCAGCACGTACACCGACGTTTGCACCGGCTCAAGGGACGAATATGAGGGCATTGCGGAGGGCGGATGCGCCCGCGCTCAGGCGCCCTCGACGCCCACTCGCGGCTCGAACATGCCCGCCGTGGGCTGGAAGGCGCGCGGCGCATAGCCGAAATCGCGTGCTGCCGGCGCCGAGTCGAACACCAGGTCACTGCGCATGCGGCGCACCGCGGCTTCTCCCAGGCCGGTGCCACGGCCGGTGAGGTGGGCGGCGAACAGCGCCGCGGTAAACAGGGGCGAAGGCAGTTCGACCAGACGCGGGCGCGGCTGCAGCGTGGCCAGCACCCGGGCGACCATCTCGCGGTAAGCCAGCGTCTCGCCGCCGGGCAGCGCATAGGCGCGGCCGTGCGCAGCCGTGGCGCCTTCGCAATCCAATGCCGCCTGCGCAAGATCGTCCACGTGCACGGGCTGACGCCGCCCGTGGGCGTTGCGTGGCAAGGGGAAGCGACCCCAGCGTCTGGCCAGCGTCGCGATGCGGGTCAGCGTCGCATCGCGGCCGGCACCGTAGACCAGTGTGGGGCGCAGCAGCGTGGCCGCGGCGGCGCGTTGATGCGCGGTGTCGAATACGCTGGCTTCACCCTCGCGCAGGCGCCGGGCCACGTCGCGCTCGCGCGCATCGGCCGAGCCCTGCTTGGTCTCCACGCTGGTCGAACCAAAGGCGATGACGCGCTCGGCCTGCACCGGCGCCAACGCATACCAGCGCGCGAAGGCATCCAGCGGCCCGCAACTGAAGATGGTGTCCACGCGCTCCGGCAGCGCGGGCATCCGGTCGAAATCGCCCTGCAGCCACGCCAGCCCGGGTCGATCCGTTTGCGGGTGACGCGACAGCGCGGTGACGCGCCAGCCGGCGCGCGACAGCCCCGCCAGCAGCGGTCGGCCGATCTGGCCGGAACCGCCGAACAGCAGCGCGTGCCGCACGGGTCAGGCCTGCGGCGTCTTGGGCGGCAGCACCGCCCGCAGCCACAGGATGCCCAGGACGGCGGCAATCACCGACGCACCCAGGATGCCGAGCACCGCTTCCTCATACAGCAGGGGGTCGCGGTACGCGAGCGAGGCAATGAACAGACTCATGGTGAAGCCGATGCCGCACATCAGGCCCAGGCCCAGCATTGCGCGCAGGTCCATGCCCGCCGGAAACCGTGCCCAGCCAATGGCGCGCATCAGCACTGCGGCGCCCACGATGCCGATCGGCTTGCCCAGCACCAGCCCCAGCACCACGCCCAGCGGCAGCGCGGCCTTGGCATCGGCCAGGCTGATGTCGCCCAGGTAAAGGCCGGCGTTGGCGAATGCGAACACCGGCAGGATGACGTAGGCCACCCACGGGTGCAGCGCATGCTCCAGGTGTTCCAGCGGGGAATGCTCGACTTCGTCCGGGATGTCGTTGTGCTTGTTGACGTGCGGGATCATCAGGCCGGTGGCCACGCCCGCCAGCGTGGCGTGCACGCCGGACTTGAGCACGCACACCCACAACACCACGCCCAGCAGCAGGTACGGGGCCAACCGGGTGACGCCGCGACGGTTGAGCAGCCACATGCCTGCCAGCGCGGCACCGGCCCAGGCCAGCGCGGTCAGCGACAGCCCGTGCGAGTAAAAAAACGCGATGATGAGGATGGCAATCAGGTCATCGACCACCGCGATGGTGGACAGCAGCAGCTTCATTCCGACCGGCACGCGGGAGCCCAGCAAGGCCAGCGCGCCCAGTGCGAAGGCGATGTCCGTGGCCGTGGGCACCGCCCAACCGCGCATGGCCTGCGCATCGCCGTGGTTGAGCGCGGTAAACAACAGGGCCGGCACGGCTACGCCCGCGCTGGCGCACACCAAGGGCAGCACCAGCTGGTCGCGCCCGGCCAACTGGCCGCTGAGCGTCTCGCGCTTGATTTCCAGCGCCACAAGCAGGAAGAAGATGGCCATCAGGCCATCGTTGATCCACAGCAGCGCCGGCTTGGCGATGTCCAGTGCGCCGACCCGGACCTGCACCGGCATGTCACGGAAGGCGTCGTAGGCGTCCTTCAGCGGCGAATTGGCGAAAATCAAGGCGATCACCGCCGCGCCGATCAGCATGATGCCGCCGGCGGCTTCCAGCCGGAAGAACTCGCCCAGGGACCGCATCGCGCGCGAACGCAGCGGCACGGGCGTGGCTTGCACGGTCGATTCGGTCATCGCGCCAGTATACCGACCACGTTCCGGTGGATTGATCGGGCTCAGCGCTGGATCATCAACAGCTCGAACGCCACCCATGCCAGTAGCGCCGCCAACAACACGCCGCCTTCGCGCTTGCTCACGCGCAGGTCGCCACGCAGAACCGGCACCAGCATCAGCGCGAACACCAACGCCGCCGGCAGCTCGAAGCGCACGAACGACGCGGGCAATGGCAGCGGGTTGAACGCCGCCATGCCGCCGACCACCAGCAGCAGGTTGGACAGGCTCGAACCGATGACGTGACCGGCCACCAGGTCGCCCTGCCCCCGGCGCGCGGCGGCGAGGGCGGCCGCCATTTCCGGCAGCGCCGTACCGATCGCCACCGGCAACAGGCCGGTCAGCAACGGGGTCATGCCCAGGCCGGCCCCTAGCACCGGTGCGTGCGTCACCACCAGGCGAGAGCCGTAGTAGAGCAACGCGGCTGCGATGGCGAAGCGGACCAGGTTCAATGCGAGGTCGGTCCGGGTGCGCGCGAAGGCTTCAATCTCGGCCTGCAGCTCCGGGACCTCGTTGCGGCCACGCGCCAACGCGAAGGCCACCACCGCGATGAAGGCCGCCAGCAGCAGCAGGCCGTCCATGCGTGACAGCACGCCATCCAGGCCCAGGCCCATGACCGCCACCGTGCCGACCAGCAGCACGAGCAGCAGCGGCGACAGCGCGCGCCAGCGCACCACTAGCGGCGCGGCGAGCGCAGCCGCGCCCAGGGTCAGGCCAAAGTTGACGACGTTGCTGCCCACCGCATTGCCCAGCGCCAGGGATTGCTGGCCACGGATCACGGCATGCGCATTGACGGCCAGCTCCGGCAACGAGGTGGCGAAGGCCACCAGCAGCAGGCCGGTGGTGAAGGCCGATAGGCCCAGGCGCTGCGCCAGGCCGGACGCGCCCTTGACGATGGAATCACCGCCCAGTGCAAGCAGCACCAGACCCAACAGGAACATCCCGACTGCAGTGAGCATGGCTCATCCTCCCCTGATCTGACGGCCGATTCTATGCCGGGTTCGGTGGAGGTTGCGTAGGGACGCTCCCAGCCGGCCCGCCGGCGCTGGGCGACGGACCGGAATGCGCATGTCATCACGCATTCACACAGCCGCCCTATCGTGCCCTCGTCCCGAGGGGGAGGACCGCACGATGCTGCTGGCGAAGACCGAAAAAGCGCGCACTGCGATACAGAGCCGTGATGCTGCGCTGAGCGCACAGGAACGCCATATCCTGATCGTCAGCAATGGCCAGCGCAGTCTCAACGACATTGTGTCGATGTTGGGGCCGACGGCGCTGGCACCGATTGACCGGTTGCTGCGCGAGGGCTACCTGCAGGCCGCTGCGGAGGAGCGCACGACGGACCGCATGACGGCCGCGGCCGGACAGGGCATGAACACGCTGCTGCGCGCATCGCGCGACCTGGCCAGCCGGGTGCAGGAGCGCGCACAGGCTGCGATCGAGGCGGTCGTCGCCGCGCCGGCTCCCGCCGCACAAGCGCCCGTGATGCCGCCGTCCCCGACAGAACGCGTCGCGACCCTGCCGCCTCCGCCTCCGCCTGCGCCTGCGCCTGCGCCGCACACGGGACCGCGGCGCTCGTTGGCCGCGGCCAAGATGTACATGCTGGACATGCTGCAACTGCAACGCAGCGTCGAGGCTGCCACCCTCAAGGTTGCTATCCAATCCAGCAGCAGCGGCGAGGAAACCCTCCCCCACCTGGTCGACAGCCTGCGCCACCTGCGTACCGTCGCCGCACCGTCGTATTACACGCGCATCGCGGCACGGCTGGAGGAAGTGTTGCCCGAAGACCTTGCGCCACGGCTGGCGGCCGCCCTGCGCGTGGACGAGACCAGCTACTCGGCGGCGTAAGTCGCCCGCAATCAGGCGCAGCCCTCGACGTAGTCCACTTCGGGCGGCACGCCGACGCGCCATTCGGTGACACGGGCATCGTCGCCCTTGCCATCCGTTTCCATGACCAGCACGCCCTTGCCGCCGGCCGGATCCTTCACCCGCAGGTATTGGCCGTCACTGTACTTGTGTGGCTGCACGTCGACGCGGCCGGGATAGAGGCGGAGCACCTCGGCCTTGGTCAGGCCCACGTGGACCCCGCCCGGAGCCACGAAGTTGTCGCTTTCGGTGGAGAACCGCACGAAGCGCCCCTCGCTGATCATGAAGCTGAAGTCCGCCGGCCGCTTCGTCCACGTCGGGGTCATGAAGTAGCACTGGTCGTTGAATTCCTTGCCTAGCGTCTTGAGCTCGCCGCCCCACAGCCGCGCCATGTCCGCGACGGGCGCACCGAACGGAATGTCGCCATAGCCATTGAAGCGTGCCAGGTGCAGGTCGCCGTCGGGCGTGGGGGTACTGCTGACCGGCTCCGACGACGGGGCGGGCGCTGCTGGGGCACTGGACGCGGGTGGGCGGGACGCGGGAACCGCTGCGCCTGTCGGCGGCGCAGTCGATTCGCGGGCCGCTTCTTGGGGTGCACTTGCGGCAGCCGGGGCGTCAGCGGTGCCAGCACGGCCCGTCGCGCGATCGTCCGCGCACGCGACCAGCGCCGTGGCGGCCAGCAACAGCAGGATGATCCTTCGCATGGGCCACTCCATCTTGGGGTGGCCCAGTGTCGCAGTGCGGGGTGAAGCCAGCGCCAAGGCCGACCCCGAGGCCCGTGACGCGGTTAGGCCGGCGCGCGGAAGTGCTTCTTCAGACCCGACCAGCACGCTTGGTATTCGCGCTGCCGATGCGATGCCTCGATCGCCTGTGCTGTCGGGCGGATCACCGCACGGGTCTCGAACATGAAGGCCATCGTCCCGCTGATGTAGTCCGGCTGACTGAGGTCAGCGCTGCTCGCCTTCTCGAACGTGGCCGCATCCGGTCCGTGGCCGGTCATGCTGTTGTGCAGCGAGCAGCCGCCCGGCACGAAGCCTTCGGCCTTGGCGTCGTACGCCCCGTGCACCAGGCCCATGAACTCGCTGGCGATGTTGCGGTGGAACCACGGCGGGCGGAACGTGTCCTGCATCGCGAGGATGCGCGGTGGGAAGATCACGAAGTCCATGTTGCTCACGCCCTCGCTGTCACTGGGCGAATGCAGCACGAGGAAGATCGACGGATCCGGGTGGTCGTAGCTGATCGAGCCGATGGTGTTGAAGCGGCGCAGGTCGTACTTGCACGGCGCGTAGTTGCCGTGCCAGCCGACCACGTCCAGCGGCGAATGGCCGATGTAGGCGCGCCACAGGTGGCCCTGGAACTTTGCGATGAGCTCGAAGTCGCCTTCCACGTCCTCAAAGGCGGCATTCGGAATCTGGAAGTCGCGCGGGTTGGCCAAGCCGTTGCTGCCGATCGGGCCCAGGTCGGGCAGCTTCAGCATCGCGCCGAAGTTCTCGCACACGTAACCACGCGCCTCGGCGTCGGGCAGCGACACGCTGAAGCGCACGCCACGCGGAATCACCGCGATTTCCTGCGGCTCCACGTCCAGCACGCCCATCTCGGTTTCGATGTGCAGGCGGCCCTGCTGCGGCACGATCAGCAACTCGCCGTCGGCGTCGTAGAACCAGCGGCCCTGCATGTCGCGGTTGGCGGCGTACAGGTGGATGCCCACGCCCGACTGCGCCTCCGGCCCGCCGTTGCCGGCCATGGTGAACAGTCCGTCGACGAAATCGGTCGGCGCCGCCGGCATCGGTAGCGGGTTCCAGCGCAACTGGTCCGGCGTCACCGGGCCGTGGCCGAACACGTTGTGGAAGCGCGGCTGCTCGAACGGCTTGAACTCGCCGTGCATCGCCGCCGGACGAATGCGGTACAGCCAGCTGCGGCGGTTGCTGTGGCGCGGCGCGGTGAACGCGGTGCCCGACACCTGCTCGGCGTACAGCCCGTGCGCCACGCGCTGCGGCGAATTGCGCCCCACCGGCAGCGTACCGGCGACCGCCTCGGTCGCGAACTCGTTGCCGAAACCCGGCTGGTAGCCGTTGCTGCTCAGTGCCATGGCAATTACCCGTCGATGTGGGTGCCGGCCCTGCCCGGACCGGCACTGTAGGTGGGTTCGCGCGCCGCGCTTCCCTGTTGCAGGAATCAGATCACGCCGCGCTTCATCTGGTCGCGCTCGATCGACTCGAACAGCGCCTGGAAGTTGCCTTCGCCGAAGCCCTCGTTGCCCTTGCGCTGGATGATCTCGAAGAAGATCGGACCGATCGCGTTCTGGGTGAAGATCTGCAGCAGCTTGCGGGTCTTGGTCTCCGGATCGGCGTCGATCAGGATCTTGTTCTTCGCCAGGCGCGGCACGTCCTCGCCGTGGTTCGGGATGCGCTGGTCGACCACGTCGAAGTAGGTATCCGGCGTGTCCAGGAACTCGATGCCCTGCGCGCGCATCGCCTCGACCGTGTCATAGATGTTGTCGGTGAAGCAGGCGATGTGCTGGATGCCTTCGCCCTTGTACGCGTCCAGGTACTCGTTGATCTGGCTCTTCGGGTCGCTGGACTCGTTGAGCGGGATGCGCACGATGCCGTCGGGCGCAGTCATCGCCTTCGACACCAGGCCGGTCTTCGCACCCTTGATGTCGAAGTAGCGGATCTCGCGGAAGTTGAACAGGCGCTCGTAGTAGTCCGACCACTTCTGCATGTTGCCGAAGTACAGGTTGTGGGTCAGGTGGTCTATGAAGGTCAGCCCGAAGCCCTTCGGGTCCTGGTCGGCGCCTTCGATCGCCACGTAGTCCTCGTACACGCTGCCGTTGTCGCCGTAACGGTCGACCAGGTACAGCATGCAGTCGCCGATGCCCTTGACCACCGGCGCATCCACCGCCTTGCTGTCGGCCTTGTCGGCGATCGCCTCGCCACCGTTGCTGACCACGGTGTCGAACACCTTGGCCGCCGGCTCGCGGAAGCGGATGGCGAAGCCGCAGGCGCTGGGGCCGTGCTTGGCGGCGAAGTCGGCGGCGAAGCTGTCCGGCTCCTCGTTCACCAGGAAGTTCACGCCACCCTGGCGGTACACGGTGATGGCGCGCGACTTGTGGCGCAGCACGGCGCTGAAGCCCATGCGGCGGAAGTAGTCGTGCAGCAACTCGCCCTGCCCGGCCGGCGCGGCGAACTCGACGAATTCGAAGCCGTTGATGCCGAGGGGATTCTCGAAGGTGGTGACCTGCATTCCGAGGTTGGGCTGGGCGTTCATGGCATGCTTCCGTTGTCGCGGCCGGCCCGGAGGGGTCGGCGTGAGGGATGAGGCTTTATAGTTTCATCTGAAACCAAGATCAAGGCAACCGACCCCCATGGCGCCCCATACCCAGCTCGACCTGGACCGCTTCCTGCCGTACCGGCTGTCCGTGCTGTCCAACCGGATCAGCACGTCGGTAGCGGAGATCTACTCCGAACACTTCCAGCTGACCATCACCGAGTGGCGGGTCATGGCCATCCTCGGGCGTTACCCGGACCTGTCGGCCAACGAGGTGGCGCAGCGTTCGGCGATGGACAAGGTGGCCGTGAGTCGCGCGGTGGCCCGGCTGATCGAGGCCGGCCGGCTCACCCGCGAGATGCACGACGACGACCGCCGCCGCTCGGTGCTCCGCCTGTCGGCCGAGGGGATGCGCATCTATGATCAAATCGCCCCGCTGGCGTTGGCCTTCGAGCGGCAGTTGCTCGGGGACATGACGGAGGAGGAGCGCGCGCTGCTCTTCCGGGTTCTCGACCGGCTGGACGAGTTGGAGTTGAAGGTCGAGGCGGCCAACACGCTGAAGGGTTGACCGCGCGGCAAGCGGATCACGACTCGCCAGACAAGGCGTCCGCAATCCTGCTCTGTCCTCGGAGCCGGTAAGCATGCCCCCCGCACCCCACGCCAGTCGTGTGCCCACGCACCAAACAGGAGTGACGGACAAACGAAAACGGCGACCCGAAGGCCGCCGTTCTCGTTTCCGACGCCGGTGACCGGCGCCGAAGGCCGCCCGCGTTCGGCGGGCGGCAACCGTGCTTACTTCACGCCGTGCATCAGGCGCTGGATCAGCGGCGCGACCAGGAACAGCAGCACGCCTGCGCCCACGAGGGCCCAGAAGCCGAAGGTGTAACCGCCCAGCGCGGAGGCGGTGGTCATGCCACCCTCGCCGCTGACGTGGCCGGCGAAGATGCCGGACAGGTTGTTGCCGATGCCCGTGGACAGGAACCAGCCGCCCATGCCCAGGCCGACCAGGCGCACCGGGGCCAGCTTGGTGACCATCGACAGGCCGATCGGCGACAGGCACAGCTCACCGATGGACTGGATCCAGTACACCGCGAACAGGGTCCAGAACGGGATCTTGTTGGTGGCCGGGTCCAGCAGGCTGGACAGAGCGAACATCAGCAGCAGGAACGCCAGGCCGTTGAAGATGAGGCCCAGGCCGAACTTGCGCGGGATCGACGGATTGCTCTTGCCCAACTTCACCCAGATCCAGGCGATGACCGGGGCCAGGGTGATGATCGCCACCGAATTGACCGACTGGAACCACGCGGTCGGGAATTCCCAGCCGTTGAGGTTGCGGTCGACGATCTGGTCGGCGAGGAAGGTGAACGAGCTACCGGCCTGCTCGAAGAACATCCAGAACAGGATGTTGAAGGCGAAGATCACCAGCATGGCGATGACCTTGTCGCGGGCCACGGCACCGTTGCGGAAGCCTTCGACCAGCAGCATGCCCGCTAGGCCGATGAACAGCGCGGTCAGGATCACCTGCAGCTTGGCCGAACCCATGGCCAGCAGCGTGTACACCAACGGGATCGCGGCCACCGCGCCCAGCGCGACATAGGCCACGCGGTGCTTGCCCGGGGCTTCCTCCGGCGGACGGCCGATGCCCTGCAACTGGCGACGACCGAACCAGAACCACACCAGGCTGACCAGCATGCCGATCGCCGAGGCGATGAACACGATCTTGTACGCCGGCATGGCGTCGGTGCCGAACACCTTCTGCGCCAGCAGCTGGGTCAGGATCGGCGCGATGAACGCGCCGGCGTTGATGCCCATGTAGAAGATGGTGAAGCCCGAGTCGCGGCGCTCGTCACCGGTCGAGTAGAGCTTGCCCACCATCGTGGAGATGTTGGGCTTGAACAGGCCGTTGCCCACGACAATCGTGGCCAGGCCCAGGTTGAAGATCTGCTGGTTGGGCAGCGAGATCATGAACAAGCCCGCGGCCATGAACACCGCGCCAAGCAGGATCGAACGCTGGTAACCGATGACCCGGTCGGCCACGTAGCCACCGAAGATCGCGCCTGCGTACACCAGCGCCAGGTACGAGCCGTAGGTCAGGTTGGCCGGCGCCTGGCCGGAGGGGTCGCCGCCGTGGAACTGCGCGACGATGTACAGCACGAGTGCCCAGCGGATGCCGTAGAACGCGAAGCGCTCCCAGAACTCCGACATGAACAGCATCCACAGGGGCTTGGGATGCCCCATGATCTGCTGGAACTCGGGAATGGGCGCTTCGTTGCCCTGACTAGGTACTGCGGCTCCGCTCATGCGGGGTCCCCTGTGTGGTTCATAAAAGAGAGATGCACCCCGCGCGACGGGCGCGGGACCCGGGAGGTTTACCGGCTGTGGACGGCCACGTCAAACCCGGTGACGCATTGTTGCGGCGCACCATATGCAGGTAGCGCGCGTTGCCCTGCGCGCCGACCCGGTTCCCGTCGTGCGAGAAGCCCCGGTCGCGACGGCGCCGCGCGCGCCTCAGACTGCCGGATCCCCGTACCCGTTCCCGGCCCCGATCGAAGTCCGCACCTCGAACAGCTCGGGGAAGAACGTCAGCTCCAACGCCTGCTTGAGGAAGCCCACGCCGCTGGACCCGCCGGTGCCACGCTTGAAGCCGATGATCCGCATCACGGTGCGCATGTGGCGGAAGCGCCACAACTGGAACTGGCTCTCCAGATCGACCAGGTCCTCGCACAGCGAGTATTCGCGCCAGAAGGTGCCGGTGTCCTCGTAGATCCGCTCGAACACCGGGCGCAGCGCGGGGTCGGAGACGTGGGGCTGGCTCCAGTCCCGCTGCAGGTGATGCGCCGGGATGGCGTGGCCGAATCGCGCCAGGTAGTGCAGGAAGTGTTCGTACAGGCTGGGCGCGTTGAGCACGTCCGCAAGCCCTGACTGCAGCTGGGCGTCATGCGCGAACACCTTCAGCATGTCCGCGTTCTTGTTGCCCATCAGGAACTCGATGGTGCGGTACTGCAGCGACTGGAAGCCCGACGATGGCCCGAGGATGGCGCGGAAGCCCATGTATTCCGACGGGGTCAGCGTCTCCAGCACCGACCATTGCTCGGTGAGCTGGCGCATGACCTGCTTGCAGCGCGCCAGTACCTTGCGGGACTGCCACACCTCGTCGCGCCCCAGGTGCGCAATGGCCGCGTGCAGCTCGTGGATCATCAGCTTCATCCACAGCTCCGAGGTCTGGTGCTGGATGATGAAGAGCATCTCGTCGTGGTGCGGCGGATTGGACAGCGGTGCCTGCGCCGACAACAGGCGTTCCAGGTGCAGGTAGCCGCCGTAGGTCATCCGCCCGGAGAGGTCGGTGTGAATGCCGGTTTCCAGCTCGCGTTGGTTCTTGTCGACGGTCATCTGCATTGCCTCGAGGTAGCGCGACAGAGTAACGCAGCGTGGTGGCCCGGGCCTGCCACCCCGCCCGCGCGCCCTTCCCTGCTGCGGCGTACGGACGGCCAATGTCCTGGAAACCACGGTGCCTGCCGTGCCTTTTGCCGTTTGTCATGCCGCAGCGCGCAACGGCACTTTACGGCCGGCCGCCTATCATGGCGGATCGATGATCCAACCGAGGAAGTCCCCGCGATGACGATCGCCGCGCGATACGAGATCGAGTACCTGCAGTACCTGGGGCCCGATGGCACCCTCGTCGCCGAACCGCCGGCCGACCTGGCCGACCCGCAGACGCTGCTGCCGCTGTTCAAGCAGATGCTGTTCGTGCGCACCTTCGACACCAAGGCCATCGCCCTCCAGCGCACCGGCAAGCTGGGTACCTACGCTGCCTGCCTGGGCCACGAGGCGACCCACGTCGGCATCGGTGCGTCGATGCAGCCCGACGACACCTTCGCCCCCAGCTACCGCGAGTACGGCGCGCAGTTCATGCGCGGGGTGAAGCCGCGCGAGGTGCTGCTGTACTGGGGCGGCGACGAACGCGGCAACGACTTCTCCGGGCCGAAGCAGGACTACCCGTGGTGCGTGCCGATCTCCACCCAAATGCTGTACTCGGCCGGTGCCGCGCTGAAATTCAAGCTGCGCGGCGAGAAGCACATGGCCGTGGCGGTGTGTGGTGACGGCGGTTCGTCCAAGACCGACTTCTACGCCGCGGTCAATTCGGCCGGCGCGTACTCGCTGCCGCTGGTGCTGTGCGTGGTCAACAACGGCTGGGCCATCTCGGTGCCGCGCTCGGCGCAGACCGGCGCCACCACGCTGGCGCAGAAAGGCCTGGCCGGCGGCCTGCACTGCCTGCAGGTGGACGGCAACGACCTGATCGCGGTGCTGGAAGGCATGCGCCGCGGCAGCGAACGCGCGCGCAGCGGCGAAGGCGGCAGCGTGATCGAGTTCATGACCTATCGCCTGCACGACCACACCACCGCCGATGATGCCCGCCGCTACCGCGACGAGGCCGAGGTCAAATCGGCCTGGACCCGCGACCCGATGACCCGCCTGCGCACCTACCTCACCGCCAAGGGCGCATGGAGCGAGGCCGAAGAGGCCGCGTGGATCGAGGAATGCGGCAAGCGCGTGGACGAGGAGATCAACGCGTACCTCAACACGCCGGTGCAGCCGGTGGAGGCGATGTTCGACTACCTGTACGCCGACATGCCCGAGGACGTGCGCAAGCAGCGCGCCGCGGCGCTCGCCCTGGAGGGACGCGCGTGAACCAGGCCCAGACCATGACCAAGATCGATACCGACACCCCGGCGCCCGCCGCCATCACCCTGATCGAAGCCGTCACCCAGGCGCTTGCGTACGAGATGCGCAACGACGACCGCGTGCTGGTGCTGGGCGAGGACGTGGGCGTCAACGGCGGCGTGTTCCGCGCCACCGCCGGCCTGCACGCGCAGTTCGGCAGCAGCCGCGTACTCGACACGCCGCTGGACGAAACCACCATCGCCGGCCTGACCGTCGGCCTGGCCACGCAGGGCATGCTTCCGGTGGCCGAGGCGCAGTTCGACGGCTTCATGTATCCGATGGTCGACCACATCGTCTGCCACGCCGCGCGCATGCGCTACCGCACCCGCGGCCGCCTGAGCTGCCCGATGGTGCTGCGCGTGCCGTGGGGCGGCGGTATCCGCGCACCGGAGCACCACAGCGAGGCCAACGAGGCGATCTTCACCAACGTGCCGGGGCTGCGCGTGGTGATGCCGTCGTCGCCGCAGCGCGCCTACGGCCTGCTGCTGGCCGCCATCCGCGACCCAGACCCGGTGATCTACTTCGAGCCCAAGCGCATCTACCGTGCGTACAAGGAAATCGTGCCGGACGACGGCGAGGCGCTGCCGCTGGACGTGTGCTACGTGCTGCGCGACGGCACCGACGTGACGCTGGTGACGTGGGGCGCGCAGGTGAAGGAATGCCTGGAGGCTGCTGACAAGCTGGCGACCGAAGGCATCAGCGCCGAGGTCATCGACGTGGCGACGCTGCGCCCGCTGGACTTCGACACCATCGCCGAGTCGGTCAGCCGCACCGGTCGCTGCGTGATCGTGCACGAAGCGCCGAAGACCGCCGGTTTCGGCGCCGAGATCGCCGCACGCCTGGCCGAGGAGTCGATGTACGACCTCGTCGCGCCGGTGGAACGCGTGACCGGCTACGACACCCACATCCCGTTGTTCCGCCTGGAAATGAAGTACCTGCCGAGCGTGGAACGGATCGTGACCGCAGCCAAGCGCACCCTGGCCGCCGGCTGAGCCGCACCGGGCATGTCCGGCCCGTCCCGCCACAGCGCGTGGGCCAAACAGAACTGACAGCGGACGCCGCGGCGTCCCACGAGGATCCAGCATGAGTGAGAAGAAGACGTTCCTGCTCCCCGACCTGGGCGAGGGCCTGCCCGACGCCACGATCGTCGAGTGGTACGTGAAGGTAGGCGATGTCGTTCGCCTGGATGACAACCTGGTGTCGATGGAAACCGCGAAGGCCGTGGTGGACGTGCCGTCGCCGGTATCCGGCAAGGTGCTGCGTCTGGCTGGCGAGCAGGGGGACGTGATCGTGACCGGCGCGATGCTGGCGGAGTTCGAGATCGACCCGTCGATGCCGCAGCGCGCTGAAGGGCAGGACACCGGCCATCACCACGGCGGTGGCCACGCGGCGGCCGAACCGGCGCCGGCGGCCACCCCGGCCAGCACCGAAGCCGCGCCCGCCAAGCGCGAGGACGCTGGCACGGTGGTCGGCGCGATGCAGAGCTCCGATGCGGTGCGCACCGAGCAGGCCGTCGCTGTCGGCGGGGTCAAGGCCATGCCGGCGGTGCGTGCGATGGCGCGCAAGCTGGGCGTGGACATCGCCCGCGTCAATGCCAGCGGCGCCGACGGCGTGGTGACCATGGATGACGTGAAGCGTGCGGCCGCGGGCGACGCCACGGCGCTGCGCGCGCCCACGGGTGGCGCTACCACGCCGGCAGCTGCCTATGCCGCCCCGTCGCAACCGACGGCAGCGGCGCCGACGGCCGCCGCCCGCAGCCCCCTGTCGCAGTCCGGCAAGCCGATGCGCACCCAGCCGCCCGGGGTGGCCGCCAACGGCCAGCCCGAGCAGCTCAAGGGCGTCCGCCGCAACATGGCGCGGGTGATGGCCGACGCCCACGCCAAGGTGGTGCCCACCACCCTGTGCGACGACGCCGACCTGCACGGCTGGCTGGGCAAGCAGGACATCACCGCACGCCTGGTGCGCGCGATTGTGGTTGCCTGCAAGATCGTCCCGGCGCTCAACGCCTGGTTCGACGGTGACAACCTCAGCCGCACCATGCATCCCCACGTCGACGTCGGCGTCGCCGTGGACACCGACGACGGCCTGTTCGTGCCGGCGCTGCGCAATGCCGACATGCTGGATGCCCGCGGCATCCGCGAAGGCATTAACCGCCTGCGCGGGCAGGTCGAGGCGCGCAGCCTGCCGGCCAGCGAACTGAGCGGCTATACCATTTCGCTGTCGAACTTCGGCATGTTTGCCGGCCGCTATGCCACCCCGGTGGTGGTGCCGCCGTGCGTGGCCATCGTTGGCGCAGGCAAGCTCAGCCACGATGTGGTCGCGGTGATCGGTGGCATCGAAGTGCACCGCCGCATGCCGATCTCGCTGACCTTCGACCACCGCGCCTGCACCGGTGGCGAGGCCGCGCGCTTCCTCAAGGCCTTGCTAGACGACATGGCGCTGCCTCAGTAAACCGTGTCAACCGCTGCGCCGAAACAGACGCGCACATCTGAAAAAACGAAACGGGCGGCACCGAATGGGTGCCGCCCGTAGTCATTTGAGGCAAGTAGAAACGTTTCGACCGGTGTCGTGA
This sequence comes from Lysobacter olei, assembly GCF_054777355.1. NCBI lineage: Bacteria > Pseudomonadati > Pseudomonadota > Gammaproteobacteria > Lysobacterales > Lysobacteraceae > Lysobacter > Lysobacter olei. The sequence goes on along the minus strand of NZ_BAAHAT010000010.1, from coordinate 104,424 downwards.
CCAGCGCCCGCGCTTGTTGCCAACCATCCGAGCGGGTAAGGCATCCAGACGATGACCCGCAGGGGTCATCGCCAGATCACACTCGTCCTCAGCCTGCCGCCACCGTCGCCGCCTGCAGCGCCCGCGGCTTGCTCGGCAGCGCGTGGCGCAGGATGCGCCAGACCACCTGACTGAACTGCCGGAACATCGAACCCGTGTTGTAGTGCTGGCCGTAGCGCGCGCAGATGCGGCGCACTTCCACCGCCATCTCGCCGTAGCGGTTGGCCGGCACGTCAGGGAAGAAGTGGTGCTCGATCTGGTGGCTCAGGTTGCCGGTCAGCACGTGGAGCCAGCGCCCGCCGCTGAGGTTGGACGACCCACGCAACTGGCGCAGGTACCAGTGCCCGCGGGATTCGTCCTTCACCACGTCGCGCGGAAACGTCTCCACGTGCGTGGTGAAGTGGCCGCAGAAAATCACCGTGAACGTCCACAGGTTGCGCAGGCCGTTGGCCACCAGGTTGCCCAGCAGAACCGGCAGGAAGAACGGCCCTGCCAGCGCCGGGAACAGCACGTAGTCCTTGCCCAGCTGCTTGACCCACTTGCGGCCCACCGGACGGAACTTGCGCCACATCGCGCGCGTCGTGGTGCGCCCGAACATCCAGCGGCCCAGCTTGAGTTCCTGCACCGCCACGCCCCACTGGAACATCAGTGCCAGCGCCAGCGCACCCAGCGGCTGCAACAAGTACATCGGCCGCCAGCGCTGCTCGGGGAAGATGCGCAGCATGCCGTAGCCGATGTCCTCGTCCAGCCCACGCACGTTGGTGTAGGTGTGGTGGCGGAAGTTGTGCGACTTGCGCCAGTTGTCACTGGTGCCGGCGATGTCCCACTCGTAGCGCTGGCCGTTGAGGTGCGGGTCGCGCATCCAGTCGTACTGGCCGTGCATCACGTTGTGGCCCAGCTCCATGTTCTCCAGGATCTTGGACAGGGCCAGCAGCAGCACGCCGCCGATCCACGCCGCCCACATCCACGCGGAGGCATCCAGGGCGAATGCCAGCGCACCGAGGAACAGCAGGGCGCGACCGGCCAGACCGGTGTAGCGCACGCCGGCGACCACGCGGCGGATGTAGCGCGCATCGCGCTGGCCCAGCGAGGCGATGATGCGCGTGCGCAGCGCATCCAGTTCCGCGCCGAAGCGCTCCAGTTCGGCGGCGCCCAGCGGGCGGCTGCGGGAATGACGGCTCATGCGTTGCAACTCAAAGGTCGATGACAAGGTCGCTGACGGCACTGCTGACGCAGAGCTTCAGCGCGGACAGGGGTTCGGCGGTGGCTTCGCCGGTGTACAGGTCGCGGCTGGTGCCGCTCTGCTTGGCGCAGGCGCACGTGTTGCAGATGCCCATGCGACAGCCGGCCGCGGGCTTGAGCCCTTCGGCCTCCAGGGCCACCAGCAAGGGCGTGCCTCGCGGCACCGCCAGGGTGCGACCGCTGGCGGCCAGCGTGACCTGCACGTGGCCGCCTTCCTCCACCATGCGCGGCGGCGGGGTGAAAGCCTCGGCCTGGAAATCGTGGACCTGTGCGGCCAGCAGCGCGCGCGCATGCGCGACGAACTCGCCCGGCCCGCACGCGTACACCTTGCACGACGACAGCGCGGGCACGCGCGCGGCCAGCAGCGCCGCGTCGATGCGGCCACTGGACTCGTCGCTCGCGGACGCGGTTTCGCGGGTCAGTGCGAAGTGCACGGTGAACCCCGCATGGGCGGTCGCCAGGCGGCGCAGCTCATCGACAAAGCACAGATCCGCACGGGTGCGCGCGGAGTACACCAGCGTCAATGGGGCGGGCATGCCCTGCGCGGCCTGGGCGCGGATCAGCGCCATCAACGGTGTGATGCCACTGCCCGCGGCGAGGAACAGCAACGGCGTCGCCGGTGCGGACGGCAGTGTCATCTCGCCAAACGCAGCGCCCAGTTCGAGCACGTCGCCCACGCGAGCGTGGTGGCACAGGTGGGTGCTGAGCTTGCCGCCGGGGACGTGGCGCACGGTGACCGACAGCCGGCCGTCGGCGCGTGGCACGTCGGACAGGCTGTAGCTGCGGCTGACGCACACGCCTTCGACCTCGGCGCCCAGACTCAGGTGCTGGCCTGGGGCGAAGCCGCGCCAATGGCGGTTGGGCGCCAGCAGCAGGGTCACCGCGTCGTGCGACTCCTGGCGGCGGCCGACGATGCGGGCCAGCGGCCGGTCCAGCGACCACGCCGGGTTTAGGTGCGACGCCCAGAAATCGATGAAGGCCGGCGAGACCCACGCGCGGGCCCATCGTCGAAGACGGCCAGCGCGGGGACGTGAGGGGGGGATACGAACAGCACTCATGGCCCGCCACTATACACGCGAACACACAAATGTATATACACGTGTATATTAACCATTTGGCTATGATGGCCGTCCACGCCCAGCGGCCTGCCCCGTGATCCCATCTTCCGACGTCGCCACTGATTTCCATACCGGGCGCAAGGCCACCATCTCGCGCGAGGACCTCACTGCCGCCGCCCTGCGCCTGATCGGGCCGCACCGCAGCGTCTCCTCGTTGAGCCTGCGCGAGGTCGCGCGCGAAGCGGGCATCGCGCCCAACAGCTTCTACCGCCATTTCCGCGACGTCGACGAACTGGCCGTCGCCCTGATCGAACTGGCCGGCCAATCGCTGCGCGAAATCGTGGGCAAGGCGCGCCGCCGCGCCACCAGTGGCCGCAGCGTGGTGCGCGGCTCGGTCAGCGCGTTCGTCGAGCAGGTGCGCGCCGACGACAAGCTGCTGCACATCCTGTTGCGCGAAGGCACGGTCGGCTCGGATGCGTTCAAGCAGGCGGTGGACCGCCAGCTGGACTTCTTCGAAGAGGAGTTGCGGGCGGACCTGGTGCGGCTGGCGGCGCTCGACGACCTGCCGCTGCAGGACCCCGCCCTGGTGGCCAAGGCCATCACCCGGCTGGTGTTCGCCATCGGTACCACCGCGATGGACCTGCCGCGCGAACGCGACGCGGAACTGGTCGACCAGCTCACCCAGATGGTGCGCATGATCCTGCGCGGGTCGCAGGCGATGGCGCGCCCGCAACGCTGAGGACAAGCCCATGGCCCACCGCAGCCGCCTCGCCGGCTTCATCATCGACTGCCAGACCGACGACCTCGATGGCGCGGCCGCGTTCTGGAGCCAGGCACTGGGCCTGCATGTGGCGGATCCCGACTCGGGCGGTCTCGGCCGCTACGCCGAGTTCGGCGACGCCCCCGGCGGTCTGCACGTGGAAGTGCAGAAGGTCGAGCACCCCTCGCGCGTGCATCTGGACATCGAGGCGGACGACGTCAACGCCGAAGCCGCGCGACTGGAAGCGCTCGGCGCGAAGAAGATCGCCTTCGTGCGTGAGCGTTGGTGGGTGATGGAAGCGCCGACGGGCCAGCGCTTCTGCGTGGTGCCCATGCGGGAAGACTCGCGGCGCGAACCGCCAAACCACTGGCCGTAAACCCGCGGGCCGGGAACAGCTACTGGGGCATGTCAGTGCCACCGATTCGCGGCATCGTGCTCGCGCCTGACCGGGTCGGTTGACCGACGCACCCGTGCGCCACGCAAGCCAATGGCACGCGGCGCGGCGGACGCTGCGCCGGTCAACCTGTCGTCGCGACGGACACCGGTGACTGCCGCGCGAGCCACACGCCCAAGCCCTGGGCATTGAGTTCGATGTCCATGCCCAGCACGTCGGGCACCACGGATTCGGCATCGACGACCCCGTGGGCCACGGCGCGCGCCACGTAGTACCGGGTCAACGCATCGACCAGGCTGACGTGGCGGCCGGCGTCATCGCCCGCGGCATCATGCGCGCGATGCGCGAGCGCGACCATCACATCGACCTGCTCCAGCAGGTCATCGCCCAATCGCGTGACGTCTTCGACGCGACCGTAATGGGTGAGATACATGGCCTCCGGTCGCTGGGACAGCAGCGTGCGGATTGACGCCTTCAACGGCTCCGGCTCGAACTGCACGGGCGAGGTGGTTGGAATGATGAAGGGGCGTCCCTGCACGTCCAGCTCGCGATAGGACAAGCCAAACGTGTCGCCGGTGAACCAGCTGCAGCTGCGTTCATCCCACACGCAGAAGTGGTGGCGCGCATGGCCCGGGGTGTCCACGCAGCGCAGCGCGCGCCCGGCCAACTCGATGACCGCACCGTCCTCCGCCTCGCGCACGCGCGCGGCGGGCACCGCCTGGATCACGCCGTAACTGCGCGCAATCTCCGCCTCGCCGTACACCGCAGTGGCACCGGCGACCAAGCGGGAGGGATCGATCATGTGCGGTGCTCCACGCGGATGCACCACCAGCAACGCGTTGGGCAGGTGTTGCATCAGCAGGCCCGCGCCACCGGCATGGTCCAGGTGCACGTGGGTCAGGATCAGCCAGTCCACCGCCTCGGGGCCCAGCCCCTGCTCGGCGAGTGCCGCCAGCATCGCCGGCACGCTGTGGTTGGTGCCGCAGTCGATGAACGCGGCGCGGCCCTGCTCCACCACCAGGTACGCGGCGTCGAAGCGTGGCCGCTGGAAACCGGTGTCGATGGTGAAGATGCCGTGCGTCGCGCCCATGCGTGCCTCGTTTTGTTGGTCGTTCCCGCAGTCTAGGCAGCGCGGCGTTGAGCCACGATGCGGCTTTGGTCTTGGCCCGGCCGCAGGGGCGCACCGGCCGAGCGCCGCGGCACCACCTGCTACATCAGGCCTTGGCCGCTTCCTTGTCCTTGGCCGCCTGCACGATGGCATCCAGCGCCGCCTGCGCTTCATCGGCGGCCACGCCATCGCCCAGCGACGCGCGCTCGCCGATCGCGTGCACCGCGAGCGTGCCGGCCTTCATCGCGCCGATCAGCTCGCCGGCCTCGCGCGGCGAGGCGAACCCGGTGCTCTGCAGCAATACGCGCTCGCCATCGACCAGTTTGAAGTAGAACTGGCCGTCCGCCTCGCGGTATTGCTTGATCACCGGCAATGCGGCTTTCTCGACCGTCTTGGCCGCGGCCACCGGCACGCTGGCGAGGTTGCGCAGGCCCACGGCCTCGCGCAGCTCCGCCATCAGCGGCGTTGCGTACTGCGCGCGCAGGCGCTGCGCGCCGTCGCGCAGGATGCCCTCGATGTCGGCCGGGCGCGCCATCAGCGCCTCGTACTTCTCGCGCTGCGGCGCAATCTCGGCATCGATGCGCTCGAACAGCGCCTGCTTCGCATCGCCCCAGCCGATGCCGTCGGCAAACGCCTGGCGCATCGCCGCGGCCTCGGCCTCGGTGGAGAACGCCTGGTACAGCTGGAACACGTGCGAGCCGTCGGCTTCCTTGGCCTCGCCCGGCGCGCGCGAGTCGGTGACGATGCCGGCAATGAGTTTGCGCAACTGCTCGCGCGGGGCGAACAGCGGGATGGTGTTGTCGTAGCTCTTGCTCATCTTGCGCCCGTCCAGGCCGGGCAACGTCGCCACCTGCTCCTCGATGTGGGCCTCGGGCAGCACGAAGTACTCGCGGCCCGTCGCGTCACCGTACAGGTGGTTGAAACGCTGGCCGAAGTCGCGCGCCATCTCGATGTGCTGGATCTGGTCGCGGCCCACCGGCACCTTGTTCGCGTTGAACAGCAGGATGTCGGCCGCCATCAGCACCGGGTACATGAACAGACCGGCAGTCACCGCCGCGTCATCGTCCTCGCCCGCTTCGCGGTTCTTGTCCACCGCGGCCTTGTAGGCATGCGCGCGGTTGAGGATGCCCTTGCCGGCCACGCAGGTCAGCAGCCACATCAGTTCGGTGGTCTCGGGGATGTCGCTCTGGCGGTAGAACCACACCTTGTCCGGTTCCAGCCCGCACGCCAGCCACGTGGCGGCGATCTCAAGGGTGGAACGCTGCACGCGCGCCGGGTCCTGCACCTTGATCAGCGCGTGGTAGTCGGCGAGGAAGTAGAAGCTCTCCACGTCGGCGGCGCGGCTGGCGGCCACGGCCGGACGGATCGCACCGGCGTAGTTGCCCAGGTGCGGGGTGCCGGAGGTGGTGATGCCGGTGAGGACGCGGGTACGGGACATCGAGAAGGCAACCGTGGGGTGAACGAGCCGGCATTTTACCCGGCACGGGCCAACCCCGCCGGCCGCCCCCATGCGTTCAACCCTGCACCCCAAGCGGAGACATCCCCATGTTGCGCTCCACCCTGCTGTTGGCCGCCAGCCTGCTCGCGGCCTGCGCCCTGCCTGTCGCGGCCCGCCCGCGCGTTGAACTGAGCGTCATCGATCGCGACCAGGGCGACTGGCTGGCCCCGGTCCGCCACCGCGGTCAGGACTGGATCGCCGGCACGCCCGGCCACCGCTACAGCGTGCGCCTGACCAACACCAGCGGGGAACGCGTGCTGGTGGTGCTGTCGGTGGACGGGGTCAACGCAGTGACGGGGCAGACCGCCCACCCATCGCAGGCCGGCTACGTGCTCGGGCCCTGGCAGAGCACCGAGGTCAATGGCTGGCGCAAGTCGCTGGATGACGTGGCGCAGTTCGTCTTTACCGACCTGCCGGACAGCTATGCCGCGCGCACCGGGCGACCGGACAACGTCGGTGTGATTGGCATCGCGGTGTTTGCCGAAGCGCGGCCGGTGCCGCTGCCGCGGCCGGTGTACCCGCCCGCGCCGGTGGCCGGCGCGGCACGCAAGCAGGTCCCTTCGGCGACTGCGCAGGCCGATGCCGCCAGCGCCGAAGCCGTGGCACAGGGCATTGGCACCGGCCATGGCGAACGCGAATGGTCACCGGTATCACGTACCGATTTCGTGCGCGCCTCGCGCCACCCGCAGCAGGTGCACGAGGTGCGCTATGACGAACACCGCAACCTGGTGGCGCGCGGCATCCTGCCCCAGAATGGCCATTGGCCGCCGCGCGCGCCAAGTGCGTTTCCAGAGGGCTTTGTCGCCGACCCGCCGTTTCCCCGTTGAGCAAACGGATACGGACAGGGGGCCGTGCACAGCAGGCCGCATGCCCGGCGCCATACACCGGCAACAAACACGGGCCGGCGCTGCCGACCCGTGTGTCAAACCTCAACAGTGGGCGTTCGGGTCACGGCAGTGCGCGGCCTCGACCTGCCCCGTGATGGCGATCAGTGCAGCGACTTCTCAAAGTCACGGACCTCACGCTGCGCGCGGTCGCGATCCCAGCCGTACTGCTCCTGCAACTTGCCAGCGAGGTATTCGGAGTTGCCCTCACGAACGTCGAATACGTCATCGGTCAGGTCGCCCCACTTGGCCTGGGCCTTGCCCTTCAGCTGCGTCCACTTGCCGGCGATGATGTCCTTGTTCATTACGTGATTCCTCTTCTTACTGGGGGAATGCGGCGCTGTGTTGCCGCACGCACAGGATCGCAATGCACACATTCGCATTCGGTCACCGTCGCGTTACGTACGCATTCGCGCCAGGTGAATGGCAGCGCATTCAGATGCATGACCGGGCACAAGACTCAATTGTCGAAAACGGCCAACTGCACGTCGCAACGTCGATGAATCTTTTTCGATCCGTCGCTGCTCAGTCATGCGAAGGCACTGAAAAACAGAAGGGCCGGTCAGCGCCGGCCCTTCCACTGCATTCCATGCGTTGACGCTGGTCCGTGCTGGCTCAGCACTTGCCGTCCTTGCAGTCGCCGGCCTTGTCTTCCACCTTCTCGCCAACCTTCTGCACGTCCTCGCCCACGCCTTCCATGGTGTTGCAGGCGGTGAGAACGCCCGTCGAGAACGCGGCCAGCAGCATCAGGGAAACAATACGCTTCATGGGTCATCTCCTTCGATCATTGGATGGGTCGCGCCGTGCGCTGGGGAGGTCGCCTCGCGACACCGCCCGTGTGTGCATCTAACGCGTAGGGTTGTGAAACCCGTGTATGGAGCGCTCCGTTGCGATCAGGCCCTGTTCACGCTGAAGGCCCCCTCGCCGTCCGGTCCTTCCGACGGCACGCATCCGATGCCGACAACGCGGCCCGCGGCGAGGACTGGCCGGCGTGCCGCGGCCCACAGCCGATCGCATACGGCGAGGGGCCGGATCGCTCCGGCCCCTCGGGGACATGCACTGGGCGGAAGGCCTTACTTGTCGGCCTTCTCTTCCATCTTCTCGCCCACCTTCTGCAAGTCCTGGCCGAAGCCCTTGACGGTATTGCAGGCGGTCAGGCCGGCGGTCGCGGCGAGGGCGAGCAGCAGCAGGAGAATGGAACGCTTCATGGGGCTCTCCGGGGATCTCTGGGACGCAGGGTGAAGGATCAGTCACGCATCAGCGTGGACTTGCCGAACAGGCTTTCGACCAGGTCCACCGCCAGCTTGCCGGTGCGGTTGCGCTTGTCGATGATCGGGTTGAGCTCGACGATGTCCAGCGAGGCCATGCGCCCGGTGTCGGCAATCATCTCCATCACCAGCTGCGCCTCGCGGTAGTTGGGGCCGCCGGGCACGGTGGTGCCCACGCCCGGCGCGATGCTCGGGTCGAGGAAGTCGACGTCGAAGCTGACGTGCAGGTGCGTGTTGTCGTCCACGCCTTCCAGCGCTTCTTCCATCGCGCGCTTCATGCCGACTTCGTCGATGTAGCGCATGTCGTAGACGTCGAGGCCGTATTCCTTGACCAGGCGCTTCTCGCCCTCGTCCACCGAGCGGATGCCGATCTGGCGCACCACGTCAGGCGTGATGGCCGGCGCGTCGCCGCCCAGGTGGGTGAGCTCGCGCGGGCCCATGCCGCACAGACAGGCCACCGGCATGCCGTGGATGTTGCCCGAAGGCGTGACCTGGCTGGTGTTGAAGTCGGCGTGGGCGTCCAGCCACAGCACGCGCAGCTGCTTGCCGGTCTCGCGGCAGTGGCGGGCGACGGCGGTGATTGAGCCCAGGCCCAGGCAGTGGTCGCCGCCGAGCATGATCGGCATGCGTCCGCCGCGCAGTTCGGCCAGCACGGCCTCCATGACCAGGCGGTTCCACTCCACCACTTCCGGCAGGTGGCGGTAGCCCTCCACCGGCTTCTGCCACGGATTGCGCGGGCCGTCGAGGTTGCCGCGGTCCATCACGTCCACGCCGCGCGCGACGAGGGCTTCGCCCAAGCCGGCGATGCGCAGCGCTTCCGGCCCGAGCCGCGCGCCGCGGTGGCCCGCACCGATGTCGGTGGGCGCGCCAATCAGGGACACGGGGGGATAACGGCGGCTCATGCGGGAACGGCTCCAGTGGTCCCTTGCGGGGGCTTCCTTTCGATGGTGCCGACAGTCCGATTTGAACGGACGACCTACCGCTTACAAGGCGGTTGCTCTACCAACTGAGCTATGCCGGCATCTGGCCGTACAGTTTACCCGAGCCACGGGCGAACGCCTCAGCGCAGTGCGGCGCAGTCCAAGGGGCGCTGCTCGCTGGCGCCCAGTTGCGCGCGCGCGCCGGCCAGGTCAAACCCCGCAGCTACGCGCACGTCCAGCCATGCCGTGCCCGTCGCCCCGCCCAACGGCTCGGCGCGGGCGGCGAAGCCCGCGGCGTTCAACGCCTCCGCGTGGCGACGCGCGGCAGGTTCGGTGGCGAACCGGCCCAGCGCGACGGAGTGGGCCTCCGGCCCGTCGCGCACGATGAAGTAATCGCGGTAACCCGCGGCGGCAATGCGCCCCGCCACTGCGTCAGCGTCTTCGGCGGTGGCCAACGGCGGCACGTACACACGCCAGCCCCGGCCCCGGCGCGGTGGGACGCGGCGGACCGCCACCGCCTCGGCCAGCGGCTTGAGGGTGGACTGGGCGGCCACGAGGGCGGCTTCGTCGGCGAACGGCCCGAGACTGAAGCAGCGGGCCGCGCCATCGACCGGAGGTTGCGCGGGGGGCGTGAGGCTTGCCGCGGGATCGGTCGCTGCGGCTGCAGGCGCAAGTGCAGGAGCGGTTGCGACGGCATTGGGCACGGGCGCCGTCGGCGAGGCCGGCGCCTGCGCGGCTGCGGCACGCTCGCGCACCAGTTGCAGGCGGGCCACGTTCGCAGGCACGTCCACGATCGCCTGCGTGGGCGCCGGCGGGGACCAATGCCACCACGCCGCGACACCCAGGTTCAACATCAGCAGGAGGACGATGAAGGCGCGGATCAGCATGCGCCGATTGTATGCATCGGTGGCGCCTCAGGCGTCGACCGGCGTCTCGCTCCTGGCCCAGACCGCCAGCCCGCGCAACACCAGGTCGGGGACGGCCTGCGCCCGGGGCCAGTGCGGCATCAGGCCGGCGGCGCCGCCACCGTGCACCAGCAGCCGCGGGGGCGCGCCCAATCGCGCGACGGCTTCGTGCAGGCTCTGCTCCACCAATGCGAGCGCGGCCCCCTCACACCCGGACGCCAACGCGTCATCGGTGTCGCGGGCAAACGCGGTGTAGTGGCCACCCTCTTGGGGCAGATGCGGTGCTCGGGCGTGCAAGGCTTCGCGCATCAGCGTGGGTGAGGGCGCGATGCGGCCGCCGTGGTGCAGGCCGGTCGCATCGAGCAGGTCGACGGTGATTGCCGTGCCCACCCCCACCAAGAGGGCTGCGCCCTGCCCTTCGGCATGCGTCGCCAGCAGCCCCAGGAAGCGGTCCACGCCCAGGCGCCGGGGCTCGGGATAGGCGATGCGCACGCCCGCCAAGGCACGCTGCGTGCGTGCAAGCGAGATCCGCGAACAGCGACGGCCCAGCACCTCCAGCACGCGCACCGTCAACGCGGGCGGCGTCACGCTGGCAAGGTGCGCCACGTCGAAGCGCGGTGGCAGGGCCTGCTCCAAGCGTGCTTCGAACGCCGGATCGGCGTGCGGCACGGCAACCACCGCCCCGAGGCGGCCATCCGGCAACAGCGGAGCGCATTTGAGGCGGGTGTTGCCCAGGTCGAACAGCCACACACTCATGCGCGCGTCCTCATGGGGCTGCGCCGCGACGCACGCTGACCTCGCCCGAATGCACGTGCGTCTCGCGGCCGTCTGGCCACCGCACGCGCAACGCGCCGTCTTCGGCCAGGCCCAGCGCCGTGGCTTCGCGGTGGCCCTCGGCCCCGATCAGCACCACGGGCTGCCCGGCCAGCGCATCCAGTGCGGCGTAGCGGGGCAGGAAGGGCGCAAGTCCGTGGATGTCGAACTCGTCCAACGCGGGCACGAGGCGGTCCAGCACCGCCGCCGCGACATGGTTGCGATCCGCGCCGTCCGTCAGTGCGGACAGATCGCACCAGGGCTGGTCGATCCGCGCGGCATGGGCCTCCGGCATGCGTACGTTGATGCCCAGGCCCACCACCGCGCGCGCGGGCCCGGCGTGTTCGCCGGCGCCTTCCACCAGCAGACCGCCCAGCTTGTGCAGGCCCCCGTCGATGGGTACCACGAGGTCATTGGGCCATTTCAACCGCACCGCGGTGGCGCCCAGCGTGTGCAGCGCCTCGGCGGCCGCGATGCCGGCCACCAGGCTCAAGCCGCCCAGCCGCCCCAGACCGCCGGCAAAGCCCCGTGCGAGCGAAAGGTACACGTGCGCGCCCAGGGGCGACGCCCACGAGCGCCCGCGCCGCCCGCGCCCGCCGGTCTGGCGCTCGGCCAGCAGCGCAACGGCAAGCCCATCGTCCGGTACGTCGCGGGCCAGCAGCCGCGTGTTGGTGGAATCCACCGACCACGCCACCTCCAGCGCTGTCAGGCGCGCGCGCGTGGCCGCCGACAGCCGGTCCTCGATCGCGTCCGCGGCCAACAGTTGCATCGGCGCGGCCAGCAGGTAGCCGCGCCCCGGCTTGGCTTCGATCGGCACGCCGGCGTCGCGCAGCGCCTCGATGCGCTTCCAGACGGCCGCGCGGGTGAGGCCAGCCTGCCGCGCGAGCGCGTCGCCCGTCGCCGGGCCTGCGATGAGTTGCTCCAGCAGCAGGCGGTCGTCCATCAGCCGCCCCGGCGCAGGCGGTGGAACAGCCGCGCCTGGGCAAACCGCGACTCGGTACCCGCCGCCAACCGCTGCAGGTTGGCGCGATGGGTGAAGACCACCAGCGCCGCCGCGCCCAGCGCGAACACCATGCGCGGCGCTTCCGCCCCACCCCACCACGCCATCAACGGCAACAGCAACACCGCCAGCACCGTCGCCAGGCCGACATAGCCGGTGGTGATGATGACCAGCAACCACGCGGGCACGATGGCGCCCAACGCCCACGGCCACAGTACGGCCAGCGCGCCCACCAGCGTCGCGGCCCCTTTGCCACCGCGGAAGCCGTGCCACACCGGCCAGACGTGGCCCAGCACCGCGGCGAGGGCCGCCAGATAAGCGTGCGCCGGCACGGCCAGCGGCACGCCTACCGGCGCGAAGCGCAGGCCCAGCCACGCCGCCAACGCGCCCTTGCCGATATCGACCAGCACCACGCCCAGCGCGAACTTCGCCCCTTGAGTGCGGAAGGCATTGGTGCCGCCGGCGTTGCCACTGCCCTGCGTGCGGATGTCGACGCCCCGCAGGCGGCCGAGCAACAGGCTGCCGGACAGCGATCCCAACAGATAGGCCGTCAACGCGAGGAGCGCGGCGGTGGCAGGCGACGGGAACAGGTCATAGACGGGCATGGCGGAATTATGCGCGAGCGCTCAAGGCGCCGGTTGCAGCGACACCACCAATGCGCCGCGTCCGGCATGCGCGCCAATGGCCGGGCCGGTTTCCACCAGGTGCGACTCGGCCACGTCCACGCGCTTGCGCAGGGCCTGCAGCAGTCGCGCGCCATCGGCCTCGGCGTCGCAATGGCCCACGATCGCGCGCCAGCGCACGCCCGTGGGCAAGCGCTTGGCAACATGGCGGGCGAAGGCTTCCGGCGCATGGCCGCGGGCCAGCAGCCCGCCTGCGACCTTGAGCCGACCGTCCTGGATGCGCGCCACCGGTGTCAGTCCGGTCAGTCGCACCACGGGTGCGGCCCAGCGGGGGATCCGTCCGCCGCGCACCGCGTGGCGGATGTCGCGGGCCATGGCCCACGTCAAAGTCAGCGGACGCAGACGCTCGACCTCAGCCACGATGGCGTCCGGCCCCTGGCCTGCCGCGGCGAGTTCCGCCGCGCGCCACGCCAGCAGCCCTTGGCCACCGGCGGCGTTGATGCTGTCGACCACCTGCACGCGCCCCTGGCCGACGCGTGCCGCGGCATGTTCGGCCGACTGCAGCGTGCCGGACACGGCGCGCGACAGGCCCACGTACAGCACCGCTTCGTGGTGCGACAGCAGGAACTCGAACGGTCGGCGGAAATCGCCCGGCGGCGGCTGGCTGGTGCGCGGCACGTCGCGCGCCTCCGCCATGCGCCGGTAGAAATCGGCCGTGGCCAGCCCGACCTTGTCGAGGTAGTCACGGCCATCGACATTGACCCGGACGGGCACGAGGTGGATGTCGAACCGCTCGGCCAGCACGTCGGGCAGGTCGGCGGCACTGTCGGTGACCACGGCCACGCGGCGGTTCGCGTCGCTGCTGTGCTGCTGGCGGAGCATGTCGTCGGCCTTCATGGCCTCGACCTGGCCGTGCGCCGCGCACGCGTCGAACAACGCCTGCGGCTGGCCCACGTGCGCGTGCACGCGCATCCGCGTGGCGCCACCGGCCAGCACCAGCGAGTCGGCGCCGATGGCTTCCAGCGCGTTGCGCAGGGCATCGCGGTCGATCGCGGTGCCCAGCACCAGGCACTCGCCGCACCAGCGTCGGGCGGGGTCCACCGCGTCGTGCGCGGGATGCGCGTCGCCACAGCCGGCATGGTCCTCGTCATGGACCGCCTCGGCGCGGGCGCGGGCGGCACGCGGACCGCCCTCGAGGTAATCGGCCATGCCCTCGAGCAGGTCGACGAAGCCTTTGGCGCCCGCGTCCACCACCCCGGCCTTCTGCAAGGCCGCCATCTGCCGGGGCGTGTCCGCCAAGGCCTGCCGCGCGCGCACCAGCGCAGCCGCGAAGCCCCTTCGGGGCGCCAACGCGCCATCGCGACGTGCCGCCTCTTCCAGCGCGTCGGCAAACGCAGTGATCACGCTGAGGATGGTGCCCTCGACCGGGTGCGCCAGCGCGGCCCGCGCACTGTCGGCGCCGCGCCGTGCCGCCGCCGCCAGGTCGGACGCGTCCATCGAGGCCCATTCCCGCGCCTGTTCGGCCGCGCCGAAGAAGAACTGGGCGAGGATGGCCCCCGAGTTGCCGCGCGCCCCATCGATGGCGTCGTGACCGATGCGTTGCAGCAGCTCGCCCACGTGGCGGCTGCGCCGCCGCAGTGCGCCGTTGAGCAGGCTGCCCACGGTCTGGGCGAGGTTGTTGCCGGTGTCACCGTCGGCCACCGGGAACACGTTGATCCGGTTGAGGTGGTCCCGGTCGGCCATGACCCGGCGCGCCCCGGCAATGAGGGCGCGGCGCAGTGTGGGGGCGGTGAGCAGTTCGAGATCGGAAGGCCGTACGGCCAAGGATGGTGCTGGCATGGCGCCCAGTGTGAAGCAGGTCTTCGGCTGAACCATGCGGCATTGCAGCAATCCGGCCGTGTCCCACCCCCGGCGCGATTTCACGTTATAGTCGCGGAGTTACCCCGTCTCCATCCTCCGGCCGAGGGCCGATCGCATGCTCCGTTCCAGCCTGCTACTGCTGCTTGTCCTGGTGAGTGCGACGGTTGCCGCCCGCGACGTGAAGCATGCCGACGCCAATGGTGCCTGCAGCAGCCAAGACGAGGAACGCGCGGCCACGCCCGAGTCGACGCGTTACCCGGCGGCCGCCAAGCCGGCCAAGCCGCGTCCCAGCGTGCACGGCGACGCGCCCTCGCGGATGCAGTCGCCGCGCTGGCACAGCTTCCTGCCGGGCATGTTCCGCTGACGGAACCGACGGCGTCCCGCAACGCCGACGCCGTAGCCTGATGATCGGTTTCCTGCGCCGCCTCCGCGGCGGTCCTGCGCCCCTTCCGGATGCCCTGTGGCGAGCGAGCATTGATCGCCTGCCGTGGGTGCGGGCCTTGCCGAGCGAACGCCAGGCCGCACTGGCCACCCTCGCCGCCCGCTTCCTGCATGAGAAGACCATCACCCCGGTCGATGGCCTGACGCTGGACGAGCACCAGCGCTGCATGCTCGCGGCGTTGTGCTGCCTGCCGCTGCTGGAGTTTGGCGCCGAAGGCCTGCATGGCTGGTCGCAACTGATCGTCTATCCCGACGCCTTCCGCGTGAACCGCAGCCACGTCGACGCCGCCGGCGTGATGCACGAATGGGACGACGAATTGATCGGTGAAGCCTGGGATGCCGGCCCGGTGATCCTGTCCTGGGCCGACATCCAGGCCGACTGCGAAGACCCCCGCGCCGGCTACTGCGTGGCTGTGCACGAGATCGCGCACAAACTCGACGTACTGGACGGCGTGCTCGATGGAACCCCCGCGCTGCCGCGCGACTGGCAGCGCGAGTGGGCGCGCGATTTCCAGGCCGCCTACGACGCACTGTGCACCGAGGTCGACGCGGACCGCGACACCGCCATCGACGGCTACGCCAGCGAATCGCCCGAAGAGTTCTTCGCCGTCGCCACCGAATACCACTTCAGCGACCCCGCTACGCTGCGCGCAGCGATGCCCGCCGTCGCCGACCACCTCACGCGCTTCTACGGCCCCGCGCCGTTTGCCTGAAACGCAATTGCTGTTGCAGTTGCTGTTGCTCTTGCTTCTCCGCACCCCAAGCGCCTGGTCAGGAGTGTGGCAGCCTGCGTGCTGCGAAAAAGCGCGCCATGGATGGCGCGCGGCGCGACTCGCGGCAGGATGCCGCGACGGAGCGCTGGAGCAGCACACAGGCCGCCACGCTCCGTGCGACCACACCTCACAACCCCGGCGGCAACACCACCTCAAACCGCGCCCCACCCAGCTCCTCGGACTTGCGCACATCCAATGTGCCGCGATAGCCGTTCACCAGATCCTGCACGATCGACAAGCCAATACCATGCCCCTGCACGCGCTCGTCACCGCGTACGCCACGCTGCAGGACCAGCGCCACCTTATCGGCCGGAATGCCCGGCCCATCGTCGTCCACCGCGATCAGCAACCCCGGGCGCCGGCCCGGCGCCGTCTCGCCCACGTGCACGGTCAACAGCACGCGCGAGCGCGCCCACTTGAAGGCGTTCTCCAGCAGGTTGCCCAGCAGTTCCTGCAGGTCGCCCGGCTCGCCGTAGAACTGCACGCCCTCGGCCAGGTCGAACTCGCACAGCACGCCCTTGCTGGCATACACCTTCTCCAAACCGCGCACGATCTCTTCGGCATGCGGTTCGATCGCGATCGGGGCGGCGAACAACGCATGGCCCGAGCGCGCGGCGCGTGACAGCTGGTACGAGACCAGGTTGCTCATCTTCGCGACCTGCGCATTGACCTCTTCGCGCAATTCGTCCTGCGTCGCTTCGCTGTCCACCCGTGCGCGCAGCACGGCCAGCGGCGTCTTCAAGCTGTGCGCCAGGTCGGCGAGCGTGTTGCGCTGGCGGTCGAGGTTCTCGCGTTCGCTCTCGATGAACGCGTTGATGCTTTCGGCCAGCGGCTCCAGCTCGCGCGGGTGGCGCTCGCTCATGCGCGAGGCGGCGCCGCGCTGCACCCGCTTGAGTTCGTGGATCACGCGCCGCAGCGGCAGCAGGCTCCAGCGCAGGATGACGGTCTGCAGCAGCAGCAGGATGAGGCCGGCGCCACCCAGGTAGCGCCACAACTCCTGCCGGAACACCTGCACCTGGCGGCTCAGCGCTGTGGTGTCCTCATAGACGTAGACGGTGTAGGCAAACTCCGCCTTGCTGCCTTCCATGCTCCAGATCAGCCCGCGCCCGTAGCGGTAGGCTTCGCCCTTGGCGCCACTGATCTCGGTGATCTGCAGCGGGCCTTCGAAGAGTTCCTCCTGCCCCTTGAGCAGGCGGCCCTCCGGCAGTTCGGGACCGATGGCCGACGGCGAGTCCCAGTGCCCGCTGGGGAACACCACCTCGGCATACAGGCCGCTGCCCGGCCGCTCGAAACGCGGGTCGGGCAGGTCGTACGGCGGAATGAAGGAGCCGTCGCGGGCGAAGTCGCTGTCGGCGAAGGCCAGCGCGTAGCTGCGCATGCGCTCGCGCAGGTTGCCCTTGGCGGTCTCGAGGAAGGCACGGTCGAGCGCATAGCCGGCCAACGCGAGGAAGGCGACCAGTCCAAGACTGGCTACCAGCACCTGGCGCGCCTGTAGGGAAAGCGGTTGCCTCCAGCTCAATCCGTGCCCCCAGAACCCCTCGTCACCCCGTCGGCGCTACGGCGCCGGCGGCCGGCGCGTTGCGCTTTCAATCACCCGAGCGCGGAATCGCGAAGCGATAGCCGCGGCCACGCACGGTCTCGATCGGCTTCATCGCGCCATCCGGGTCCAGCTTCTTGCGTAGGCGGCCGATGAAGACCTCCAGCACGTTGGAGTCGCGATCGAAGTCCTGCTGGTAGATGTGCTCGGTCAGGTCGGCCTTCGAGACCAGCTCGCCAGCGTGCATCATCAGGTACTCCAGCACCTTGTACTCGTAGCTGGTGAGGTCGACGTTGGCGCCGCTGACGGTGACCGTCTGCGCGGCCAGGTCCAGCACCACTGGGCCGCATTCCAGCGTCGGCTTGCTCCAGCCGGCGGCGCGGCGCACCAGCGCGTTGATGCGCGCCAGCAGCTCCTCGACGTGGAACGGCTTGACCAGGTAGTCGTCGGCGCCCTGCTTGAGGCCCTCGACCTTGTCCTGCCAGCTGGAGCGCGCGGTCAGGATCAGCACCGGGAACTTCTTGCCTTCGGCGCGCAGGGCCTGGATCAGCTCCATGCCCGACATCTTGGGCAGGCCCAGGTCGATGATGCCGATGTCGAACGGCACCTCGCGGCCCATGTACAGGCCTTCCTCGCCATCCTGGGCCGCGTCCACCGCGAAGCCTTCGCGCTTGAGGCGCGCAGCAAGGGTCTCGCGGAGGGGGGCTTCGTCTTCGACCAGCAATATGCGCATGGGAACTCCTGTTTCCTGTCCGGCTATCGGTTGCGGCGGCCCGCCGGTACACGCCCGGGGTCCGCCAAAGCGCTACTGTGGGGCGTCAATCGTCGTCGCCACGTGTACGTGGCTCGGGCTGGTCTTCCATATACACGCGGACGCGACCGCTGGCATCGACGACCTTGACCCGGCTGACGTCGCGGCCATCGTAGGGCACGCGCTCGGCACTCAGGACCTGGCCGCCGGTGCGGCGTTCCACGCGGCGCACCGCTTCGGCCAACGCAGCATTGCCGCCGCGGCGGTCATGGCCGCGCGCCGGGCGGTCATCGTCGCGTTGGGGGCCGTGGCCCAGGTCCTGCGCCCCGTTGCGCTCGGGCAGCACGCCCCGCAGCTGCGCCATGGCATCGCCCGCGCCCACAAGGGCGGCAAGGGACAGGGCGATCGAGGCGAGGCGGACGGCGGGGCGGGTCATGGCACTTCCAGAACCTGAGGGCGGTTGGCGCGGGGCCGGATCAACCGGATTGACGCCATTCTTGGAATGAGGCGGTGAATCCGGTCTGAACTTTTCCTTCACGCGCGGGCCTCCATTCAGGATGACCTGCGTTGGCCGCCGGCGCCAGTCCCTGGGGCGGGGCGGGGCTCAGAAAATCTCGCCGACGCAGCAGCGCAGGGAGCCACCCCCGGCCTCGATGGCGTCCAGCTCGACCGTGCCCACCTCGAAGCCGGCGGCCGCGAGCTGGGCCCGGTGCGGCGGGGTCAGGGCGTGGCCCGCATGGGCGCTCATCCACACCCGGTCCGGGGTCAGGGCGATGCAGTTGCCGACGAAGGCGGCGTGCTCCTCCGGCGTGCACACCACCGCGTGCGGGGCGTACAGGGCGGCGATGGCGTCGACCACCGCGGGGTCGGCGAAGCCCTTGGGGCAGATCACCGCGGCCCGGCCGGCCAGCACCGCGAGCACCACGTTGGTGTGGTACTCGCCTTCGGCCAGGTCGAACAGCAGGGTGGCGCGCAGGCCCAGCGCCTCGTGCATCAGGCGTGCGCCCTCGGCATCGCAGCGCTCGGACAGGCCGGCAAAGCCCAGCCCGCGCGCGCGGTCGATGACCAGCGCGCCGGTCAGCTCGGCCGGGTGCGGCTGGGTGGAGAGGTCGACTTCGCGGTAACCCATCGTGGCGAAGAAGCCGCGAATGTCGGGGCGGTGGGCCTCGCGCTGACGCACCGCATGGCGCATCCGGCCGACCACGTAGCGCGGCGCACCGTGCGGGTCGGCGGCGGCGTCCGGACGGCCGGTGGCGAACACGTTGTTGGGGAACAGCGCGTCGGGGGTGTCGGGGTTGCCAGCGAAGCACACCGTGGGCAGCACCCCGGCGAAGGCGCGGTGCAGGTCGCGGTGCTGGGCGGAAGCGCGGGTGGCGTCGAAGGCCTCGGCGGCGGCCATGTAGCGGTTGTCCTGCGCCGACTGCTCGGCCAGGGTGAAGCCGTCGGGGGCGACCAGGAACGCGGCGCGCGCGGTGGCGGGGCCGAAATCCGGCGCGGTGGCGCGGGCGAAGGCGAGGAAGGCGGCGGGGTCGCGGGTGAGCATGGGCAGTCCTGTGCGTGCTGTGTGCGGCGTGATGCGTGGGAGGCGCGGCGCGTTACTAGGCGTGTGCAAACGACTCGGTGATGGCGATGGCCTGCTCCACCAGCGACCAGTCGGCACCGGGCTTGTGCGCGCCTTCGCTGAGGATCTGGCGGAACGCGCGCCCCCCGCGCTCGCCGGCAAACAGACCGAGCAGATGCCGTGTGATGTGCTTGAGGAACACGCCGCGCGCCAGTTGCGCCTCCACGTAGGGACGCAGCGCGCGCAGCAGTTCGGCGCGGGTTTGCATCTCGCCACCGAACCACGCCACGTCCAGCCGGTGCAGCAGGTAGGGGTCGTGGTACGCGGCGCGGCCGAGCATGGCGCCGTCGGTGTGCTGCAGGTGCGCGGTGGCCTCGTCGGCATCGGCGATGCCGCCGTTGACGATGATCTGCAGGTCTGGCCGCTCGCGCTTGAGCCGGTAGGCCCAGTCGTAGCGCAGCGGCGGCACCTCGCGGTTCTCCTTCGGCGACAGGCCCTGCAGCCACGCATTGCGCGCATGCACGATGAACATGCCGCAGCCGGCGTCGGCAATGCGATCGATGAAGGCGCGGAAGCGGTCGTAGTCGTGGTCGTCGTCCACGCCCAGGCGGCACTTCACCGTCACCGGCACGTGCCGGCCCAACGGGGCGCACGCGTCGACCATCGCCGCCACCGACTCGGCCACCAGCTCCGGCTCGCGCATCAGGCACGCGCCAAAGCGCCCCGCCTGCACGCGGTCGGAGGGGCAGCCGCAGTTGAGGTTGATCTCGTCGAAGCCGGCGTCGGCGCCGATGCGCGCGGCCTGCGCCAGCAGGTCCGGCTCGCTGCCCCCCAGTTGCAACGCCACCGGGTGTTCCACCGGGTCCATCGCCAACAGGCGCGCACGGTCACCGTGGATCACGGCGTTGGCGTGCACCATCTCGCTGTAGAGGCGCGCATGCGGCGCGAGCAGGCGGTGGAGCACGCGGCAGTGCGAATCCGTCCAATCCATCATCGGCGCAACCGATAGCCTGATTGCCTGCGGATTCAATAGGTTGTGGTTTCCGTCAAGCACTTAGGCACACCAAGTTATCCCGCAAAATCCCGACAAATCCCGTACGTTCCCGCTGCGCATGTACCATTGGTGTACCAAGAATTGGTGGTACACATGGCGACCTTCCAGCAGCGCGGCGACACGTGGCGGGCCATTGTCCGCCGAAAGGGCTTCAAGCCCAAGTCCCGGACGTTCCCGACCAAGACGGCGGCCAAGACGTGGGCCGATCGCATGGAGCGCGAGCTCGCCGAACAGGAGGCCCGCGGCGCCTCCGAGCTCGATGACGCCACGGTCGCCGACCTGGTCGACTGGTACCGCAGCTACGTCGGCAAGCTCAAGCGGATCAGCGCTACCCAGAAGGGCAACCTCACCCGGGTGAAGGAGGGGCTGGGCGCCAAGTTCGCCAGCCGGCTCACCGCCGCCGACGTGATCGAACACGTGCGGCGCCGGCGCCAGGGTGAGCACGTCAATGGTGAGGGCCTGCAGATCCCCGCGTGCAGCGGCGCGACGATGAGCGTGGAGCTCGGCTACCTCTCGGAGATGCTCAAGGTCGCCAAGTCCATGGGCAAGCTCACCCTGCCCCACGATCCCGTCGCCGAGGCGCGCCCTGCGCTGCGCCTGGTCAAACTGGTGGCCAAGTCCGCCAAGCGTACCCGGCGGCCGACACAGGACGAACTGGACCGACTCACCGCCCACTTCCGCGCCCATGCGTGGCGCATGAAGCTGCCGATGGCCGACATCGTGGCCTTCGCGGTGGGCACCGCCAAGCGCCAGGAGGAGATCACGCGACTGCTGTGGGCCGACCTCGACGAGCCCCATCGCACGGCACTCCTGCGCGACGCGAAGCACCCACGCGCGAAGGATGGCAACCACAAGCGGTTCCCGTTGCTGGGCGACATGTGGGCGCTGGTGCAAAGCCAGCCGCGGACCGACAAGGAGGCGCGTATCTTCCCGTACAAGTCAGATTCGATCGGCGCTGCGTTCCGACGCGCCTGCGTCGCCCTGAAGATCGAGGACTTGCACTTCCACGACCTCCGGCACGAAGCGACGTCACGGCTGTTCGAACAGGGTTACAGCATCGAGCAGGTCGCGGCCGTCACCCTCCACGAGAGCTGGCAGGAGCTTAAGCGCTACACCCAGCTGCGGCCCGAATCGCTTCATCGCGATCGGGCACCGACGTTCAACGACGACGCAGGGTAGGTGTTGGCCGCGGTGGAACCGGCGGATGCGCAACCGATTAAAAGTCACTCCCCACTAGCAGGCTTATCAGCCACTTGGGCGCTCTGGAATTACGGATGGCGCCCCGTGGAACACGCGCGGCCACTAGAGCCGCGCCACTCAATTACGGAGACCAGCGGGCCCGTCCGTCCCCGGAAGGGCCACGCGGGGTGGATGACCGTCATGGTGCCCGCGCTACTGGTAGGGATAGCCTGCCACCGCGGGCCAGGCCGCACACTCAGCGCACGCCGCGACCGCCTGTAGGAATTTTCCTACGCCGCCGGCAGTTTCAGCCGCGCCCGCTGGGTTAGTGTTGGCGCTTCTGGACAATTCAGGGGTGTGGCATGGCTGGCCTAGTTCGTCGCGTAGTGCCCAAAAGCGTGCGGAAAGCGCTTAACCGATCCGCCTACCGTGCGCTCGACCTGATCGACTCCCTGAGCCCAGACAGGAATCCGATGGTCCCGCCGCGTGAGTGCCAGAAGGCCATCGGCGGGGGTGGCGATTACCTCGCCATCGGCCGGGAACTGCGCGACTGCCTCATCCAGCACGCAGGGCTAACCGAATCGTCCAAGGTGCTGGAGATCGGGTCAGGGTACGGACGGGTGGCGGTGGCCCTGACGGACGTTTTGCGCGCGGGCACATATGACGGGGTGGAGATCCTGGAGGACGGGGTGCGGTGGTCGCGGGAACGCATCACCCCGCGATTCCCCAATTTCACCTTCCACCACGCTGACGTGGCCAATGCCTACATTCGCGAGAATGGAAGAGAGGCGGACGGATATCGGCTGCCGTTTGCCGACGGCACATTCGATCTGGTGTACCTCACCTCCGTGTTCACGCACATGCGCCCCGCGGTCATCCGCCATTACCTGACGGAGATCGCGCGAGTGCTTAAGCAAGGCGGTCGACTGTTAGCCACGTACTACCTAGTGGACGACTTCACCCGCACACGCATGGCGACCACGGCGCAAGCGTTCCCGTACGAGCTCGACGGCTTCTACACCGGGAACCTTGAGACCCCCGAGCACGCCATCGCCATTGAGGTCAGCGATGCCATGCAGTGGCTGGCTGAGTCTGGACTGGAGGCTTCCACCCCGCTGTTCGGCGGCTGGTCCGGACGGACGCCGCACACCACATGGCAGGACGCGATAGTGGCGCGGAAGGGCTAGCCATCACTCCCAAGCCGCTACTCCGCTGGGCAGGCTGCCACTGATGTCGGTGGCCTTGAAGCGGCCGACGCCCACATGGGGGACGCCACCCGATGCGCGGTAGGGCGAAAACACGGGGTATACGGTGCCCGTCAGCCCACTGAACGCAAAGCCCGTTTCAGCAGTCGGATCACCGCTGTTCTGCCACGTGCCGTTCTTTCGGAAGTAGACCTTGCCGTTCTTGACCAGCACGCCGATCACGTCGCCAGTAGTGTAGCTAGCGCCGTAGGCTGTGCCTGTGGCATTGGTGATCTTTGTCCCGGTTTCCTGATAGTAAGAGTACGAGGTCGCTGTCTGTCCAACGTACTCTGATGCCACATTGGGGGACGCGGACGTTCCGATGCCAATCGTTGCATACGGCGCCGTGCCGCCAGCACTGCTCAGTTGCACCTCGAAGTAGTACCCGCCGGCATGGGTAGCATCACGTCCCGCCGTGGCGCGGACGGACTGATAGCCATCAGCCGTGACCTTCGTGGCCGTCAAGTTGCCGCTGGATAGGGTGATGTTCCCACCCTTATCGGACGGATTCCAAGTGACGGCGGCCCCGCCACTGCTGGCCGCCTGGAGCGCCGCCAGGATTTGCTGGATCGCGCTCATCAGGTCAGGCCCGAGCCGGAAATGATCCATTCCGTAGCAGTGACCTTGACGGCTGTCGCCATGCCGTTTGCGGCCAGCGTGCGGCTGCCGGTGGTGCCCGCGCCGGCCAGTCGCATGGTGTCGGTCATGATGGCAATGGTGACGACGCCCGCGCCATTTTGGTTGACGAAGGTGATGGCGGTCCCGATAGGGTACGGCGTCGCACTGTTGGCGGGGATATTGAAGGTGCGTGCGGTGGTGTCTGCACTCGGGTGCAGGACGTGGGCGTTGGCATGCCGTGCGTCCAGCGTGGTAGCCGCGCTCAGGCTGAACTGCGGAATGCCATTGGACCCGATTCGCCGGATGGCCAGCCTGGCCGCGCCGCTCACGGTGAAGGTGGTATCCACGCCAACGCCGGCCAGCACCACGTGCCACACCAGCGACCCGCTGAGGTAGTGGCTCGCGTCGTCCACGTCGGCCGCGGTCACCCACCAGCCGGACGCGGCGTGCTCGATGTTGAACTGCGCGATGTCCACGTAATGGGTGCCGGTAGCCACGATGCCGCGCTGGCAGTGGACTGTCATCAACCGCTGGAAGTGGCTGGCGTGGTTAGTTCCAGTTGCGAAGACGAAAGCACGCTTGCAGCCCCAAGCGGCCTGGGTGCCGAAGCCGTTTGCGTGTTCTGCGAACTCGTAGCCGTTGTAGAACCCGGCGACGTTGACCGTACCTAGCCGCGTCAAAGCGCTGTTATTGTTCGACGGGCAACGGATTCCGTAACTGGTTGCCGTCGTGGGCTCGGCAAGCCCTTGGATGTGGTAGCTCCCGCAGTCCACCACGAAGTGGTCCATGTCGATGGTTGCAACCTTTGAGAAGTTGCACGCGGTTAGTACCGGGTTCGGTGGCATCCGGATTGTCAGGTTCCGCACCTGCAGGGACAGATTCGTGAAGTCCTCGGAAGTACCCACCGGACCGTGGGCGCCTATCAATGCGCCAGTTCCCGTGTTTAGCAGGCCATAAATCACCGACTGGTTGTTTGGCAACGGGGTCACTCCGACCACACTAAACCCGACCGGCGGCGGCTCGGCGCCGCGCAGCACGATGCTGATCTGCTCGCTGTCCACCGCGTCGATGCGCGGGAGCAGCAGTTGGGCGTTGGAACGCGTCGTGTCCTGCAGCGCGCCAGCCACCACGTAGCGCCCCGGCGCATAGACCGTGCCCCCGCCGGCCGCCGCCGCTGCGTCCATCGCTGACTGGATCGCCGTAGTGTCGTCGGAGCCATACACCATGTAACTGTCGGTGCCGGTGAAGGTGGCCGCCGCCGTCAGTTCGATGGACGTGGCTGAGTTGATGGACGCGATCGTGGTGATCTGCACGACGCTGAAGTCGCTCTTGGCGATCAGGATCGGCTTGCCAATGTCGCCCGCGGTGAACGCGGCGCCAGCGGAGGTCAGCGTGGCGTCAGCGCTGGTAACCGAAGCGTCGTTGCGCTGTACCGCGTCCCCAATCGCGCCGTAGCTGTCCACGTTGAACCAGCCCTGCCCGGCACCCGCGAGGTCGGCAATGGCTTGAACCGTGGCCTTTTTGTTCGCCCCGCCCTGTACGACCTCGACCAACTCGGTCCCGCTGAGCGTCCCGGCTGAAGTCAATTCGGAAATCTTGATGTCTGCCACGTGTTTACTCCGTAACGCGGACGTCGCCGTCCTCAGTGATTCGTCGATCGCCGGATTCGCTGATCCGAACGTCTGGCGGTGTCCCCGCCCATGCGAGCGTGTGCTCGGCCAACTGCCAGCTGCCCAGGCCGTCGCGCACAGACTCAACCGTGACGCGTACCGTTCCTGAGGCTGGCGGCGTATAAGGACTCGACGCGGTTCCAGATACGCCGGCCTCTGTGCTCAGCAGAGTGCCCGCTGGGCTGTACCAGCGGACGGTGTAGGTGGTTCCCGGCTCAGGGCCGACCGATGCCTGCGTGGCATCCAGCAGCTGGTCGGCCTGCAATACGCGGTCCCGGTGCACCCAGGTGGCTGTCAGCGCGCCGTAAGCGGCGGCGGGATAGGCGTCGCCATTGATCTTCAGCCCCGCGGGAGGGTATGGCCGAGCTGCCCTCGAGTCGAAGTCGACTGTCATCGTAGTGGCAAGCGGTTCCGCCAACTGCTGGCTGCCCGTGTTCGTCAGCAGCTTGACGCTGATCGTCTCCGCTGCGGTGTACTCCGTAACATCTGCGGCAGCAGAGACGCCATAGAACCAAATGCGGCTCCCTGCCAAATGCTCCTGCGGAACCGTATCGGCACATCCCCGGCCTAGACTCATCGTTCCGGCAACGGCATCGATTGCGTCGACGCGCACGACTTCATCATCCCAAATCGCCGCCGAACCAACGACGACTTCGCCAAGCTTGGATCCGCTGGCAATGAAGAACGCTGTTTCGAGCCGCCCGGCGGCGCCCAGAATCGTGGTGGCGGGCGACCAATCCGCGCTGGCCACAGTGGCATAGGCCAGGCCGTCTTGAGCCACGCTGACGCTGTAGTCGCGGCTGGAGGCGGGATCTTCCGCCACGGCCATCAGGAACCCGACATCACTGGGGAGGGCATCCAGATCCGCCCTCGACAGCGCCTGCACGACCTCGGTGTAGGGGGCCTCA
Organism: Lysobacter olei; assembly: GCF_054777355.1. Classification (NCBI taxonomy): domain Bacteria; kingdom Pseudomonadati; phylum Pseudomonadota; class Gammaproteobacteria; order Lysobacterales; family Lysobacteraceae; genus Lysobacter; species Lysobacter olei. The sequence continues at coordinate 78,316 of NZ_BAAHAT010000010.1, read as the reverse complement.
AAGGCCCTTTGCGCAGTGATCGCTTGCGGCATCGGTGACGGCCCAGTGTCGACGCCGGGCTCCACCTCGACAAATCCAGCGGTCGGCAGGCTGTAGATGTCCTGGGCCGCTTTGAGTTTGATTGCGCCACTGCGCAGCGTCCCTGTCTGCATTTCGCCGACAATGCACACCATGTCGGCAATACCGCGCTTTGGACTCTGCAGGCGGAAGTATTGGCCACTGCGCCAGCTGTGCGCCTTGCGAGTGGTCGTCAGCTCGAACGCCCGCGTGGGCGTGACAGCCGCTCGCAGGTCGCGCTCTGCAACGCGGGCGGCCAAGGCGCTGCTCGGGATCTCCGGATAGTCGTTGGTTTGGTGGACAACACCGAAGGCATCAACCAGCGCCAGTGCCTGGGCAGGCGGCGTGGTAATAGCTTCCTTCCTTTCAGGGTCAAAGTACCTGACGCTCAGGCTGTTGATGGTGCCGTCAAGCGTGGTGGGCTGCTCGCTGAACGCCAAGATGTCTTCATCGGTCAAGACCGGTAGGTCCGCCAGAACATAGTCTTCCCGCGCCAGTTCCAGGTACCACTGCCCATCCACCAAGCTCTGGCTGACACTTCCACCGATCAGACGACAGATGCGCTGCTCGAACTCTTCCAGGCTTTCCTGACCCGGATCATAGGCCGTGCAGATCCCGAATCCTTCCGCGTGCAGCTTGTCTGCTGCCGCTGCATAGCTGGCCGCGTTGAGGTTAGCCGTCGGCTCCCGCCCGATATCGCTGCTTGTCCGCGCGTAGTAGAGCGCGTGCGCCGGGTTCATGCCAACCCCGACATAGCTCAGGGTGCAATTGATCGTGGGACGGTCGACGCCAATGCTGGACTCGTCGCCATTCTCCACATAGGACACGGCGTACCCGAGCGGACAGACGGCAGTAACCGGAACACCTGCGATGCCCACGTTCGGGCCACCCTCGGCAGACCATCCGGAAATGTAGGCTTGGCTTGGATCATCGGGATGGATCCCAACCAGTACCGATCCCTCAGGGGTATAGCTCCCCGCTTCGGCGGTGTTGCGCACATTGATGCAGTAGGCCCCGATTTCGTCTGCGGTCCCGACGAAATCTCCGGCCACGGTCCCGTAGACGGTTTCGCCGCCTGCAACGTTCGTCACCTCCGAACCGGCGCTAACAAGGAAATAGCCGCCGGTGCTATCACCACCGCTGCCGTAGGGAATCTCAGCCTTCTCCGGATACCAGCAGGCGTCGTTGTCCCACCCCTTCTTGATCTTCCGGATCTTGTAGCTGGCCTTCTGGGGATAGGGGTTCATGGCGCCATACCGACCGCCCTTGAACACCAGGGTGGCCAAGCCTCGCCACGCCGGCACCTGGCTCCCAAGGTTTTCCAGCAGGTACGGATTTGGCGATTGGGTGGCCTCGCCGAACATTAGGTCGACGTCCCCCCAGATGCCTCCCTGGTCCTTTTCACCGCCCCAAAGGTTAGGGGCGAAGATCCTGATGGTGCCGCTGCTGGCGAGCTCACCCCGCCACGCGGTCTTGTCGCCGCCGCGGAACTCGAGGAAGGCATCGATGGGCCCCGCACCCAAGCCGGCGTGGTACAGCACCTTGTACCAGTAGCCGACGGTCTGCGACTTGTTCTTACCGCCCACCGATCACCCCCGCTTCGCACTTGCGCGCCCACGCCACCGCCGCCAGCGCCAAGCCATCGCCTGTGGCCTCCAACGTCGTGGCTGGGATGCCGTTGCGCACGAAGTCCTGCCAGTCCAGTCCGTGCCGCTTGAACCACGCACGGGCGCCACTGCGGCAGAAGCCGTTGCGCCGACTGAAGCCGGGGATGGTGAACAGGTGGCGGGTGGTCACCATCAATACTTCGCTCACTTCTTTCCACCCTTGGTCTTGATCGGAATGGTGCCCATCTGCTTCCACGCCAGCAGGAATTCGTCCTCGATCCAGCAGGTACCGAAGTAGTGCTTCACCGACTGGCCGTCTTCCACCGTCGGCTGGGTACCGCTTGCGGGCTTGGCAGGCTCGACCTTGGGGCGCATCTTGTACGCCACGATCGCCGCGATGATGGCGATGATCAGCTGCACCACCCACCAGTAGACGGCCTTGGCCGGCTCGCCGGCCGCCGGTGGAACAGCAGCGGCCATGAACATGCGCGCAACCTGCACCACGCTGACCAGCGCGCCCAGGCACACGCACACCCAATGCGCGGCCTCGCCACTCCGTGTGTCCAGCCACCAGTAGCGTGCGCGCCACGACCACACGTAGCGCAGGCGCCCGGCGCGAGCGATCAGCCCCATGACATCGACACTCCATCCATCGGGTTTTTCACCGGCTTGTAGACGCTGCCGCCGTAGTTGACGGTGTTGCTGCGCGCCTCACAGGCCGCCCATGTACGCGGGCAGCCGGGCCGCGCGGTCACGGCCATTCCGCCCGCTAGATCCGCCGCCCCGTACAGCAGCGTCACCGTGTCGCCGGTGTGCGCCATGATCGAGCGGCGCTCCTCCAGCCCGTCAGTGCGCGTCCAGGTCAGGTAGCCGCCCACCAGCGGCAGCGGCGCGGTGGCAAAGGCGGCGGCGGTGACGGTGAGGCCTGCGACTGCGGTCAGGGTGCCATCCACCTTGAAGGCATCGCGGCTGAGGTTGCAGCCGCGCAGGCCCTCGGAGTAGACCGTCTTCCAGCAGCCGCGCTGCCACTTCGGCCCCTGGTTGCGGGCGCGGGCGTAGCCGTTGGTGGGCTCGCAGATCAGCTCCAACTCCACGTCGCCGAACTTGGGCTGGGTGACCACGCCCATCCACTCCACCGCCGGCGGGTCAGTGTCGCCCACATGGGTGGACAGGCACACCACGTGCACCGGGTCGCTGGGGATGTACGGGTGCCAGTTGTCGCCCAGCGGCTGGGTGACCGGGAACTCAGGCGCGGCCGGGTCGCGCACGTAGGCCAGCTTGATGGTCAGCCGGTCCTTGGCCCGCTCGGCGGTGACCTTGATCTCGCTGCGTTCGATCTGCGCGGCGAGGTAGGTGTTGCCGCCGATGACGATGTCGCGGTCGCTGCTGGCATAGCGCCACGTCAGGCCCTGCCGAGTGAAGACGAATAGGTGAACCGGGCGGCCGGTAAAGCGGCCGAGCTCGAAGGTCTCAAACATCGGGCACCACCGCCTGCCAGCCGGTCGTGGACGTGGCGATGCCGTCGGCATCGGTCTCGTGTTCGATCTCGATCTCGTCGCTGGCCAAGGTGCTCAGCGCCATGAAGGAGACCTGGCGAATGCTGCCCGCAGCGATGCTGCTGCCGGATAGCGTCGCGTTGAGCGTCAGTGCCTCGGTACCGCCCGCCTCCACCGCATTGGTGACGCGGCGGTAGTACACGGTGCCGTCGTTGAGTTCGATGCGCAGATCCTTGCGGTTGTGCTTGCCCAGGCCGAACAGCGTGTAACCCGCCCACTCCACGGACAGCGCCATGCTGCCGCCGGCAATGGCCGAGACCGGCTTGAGGTCAGCGGCCCAGCTGGGCACCCAGATCGGCACTTGCCGACCGCGCAGGGCGTACAGCAGCGAGCGGTACCAGCTGTGTTCGGCGCGGCCGACCAGCTTCCAGTGGCTCTGCTGGGCGCGCAGGCTCAGGCCGGCTAGGTCGTGGCGGAACGGCAGGCCGCTCGCGTAGTCCACCGTCTGCACCAGCCGCGAAGCGCTGCTGCTGGGGTCGTCACTTTCGTCGGGGCGGACATCCAGCACCGGATGCGTCAGGTACTCGGTCGGGCTGCTCAGCACCGGCCAGTCGCACGGTTCGTCGATGTCGAAGGCCAGGCTGCGCCGCCCCAGCTCATCGTTGTGCAGAGTCTCCTCCGCGCCGTCCTGCGCCCACGCCCGGCGCACCGGGTACAACCGGTCACCGCGGCCATAGGCGAGCGTCGTGGGCGCGCTCAGCGTGATGTGGTCGGCGGCGATCGTATCGATCTGCACCAGCTCCCAGCGGTTGACCGACGAGTACAGCAGCGCCCGGCCGCCAACGACGAAGTCATAGCCCGCCGTCTCGCACGGGATCGCCACCGCCCCGGCCGCCAGCGGCGCGCCCAGCCACTGCACGTCCGGCCAGATGGGCAGCTGCCATGCCCCCCGGTGGCCCGCCAGCAGCATGTCCGCCACCCGCCGCGCCTGGCCGTCCGCCAACACCTCGAACGTGAAGCGGCGGCGCGGGCCGGTGCGCACGCCCCGGTGCTGGCTCACCGCCGTGGCGTTGGCCTGCATCAGGTCCGTGAGCCACGACAGCCGCTCCTGCACGCCGGAGCGCCAGTCGGGCGGGACCGGCCAGATCTTGTCGGTAGCGGCTGCGTACGGCATCGGTTACCAGTCCGCCCGGATGGCGTTACCGTTGGCACCGGCGTGCGCAACGACGGCCTTCTCGAAGCGCGGGTGATTGGCCAAGCGCTCCATCAGCTGGTCGGTGTCGTTCAGCAGGTAGATGCGCATGCGGTTGTTGACGCTGGCCTGCATGCCGCCACCGGTGGCACCCCAGTCCGGCTCGGGCACGACCGATGGCGCACCCACGAAACCGCCTTCCGCATAGCCGCTGTTGGCCCAACCGTAGAGCGCCGCCATTCCGCGGTCGTTGAAGTCCTCCAGGAACGCCCGGGCGCCAGGCTGCCTCACCACCTCGCGGCGTGCCACGAACTCCTCGGCGTGCACGACGCCGGCGGGCTGCCACTTGGAACCTGGGCCTGTGTAGCCGCCCTCGGCGAACCCGCCGCCGCCCGAGTAGTTCGCCTGGGATAGCAGCGACGCGATCGTTGCGCCTTGGGCAAGCGCTCCGGCGATGAAGCCGATGTTCTGCGGGAAACCGGCCTTGCTGGCCTCCGCCACGTTCTGCGCCAGTGCGACGGCGGCCTGCGCCACGGCAAAGCCCTTGCTTAGGGCAAACAGCACCCGATAGGTCTTGCTTTGCTCGCCGCCGTACGCCTTGGCGATGTCGGCCAGCTGCCCAAACGTCGCCGCCGTGCCCGCCAGCATGACTTGCGCGTTGGCGGCTTCCAACTGCTGCAGGGCTGCCTGGTGCTGCGCATGGATCTGCAGTTCCTGCGCATCCCACTGTTGCTGCACACCGACCTTCTTCGTGCGGAACTGGGTCAGCAGATCCAGCTGTTCGGCGTACCACTTCTCCAGATCGGCACGAGCCGTATCCAGGCGGGTCAGCTCACTGAAGGCCCCACCTACCTCCGGCGAAAGCCCGCCGAACTTGGGGGCCTTCTCGAATGCGCCAGAAATAACCCGATCCAGCGACTGTCCATAGCCGTCGGCCGTGGCCACGCCCGCCTTCAGCGCCTCGTTGAGCGTGTTGACCTTGGCGATCGCCTCGTCGAGTGCGACCTCGGTCGGCGTGCGCAGCTCCGCCCGCAGGTCCTGGTAGGCCTCACCCAGGTCCTCGAGCTTCTTACGGTGCTCTTCAGCGGCGGCGATCTCGGCCTGCTTCTTGTCGACGAGCGCCTGCTGGTCGAGCAGCTGCTGCTTTAGCGCCGGGCTGACCTTGGCCAGTTCACCTTCGGCGAGGTCATAGCGCAGCTTGGCCGCGTCGGTGGCCTTGGTCTCGCCTGCCTCCAGCGAGCTGAGCAGCGCCAGTTCCTCGCGCAGGCTCTCAAGGCGGCGCCTGCCAGCTTCGTCAGGGTCGGTAGCCTTTGGGCCTTTCGGCTTCCTCGGGGGGACAACTACTGTAGAACTGGGGTCAGTATTGACGTTGGCCCATCGGCCAGTGCCGGGCGTGCTGGTGCGGCCGGTGACCTCAACTCCAGGCCTGCCCGCCGCACGTGCCTCTCGGTCGCGCAGGTCGAGCAATCGCGCCAGGTCCGCAATCTCAGCTTTCAGCGCCCCCGTGTCCCGGCGCAGGAACGGGAGCGAGCCGCGATTCTGCCGTTCGATGGCGAACAGCTGGCTTTCCTTTTCGTTCAGGAGGTTCTGCAGGGAGGCCCGGCTCTTGTCTTCGTTGTCGGCGAAGAACTCCGCCAGCGCACTGCCAGCATCGCCCAGCTTGGCGATCAGCTGAACTGCCGCGTTGGCGATCGTGAAAATGCCAGCCACGGTGCTGTCCACACCACGCTTGATGTCAGGGTCGTTCAGCGCCCGATTGAAGGCCTCCACGGCCTCCCGGGCATCGTGCATGCCGCCGCTTCCAGCGTCCCCTTCCAGCAGGTTGTCGAAGCTGTTGCCCAGCGCCTGTAGGGCACCACCCAGCGTGTCTCGCGCGGCTTCAGCGGCCGTGCCCATCTGGCCCGCCAGCTCGTCCAGAATGACCTTCTGCGCACTGGCCATGTCGCCAGTGGCCACCAACTGCTTGATCACCTCCTTCTGGTCCGTGGTGAATTGGACCCCCGCCTTGCTCAGCGCCACTACGCCCTTTACCGGGTCATTCAGGGCCTTGCCCAGCATCACCGCAGCGGACTGCGCGTCCTGCCCCATCGCCGTTGACAGATCCAAGACCGCAGCCGTGGCCTGGTCGAAGCGGACGCCCTGAATGTTCTTGAACGTCAGCAACATCGCCTGGACGCTGCCGATCGCTTCGTCGTCAAAGATGGTCTGCCCTTGGAGCTTCTCCGCCTCGGCGTTGAGCTGGGCCAACGATCGCCCGGCGACGCCGGCGGTATCGCGGATGCGGGAGGCCAGCTGCACCTGCACCTTCTCAGCCTCGATGGTGTTGGCGATGTACTTGCCCATCGCCGCCACACCGGCTGCAGCCACCGCGGCGGCCGCAGCGCCAACCCCCAGCATCACCGAGCGCGCAACGGCACCCGACTTGTTGACCTTGTCCAGCTCGGAGCCAATCTTCCCGATGTTGCCCTGGGCGGCCTTCAACGCAGCCTGAGCCTGCGCGAACTCGGCACGCATCTTCAGGTTGAGGTTGAAGTCACGATTGCTTGCCATCAGGGTTTCCTAAGTGCACGGACGCGGTTGCTCGTTTCCTTGCCACCCCACACCGCCATTCCGACGTCCCCGATCAGGTCGGCACGACGATTGCGGTCCAAGCGGTCAAGCGCTGCGGTGAAGCCGATCAGCTGGCGTTCGGTGAATCGGGAGAGTCGGTCGAAGTCGCCGAGCCCGGCGGCGGAGAGGCGGGCGAAGACGCCAAACCAGTCGAACTTGGCTGGGCGCTGCGGCGCTGCACCTGCATCTCGACGACGAGCTCGTGCACGAAAAAACCGCTGTTCACCGCGAACCAGGTCGACATGAACAGTTCCGCGTCGCTGGGCGACAGCCCCTGCAACCACTCGAGCTCGACGTCGGCCGCCTGGGCCGCAATCGCGACCACTGCCGTCTGGTGCTTGCCAAACAGACGCCGGACCCGCGCGTACGTCAACGACCCGTCAGCGCACTGGGCATGCATGTCCGTGATGAACGCCGCCGCTCGATCGGCGACTTCCAGACCCTCGAAGAAGGCGTACTCGCGGATCGTGAGCTTGCGGCCGGCGATGGTGATGGCTACGTCTGGCTGCAGCGCCGACAGGTCCGATGCCGCCGAGCTGGGCTCGACGGCATCAGGCGCGGCTTTGGGTGCCTTGCGCGCCATAGGCTTAGGCCACCGCCGTCGGCAGCTCGATCTTGCCGAAGCCACCCAGGGTGGCATCGGCCGCCGCCTCGGAGTCGTACAGCACCGCGCCGGACAGCTCGATCGAGCCGAAGCCCTCGTTGATCAGCGGCAGGGTGGCGGCCGGGTCGAACTGCACGCGGTACAGCCGCAGGCGCACCGGCGAGTCGTCGACGGTGTTGACGCCGTCCAGCAGCAGGTAACGCTCCGGCGGCGCCGCGGTGAACATGCTCACGTCGCTGCTGGCGGTGTGGCTGTAGGCGGCCTTGAACGGCTGAACGTAGCTGCCGACGTTCTTGATGGAGACCACGCCACCGTTGGCAGAGTCGAGGGCATAGTCGGTACCGGCCACCAGGGTGGCCGGCGTGCCGGCGCTGTCGGTGATCACCAGGGAGCTGACACCGCCATGGTCCAGCACCACGACGTCGCCCGCGGCCAAGCCCGTGGGCAGGGTTTCGGCGGTGACGGTGCCGGCGGCGACCGCCGCGGTGGTGCCGTACAGGCCCAGCGCGAGGTTGTCGGCATCGGCCCAGTTGAGCGTCATGGCGATCGTCGCCTCATTGCCCTTGCGCAGGCGGGCGCTGGTGAGGCGTTGGCCGGAATAGCTCTCCTTCCGGTTCTCCGACTCGGTGGTCAGCGAGACGTCGCACTTCGGCGCGTCGCCGACCCAACGCAGCGCGCCCGCGATGCCGCCCGCCAAGCGGGTGCCGACGTAAACCTTGCCCTGGAAACTGAAATCTTTCATTGGAATATCCTTTGGGTAGACCGTGGTGGAAGTGCGTCAGCGCCGGGGCGTCACGCGTCGGATGGATCGCTGGTGGGCGACTCGGGTTGCTGCTCAACAACGGGGCGGGCTGCGCGGCGAGGCGGATCGAGCGTGCCCAGCCGATTCAGGAATGCCGCATCCGTGGCCGATACCTCCAAAACGATGCCGTCCGGGCCGGGCTCATAGGCCACACGCTGGTGGGTGTGCGGGCGGTAGATGCGAACCTTCATGCGGAACTCCCGTTGCGAGCGGCCTGGTGGCGCAGGTGCGAATCGACCTGCCGCGCCATCTCGGCACCCAGTAGCCCGATGGCGTAATCGGCCAGACGTTGCGGCCGGCCTTCCTTGCGCAGCATCTGCGCCACGGTGGGGCCGTACTCGACCACCAGCGGTTGCCGGCGCTGCCCGATGTAGTTGCCCGCGGTCATCTTGCGTTTTGGGCCGAAGCGTTCGACGACGTGGCGGTTGTCACCCCCGCCCAGCAGCGGGGCGTAGAACGCGCCATTGATCAGGCTGCGTTTGCCCTTGAAGATCGAGCCGGTCACGCCCTTGCCGGTCTGCCGTGCGCCGAAGTTGCGCATGCCGATACCGCGGAAGTAGCCGGTGATGCGCAGATCGCCCAAGCGTGGGGCACTCACTCGCAGATCCTTGGTGACCCGCGCGGCCTTGATGTTGTACTCGCCCTGGATGTCCCTTCGCGCCTGTGGCCCTAGGCGGCGCTGCGCGGTGCCGAGCGCCCGCTGCTCGAACTTGCCCAAGGACGACTCGAGCAGCCCGAGGTTGCGCGAGACAGCGAGTGCACCTGCCAAGTCGAAGCTCACCGCGGGATTGGCGCGGCTGGCTCCACCGAATGCTCCGCCCACACTGATCCCGCTCATCGCCGATACCTCGTGATGAACATGAGCTGCGCGACCATCGCCGGAATGCCTTCGGGACGATCGAGGAACAGCGACTCCTGGAACCGCAGCGGCAACGCCTGCGGCATCGGCGTGTAGGCGTCGAGCGCCTGCTCGATGTCCTCGGCGATGGCGACCACCAGGGCGTGCGCGTCGTCCAGGTCGGTCGGGACCATCGCTTCGGCCACGAGCGTGAATTCGCGCTCAGAAGCCTGTTCGCCGCGGACCGTGCCGCCGCTGTACAGCGTGATGCGCGGCGCGCCGGCGTCGAGCTGGGATGGCTCAAGCCGCACATCGGCACCGGCATCGGTGCGGTAGCCGGCGTCCACCGTAATGCCCTGCAGACGGGCCTGCAGCGCCTGGAGGACCGCCCAGCTGCGCGCGGTCTCAGCCATGCAGCACCACCGTGGTGACAAGACCATCGTCGTCAATGACGCTCTCGATCTTCCGGTCACCCGTGGCAAGGTGAAGCAGGTCGCCCTGCGCCGGCTGCCACTCGCTGTTGATGAACATCGCGGTGGTCACCCGCGCAACCACTTGGCCGTAGTCGCCTAGCCTTTCCACGCCACGGGTAAGCACCACGCGCACCGGCGCCGTAGTCGCGCCCCGCGCTACCGTGACGGCTTCGCCGAACTCGTCGAACAGCACGTCGTCCATGTCGGCGAAGGCAGCATCGGCCTGGCTCACCGTTCGCATTCCTTCTTGTCGACCGCCTCGCCCATGTCCAGCCGGGCCAGCAGACGGCGGTGGCAGTTGGCCACGTCGATCACGCCGCCACGGGCCTCTTCGTTCTCCAGGCGGTCGCCCACCTTACCGCTGGCGGCGAGCGGCTTGACCAGCTGCTCAGTGGCCCAGCTCGGTAGCGGCTTGTAGCGCTCCACTACCACGGTGACCTGCTCAGGCACCTGCGGCAGCTTCGGGGTGGTCTGGCAGGCCGCCAGTGCCATGACGGTGGCGGTGAGGGTCAGAGTCCGCATACGGCCACCACGTCGGTATCCAGCAACTCGGCACAGCCGGGATTGCGCCGGGCGGCATGCTCGCGGCGCTGGTACTCGGCCAGCTTGGCCTTGGCCGCGTGCTCAGCCGCGGCGGCGGCGATGCCTGCACGCTCGGCATCGCGCTTGGCATCACGCTCACGGGCAATGCGGGCTTGGGCCTGGCGCTCCACATCGCGCAGGACATTGGCCGCGCCACGCAACGCGGCGGCGGCCGCGCCTAATGCCACGTCCTTAGCAGCCACCTCGTGCACGGTTGCAGCGAGCGCTTTTGCCGCCTGTCCCTTGCCCGCCGACACGCCGCCGATGAAGAGCATCGCCGCGACCAGCATCACCACCACCGCGAGGGCAATGGCCCGCGCCAGGTCTGCGTAGGGCTTCATGGGGTCTAGACTCATGGCAGCCGCACCCGGCGCGCCACGCGCCAATCCCAGATGGACTTGCCGGCGAACATGGCCACGCCCAAGTGCAGCGCCACCGAAGGCCAGTCCGGCGTGATGCCGCGCAGGGTGGCCACCGCCGATGCAAATGCACCAACGGAAATGGCCAGCAGCCCGATCTGGTTGAGGTGGTGGCGCAGGCAGGCAGGGCGCGCATGCCGCAGGTAGAAGAACAGCGCGACGGCGCACACCAGCGCACAGGCTGCCAGATTCAGCAGCTTCAGCAGCAATAGAAGCATCAGGAACCCTCCACCTTGCGGTCGCCCCACCGGTGCCAGAAGTTCCACAGCGACTGGAATGCCAGCGCGGACAACCCGGCCCGCGCACGCGCATCGACCTTGCCGGCGGTGTCACCGATGTTCATCACGTCAAGGTGCGGAATGGCGACTGCAACCCAGGCGCCGGCGAACGCGATCGCGATCACTCCGAACACAATCCACGGGATACGGGTCTCGCGCTCGCCACGTTGGAAGTAGAAGCTCAGGGCCGCCCCCAGGAATGCCGCGATCAGCATCCCCTGAGGCACCCCGAGCACCACCATGCCCGCTGCACCTGCCGCTGCCGGCGTGTACTGCGCCACGGTCTGGATCGCTTCGTCTCGCATCAGTGCCCCCCCAGGGCTGCGGGATAGGCCTTCCACGGCAGCTGCCAGTGGGGGCCGTCCTTGAAGTCACGCCAGTCGCCGCCCCACTCCAGCTGAACACCCAGCTCGATCGCGACGGACTTGATCACCGGGGCCAGCCGGAAGTAGTCGTGCCAACGCCATGAGATTTCGATGTCACCATCGCCATCGGTGTCCGCCAGCGGGACCAGGTCTACGGCGTGACCGGTCAGGTGGCGGCTGTTCATCGTGGTGCTCTTGCGCGCCCGCAGCAGCTCCGCCTGGCGTTCACGCGTGCGGAGCCCTTCAATCACCATGAAGGGGATATCGGTCACCTGCGCGGCGCGGGTGACCACCCGGACCAAGTCCGGGTGGACACCTTCAAGCCGCTTCAGGTCGCGGGCGCTGAGCTGCATGGCTCAGGCGTTGAGCGCGAGGTTGACGGTGGTCTCGGTGCCCGACGCCGCGGCTGCCGCGTAACCGGCCAGCGTGTTGGTACCCACGGTGGTGGTCAGCTTCTTGGCGGTGTCGTCCCAGTACAGTACGGCGCCCTGGGCAACCACGTCGGCGGTGACCTTGGTGAGGCTGAAGACGCCCTTGACCTGGACGGCGACGGTTTCGCCGATGGCCGCATCGGCCAACGGAACTGCCAGGCGCTTTCCGAGCAGGAAGGGGACGCCGCTGGTGAGGGCGGCGGCTGCGACGTGGTCGAGGACCTCGCCGGGCTGGATGTAATTCTTCGCCATGATCGTTCTCCGGGTTGGCGATAAGGAAGGGGTTGCGCGAGCGGTGGGTGGCTGCGCTAGTCAGCCACCCACCCTTCCCGTCACGCGCCGGGGTTCTTGGCCAGACCGAGGTGGTCGGCGATGGCGGCGGCGGCTTCGAGGCGGACCTTGAATTCGATGCCGTCCACGTTCCAGCCTTCCTTCTGCGACACGCTCGGCTCCTGCACGCCGTCGCGGTACGCGATGACGATGGAGTCGGCGACCGCCGGGTCGGCAACGCCGTAGAAGGCGGTGGCACTGGCGATGTCGAGGCGCGGGTCCTCGAGGACTTCGAAGCGGCCGCGCATGTAGTTCGGCGCGGTCAGGTTCTTGCCGCCACCGATCTCGAACTCGGAGGCGAGGATCTGGCGCGCCAGGCCGCCCAGGCCCACCGGCACCAGCAGGTACTTCAGCGGCACGTGCACCGAGGCGCCGTCCACGATCTGCTTGGCCATCAGCGCACGCAGGCCGTCGACGGTGGCGGTGGACAACGCGGCCGCGGTGGCCAGGTTCTTGTGGTCAGCGTGGAACAGGTCGACGTTGTCGGCCAGCTTCGGGTTGCCGGTCAGCAGCGCGAACACGCGGTCACCCAGGGCGCGCTTGGCGGCGGCACCCATCTTGCGCGGCACGTTGCTCAGCAGGTTCAGGTCATCGTTGACGATGGCCTCGTGGCTGATCGAGAAGATGCCGCCCAGCTTCTTGAGCTGGACCTCGGCGCCGCGATCGCTGAACTTGCCGTACTTGTACTCGCCGTTCTCGCCAACCTCGGTGATGCCGATGAAGTTGCCCAGGCCAGCCAGGCTGGTCTTGCGGAAGTCCGGCACCGAGATGGCGCGGGTGAACTGCGGGAAAACCTCTGGCACTTCCTCATAGCCGGCCATGACCGCACGGCGCACCGTGTTGCCCAGCAGGTAGGGGAAGTCGCTGGTGCTGTGCGTGATGGCGGCCTGCACCATCTCCATCGGGTCCATGCCGCGCACGTTCACGCCGGCCGCCGCCGCGCATTCGCGGGCGATCTCGCGCAGCGCGAAGCCGCGGAACGGGTTGGCGGAGTCCGCCTGCGTCTGGCCCAGGCGGGCATCGATGGCCTGCGCCATCGCGGTGCGGCGCTGGTCGCGCTCGTCGGTGCCAGCCGACGCGCTGGGCGTGGCGGCCGCCGGCGTGGCCTGGCTGCCCAGGATCGCCATCGCGCGAGCGTTGAACATGTCGACGGTGAAGTCCGGATCCGTCAGGGCTTCGTCGCGCAGCGCAACGATCTGCGGGTTGGTGGCGTGCGCACGAGACGCCGCCAGGATCGCGGTGTTCCGATCGCGCTGCGCTGCGATGATGGCGACGCGGGTATCCGCGGCGGTCGGCGTGGCCGCCGGGGCCGCCGGGGCCGCTGCGGCAGGCGCAGGCGCGGCGGCGACGGGCGTGGCTGCCGGGGCGGCAGCGCCGCCGGCGGCGTTCGCCATGATGATGGCTTCGAAACGCTGCTTCATTTGTGGATCCTCGATATGGGCGACAACCGCCCGCTGGGTTGCCTCGGCAAGCGAGGTAAAGACGCGCTCGCTGGCGGCCGCCTGGATGTGGCCGCGCAGCTGCGAATGGATGGGCGTCGGCGCCTTGGCGATGGCGCTCAGGTAGCCGACCAGCGCGGCTGCAGCCGCGGCGTCGTCGGGTGCTTCGGCTGCGGTCTCTTCGGTCCGGTCGGCAAAGCCGAACTCGATGGCCTCCGCCGCGGTGAACCAATGGTCACGGCCGTCCGACAACATGGCCTCGACGTCCTCGCGCTTGCCGGTCTTGGCGATGTAGCTCTCAGCCATCGCGGCGGCATGCGTGTCCAGGCGCTCAGCGAAGTCGCGCATGTCGTTGGCATTGCCGCCGGCATACAGGTATGGGGCGTGCACCATCAGCAGCGAGTTGGCCGGCATGACCACGTCATCACCGGCCATGGCAATCAGCGACGCGATAGACGCGGCCTGACCGTCGACCGTGACAATGATCTTGGCGGGGTGGCGGACCAGGGCGTTGTAGATGGCGAGGCCATCGGTGACCGAGCCGCCCGGGCTGTTGATGCGCACGTTCACCGTGGCGACGTTGAGCTGGTCCAACTGCTCCACAACGCTGGCGGCAGTGACCGAGTCGCCCCAGAACGACTCGCCGATGGGGCCGTAGATGCGAAGCTCGCCGACGGTACCGCCGGCAGCGGCGCGGACGCTGACGATGGAGCCACCAGCGAACACGGCACCCGCCGTGGCCATCGCCATCACCAGCGCGGTGGAAAGAGTGGTTGGGTTCATGCGGTTCCCTCAGTTTCGGTGTCGACGCGCAGCGGAGTGGCCGGCGAGGCTGGCAGGCCTGCGGCTTCGCGCTGGCGCAGCCATGCCGCCTGCTGCTGCAGCACATCGCGTGGATCACCGCCACGGCGGCGGATGATCTCGGAGGTCGGCAGCCAGACGCGGTCCTCCTGGACCTCCAGCGCCTGCACCTCGTGCAGTGGGTTGATCCAGGGCATTGCCGGGCGCACGAAGGTCGCCGCCGACAGGTAGCGCAGGTCGGTCCAGCCGCGCGGCAGTTTGATCAAGCCCGCCATGTAGGCGGACTCGACAAACTTGCGCCACATCGGGCGCACCGCCTGGGCAATGAACCATTCGCCCAGCACGGCATAGGCCGCCCACTGCTCGATGAGTTCCTGCCGCTGCGCGGAATAGGTGCCGTTGTAGTTGCCGGCGAGGCTGCTGAAGGTGGTGCTGACACCACGCGACACAGCGCGCAGCTGACCTTCGCGGAAGGTGGCGGCGTTGGGGTTCGGGCGCTTGCTGTCGATGAGACCGATGTCTTCACCCGGCAGCAGGTCGTCCATGATCAAACCAGGCACCATGCGCATGTCGCGGTACTGGCGATTGCCGCCAGGAGTGAGCAGGCCGCTCGCCGCCCCGCTACCGTCGGCGTACTCGCCCGGCTGGCCCTTCTTGATGAAGGCTGTCAGGGACGCCGCCACCTTGGCCGCGATCCGCTCGCTGTCCTCGTAGTCCTTGATGTCCTCGAGGCGGTTCATCGCGGACGCCAAGATGCTCAAGCCGCGCAGCTGGCCAATGCGGTCCACCAGCGCAATGTGCTCAACGCGGTCAGCCGGCAGCCGCTTGGTCTCCGGGCGCCCGTAGGCGTAGGCGTCCGAGGGGTGGCTCTTGTAGACGTGGTAGGCCAGCGGTCGGCCCCAGGCATTCAGCTCGATACCCTGCACGATGTTGCGCGCGGCATCGCGCATCGTCAGCGGCAGCATGTCCGCCTCGATCATCTCGACCGAGTACGGCACCACGCTGCCATGGTCCAAGCTGGCGCTGTAGCCCTGCACGTGCTGGAACAACGCCTCGCCGTCACGGAGCCAGCTGCGCGCCAGGAGGCGCTGCATGCCGCCAGCATCGTGGCGGAACGTGACCTCCGGGCGCTCCCACCAGTCGACAAACAGATGGTCCAGCTGCTGGGCCAGTTCCTCATTGATCGGCTGGCCCGGGAGGCGCGGCGCCGGCTCCACGTCGATGCCCGTGCCGACGATGTTCTGCACCAGCGTGTTGAGGACACCGCGGGCAAGGTCCAGGTCGCGCTCAAGATGACGCGCCTGGTCACGCAACGTCGCCGCATCCTGACCCGCAATCGCATTGCCGTTACCGCCATCGCGGGCAATCTTGCGGCTGCGCGATTGCTTCGTGGCCTCATGCACACCGGCCAGGGTTTCGATCTGGGCACGGGCCCGCATACGGCGGGCGCCCCAAACGGGCGCGACCGCGTTGATGGCGCGGTCAATGATTCCCGGGCGGGCGGCCTTCTCAGTCATCCGAAGTTGGCCTGCCTGAAGCCACTGCCGCCGCCGGCGGCTTGAGCTTTCTCGCGGGCGACCAGTGACTGAAGCCGCGCGATCTCTGCACGAATCTCGGCGAGGTCAGCGCGGCGCACCTCGCGGTCACCCATACGGTATGACTGCCCGAGCAGGATCTTCTGCTCGGCAGCCAGGTAGTTGGTAAGACGTTGTTCGTTGACGGTCGCCACATGACCACTTTGGCGACGTCACTGTCTCAAGTTTAGGCAAAGTCTGAGACAGTCGCTTCTAGAAGCCTTGCACAGCAAGGGCCACAGAATCCGTTGTCTCACGTTTTGCCAAAACGTGAGACATCACGCCGCTTCATCGGCCCGAACTGGCAGCCCGCCCGGAAAGAGACGATGCAGGGTCGCTCGCGAGACCCCGTAGTCCCGACACACCTTGGCCACAGATGCGCCTCGCTGCAGCGCTGCTTGAATCTGCAGGACGTCGTACTGGCGCGCAGGCGCCGGCACGTACAAGCGTTCGCCTGGGTGCTCGCGCTGCAGGTACGTCAGGATGCTGTTGGCATACGGCATTGCCATCTGCTCACTCAGTCCTGTTCCCTCTACCACCGCTCGCACCAGCTCCAGGCGTAGCGCCTCTGTCCGGTCGGTGTCCTTCGTTACCGAATGATCCATTCGCCCTCCACGATGCCGCGCCCGCCTTCTCGGCGCTGATTTGTTTCACGGGAATCATTGCGCCCTGTCTCGGGCGGCGGTGCTGCTGGCGTTTCACGTGAACCCACAGGCTGGGCCGGTGCGGCGAACAGGTCGGCGACCACCGGCTCTAGTGAAGCCTCAAGCGCGGCCCACTCGTGGTCGCGGACAAGGTCGATCTTCACCGCGGGGCACAGCGCCGCCCAGTACGCATAGACCAGCGTGTCCACTGGCTCGTTGCGCTTGTTCTTTGGCTTGATCCAGCGCTTGGCCACCAGGTCGAAGTACTCGCAGGTCAGCCCCTCGTAGTACGCCGCGTCGAGCGCGCCCGACGTGGGCTTGCCCGGCTCCGGCGCGTCGCCGGTTCCGCCCGGGAACCGGATCATGAACTCAGCGGCTTGGGCGTAGGGCTCCTCGCCCACACGGGAGCTCTCCTCCGCCAGCTTGCCGTCGGCAGCGATGCGGCCGAACAGGATGTGCTTAGCCACGTCGGTACCGACACCCCACACACCGACGCTGCGCGCGATGGTCTTCTCACGGGCGTTGACCTCGGTCTTGCGGGGCTTATAGACCACGCGGTCAGAGTCCGACGAGCGACCGCGCACGACGTACATGAACTGCTGCTGGAAGCCGCCCCCCACCTTGACCATCCGCGCCGCGCCGGAGCGCTGCACCTTGGCGCGGATGAACTGCGCTACCTGCTCGGTCCAGTTGCCGCCGTCGATGGCCACCGCCCGCGCAACCATCAGTGCACCGCTGTGCTTGGCATAGGCGCGCTGCAACCACGCGTCGAGCTCGCCGTAGCCGTCTGGCTTTGACGGATCACCCTCGATCACGGCGTAGTCGACTACCCAGGCGCGCTGACCACGCCCCCACGCCACAACCACAGCCTCAAAACGATCATGCTGGCAGTCGACGCCGATGGTGAGGATGTAGCCCCCGTGCGGCACCACACCAACCATGACGCCAGGTTCGGCCCTGCGCTGCACCTCAGTCGGGTCCTGCTGGATCCGCTCACCTTCGAAAGGCAGACCGAGGATGGTGTTGGTGAACGACACCTGCTTGGCCGGGTCACGCTCAGCCGCCGCACGCATCTGGGCGATTTCCAGCCACGTGTAGCCGAGGCCGATCGGGGCATACATCGCATTGATGTGGAATCCCGGGATCTCGCTGCCCGGGTTCTCGGCTACCCACTTACCCAATGCCAGCAGCATGGGCTTGTGGTGCTCTTCAATGAACTGGCCGCACCCGACGCACACGTAGCGGCCGTCATCCGTCAGCTGGTCGATCACCAGCGCCTGGCGCTGTTCGCAGTGCGGGCACGGCACGTGGTATCGCCGCTGGTCGCTGAGCATGTACTCGCGCCACACCACGGACGTGGCCTTCAGCTTGGGTGAGCTGCAGACGAACACCTTGCGGCGCACGAACGTCGAGGCACGGCGCTCCGCCAGCTCAAGCGGCTCGCCCTGGTCGTCCAGGTCATCCGGATACTCGTCGACTTCGTCGGCAAGGATCCTGCGCGCCGGCATCGACCGCAGGTCCGAGGCGGAATTGGCGCCAGCGATTACCAGCAGCCCGCCCGGGAATTCCTTCATCAGGGTGGTGTTGCCGCCATCGCGGGACTTCGCCGAGGCGATGAGTCCGTTGAGCGCGGGGCTCGCCGAGATCATCGGCGCCAGCCGCTGCTTGGACCAGCGCTGCGCCAGCTTTTCCGTGGGCATCACCACCATGGTCGGGCCGGGCGTGTGGTGCACGATGTAGCCGGCGAAGTTGTTCAGCACCTCAGTGCCGCCCACCTGCGTGCACTTCACCAGCACCGCCTTCTTGCAGGGGTGCTCGTCGGACAGGACGTCCATGATCTCGCGCAGGTACGGGGTGCGGTCGGTCGACCAAAGGCCAGGCTCGGCCGCACCCTCGCGCGTCAGCATGCGGTGCCGGTCGGCCCACTCGCTGACCATCAGCGGCTCAGGCAGCGCCCAGCCGCGCTGCCACGACGCGCCAACGACGACGGCCAGGTCGGCAAGCGGGTGATCGAAGTTGCCAACGTCCAGCGTCACGCCGCGGCCTCCAGCGGCGCCACGTCGCGAGCCAGGTCGGCGTTCGCCAGGTGCTCGCAGACCTTGCGGCACTCGGCCGTCAGCATCGCGTGCACCTTCACCGCATCGGACTCCGCGGCCAGCAGGGTGGCCAGGCGGTCCGGCAGCGCCATGATCGCCTCGCGCCCAGCTCGCGCCATGCCGAATACCCGGGCATCGACTGCCGCGGCCACGACCAGCTGCCCGGTCTGCTGCATCAGCTCCAGCTCAGCGAGCTGCGCCTTGGCCCGGCGCTCGCGTGCAGCCTCGACGTTGTAGTCGATGCCCGGACCCGACGGGCGAAGCGGCAGCGCGCCAGTCGCTCCGTCCGCCGGCGGCGAGCTCGCCGCGGCCTTCCCAGTCCGGTCACCGCCCCTGGCGGGATCGAGCACACGCCCGAGCTTGGCAATGGACGCGGCGACAACGATGCGCTCCCCGTCCAGGACCAGTTTGCCGTCGCGCTTGAGTCGGCGAACGTAGGAGTCCGAGACGCCCAGCAGCTCGGCAAACTCCGTGGTGTTGGCAAAGACCAGTTCCGTCATGCCGCAACCCCAGCCGGAACCCCACGGAACCAAAGTTCCGCGCCTGACACTTGCGCGAAATTGCGCGCCCTGCAGCCCGTGGTTGAGCGGGCTGGGGAGGACCCGTGACCCGCCGCCGTCCAGACCGTCCGCACCACGTCGGCTAGGTGTGGACGGCTGAACCCATTGACCTGCTTAGCTTGTCCACACTGTCCACACTGTCCACACCTAATGGAGATATTTGAGCAAGGGGAGACGGCGGCCTCCCCTCGCGTACGTGCGCGCAAAAGGTGTGGACGGTGTGGACGGCCCCGCCGCGCTTGGCCCGAGGTGTGGACAGAGGTCTGGACAGGTCCGGACAATGGCGGTGAGGTGTGGTCAGAACGGTGGCGCATCACCCACCCCCTTGCTGGCCGCTTGGCCCAGCCACTCATCGATCGACACGCTGGCGCGAAACCAGCGCGGCTCCCTGCCACCGCCCGGCCACCGCCGTCGATGGCTCTCCCACCCCAGGGTCTTCATGATCGCGGCAATGCGCATCTGCTCTGGCCTGCCGTGCTTGGTCGGATCGGCGCCAATGGCATAGGTGAGGATCTCGTCAGTGGTGGCCCACTCCGGTCCACCCGCGTTGAACTTCAGCCTCGACGGGTACTTGTCTTCATCCATCTTGAAGTCGAGCCAGCGCTCCACCCGGCCCTCCCAGCTGTCGCCGATGTAGCGAGCGGCCTGCTCCTCAGCCGCCTCGGCGGGCAACTCCCACCACTCGAAGCCCTCACCGAACAGGTGCACCGCTTCGGCCCATAGCTGTTCGCGCAGGGCCTCGATCTGAGCAATCTGGACTTCACCGTCTGAGCGCACCGGCAGGAAGCGCCTGCCGCCCGTGGGGTCGCGCAAGTACTGGTGCTCGTTGGTCGTGCCGGAGAACACGCATTCGCGGCGGTAGGAGCGCGGGACGCGGTCATACGGGGCACGGAACTTGTCGACACGACGGGTGATGGCGGTCTTGACGCTGGTAACGTCCGCCTTGCTGAAGCTGTCCATCTCGCCGATCTCGACGCCCCAGCAGCCTTGGATCACCTGATAGAAGTCCTTGCCGCTTGGCGACTCGGACGTTTCGACGAACCAGTTGCTGCCGAACAGGGCGCGCAGGGCGCTGGACTTGCGCTTGCCCTGCTCACCTTCCAACACCAGCATGAAGTCGACCTGGGCGCCGACGAACGGCTGCTTGGGATCAAACCACAGGATTCTGGCCACGGCACTTACCGCGAAGCACAGCGCTGCGCGCCGGCTGTAGGCGTTGTCGGGCGCTCCGAAGAGGTCGACCAGCATGCGCTCCACGCGGGGCGTGCCGTCCCACTTCAGGGCGCTGAGGTATTCGCGGATGGGGTGCCGGCGGTGGCGCCGCGCGACGGCGATTACGGCCTTCAGTACGGTGTCGTCGCTGCATTTCGCCCAGTACGTGTCGGGGTCCTGCAGCCAAGCCGCAAGCTCGCAGCTGTCTGAGTCGGTGAACTCTTCGCGGTTGCCGCCTTTCCACGGCGGGTCGCGGCTGAGCACCACCTGGTTGCTGGATTCATTGAGCCACCACAGGCCGGCCAGCCGGTCGTCGTGCTCCATGATCAGCATCATGTTGTGCAGCGTGCCCTCGACGTAGCCGTCGCGGTTGCGCGTGAGCTTGCCTTTCCACTCATCCGTATCGGCCCCGCCACCCGGTGGCGTGGTGCCTTTCTTGCCGCCGTCAATGACGGTGATCCCCTTTCGGCTCACTTGGCTCATCCCCGCATTACCGTGACGTCGATGACACGGTTGGCGGCCCATGCCGCCAGTTGTCGCGCTGTCCACCCGTCGACCTGCAGGGCATCGGCCACGTCCCAGCCCTTGGGACGACCAGCTGTGTCGATCATGCGAATCGAACGCGCACCCACGCGCGCTGCGAGCTGCGCCACGCCCGGCGTGTACATGCCCGCGTCATTGCTCCAGCCCAGCATCGCTTTCGCGCCTGCGGCGTCCGCATCCGGCCACAGCACCACGTCGCGGCCTTCGAGGGGCGACCAGTCGACCTTGCCGATGCCGTTGCTGCCACCCGGCCACGTGACCACCGCGTATTGCTGCCACGCG
Organism: Lysobacter olei; assembly: GCF_054777355.1. Lineage (NCBI taxonomy): Bacteria > Pseudomonadati > Pseudomonadota > Gammaproteobacteria > Lysobacterales > Lysobacteraceae > Lysobacter > Lysobacter olei. The sequence continues at coordinate 57,081 of NZ_BAAHAT010000010.1, read as the reverse complement.
CCAGCGCCAGCCGCGCGGCACTTTTCGCCCTCCACCACCAGGACGGGAGCAGCCGGCTTATCGGCCAGCGCATCGAGCCCCATCAGTGGGCGCGGCGTCTGGAAGTGCTGCAGGCACCACTGGCGCTTGCCATCCGGGCCCACGCACCACGTGACCTGCGGCGTCCACTTGGTCACCTTTCCGGTGTCGCGGTCGACGATGTCAGCGCGCAGGACGTAGCCCAGCAGACGGCCCTGCGCGTCGCGGTAGGCGTCGACGCGCGAGGGCTTCATGCGCCGCAGCTTGCCGCGCTTCACGTTCCAGATCGGAACGGTCCACTCACCGCCGCCCATCAGGTCTGGCGCATCGTCGGGGACAGGCATCAGCGGCACCCACGTGACATCGAGGGGCTCTTCCACGTCCTGGCGCACATCGGCGCGGGCCGTGGAAAAGTCGCCGCCGCCCAACTGGCGACAGGCCTCGACGAAGTCGCAGCCGGTGATGGCCTGGACGAAGCCGATGACGTCATGGTGGGCGCCGCAGCCGAAGCAGTGCACGAAGCCCTTGGCCTGGATCACGGTGAAGCTGGGCGAGCTCTCGTTATGGAACGGGCACAGGCCGGTGAATTCCTTGCCGGCGCGCTTGAGCTGCACATACCGGCCGACGACCGCCACCAGATCGGCGCCGGCCTTGATGGATTCGACGTTGAAGCTGGTCTGCGTCATGCCCCCCCCGCCTTTGCCTGCTGGCGCGTGCGCTTGATTCGCCACTGCATCCGCAGGTAGTCGGCATTGCGCTCACGGCAGCCGTGCGGCTGGCCGCAATACTCCGGGCATGAGCACGCTTCCGGGATGGTCTTGATCTGCTCAGGCCACGAGTCGACGGGCGTGGCGGCGATGCGCAGCGCGTGGTGCATGCAACGGCTGGCGCTCACCGGCCAACCTCCAACGCCAGCTCACGCTGGGCAGTGCGGCGCGCCTCATCGTCGCGACGCCACTGCTCGCGCTGCGCCATCGCATCGAGGTCGGTGACGACGGCGGGGTCGGTGGTCAGTAGCGCCGCACGTGCGCGGGCAAGGCCGGCCTGCGCGTGGGCGTTGGGGCACGCGGGGCGATCGCTTGCACGCACACCCTGCGGCAGGCGCGGACGCGCGGCCATCACCGGCGGCTCCAGGTACGGAAGTGGGCTGCCTGTGCTTCCTCTGCCGTCTGGCAGGTCACGCACAGGCGGGCGCCCATCTGCTGACGCTGTGCGCTGATTGGCTCGCCGCAGTCCATCATCTCGCAGTGTGTCAGGCCCGGGCGCTGCGGCCGCTCGGCGTGGTGCTTGAGCGCGTCGACCATGTGGCGCTCGGTCATGTCCTGCAGACGATCCAGCTCATCCGGCATGGCTCCCTCCCCTTGCCTGCTTCAAATCCGCTAGCCAGCGGTAGGCCGTGGCGCGCGACATGCCGTGCGCGTCCTGCAGCTCTTCGACCGTGGGCAGGCGGTGTGGAAATTGGTGCGCGATGGCGAAGGCGGTGCGGATGAGCACTCGCCACGTGGCGCTCGGTTTGCTGACCCATGCGGTGGCGCGCTCAGCCATTGCGGCGCTCACCCTCGGGCAGCAGGTCGGTGATCTGGCGGCGCAGCGCGAGCACTGCGGCGATCACGTCATCGGATTCGTTGAGGATGCGGCGGGCGTGCGGCAGGTCGGCATCGGTGATCTGGCCATCGGCCAGTGCCGGGGCGAGGGCTTCGCACAGCTCGCCCACCTGCATCATCAGCTGGCCCAGGCTCACGGCCTGCCCGGCTTCACCGGGGGCGGCCAGCTTGACGGCCAGCGTGCCGCGGCGGCGTGCAAGGTCGCGCTCGCACTCGCTGCGGTAGGGCTCGGGCAGCGCGCAGACCCACGCATCCTCGAGGTCAGCGGGCAGCACCTTGACGGTGCCGTCCATATAGCGGCTGAGGATCTGCGCGTTGTGGACCTCGGCCTTGACCAGGTCATCGAGCGTGACGCCCCAGCGGAACTTGCACTGGCGCTGGTCGGGCGCGACCTGTTGCATGTACTGCTCGGCCACACGCATGGCGAACTTGCGCACACACAGCGCCGACTGGTCGAGCATGGTGCGCGTGTGGCGGTAGATCACCTGTGAGCGAAGTGGCAGGAATTGCGTCGCAGCCTTCATGCGCGCACCCCACGCTGCCCGGCACAGTCGCGGCCATGGAGACGAGAACGCGCTTGCAGATGACCAGCCTTCGGGCCTTCCACGTGGAGGCCGGTGCGCTGGGTGTTGTGGCCGTGCTGTTCGCGGTGCGCCCGGACGATGCCGGCCACCACGTGCAGCACCAGGGCCCACGTGACCAGCCAGCCAAGGATGACAACGATGTGCAGCGCCCGCTCCCCCGGTGAGGCCATGTCAGGCGGCCTCCCGCACGAGTGGGTGCCGGGCCCCGGTGTAGGCTGGGAGTGCAACCCACCCAACAACACCGGAGACCGGCAATGCAGCAACAGATTCAGGCCGTTGGCCACCCGTGGTTTGAAGCCGACGACTACGAGTCATTCAAGGCCGTCCTTCCCAACCGAAGCTGGCACCGGACGTTCGGCGAATGGGAAGCCGCAGCGGAGCAAAACCTCAAACGCCTGCGTGACCAAGGCTTCCGGGCCATCAAGGCAAAGGTGCGTTCCGGCGAATTTGTCGCCTGGTGCAACGCCACTGGCCGAAACGTCGACACCGAGGCACTTACCGCCTTCGGGGCAGAGGCGGCTCGGCGGGAGATCGAGGGCCAACACTGATAGGCGCATCTCAGGCGGCCTCGTCTATCGGTTGAACCGGAACTTCAGCTGTCTGGGCCGCGTCGCCCCCCTTGGGCGCGGCCGTGGTTCGGCGCGCGGGTTCGGGATCCTTGAACGCATCAGGGCGCAGCAGCTCAAGGAACTGACGGCGTGCTGCTGGGATTCCACGCGTCCGCCATTCGCTCACAGACGGCGGGCGAACCCGGCAGAGCCGGGCTACTTGGACCGTGCCGCCGAGGCGGTCGATGATCTCGGAGTCGTTCATATGGAAGCAGAGGATAGGCACACCTAACGGCAATTGCAATAGGCAAACCTACCTTCATGAAAATTAGGCTGTCCTAATGGCAACGACCCTAAAAGAGCGCCTTGAATCGGCCCTAGCGGCGATGGCGAACCCACCCAGTCAGGCCGATCTGGCGCGCCTCGCCGGTGTGAAGCCGCCGTCTGTAAGCGATTGGTTTTCTGGTCAGACCAAGTCCCTGCGCGGGAAGAGCCTGTTGGCCGTCGCCAGTGCGCTGAACGTCAATCCCACATGGCTAGACACCGGCCGCGGTCCCATGCGTCCAAGCGGAACCGCGTCCCAGCCCGCCTACGCCGTGCGCGAGGCGGGCGGCGAGTACTCGACTGGGGTCGCGATCGATCTGGTCGACGCGCGAGGCTCTTGCGGCGGCGGCGCACTTACCTGGGAACTTGAGGACCGACCCCCGCTCATCAAGGAACCTAGCTGGTTCGCGCGCTACAAGGTCCGGCCAGATGACCTGTTCGCGGTATTCGCGGACGGCGACAGCATGGCCGACTACATCGTGGATGGGGACATCGTGATCTTCGACAAGTCGAAGACTGAGCCGAAATCAGGCGCGATCTTCCTGATCTCGCACCCTGATGGGCTGAAGATCAAGCGCATGCGCCGAGATATTGAAGGCAGCTGGGTACTAGAGAGCTTGAACCCGGATAAGAGCCGCTACCCAGAGGAGCGGGTACTGCCCCACCAAGCGGACCTGCTGCAGATCAAGGGACAATTCGTCTACCGGCAAGGCGGCTGACGCCGCCGCACGGCATCAGGATTCCTGATTCTTTGCTGCCATCTGGCGCAGCAATCGCAGTTCTTCGTCGCGCTGATGCTTACGCCCCTCGCTCTCGCCGGTGAAGGCGATGATGAGCAGTGCGAGCCAGCCTAGAACCGTCCAGCCCAGCAGGATGTTGAGGACGCCGATGAGAACGTGTCCTTCGCGTCCTCTCTGTGCAGCGACAACCCATGGCAGCAGATACAGAAACACCGCTGCGATAACCATCAGCAGCGCGACAATCGAAATGCCATCCATCTAGACCCGTCCAGAAGTGCGCCGCGCTCCCCGAAGCACCGGCGACGTGCATTGAGCCTGGCAGCAGTCCCCGCTACTCAGACTCCGGACCTTACCCGGAAGGTGCATCTACTTCCACCCCCACCAGAAAATTAGGCGCGCCTATTGACAGGCGCATAAGGCATGCCTAACTATACCCCTCGCCGGCTCTCCCTTGCCGGCAGGGCACCCGCCCCGGTCTCCTCCCCTGGACCGGCCAGCGGTAAGCCGGGCCAGCGTCCTCCCCTGCGCTGGCCCGGCCGCCCTCCTGATCACACGGAGGCGCATCCATGTTCGGATTCACCCGAGGCCACTCCCAGACCAGCGCCGCGGCCCAAGCCGCGACGATCGTCCGCCTGCCCAGGCCGCAGCTGCTGTGCACGGTGCGCAGCGCCATCAATGAGCGGGCCCGCGTGCTGGGCGCCACTGATGAGCGCCGCCGCCATGCGTTGGCCGTCGCCTTCGGCGAACTGGACCGGGGCGCTTCCAGCGGCTGGGCCATCCACCAGGGCTGCCGTGACGTGGCCGGCAAGCCGCTGTCGGAGCGCTATGCGCACGGTGGCGCGGCGTGAAGCTGGACCAGCTGCCCAACCTCGCCACCATCCCGGCGCCGCGTGACCCGGCCGACCCGCGCGGGTTCGCGCCGGGGCAGGTGCCGGTGAACGACGAAACCCGCCCGTGCACGCGCACGGCCGACGAGATCCGCGCGGCCATCCTGCGCCGCACCGGCCGCACGCGCCTGCACGGCACCACGGAGTCCTGAGCATGTTCCAGATCAGCCGTCCTCTGCCGGCCGACGTGCCGGTGTGCGCCCCGAAGCATCGCCCGCAGCTGGTGGAGACCCGTGGCGCGCCCACGGGCCACCGGGTGGGCCTGCCCTGCCCCAGCAACTGGCACGTGGAGTGCACGCGCTGCGGCGTGGCCACGGTGCCGCACATCAGCCGTGCCATCGCTGAGCTGCGCTGGCGCGATGCGCACACCCGCATCCCCCTTTCCGCCCTGGGCCGTGTGCGTGCGGCGCTGGCCACCATCAACGCGGCTTGAGTCCGCCCGAGGATCGCATGAGCACCCCTCTGACACCGAAGTACCGCGAGGCGCTGTGCCTCGCCATCAACGCGCCCGGCGGTGAGCTAGTGCGCGTGCGCGGCGGCTTTGGCCGCAAGGGCCAGCCTGAGGCCGGCGTGGTGACGTCGCGCATGGCGAACACGCTGGAATGCGACGGACTGGTCGCGTTTGACCAGCCGATGTTCCCCACGGCCATTTCGCTGACGGCGAAGGGCGTGGCGGCGGCTGAGCAGCTGGTCGACGCTGAGGCGGCGAAGGCTGGTGCGGCGTGAGCACCATCACAGTGAGCGTGTCCGAGCGCGTCTACATCGATGCCGACGTCGACGTGGACATCGAGACCATCATCAAGAGCGCCGACGAGGCCGACCTGCATAAGCTGCGGGACCGCCTGGGCGTTGGCCGAGCACCGACCGGCCAGCGCGAGGACTACATCATCGAGCGCGCCTATCTGGCGGCGAAGAGCCTCGCGGACATCCCGCGTGAGCTGGCCGACCTGTTCTGGCACGTGCACGGGAGGGCCATTTGATGGCCGACACCGCGCCCATCTACCCACGCCCCAAGCCCGTGGAGCCCGTCCACATGCACCACGGTAGCGCCTACGTGGAACGCAACCCCGACGAATTCCTCACCGACGAGCAAATGGAAGAGATCCGCGACGCCAACCGCTTCGACACAGTCACCGCGCCGGCCATTCTGCGCGACGCCGCCCAAGCCATCGACAACCGCGCTGCGCTGCGCGACTGCCCGCAGGGTGAGCGGTCCATGGGCCGCTGCGTGACCGCCTTCAACGCGATCACCGGGCACGCGCTGACCGAGGTGCAAGGCTGGCACTTCATGGAGCTGCTGAAGCTGGCGCGGGCCACGGCCGGCGGGCACCACCTGGACGATCACACCGACCGCGCCGCGTACGCGGCGCTGGCCGGCGAAGCGGCGGAGCGGGCGAAGGCATGACCATGCACGAACGCTACAACGGCCGCTCCCAACGCGTGCACGAGCACCTGGCCAAGCACCCCAAGGGCGTGACCCTACGCGGGCTGATCGTGGCGCTGGAGCCGGGCTGCAAGCCCAACAACATGACCGGCACGCTGAGCACGCTGGAGAAGCAGGGCAAGGTGGTGCGCGTGGTGCGCGAGGGCGTGACGCACTTCAGGGCCACGGCCACCGCGCTAGTGGATGGGCGCGTGGCGGCCAACCAGGTGCCGGGCGGCAAGGCTCGCCGCAAGCGCCCCAGCTCGGGCTATGCCGACCCGGTGGCGGTGGCGACCCACATCAAGCGCGACGACAGCCGGAAGCGCCGGGCGGTTGCGGCCGTGCTGGGGGACCGCACCGCGGCCATCAAGGCGGCAGTCGGGCGTCACGCCGAACCGCAGCCGCGCCGGACGGGGCTAAACAGCTGCTACATGCGCAACGAAGTGGAAGCGCGCCGGCCGATGCGTGAGGCGCTGGCTGCCGACGTGGCGGCCTTCGAGGCAGGCGGCGGCGTGATCGAGCGGCTGGCGCCAGGCGCTTGCTCCAAGCCGCTGATGACGGTTCAGGACTTCAACGAGGCCAGCTGGCGCGCCCGCCAGCGCCGCCTGTCCACCCAAACCGATTCCACCAACGACGACATCGACGACGGCGATCTGGCCGACGTCGCCTGATAGGAGCATCCGCATGTTTGAGAGCAATACCGCCAGCCTGTCGGGCCCGGACTTCCTCGAGGAAGTGGCCGAGGCCGAGCTGCACGCCGGCAACCTGGTCAACCGCCAGGCGTACCTGCAGCGCGCCGAAGAGTGGCGCCGCGACCGCAACGAGATCGAGCGCCTGCGGGCCGAGCTGGAGGGGGTGAAGCATCGCCGCCCGCCGGCGCCGGCTGGGCGCGTGCACGCCATCACCCCGACCGACCGTACCTGACCCGAGGACGCCTCATGTATCCGCTTTCCATCCGTCTTACCGACCACCGCTCGGGCTTCGACCAAACGCTGCAGCTGACCCCACATCTCGACGGCGAGCTGATCGCCTCGCAGGTTCTGCAGATCAGTCCTGGCAACGATGACCTGGTGCCAGCCGAGCCGCATGAAATGGCCGAGGCACTGACCCAGATCAGCACCGAGCTGGGCTGTGCCAACACCCTGGACGACATGCTGCACGCGATTGATGCGCTGCGCGGTGGACGTCCTGCTGGCCCGCGCTTCGTCGACAACGGCGACGGCACGATCACCGACACGGTGAACAGGCTGATGTGGTCCAAGTTGACCAACACCAGCAAGAACGTGAACCACGCGATGGCCGAGGCCACCTGCGCCGATCTGAGCCTCGCCGGCCACACCGACTGGCGCCTGCCGACCCGGGCAGAGCTGCTGACGCTGGTGGATGACACCCGCTGCAGCCCGGCAATCGACACCGACGCCTTCCCCGACACGAAGAACGACTGGTACTGGACCAGCACGCTGCGTGCGTCGGCTTCGTCCTACGCGTGGTTCGTCTACTTCGACTTCGGCGGCGCCAACGCCGACCCCCGCGGCTACAGCTACGCCTTCGTGCGTGCGGTCCGGTCGTTGCCGGCCGGTCAGTGACTTTGCCCATCTGATCTTTCCCCAGGAGCATCCCATGAACGCAGTTGCATCCGCTGTGCAGGCCGCCGTGTCCGCCCCGGCCCGCTTCATCGACAACGGTGACGGCACCGTCACCGACACCGCCCTCAACCTGATGTGGTCGAAGGCCACCCTGACCGAGGAAGAGGTCAACCACGAGCAGGCCGGCAAGGTCTGCGCTGAGCTCGCTCTGGCCGGCCATTCGGACTGGCGTCTGCCGACCATCGAGGAGCTGTTCGCTCTCGCTGACCACACCAAGTACGACCCGGCTATCGGCACCGAGGTGTTCCCGGACACGAAGTCTGACTGGTACTGGTCGAGCACCATCCATGCGTCGGCTTCGTCCTGCGCGTGGTTCGTCTACTTCGGCTACGGCCTCGCCGACAGCAGCCACCGCGGCTACCTCAGCGCCTTCGTGCGTGCGGTCCGGTCGTTGCCGGCCGGTCAGTAACTCTGCCTTTCTGATCTGACCGTCATGGCCTACGACCTGCCACCGATCGCCAAAGCCGCTGACCGCCTGCTCGTGGAAATCGAGCAGGCGGTGCAGGGCTTCACCCGCAACCACCGCCACGCCACCGGCAAAGACCTGCGCGAGCAGGCCATGCAGGTGGCGCGCCTGGTGAACCGGGCGTGGCGCGATCGCGGCAGGCAACTGCACTGGATCACCGAGCTGCAGTGGGCCATCGATGAGTTGCGGCTGACCATGCAACTGGGCAGCCGCGTGAAGGCGTTCCGCAGCTTTGGCCAGTTCGAGGCCCTGATCCTCCAGGTCGAGGATCTTGGCAAGCAGGCCGGCGGCTGGAAGCGCCAGCAAGAGCACCACAGGGGCCAGAGCCCGGCGCACAAGGCTGCGCCGGGGCGTGCCCAGACACTGAGTACCTGCGCCGCCTCCACGGGGGCCAACCTATGACGACGCCACGCTACCCCACGGTTGTGTGGCCGGGTCTCAAGAGCGCAGGGATGCGTCGGCTTCGTCCTACGCGTGGATCGTCAACTTCAACAACGGCAACGCCAACAACAACCACCGCGACAACAACAACGCCTTCGTGCGTGCGGTCCGGTCGTTGCCGGCCGGTGAGTGTCATGGTGCCCGCGCAGGAGGTGACCCTGCGCGCTTTATTCGATGCCTGGCGCCGTGCGGCGCGGGGCAAGGTTCCCAGCCGTAACCAGCTGGCGTTCGATGCCAAGTGGAGCAGCGGCCTGCTGCAGCTGCAGGCACAGCTGGCCGCTGGCACCTGGTCGCCGCGGCCCAGCACGTGCTTCATCGCCACCCGGCCCAAGGCCCGCGAGATCCACGCGCCCGACTTCGGCGATCGCGTCGTGCACCACTGGCTGGTGCCGCAGCTGGAGTCACTGTGGGAGCCGCGCTTCATCCACGATAGCTACGCCAACCGGCGCGGCAAGGGCAGCCACGCGGCGGTGCGGCGCCTGCAGCAATTCGTGCGGCAGGTGGCCAGCGGCCAGGGCGGCGGCTACTACCTGCAGCTGGACATCCACAACTTCTTCAACTCGATCCACCGGGCCACGCTGTATGGCCAGCTGAAGCCGGTCATGGCGCGGCACGGCCTGCCAGAGCCGGTCCGCCGCGCCACGCATGCCCTATTGCGCCACCCGGCGATGCAGCCGGGCGTGCAGGTGCGCGCAACGCCCGAAGAACTGGCGCTGGTGCCGGCTCACAAGCGCCTGGCCAACGCGCCCAAGGGCTGCGGTCTGCCGATCGGCAACTTGAGCAGCCAGTTCTTCGCCAACGTGTACCTGGACGCGCTGGACCAGTTCGTGAAGCACGAGCTGAAAGCCAAGCGCTACCTGCGCTACGTCGACGACTTTGTCATCGTGCACCACGACCGCGAGCAGCTGGCCACGTGGCAGGCGCATATCGAGCGCTTCCTCGGGCAGCACTTGCGGCTGTCGCTCAAGGCGGACCAGAAGCTGCGGCCGCTGGCCGACGGCATCGACTTCCTGGGCTACGTGGTGCGCCCCTCGCACACGCTGGCGCGCCGCCGCGTGGTCGCCCATGCCAAGGCCGCGCTGGCCGACTGGGGACGCTCCCACGTCGCTTACGGCGCGATGCGCGCTACGCCTGCCGACCTGCGCCGCATCCAAGCCACAGCCGCCAGCTATGCCGGCCACCTTCGCCATGCCAACAGCCACCGCCTGCAGGCCGCATTGCGCCGCCGGTTCCCGTGGCTCGACACCGCCGCACGACCGCGACGATTCCATCACCGGCTGGAAGGCCGGCAACTGACCATCCCCACGCGAGGCCCGTCCCATGGACGCTGATCATGCCACCCGTCATCCGCTGACGAAGCAATCCGAAGTTCTTGCCGTGCTACGCGCAGGCGGCCGCGCCGAGCCAACCGGGGAGCGTGGGCTGGTTCGCCTGCTCGACGCTGCTGGAAATGAGGTGGCCGCATGGCAGACCGCGATCAAGTCCGCGATGGCCAAGGTGCAGGCATGAGCCGCACACCGAAGCAACCGAAGCCGCACCAGATCACCACCCACGTCCGCGGCCTGGGCGATGCGCAGCTGGCAGAGCTGATCACCACGCTGCGAGTCGCCACCCGGACAGGGCAGGCAACGCTGGCCAAGGCCCTGCAGGAACAGAAACGCCGCCGCAAGCAACACAAGGAGCCGGCCGCCCCATGAGCGCCAACGACCTCGCCACCTTCTGGATACTGTTCGGCAAGCACGGGCCGACGATGACCCTCGACCAAATTCAGTCTGAGTTCTTCCCCAGCACCACCAAGAAGACCATGCGCAACAAGCTGGCTGCAGGTCTGCTGCCACTTCGGACTGGTGAGGTATTCGATACCCGCGACGTGGCGGACTGGTGGGACGGACAGCGGAAGCGGAGTGCTGCCTAGACCGGTGAGCCCGCCAATAGAGAAGGCCCCACACTAGTGGGGCCTTCGCCTGTGATTCAAGTTGAATCAGACGGCTTCGGCGAACTCTACGCGATCCCGATCACGGGATGCTCCCGACGCTAAGCGCGCGAATTGATAGGCCTTGTCCATCTGACGCTGCTGGATCTTGATCAGCGCCTGGTTCTCGCTCTCCATCACCTTCGGGCTCGTCCACCCGCTCCGGTTCGTTGGCTGCTTCGAGCTGGTCACCTTGTCGATTAGCGCTTTCATCGTTCGCCCCTACTGCTCCATCGGAGTTGAATTCAATCAAGATCGGATCGGCATCGCGCTGCTGTTCAACGTACGGCCAGAACACATCGCAGAATACCGCCTCCGCATCGTTCAGATGGTGAACTCGGTGGAACAGTTCACCGGCTTCCTTGCGATCAATCACAAACCCGTGTGCCGGGTATTCGCCGATCAAGCGCTCAAGGGCGCCTTCACGGAGATTATTCGAGTACTGGTTAAGTCGCTGTCCATATTCCAGCGCCACCCGGGTGGCTCGCTGCATCTCGCCCAGCCGGATCGGGTCGATCTGGCTAATCAAGGGCGACGCAATGCCGGATGCCACCGTAGCTGCAAACTCAGCACACAGTTTGGTCGACAAGCCGAACCCACGAGTGCCCAACATAAGGCGGTGGAACGCGTCCTGAGTGTGGTGAGTCACAGCCTGGAGGGCCTGCATTATATCGAGCCCTGAGCTGTTTTCCTGAAGCTCAGACCCCTTGCGAACCTGAATATCAAGCGGCCCGAGCTCGCCGAGATCTCCGATCGCAAGCTCGTCGGCGGCGATGGCGATCAACGTACCCGCGCTCTTGCAGTAACTCGGCACCGCCAATCGGATGTGCTTGTAGTGGTGCCGGAGGGCGCGGGCCGCGCGGTAACCGCCATTGGGATCACCACCCCACGTTGTCAAAAAGACAGTGCAATGGTCGTGGCGTTGCTTTTCCGCCAGGGTGCGGCTGAGCTTGTGGTGCAACTCACGACCTACGCCGTGGCTGATCACCAAATAGTCACGGTGGGCGTCAGCCGCGCGCAACCCTTCGATCGCCTGCTGCTGGATGGTCGGCTGGTTCAAGGCGGCTCCCCGGTGTCGAACGAAGCATTGCACATACACGTAGCGACGGGCTACTCCCAAAAAGGCGGCCATCGATGCGCCAATACTGCACCATTCTCGTTTAACTTATTGATTCACATTAATTGCTGTCCAATCCATCATCGGGGCGACGGACAGGCGCAACTGCGCGGGATCGATGGCGGGAGATGCGGTCATGGGGGCGCCATTGTACGGCGTCGTGCGCCCCGGCCCGATGGCGTGTCCTGCGCATGACGCGCTCGCCGTTAATCCACGCGAGGGGAACCGCAACACTGGCGACACGACCACCGTGGATTTCGCGGCGCCGAGGCCCTAGCCGATGACCGACCAGCCCCCTCCCCGCCTGCGGCGCCTCGCTTTGGTTGCGGCGACCGCCCTGATCGCCGCGGTCGCGGGTGCCAGCGCCTTCCTGCTCACGGAGACGTGGCCACTCCCCCCGGAACTGCGCGAGCGCGACCAGGCCAAGGCGTTGGCCGCGGCAAGCGGGGATCCGTTGATCCTCGGCGCGCTGCAGACCTCGGCCAATGCGAACAAGGTGCGCGGCGGCGATGCCGCGGCACTTGCGGCGTTCCAGACGGTGCAGCCGGCGGGGGCGTTGACCGCATTGCCGGCCAGCGGCGACCCGGTCCATGGCACGTTCTCGCCGCCGGCCGACTGGCCGCTGGTGGGCATCCATGCGGTGCTGACCCCGGACGGGCGCGTGCTCAGCTATGGGACCACGACCACCGGCGTGCGCACGGGCTATTTTGTCTACGACGTCTGGGATCCCCAACTGGGCCTGGGCACGCAGGCCCATACCGTCCTGCCCAACGAAAGCGCCGTCGACATCTTCTGCAATGCGCAGTTGCTGCTGCCGGACGGCAACATCGAGATGTGGGGCGGCGACGTTTATGACCCCGCCAAGGGCGCGGCATCGCTGCAGCCCACCGATGACACCACGTTGTTCAATCCGCTCGACAACAGCCTGGTCAGCACCGGCAAGATGTTCCGCAAGCGCTGGTATGCCACGGCCACCACGCTGCCCAGCGGCGAGGTGTACGTGCAGGGCGGAACCGGTGGCGAAGACTTCCCCGAAGTGCGATCGGCCACGGGCACGTTCCGCCTGCTCACCGGCGCGCCGACCGCTTATCTGGGCGGGCTCTATCCGCGCAACTTCGTGGCACCCGACGGCAACATCTTCGGCACCCGTTACGAAGCGATGTATCGGGTCGATCCGCACGGGGCTGGCACCATTACTCGTTCGGGCCGTTTTCCCGGCAGCAACCTCGGCGCCAGTTCGACTTCGGTGATGTTCCGACCGGGGCGCATCCTCCAGGTGGGCGGCGGCTACGACCTGGAAATGGCCAGCCCCTTGGCGCACGTGATCGACATCAACGGTGCCACGCCAACCGTCCAGGCAGTGGCGCCCCCGTTGCAGCGCCGGCACTGGGCCAACGCGACCATGCTCGCGGATGGCCGCGTGTTCCTTTCCGGCGGCAGCGTGGCCGACAACGATCCAGTCAATGGCGTCGGCTACACCAGCGAACTGTATGACCCGACCACCAACACGTGGACCCCGGGCGCGACCGCGCAACGCATGCGCCTGTACCACTCGACCGCGCTGCTGCTGCCCGATGCCACGGTGCTGACGCTGGGCGGTGGCGCCACCGGGCCCGAGCTCAACCTCAATGCCGAGGTCTACTACCCGCCGTACCTGTTCAACGCCGACGGCACGCCTGCCGCGCGCCCGATCATTGCCACGGCGACGATGAGCACCCACCCGTCGGGCACGGTGGTGATTTCCACCCCTTCCCCCGAGTCCGTCCGTCGCGTGACGATGGTCAAGTCGGGATCAGTGACGCATTCGCTGGACATGGACCAGCGGTTCCTTGAACTCGAATTCGAGGTCGACGGCGGCGAGCTGCGCGCGAGCTTGCCCGCCAACCCGTTCGAAACGCCACCGGGTTACTACCTGGTGTTCATCTTCAATGACCAGGGCGTCCCCTCGGAAGCGGCGATGCTGCGCGTGGCCGCTCAGGCGCCGGCCCGGCTGACGATCAACAAGGTCGTGGTGAACAACGACGGTGGGCAGGAGACGGCGGAGGACTTTGCTTTTTCGATCAACGGTGGCGCGCCGGCCGCGTTCGAGACGGACGGCAACAACGTGGTCAACCTCGCACCAGGAACCTACACGGTGAGCGAGCCCGCCGTGGCCGGCTACGCCGCGAGCTTCCAGGGCTGCGACAGCATCACACTGGCCGCGGGCGAGAGCGCGACCTGCACGATCACCAACGACGACATCCCCGGGACGGCGGGCCTCAAGTTGGCGGCAGGGACAACGCAGGCGGTTTACCTTGCCGGGGGAACGGTCACGATGACTGCGCGTGTCTTCAACAACGGCGTACCGGTGTCCGGCGCGCGGGTCAACTTTGACGCACTCAAGCCCAACGGCGTCAACCACGTCTACGGCGCGGGGACGACCGACGGCAGCGGCGTTGCCAGCGCCTCGTTCGTCTCGGGCACCGGCTCCAGCTCAATCGGCACCTATCAACTCACGGCCACGACCAGCGCGGTAGGCCAGCAGGCCACTGGCCAGGCGAGCTTCGACGTGCATAAGCCACAGGGAACGCTCACGGTGCGCAAGGTGGTACTAAACGAGAACGGTGGCACGGCGGCACCCTCGGATTTCAGCTTCTCGGTCAATGGTGGCGCCGCGGTTGCATTCGAATCCGATGGCAGCAACGTGCTGATCCTGCCCATCGGCAACTACACCGTGACCGAGCCCAACTACCCCGGCTACGCAGCGAGCCTTGCCGGTTGCAGCAACATCGCCTTGACCGCGGGAAGCAGCGCGACGTGCACGATCACCAACACCGACGTCGGGGACGAGCCAGACCCCGTGCTTGCGTTGACCACGGGCGCGGCCAAGAGCGAGTATCTGCCCGGAGAAACCGTCACGCTGACGGCCCATCTGCTGCTCGACGGCGCGCCAGTGTCCGGTGCGCTGGTCAACTTCGACGCGCTCAAGCCCAACGGCATCAACCACGTCTATCGCAGCGCCACCACCGACGGCAGCGGCAACGCCACCGCGACCTTTGTGTCGGGTACGGGACCCAGCTCGATCGGCACCTACCAGCTGACCACCCGGGCCACCAGCGGCACGCGCAGTGCGGAGGCGACGGGCAGCTTCCTGGTCTCCAAGGCCACGTCGCCCGCGACGTTGACCGTCACCAAGGTCGTGGTGAACGACAACGGCGGCACCGGGGTGGCCTCGGACTTCAGCTTCGTCGTCAACGGGGGCGCCCCGGTCGCGTTCGAGGCGGATGGGAGCAACGTCCTCAGCGTCCCGGCCGGCACCTATTCGATCACGGAGCCCGCGGTGGCCGGTTACGCCACCACGCTATCCAACTGCACGGGACTGGTGCTGGCATCGGGAGGCAGCGCGACCTGCACCATCACCAACAATGACCTGGTGCCGGTGTCCCTCACGGTCACCGCCGGCACCACGGCGCCGACCTACGTTCGTGGAACCACGGTGACCATGACGGCACTCGTACTCAACAATGGCGCGCCTGTCGCGGGCGTGCGCGTCAACTTCGATGCACTCAAACCCAACGGCATCAACCATGTCTACGGCAGCGGCACGACGGACAGCAATGGGCAGGCGAGCGCGTCGTTCGTATCCGGCACGGGCCCCAGCTCGATCGGCACCTACCAGCTGACGGCGACCACCACGTTCGGGGGTACCACGGCCACGGGAACAGCAACGTTCGTAGTGCAGTGATGCCGACGCTGCCCGAGGTGGCGGTTGCTGCGCACGGCGGGAGCCGCGCGGGACCTCAGCTTACGCTGAGGTGTGCCAACGCAGCCGTCTGCGCCTCGCGGTCGTTGTCGTCGAACAGGGTGACGTCCATGCCCTGCACGGTATCGCCGTCCAGGCAGCGCGCATTGACGCTGAAACCGTCGGGATGGCTGCGTGGCACGTAGAAGCTCTTGATCCCGCAATGCCTGCAGAACAGGTGGCGCGCGGTACCGGTGTTGAAGGTGTATTCGGACAACGCGTCGGCACCCTGCAGCAGGCGGAAGCGCGAAGCGGGCACGATCAGGTGCAGGAAGCCGGTCATGCGGCAGATCGAGCAGTTGCACTCCAGCACCGGCAGCACCGCCGGCGCATCGACTTCAAAACGCACGCGGCGGCAATGGCAGCCGCCGCGGTGCGTTACGTGTTGGGCGTTATCGGGCGTATTCACCCGCGCAGCTTAACCCTTGCCGCCGCCCTTGCCCTTGTCGCCGTTGCCCTTGCCTTGGCCCTTGCCCTGGCCAGTCTTCCCCGTGGCGTTCTTGCCCGACGCGCCCTTGGCCTGGCTGGGCGGATTGCCCTTGCCTGCCGCCGGGGCCTTGCCGGAAGCGCCTGCCCGGTTGTCGGGCTTGCCCGCCGCCACCGGGGCCTTGCCCTTGGCGCCGTTGCCAGGCGCGTGCCCGGTGTTGGGGCCCTTGCCGCGGCCCGGGAAGTCGTTGCGCAGGTCGTCCGACAGCGTGATCGGGCGACCCCAGCGATCATACGTCGGCACGAAGCCGCGCTTGAGGCGATGAAACTCGGCCGAACCGGGCTTGATCCCCAGTTCCTTGGCCACGACGCCCCAGCCCTTGCCGTGGTGTTCATCCCAGTAGTCGGCCACGTAGCGGCACGGCCGGCCCAGGATCTGCGCGATGGCGCACGCGTAGTACACGTCGCCCGGGGCCCAGCGACGGGTGGTCAGCAGGTCGACGACCAGATCGCGCGGGGCACCGTAGTAGCGCACCATCTCGTTGACAAACGGGTCGCGGTAGCGGCTGCCATAACGATTGACGTCACCGAGGTAGGTGTCGACCCAGACGTCGCCGCTGCGCGGATCCCAGCCGATGCTGTAGTCCTGCGCGGCGGCGGTGCCGGTGAGGCCAGCCACTGCGGTGGCCAGGGCGAGAAGCAGGGGCTTGAACGAGCGCATCAGGGGTGTCCTCGTGTCCGGTTGAAGGCAGGGCCGCGTGGGGTGGTGCCATCCGTGGGGCAGCGGGCCTCGCCAAGCGACGGGCGGATACTGGCCGCGCAGCGATGAATATCCAGTGAGATCCGGCCCCTCCGGCCCCTTGCATTCAACCCCGTTTCACACTGGCGGCAGTCTACGCCCCGCCAGACAGCCGTGCGCCTTTTGCAAGGGATGCGGGGCGGTGGACGCAATGACGGCACCGGGCGACCGGTGCCGTCGATAGATGGACGCGAGCCCGTCGCGTGGCTCAGCGGTCACGCCAGCGGTAGCCGTCCCAGTAGCGATCGCGATGATCGTATCTGTCGCCGTAGTAGCGGTTGTCGTAACGGCGATCGTAGCGCTCGTCGTAGTACTTCGCAGTGCAGCGACCGCGGCTGTCGCAGCGAACGGCCTCGCGGCTGCCGGGACCGTTGCGCCAGTAGCCGTGCGCGCGGCCATACGGCGGGCCGGCGCGATAATCGCGCGGAACATTGCGGTAATAGGTCGGGCGGCCGTAGCGGTCACGCACCACCACCAGCCGGTCGTCGTAACCGTAATTCCCGTAGCGATAGTAGGGTTGGCCGCTGCGATAGATGACATCGGCCACGTCGACGATCACGCGCGCCCAGTCATTGGCGCTCTGCGCCTGGGCCGGCGCGGGGGACAGGCCGGCAACGCCGAGGCCGGTGGCCAGGACGGCCGGGGCAATCCAGCGGGACAGCATGCTCATGGTGGCTTCTCCTTCGTCGGACCACCCGCAGCGGGTGGCCACGGAACCGACGATGCAGAAACCGCGGTGAACCGGTTTTTAACCGTGCCCCAGCGTGCGCTGAATGCTGTGGCGCGTATACGCGCTGTTCACTTGGTGCCGCTCACCCGCAGACCTTGAGGCTTCGCTTAGGCAGTGGCATGCGCTGCCAGCGCACGCACCGCATCGGGCAGTTCGGTGGCCGCGTCCACGCGGCGCATGCGCACGGCATCGTGCGCCGGCACACTGGCTTCGGTCTCGTGCGCCCAGGTGGTGTGGTACGGCATGTGAACGCCCCATCCCCCGAGCGCGAGCACCGGCGCGATGTCCGATCGCAGCGAATTGCCGATCATCAGGAATTGCGCCGGCGCCACGCCGAACTCGTTGAACAGACGGGTATACGTCGCGGTGTCCTTCTCGCTGACGATCTCGATGCGGCGAAACCGATCGGCCAGGCCGCAGTGCTTCACCTTGGCTTCCTGGTGGAACAGGTCGCCCTTGGTGATCAGCACCACGTCGTATTCGTCGGCAATCGCCGCCACCGCCTCGGGGATACCCGGCAGCAACTCCACCGGATGGCGCAGCAGCTCCTTGCCCATGTTGACGATGCGATGCAGGTCGGCGGCGCTGATGCGCTGGCCGGTGATCTCGACTGCCGCCTCGATCATCGACAGCACCATGCCTTTCACGCCGTAGCCGAACACCGCGATGTTGCGCGTCTCGATCTCGTAGAGGTGGTCCTGTGCACCGCGCGCGCGCAGGTCGACGTAGTGGCCGACGAGTCGCTCGAACTCAGCCTGGGCTTCGTCGAAATAGTCCTGGCTGCGCCAGAGGGTGTCATCGGCATCGAAGCCGACCAGACGGATCGAAGTGGAGGGGTTGCGCATGCGCGCAGTATGCCTCCGGTCTCCATGCCGATGGTGGTGGCTCGGCAAAACAGGGGGCGGCGCGACGGCCGCCCCCGAAGACAGGCCTGCAGCGCCCTTGGTCTTTTACTTCTTGGACGCGCCGCCGGCCTGCTTGCCAACACCGCTGTTGGCGGCGGCCACGTAGGCCTTGTACTCCGCGCCCGTCAGCGCGCCATTGGCGTCGGCGTCGGCCTTGTCGAATACGGCCGTCAGCGCGGCCATGGCGCCGGCCTCCGCCTTGCTGAGGCTGCCGTCCTTGTCGGTATCCAGCTCGGCCCAGGTCTTGCGCGCGGGAGCGGTGGCCGACACGGTCGCGCCGGGGGCGGTGCCGGTGGCCGCCGGGTTGCTCGAAGCAGCGGGACTGGCGGGCGCCGTGGTCGCGGCCGGTGCGGCGGCATCCGCCGCGGGCGTGGTGGCCGGCGCGGACTGGGCCAACGCCAGCGGCGCGGTCAAGACGGTGGCGAGCGCCACGGCGCCCAGGAGCGTCTTGCGGGAAAGGCGGTTCATCGATCGAATCTCCATGTTCGGAACGGGAGGGTGATCGGCCCGTGCGGGGGAAGGCACGGTGGGGGAGCCGAACGTTCCGAACCTTGCCGGCCGCAAGGTGAACGATGACCACGGGCGCAATGGCCGGCTGCACGCGGCATTAACCACTTCGCGGCGCGGCTGCGCTAGCGACGGGCCGAAAGCGTGACGCGGGCAGCGCGCCATTCCTGTTCAGCCACTCATGCGCTCGCTGAACACAACACAACGTTTACGAATGGGGCCGTCAACCGGATGCGCGGGTTCAGGATCCGGCTTCGGATTCGACCGTCACGATGGGCGTGCCATCGTCATCGATGTCAACCACCACGTACATCGGTTTGCAGCACACCGGGCAGTCCTCGGTGTAGCGCTGCTCCTCGGCGCAGTCTTCGATGCGCAAGTCGATGCGCTGGCCGCAATAAGGACATTGGACTTCAACGACAGGCAGCATGTCGGCACCCCCAGTCAAATGGGACAACGGCCAAGGGTCGCCACAGCGGACACGCGCTGCGCGACGGCGACCCGGCGGGCCGTCACACACGCATAACGTCCGCGGGAGAACGCTTGCTTTCGAGCACGTGCCGGCGGTGATGCGCGTGGCACGTTTGCAGCGGAGCGCGGGGCCCACGCGGCCCGGCCCGGCATTCCTGCGCGAGCCAGGAGGTTGCGATGAAAACCCGGCATGTGTTCAGCACGCGCGATATCGCCGGTGCCCAGGCGGCGATGGCGGCCGCGCGCGACGCGGGCGTCGAGGACCACGACCTGCTGCTGGTGGCACGTTCGGACATCGAGTTGAGCGCGATCCCCAACGAGCGCAAGGAAGCCGATACCGACATGATGCCCGCGGCCATGCGCGGCGCCGGTTACGGTGGCGCCACCGGCCTGCTCGTCGGCCTGGTGGCCTTCGCCATTCCGCCGCTGGGCGTCACGCTGGCCGGCGCGGCCGCGGCGGGGCTGGCGGGCGCCATGGTCGGCTGCTGGGGCTCGGCACTGGCCGGCGCCTCGTTGCCTGATCCGATCCGCCGCCGGTTTGAGGGCGAGATCCAGGCCGGGCGCATCCTGGTGGTGGTGGACGGTTCGAGGGAGGTCCTGGCCCAGGCCGAGCCGGCCATTACCCGCACGGGCGCCACGTTATTGCCCTTCGAGGCGCCCAGCTTGATGGCCTGAGTACGCGACCACCAACGCGGCGACATCCATCGATGTCGGGTCGGGCGCGTTCAACGCCCGATAGGGACCGTGCGCATCGTCTAGCCTTGGTCGACGGTTCGATCGGCGAACCGCGGGGCCGCGCGCAAGCCGTCATATTTGACGGCTAGAGTCGGCGCCTTCATCGACAACAGGGAAGGGTTCACATGTCCACAGCACATCGTACCGGGCGCCTGCTCGCGGCGCTTGCCTTGGCGACGTTGCCGCTGGCCGCCTCGGCCGACGTCTTCATCAACGAGTTGCACTACGACGACGCTACCAGCAGCGGCGACGTCGGCGAGAAGATCGAAGTCGTCGCCACTGCCGGCGAGAGCCTCAGTGGCTATCGCATCTACCTGTACAACGGCGCGACGCCGTCGTCCGCCACCAGCTATGACAACGACCTGGTGCCGACCGGCAGCCTGGTGACCTGCGGCGGCACGGTGCGCATCGCCACCGTCAGCTACCCCAGCAATGGCATCCAGAACGGCGCGCCCGACGCGATAGCGTTGGTCAACGGCAGCGGCCAGCTGGTGCAGTTCATCAGCTACGAAGGCACGGTCACCGGTTCGAGCGGCCCCGCCGCTGGCCGCACCAGCACCAACCTGCCGGTGTCGGAGACCGGCTCCACCCCGGCCGGCACCTCGCTGCAACTGGGCGGCAGCGGCAGTACCTACGCCAACTTCAGCTGGAAGGCCTCGGCCACGCAGACCTTCGGCGCGTGCAACAACGGCCAGAGTTTCGCCTCGGCCAACCCGGCGCCGACCGTGGTCTCCACCTCGCCGGCCAACGGCGCCACCGGCGTCGCCCCGGCGACCGACTTGGCGGTGACCTTCAGCGAGTCGGTGGGCCTGACCAGCGGCGCCTTCGCGCTGCAGTGCAGCGCCAGCGGCGCGGTCGGCCTGACGTACCCGGCCAGCGGCACCAGCTTCACGATCACCACCAACGCCACCCTCGCCGGTGGCGAGACCTGCGCCTTCACCGTCAACGCGAGCAAGGTGTTCGATGCCGGCGGCGCCTCGCCGGCGCAGAACACGGTGGCCAACTTCACGGTGGCCAGCAGCGGCGGCACTGGCTATTACGCGCGGGTCAATACCAGCAGCGCCAGCCAGCTGCGCTGCTCGCTGCACGAAACCATCAAGGGCCACACCGCCTACCCGTACAGCGCCAGCACCACCGACACCTGGGACATCCTCGAGATTGCCGATGAGGACCCGAACAACGCCGGCCGCATTCTGGACGCCTACCGTAACCGCAGCTACCTCAAGGGCAGCGAGCGTGCGGGCACCGGTACCGGCATCACCTACAACCGCGAACACACCTGGCCCAACTCGCTGGGCTTTGGCAGCGCCACCGGCGACAAGGGCCTGCCCTACGCGCCGTACACCGACACCCACATGCTGTACCTCACCGACACCACCTACAACGCCGACCGCGGCAACAAGCCGTACGCCAACTGCACCCTGGCCAGCGGCTGCGGCGAGCGGGCCACCGAGGCCAACGCCGGCTTCGGCGGCGGCAGCGGCGTGTACGCGGGCAACTCCAACTGGGTGAAGGGACCGGACGGCAACAGCGGCTCGTTCGAGGTGTGGGGCCATCGCAAGGGCGACATCGCGCGCGCCGTGCTGTACATGGCGATCCGCTACGAAGGCGGCGTGCACCCGGTCAACGGCCAGGGCGAGCCGGACCTGGAGCTGACCGACGACCGCAGCAAGATCGTCATCACCTCCGCCTCGCCGGCGTACATGGGCCTGCTGTCGACGCTGCTGGCCTGGCACCAGGCCGACCCGGTCGACGCTGCCGAGCGTGAGCGCAACGAGGTGATCTACAGCTTCCAGGGCAACCGCAACCCGTTCATCGACCACCCGGAGTGGGTGACCTCGGGGCTGTTCACGTCCACCAAGCCGGCCAGCTGCCAGCTCAACTGAGCCGCCAGCCAGCTACCGCGGAAAGCCCGGGCCCCGGCCCGGGCTTTTCCGTTTCAGGCCGCGGCGCGGCGGCTTGCGTTCGTCGCCTTCGTCCACCATATCCAAGGCCTGATGCCGGATACCCGCGTCGGTCCGCAGGTCGCCCGCAATTCCGTTGAAGCGACGTTCCCCCCATCCCCAAGGAGCCCCCCGATGACCACCAAGGCCTACGGCGCCCACGCCGCCGACCGTCCGCTCGAAGCCCTCGATATCCAGCGCCGCGCCCCCGGTGCGCACGACGTGCAGATCGACATCGCCTATTGCGGCGTTTGCCATTCCGACCTGCATACCGTGCGCTCGGAGTGGAGCGGCACGCTGTTCCCGTGCGTGCCTGGCCATGAGATCGTCGGCCATGTCACCGCGGTCGGCAGCGCGGTCAACGGCTTCAAGGTCGGTGACACCGTCGGCGTGGGCTGCATGGTCGACAGCTGCCAGCACTGCCATTCTTGTGATGAAGGGCTGGAGCAGTACTGCGAGAACGGCTTCACCGGCACCTACAACGGCGCCACCGCCGATGCGCCGGGCCACACGCTGGGCGGCTACTCGCAGCGCATCGTGGTCAACGAGAAGTTCGTGCTGCGCATCCGCCACCCGGAAGCGCAGCTGGCCGCGGTCGCGCCGCTGCTGTGCGCCGGCATCACGACCTGGTCGCCGCTGCGCCACTGGAACGTGGGCCCGGGGCAGAAGTTCGGCATCGTCGGCATCGGCGGGCTGGGCCACATGGGCATCAAGCTGGCGCATGCGCTGGGCGCGCACGTGGTGGCGTTCACCACCAGCGAGTCCAAGCGCCAGGACGCGCATGACCTGGGCGCGGACGAGGTGGTGGTGTCGCGCAACGCTGCGGAAATGAAGGCGCATACCGGCAGCTTTGACTTCATCCTCAACACCGTCGCCGCCAGCCACGACCTGGACGCCTACACCCGCCTGCTCAAGCGCGACGGCACGCTGTGCCTGGTCGGCGTGCCCGAGCACGCGCACCCCAGCCCGAACGTGGCCGGGCTGATCTTCGGCCGCAAGGCGATTGCGGGTTCGCTGATCGGTGGCATCGCCGAGACGCAGGAGATGCTGGATTTCTGCGCCGAGCACGGCATCGTGTCGGAGATCGAGATGATCCCGGTGCAGCAGATCAACGACGCCTACGAGCGCATGATCAAGAGCGACGTGAAGTACCGCTTCGTGATCGACAACGCCTCGCTGGCGGGTTAACGCCGCACCTTCGTCGGCGTGCTACCCACGGCCCTTACCCGGCCCCCGGTTCGGGGGCCGGCAAGGGCACGATGTCCGCATGACACAGGCGACTGGCGACATCGGCAAACGGACCCTGCCTCTTGCGGGTTATTCGCGTGTCGCTGGGCGTCTGCGTTGGCGCGGCCGCCTGCGCAGCCTCAGGCCATCTGCTCCGACGTTACGACCTGGGTGCCGGGTGTGGCGGCGAGCGCTGCCTTCAGCAGCCGCTGTGCAATGCGCTCCGCCGGATTGATCCGCCAGCGTCGAGGCAGCAACGGCCCCAGCGCACCGAGCGCGAGCAACCCCACGCGTTCGGCGACGCGGACCTGCTCGCGCTTGCCGCCGATCAGGCCGGGGCGCACCAACGTCAGCGATTGGAAGCCTACTGCGGCAAGGTCGCGTTCCACCTCGCCCTTGACCCGGTTGTAGAACACCCGCGATGCGGCGTCGGCACCGAGCGCGGAATTGAGCACGAAGGTCGGTGTGCCGTGGCGATGTGCCAGGCGCGCCACC
The DNA here is from genome assembly GCF_054777355.1 of Lysobacter olei. NCBI lineage: Bacteria > Pseudomonadati > Pseudomonadota > Gammaproteobacteria > Lysobacterales > Lysobacteraceae > Lysobacter > Lysobacter olei. Next base: position 33,292 of record NZ_BAAHAT010000010.1, on the reverse strand, counting down.
GCCAGCGGGTAATCGTGGTCGACACGACGGAATTCCGCCTGCGAACCCGCGACGCGCATCGTGGTGCCCAGCGTGCACACCACCGCATCGGCGTGCCACCAAGGCGCGCCTTCCGGCAGCGCGTCGAACTCCACCACCGGCGCCATGCGTTTGGCGTGCGCCGGCACCGGCCGACGCACCGGTGTCACCACCGATGTAACCAGCGGATGGGCGAGCGCCTGCGCCAGCACGTGCCGGCCGACCAGACCCGTCGATCCCACCAGGAGCAGTTTCATCGACGCATCATCCCATGGCCTCGTGCCTGCGCCCACTCACGCGGGTCGACCCGCTTGAGGCACCAGAGGCGATGTAACGTCAGGGCGCCTTCGCCACGTGCTGGCCCCGCGGCTCCAGAATGAGGCGCTCACGCGCGTAGTCGAACACCACGTTGAAGCGAGACAGGAACCGCGCGCCCAGCCGGCCGTTCTGGCCAGACGCCACCACCTCCCGCCCCAGGGCGTATTCAACCGGCGTGCTCGCGGACGTGCCGGCCAGCGCCACTTGCACCGGCGCGCCCACCGTGTAGCGCGCCAGCCCGCCCACGAAGCAGGCCTCGCGCACGCGCCCACCGGCCGGCGCCTCGATGGCCGTACTGCTGCCCGGGAACAGCGTCATGTCGATGCCGGCACCACTGTCCACGTGCAGGCGCGCAGCGTAGGGCGCGCCGCCGGGTGGCGCCACCCGCGCATCGACGAAGGGCTGGCGGCCCTCGATTCGCGCCGGCACCACCCGACCCCGGCCCGCATAGCGGTACGTCGCCGGGTCGTACAGCGTCACCGTGCCGCGATCGCGGTTGACCTCGACGGTAAAGCGGCGGAACAGGTCATGGCCGATCACCCCGTTGAACGGCGCGGGCTGGCGCTGGCCCTTGCAGTCCAGTGACTCGGCGGGAATGGCGAGCGCAGCCTGGTCGGTGAGCGTGACGCCACCAAAATCGATCGACAGTCCATCCTGCCGCGCACCGATTGGCGCGGCGAGGTTGTCGGCGGCACCCAGGCGGCGCACGTTGCGCATGTCCAGCCCGAGGTGCGCCGTGCGCCGGTCCGCGAGCACCGCCACCACCGAGGCACCAGTGTCGAGCACGAAGTCCACGGGCGCATGGCCGTTCACGCGTGCCGGCAGCAGTACCCAGCCGTCCACGTCCTTGTAGGGCATGGTCAGCGGCAATGGCTGCGTGACCTTGGCGTCGGTGCCGTTGTTGGCCAGATACAGGCGCGCCAGGTCCACCTGGTGGCACGCCACGAGCAAAAACGATGCGGCCAGCACGAGACCGCGGATGCAATTGCGCATGATCAGGCCCTCCTCGGGCGATGGATGACCGGTGCGGTGTGTGCGGCCGGCGTGGTGACCAGGTGCCGGGCTCAATCCTTGTCGCTGCCGGGCGGACAGGTGGCGGCGATACGGCGGGCGGACATCAGCATGCGCGTTTGCACCGGCTCGGCACCGGACGCGACCACAACACTCATGCGCATGTCTATCGTCATCGACGTCGCCGTGTAGGTACCGCTCTGCTTGAGACTCGAGCGCATGCCGTCGTTGTTGCAGGTGCCGGCAATCGCAAACTTGCCTCCGACGATGGTGCGTTGGCTGAAGCGACAGCTTGAATCGCTCACGGTTTTGGCGAGGCGCCGCTCGAGCGATTCCTGCTTTGCCTCGGCGGACGTCAGGCATTCGCGCGAGGTCTCCGTGCCGGTGCCATCGTCCGGGTACTGCACCCGGGTTTCGTACAGGCCCGGCAGGAAGGTCACTTCCGCCACGGCGGGATGTGCGGTGAAGAGCCCGGCCAACCCCAGCAGACCGCAGATCAGAGTGGTTGTGTTCATCGGGCGACTCCCGCCTGCGGGACCTGCGCCACACGCGCTGGCGGCGCCACGCGCTGTGCGCGCACCGCACGGAACAACCACTCGCCGCCCTGCCGCGTGGCCAGCGTCTGGTTGTGGAAGCGCGCCAGCACCTCACGCCCACCCTGCGGATTCTCGCGCTCGATACGGGCCTGCACGTCGATGAAGGCCAGGTCGGGCGTCAGCATGTCGATGTGCTCGATGTCGGTGACATGCCGCGCGCCGGCCGGCCGGCGCCCGATGGTGTTTTCGAAGTAACGCTGCACGGCGGCGCGGCCCGCGACCAGCGGGCGGTCGTCCAGCCGCAGGGTGCCGTCGAGGGCGTAGAACGCCGACACGGCGGCCGGATCGCCTTCGTCCCACACCACGTCGAGTTGCTGTGCGATCCTGGTCAGCGCGGCGTGGTCGGCGTCGGTGGGCGGGGTGGCACTGGCGGTTTGGGTCAAGGTGGCCGCAATCGCGGCCAGCAGCAGCTTGCGCATCATGGTGGGTCTCCTTCGGGTATCTGGGTGCGCCCAGCGGCGCCGGTGGAGGGGCATGCTAGGTGCGCGCCGGACCGGCGGCGAGCAGATTTCGACCGGACTGCACCGTCCGTCGACGGGGACCGGGCGCATCGACGAAAGCCCGGGACGGCGCGACGAAAACCGCGCCTCCGCCGCGCCATTTCGCTAAGGTGGAGGCGTTGCAGCGAGGGGGCGCGATGGCACGGTTGAGCGCGGATACACGGCAGGCGGCCTGGCTGGGCTTCAGCGTCTGGACGCTGTCCTGCGTCCTGTTCGTGCTGCCCACCTACTTGGGCGCAGGCGAACTGCCGCCTGCGTTCCTCGAACACGTCGGCGTGCTGTACCTGGTCGGCATCGCGCTCACGTCGCTGGTGCACCTGGCCGCCGTGCGCGTGCGGCAGCGTCCGCTGGCGACCAAATTGGCCACCATGGTTGTCGCGGTGCTCGCCGCCGCGGCGCTGCTCGGCGTCGCGGACTTCCTCGCCACGTGGTGGCTGCGGCTGACGGCGCGCGACGACCCGTTCGCCACGCTGGCCCGCACGCTCAACAACGTCGTCGGCTTCGTCTGGCTGTACGGGCTGATCGCCGCCATCCTGGTCATCATCCAGGCCAACCGCACAGTGCGCGAACGCGAGCGCGAACTCGCCGATGCCCGCGCGGCCGAGATCGAGGCGCGCGCGCTGGCGGCCCGGGCGGAAGCCTCCGCCAGCGCCGCTCGACTGGCGGCGCTGCGCTACCAGCTCAACCCGCACCTGCTCTTCAACGCGCTCAATGCAACCTCGTCGCTAGTGGTGACCGGGCGCAATGACCAAGCCGAAGCGCTGCTCGCCAAACTGTCCACCTTCCTCCGTACCACGCTGGTCACCGATCCGGCCAGCACCGTGACCATGGGACAGGAGTTGGCCACCATCGAGACCTATCTCGACATCGAGACCGTGCGCTTCGGCGAACGGTTGCGAGTAGTGCTCGACTGTCCGCCCGAGCTGGAAGATGCACGCGTGCCGAGCTTCATCCTGCAGCCGCTGGTGGAGAACGCGGTGAAGTACGCGGTGGCGCCCACGCGCGACACGGTGACCCTGCGCATTGCCGTGGCGCGCGAGGGCGATGACCTGGCCATCCTGGTCGAGGACGACGGCGACCCGGCCAAGGCCGCGGGCGTGCGCGGCGGCACCGGCGTGGGCCTGGCCAATGTCCGCCAGCGTCTGGCGGTGCTGCACGGCGAGCGCGGCACCCTGCACGCCGCGCCGCTGCCTCGCGGCTACCGCGCCGCCCTGCGGCTGCCGCTTGCGCAGGCAACCACCGCAATGGAAACCCCATGAACGGGCTGCGCGTGCTGCTGGTCGATGACGAGCCCCTCGCGCTGGACCGGCTGCTGGCGCTGTTGCAGCAGTTGCCGGATGTTGAGGTCGTCGGCACCGCACGCGACGGCCAGGAAGCGGGCGAAAAGATCGCCACGCTGCAGCCCGAACTGGTGCTGCTCGACATCCAGATGCCAGAGAAGTGCGGGCTCGCCGTGGCGGCCGACCTAGCGAGCGACGCGCGGCCGGAGATCGTGTTCGTCACTGCGTTCGAGCAGTTCGCGCCGGACGCCTTCGAGGTGGACGCCACCGACTACCTGCTCAAACCGGTGCGCTTCGACCGGCTGCGCCAAGCCGTCGAGCGCGCGCGGCGGCGGCGCGCCCTGCAGGACATCGCCGCTGCCAAGCCCCCCGAGGCCGAAGCCGCGGAGCACTACGAGCAGGCCATCTGGGTGCAGGTGCGCAACGGCTCGCAGCGCGTGCCCGTGGACAGCATCGACTGGATCGAGGCCGCACGCGATTACGTGATGCTGCATACCGCCACGCGCAGCTTCATCCACCGCGCCACCATGAGCGCGCTGCAGCGCCAGCTCGATCCGGCCGGACTGGTGCGCGTGCACCGCTCTGCGTTCGTCAGGCTCGGCCTGGTAACCGGCGTGCAGCGCCAGGGAAACGGCGGCATGGCATTGACCCTGCGCGATGGCGCCACGGTGCCGGTGGGGCCCAACTACGCCGATGCGGTGAGCGAACGGCTGGGGCTGGCCAAAGCCTAGCGCCGCCGGGCAATGCTAACGCCCGACGCCCGCAACCCCGCAACCGGGCAACCGGGCAACCGGGCAACCCAGGTGTAGGATGCGCCCATGGATGACGCGCGGCTCAAGGTCGTGATCGATGGCGCGGAGCACGCGTTTCCGCCCGGGCTCACCGTGCTGCAAGCCTTGGCCACGTTGGGGATCGAACTGCCGACGCTGTGCCACGACTCCCGGCTCGCACCCATCGGCCAATGCTGGTCGTGCGCGGTCGAAATGTCTCCAGGATCCGGCCTGCCGTTCCACAATCGCACCGCCTGCCATGAACCGCTGACCGACGGCTGCGAGATCCGCTCCAGCAGCGCCGCGCTGGCTGGCTTCCGCCACCACCTGCTGGAACAACTCGCCGACCGGGCAGCGCCCGCGGAGCTGCAGCGTTTTCCCGACAAACCGCTGCATCGCGAACTGCTGCACCATGGCATCGCCGCACGCGCCTCCGCGCAAGGTCCGCTCGACACATCACACCCGTACATCCGCGTGGACATGAGCCGCTGCATCGGCTGTCGGCGCTGCGTGCGGATTTGCGATGACCTGCAGGGCGAATCGGTCTGGCATGTGCTGGGCCGCGGTGCCAACCTGCGCATCGCCACCGAGGGCGACGTGCCGCTGACCGAAAGCGCCTGCGTGGGCTGCGGCGCTTGCGTCGACACCTGCCCCACCGCAGCGCTCACCGACGCCCGTGCCTGGCACGATCCGCCTCCAACGTTGCACACGCGCACGGTGTGCCCGTATTGCGCGGTCGGCTGCGAGCTGGAGATCGCGGTTGCCGACGACCGCATCGTCGCCAGCCGACCGGTGCTAGGTGCACCCGCGAACAAGGGACACGTGTGTTCCAAGGGTCGTTACGCCTACGCCTACGTCGATGCCGCCGACCGCGTCACCACGCCGCGGCTGCGGCACCACGGGCAGTGGCACAGCGTCGGCTGGGACGATGCCATCGCACACGTCGCCGACCGCCTGCGCCGCATCGTCACCGCGCACGGACCCGACGCGGTCGGTGTGCTCGGCTCCGCGCGCGCCACCAACGAGGAGAACTACCTGACGCAGAAGTTCGCGCGCATCGCCATTGGTACCAACAACGTCGACTGCTGCGCGCGCGTCTGCCACACCCCCAGCGCGGCGGCGCTGAAGCACATGCTCGGCACCGGTGCGGCCACCAACAGCTTCGACGACATCGAGCAGGCCGCGTGCTTCCTGGTGGTCGGTGCCAACCCGTTGGAAAACCACCCGGTGGTTGGCGCGCGCATCCGCCAGCAGGTGCGGCGCGGCGCCCAGCTGATCGTGATTGATCCGCGCCGCACTGCGCTCGCTGACATCGCCGACGTGCACCTGGCGCTGCGTCCTGGCACCAACGTGCCACTGCTGAATGGGATGGCCCACGTGATGCTGGTCGAAGGCCTGGTCGACGGCGACTTCATGGCCGCCCGCGTCGACGGCGGCGATTCGTTCGCAGCATTCGTGGCGGCGTGGACCCCCGAGCGCGCCGCCGCCCTGTGCGATGTGCCTGCCGACGCGATCCGCGCCGCCGCGCGCCTCTACGCGCGCCAGCGCCCGGCGATGTGCCTGCATGGCCTCGGCCTCACCGAGCATGTGCAGGGCACGCGGGGGGTGATGGCGCTGATCAACCTGGCGCTGCTGACCGGCAACCTCGGCCGGCCCGGCGCCGGCATAAACCCGCTGCGCGGCCAGAACAACGTGCAGGGCGCCGCGGTCATGGGCTGCGAACCCGGCACGCTCACCGGCGCGGTGCGCCTGGCCGATGCGAGCGCGCGCTTCCAGCAAGCCTGGGGCGTGGCGCCGCCGCATGCGCGCGGCCTTAACCTGATGGAGATGCTCGATGCGGCACGCACCAGCCGGTTGAAGGCACTGTACGTGGTCGGCTTCGACATCCTCGCCAGCCTCGCCCAAACCCACGAGACCGCCGCGGCCCTGGCGCAACTGGAGCTGGTTGTGGTTCAGGATCTGTTCCTCAACGAGACCGCCCGCGCCTTCGGCCACGTGTTCCTGCCCAGCGTGTCGAGTTTCGAGAAGGACGGCACGTTCATGAATTCCGAGCGACGCATCCAGCGCGTGCGTCGCGCCCTCCGCCCGCGTGGCGACGCACTGGACGACAGCCAAATCATCACCCGGCTGGCGAGCGCGCTCGGCCACGGCACGCAGTTCGCGCATGCGAACGCGCAGGCGGTATGGGACGAGATCCGCCAGCTGTGGCCGGCGGTCGCCGGCATCAGCTACGACCGCCTTGACCGGCAAGGACTGCAATGGCCGTGCATGGACGCGGACGATCCCGGCACCGGCGTGCTGCATCAGGCGCACTTCGCCAACGGTGTGCGCGCGAAGCTGGAGCCGATCGAGTATTGCCCAACCCGCGAGCAGGTCGATGCCCAGTATCCGTTCCTGCTCACCACCGGCCGCCAGCTGTACCAGTTCAATGTCGGCACCATGACCGGACGCACGCCGCAGCAGGTGCTGCGCCCGACGGACACGCTCGACATGCACCCGTACGACGCGCGGCAGCTGAACCTGCGCGACGGCATGCCACTAAGGGTCGAGAGTCGCTACGGCGAGACCGTGCTGCCGCTGCGCATCACCGACGCCGTATCGCCCGGGCAGCTGTTCGCCAGTTTCCACGACCCCAACCGCAGCTTGAACCGCGTGACCGGCCCGGCCCGGGACTCGGTGACGGGCGCGCCCGAGTACAAGGTCACCGCGGTGCGCGTGGCCTTGGCGTGAGTGCGCGCTAATCGCGCCTGGGAAGCATCCGGGTTACGGCGCGCGTGACGGCGGGGCCAGTTCCAACTGCGTCAGGTACAACCGCAGATCAAACTCCAGCTGGTGGTAGGCCGGCTCCATGTGCGTGCACAGCTGGTAGAACCCCTTGTTGTGCTCGGCCTCCTTCAGGTGCGCCAGCTCATGCACCACGATCATCCGCAGGAACGCCGCGGGTGCATCGCGGAACACACTGGCGATGCGGATCTCGCGGCTGGCCTTGAGCTTGCCGCCATGCACCCGCGAGATGGCCGTGTGCGTGCCCAGCGCGTGCTTCATCACCTGCAGCTTGCCGTCGTAGAGCACCTTGCCCAGCGGCACCGCCTTGCGCAGGTGCCGGTCCTTCAGTTCCTGGACATAGCTGTACAGCTGGCCATCGTTGCGCACCGCGTGGGCCTCGCCGTACTTGTCGGCCAGCACCGCGGCCAGCCGGCCCTGCGCGATCAGTTCGTGCACGCGCGCCTGCAGGTGTGGCGGGTAACCGGCGAGGTACTTCAGGGGCTGCATGGGCGGCGAGGACGAGGGCGCGTGGCGGGGACGGCGAGTATCATGGGCCGGAAACCCTGAACACGAAACTGCGACATGGCGAAGGCGAATCCGCTCCAGGAACAGCTGCTCAAGGCGGGCCTGGTCAAGAAGTCCAAAGTGGCCGAGGTGGCGCGCGAGCAGAACAAGGCCCGGCATGCCAAAGGGCCGGCTGCGCCCAACGAGATCCAGCTCGAAGCCGAGCGCGCACGGGCCGAGAAGGCGGAGCGCGATCGCGCCCTGGAAGCGGAGCGCAAGGCACAGGCGCGCACTGCGGAGCTGCGCGCGCAAGCACGGCAGATCATCGAGGACCGCAAAGTGCCGCGTTCGGGGGAAAGCGAGTATCGCTTTACCGCTGATGGCGCCATCCGCACGCTGCTTGTGAATGACGAGCTACGCAAGCAGTTGTCGAATGGGGCGCTGGTGATCGTCAGCGTAGGCGATCGCTATGAGCTGCTTCCGCGCGTGGCCGCGGACAAGGTGCGGGAGCGGGATGCCAGCATGATTGTGGTTGATCATGGGCAGGCAGCGGAGCCGTCGCCCACCACGTCCGAAGATGATGCGTATTACGCGCAGTTCCAGGTGCCTGACGATCTGGTTTGGTAGAAGCAGTCATCCCGCAAAAAAGAAAGGGCCCACTGGGCCCTTTCTTCCAATGCTTCATGCCACGGGCCTTACCCGCACTTGCTATAACCACAGTTCAAGCAGGTCGCACACCCGTCCATGATCACCACGGCCTTCTGGCTGCACTTGTGGCACATGGTGGCCGACGGCGGGAACGAGGCGCCTTCACCGGTAACCACCACGTCCTCGCTGCGCGGGGCATCGGCCACCTTCGGCTCGGGAAACAGATCGGTTACGTCACTGTTTTTTTTTGAGCGGTCTTCGTACGCGCGGCGCTTCTCGGCGATCAGCGCGCGCTGCTCGGCGCTCATCTCCGGGTCGTGCAGCATGCCGATCGACTTCAGGTGGTCTTCGACAATCGCGCCCAGCTCGGCCACCAGCGACGGCATGTACACACCGCCGGCCTTGAAGTAGCCGCCGCGCGGGTCGAACACCGCCTTCATCTCGTCCACCAGGAAGGTCACGTCGCCGCCCTTGCGGAACACGGCGCTCATGATGCGGGTCAGCGCCACGATCCACTGGAAGTGGTCCATGTTCTTCGAGTTGATGAAGATCTCGAAGGGGCGGCGCAGTTCGTGCTCGGTGCCGGCGTTGAGCACGATGTCGTTGATCGTCACGTACAGCGCGTGCTCGAACAGCGGCGATTTGATCTTGTAGGTGCTGCCGATCAGGATTTCCGGGCGCTCGATGCGCTCGTGCATCTGGATGACGTTGTCGGCCAGGGCCTCGGTGGCCGGCGCGGCGCTCTTGGCAGCCTCCGCCTGGGCCTGCTGCTTGGCCTTGTCCTCGGGCGTCACGACGCTGTAGCCCTTGATTTTCTTGTCGATCTTGACGGCCATCGGCCCTGCTCCTGATGCGGTGTTGCGGTTGTCTTGCGGTGTGGGGGGTTCCGGGCCTCCCCTGCCATGCAGGGGAGGTTCGGTACCGGGACGTGCTTACTTCTTCTTGGCAGCCTTCTTCGCGACCTTCTTTGCGGGACGCTTGGCGACCTTCTTCGCGGCCTTCTTGGCCGGTGCCTTCTTCGCTACTTTCTTGGCCGCCGCCTTGCGGGCGGTGGTCTTCTTGGCCACCTTCTTCACGGCCTTCTTGACCGCGGCCTTCTTGGCGGTGGCCTTCTTCGCTACCTTCTTGGCGGCCTTCTTCACCGTCGCCTTCTTGGCCGTGGCCTTCTTGGCGACCTTCTTCGCCGCCTTCTTGACCGTTGCCTTCTTGGCCGTGGCCTTCTTTGCCGTGGTCTTCTTGGCAGCCTTCTTCGTGGCCTTCTTGGCCGCAGTCTTCTTGCCGGTGGCCTTGGCCTTCAGCACCTTGGCTTCCTTCTTGGCGGCGGCGCTGGCGCTGGCGAGCTTCTTCTTCGCCGTGCCCACGGCCTTCTTGGCGGCCTTGCGGGCCTTGGTCGCGGTCTTCTTGACCGTGGCCACGGCGCCTTCGGCGGTGTGCGCAATCGCGGTGCCGATGTTGCTGGCGGTTTCCATCACGTTCTCGGCGGCCTGGTTCAGGGTCGCCGTCACTCCATTACCGTTGCTCATGCAGCCCTCCTTGCGGGCATATGCGTACAGAAGTTGGGTGTTACCGGAGCGATGCTATACCTGCTGCGCTTGCAACGCGCTGTGAAACGCGTTGCAGGCGGGGCCAAGAAAGTGACCGCGGAACCGGCCCGGTTTCCGCGCGGGGCGATGCGTCCGCCCCCACCGTGATCCGCAAGGACCAGGAACCGCCCGACATCGGCCCAGGCCGACGTCAGAACTTGCCGTAATACCCTTCCTTCAGGGCGTCGAACAGGTTGGCCGCGGTGTGCATCTCGCCGTCGTACTCGATCTGCTCGTTGCCCTTGACCTCCAGCACCGTGCCGTCTTCCAGCTCGAAGCGGTAGGTGGTGTTCTCCAGGTCCGCTTCCTTGACCAGCACGCCCTGGAAGGCGGCCGGGTTGAAGCGGAACGTGGTGCACCCCTTCAGGCCCTGCTGGTGGGCGTAGGTGTAGATGTCCTTGAAGTCCTCGTACGGGTAGTCCGTGGGGACGTTCGCGGTCTTGGAGATCGAGCTGTCCACCCACTTCTGCGCCGCGGCCTGCACGTCCACGTGCTCCTTGGGCGTGATGTCGTCGGCGGCGATGAAGTAGTCCGGCAGCTTGGCGGCCTCGTCATCGGCAAACGGCATGGCCTTCGGGTTGACCAGCTCGCGGTAAGCCAGCAGCTCGAACGAGTAGACGTCCACCTTCTCCTTGGACTTCTTGCCTTCGCGGATCACGTTGCGGCTGTAGTGGTGCGCGAACGAGGGCTCGATGCCGTTGGAGGCGTTGTTCGCCAGGCTCAGCGAGATGGTGCCGGTCGGGGCGATGGAGCTGTGGTGGGTGAAGCGCGCGCCGACGTCGGCCAGCTCGTCCACCAGCTCCGGGGCCACCGTGGCCACGCGCTGCATGTAACGGCTGTACTTGGCGTGCAGCACCTTCCCGGGGATCTCCTGGCCGATCTTCCAGCCGTCCTTCACCATCTCCGGGCGCTTGCGCAGCATCTCGGCGGTGACGGCAAAGCGCTCTTCCATGATCGGCGCCGGGCCCTTCTCCTTGGCCAGCTCCAGGCCCATCTCCCAGCCGGCGACGGCCATCTCGCGGGCGATGCGCTCGGTGAACTCGCACGACTCCTTGGAGCCGTACTTCATCTGCAGCATGGTCACGGTGCTGCCCAGACCCAGGAAGCCCATGCCGTGCCGGCGCTTGCGCATGATCTCGTCGCGCTGCTGCTGCAACGGCAGGCCATTCACTTCGACCACGTTGTCGAGCATGCGGGTGAACACGCGCACCACTTCCTTGTACTCCTCCCAGTCGAACTCGGCCTGGTCGGTGAACGCGTTGCGCACGAACTTGGTCAGGTTGACCGAACCCAGCAGGCACGCGCCGTACGGCGGCAGCGGCTGCTCGCCGCACGGGTTGGTGGCGCGGATGTTCTCGCACCACCAGTTGTTGTTCATCTCGTTGACGCGGTCGATCAGGATGAAGCCCGGCTCGGCGTAGTCATACGTCGAGACCATGATCATGTCCCACAGGTGGCGGGCACGGATGTGGCCGTAGATCTTGCAGGCCACCAGGCCATCATCGCGGGTGATGTAGTTGCGGTGCGCGGGCCAGTCGCGCCAGACCACCTGGCTGGCGTCGGCCAGGTCCAGGTCGTTCTTTTCCTTGATGTTGACCGGGAACACCAGCGGCCAGTCGGCGTCGTTGTGCACCGCGTCCATGAAGCCGTCGGTGATCAGCAGCGACAGGTTGAACTGGCGCAGGCGGCCGTCCTCGCGCTTGGCGCGGATGAAGTCTTTCACGTCCGGGTGCGACACGTCGAAGGTGCCCATCTGCGCGCCGCGACGGCCACCGGCCGAGGACACGGTGAAGCACATCTTGTCGAAGATATCCATGAAGGACATCGGGCCGGAGGTATACGCACCGGCGCCGGCGACGAACGCGCCGCGCGGGCGCAGCGTGCTGAACTCGTAGCCGATGCCGCAGCCGGCCTTCAGGGTCAGGCCGGCCTCATGCACCTTCTCCAGGATGCCGTCCATCGAGTCCTCGATGGTGCCGGACACGGTGCAGTTGATGGTGGAAGTCGCAGGCTTGTGCTCCAGCGCGCCGGCGTTGGAGGTGATGCGGCCGGCGGGGATGGCACCGCGGCGCAGCGCCCAGGTGAAGCGCTCCTGCCAGTACTGCTGCTTCTCGGCGGTCGGCTCGGCCTCGGCCAGCGCCTTGGCCACGCGCTGGTAGGTGCCGTCGATGTCGGCATCCAGGGCCTCGCCGGTCTTGGTCTTCAGCCGGTACTTCTTGTCCCAGATGTCCGTGGACGCGGGCTGCATCGGGATGTCTTTGGCTGTGGTGACCATCTTTACCGCCTCGAGGCGCACGGTGCTCATGCCTGTCCTGTCTCCGTGATTGTGGCTGTGGAGGGTGTCCACAACCATGGTTTCTTGTTGTTCCCGCGCCGGCGGAATCCCGCAGACGCGCATGCCCGCGGCTGCGTCATCCGCGCCGCGTTTGTTGCTGTTTTTCAGGGCCGAAGGCCATGCTTGCTTCGTTCATGCGCCACTCCCCATGGCCGCCTTACCGATCCAAGCGAACCCCTAAGACTGGGATTCCCCGTCGGCACGACCACAAGATGTAGTGTGCCGCGACGGCAGTCGAAACTACCCCCCACCCCGGGCGGTGTCAACGGCTTTTTGATGGCAGTCGCATATTGACTTCGCTGCCATGCAGACACGGCGCGGGTTACAGCGTGACAGCGGATTTTTCCCATCCGACGAACGCGTGGTGCACCGCGTCACAGGATCGGTCCCGCCGGCACGGCCCCGCCCGTCGTCGCGCTGCCCGCCCGGCTCCCGGCGGGCCCACGGGCCGCTTGAAGCGGACGGCTTCAGCCCCGATTGCAGCGTTCACCTCGAAACTGAACCACAACCCCGTATCGTGGGCGAATTGCGCTGCGCGCCCACCCCCTTCCGATGCAACGCCGATGAAAACCTCGACCAAGACGCTGCTCGCCCTTTCCCTGGCCGCCGCCTTCGGCGGCTTCGCTGCCACCGCCCTGCGCGAGGCCCTGCAGGCCCCGGCCCAGGCCGAACCGCTTTCCGCCGCCACCCCCATGAGCGCCGCGCTGCCGGCGGCCGTCGGCGGCCAGGCCCTGCCCTCGCTGGCCCCCATGCTGGAGCGCGTCACCCCGGCCGTGGTCAGCGTGCACACCAAGCAGCGCGTGCGCGTCAGCCCGTTTGGCGCCGACCCGATCTTCCGCCGCATGTTCCCCGAGCTGACGCAGGAGCGGATCAACGAGTCGCTGGGTTCGGGCGTGATCGTCGACGCGCAGCGCGGGCTGGTGCTGACCAACCACCACGTGATCGAAGGCGCGGATGCGGTGTCGGTGACGCTGGCGGACGGGCGCACGCTCAAGGCCGATTTCATCGGCTCCGACGCCGACACCGACATCGCGGTGATGCGGATCACCGCCGACAAGCTGCAGGCGCTGCCGCTGGGCGATTCCAACGCGCTGCGCGTGGGCGATTTCGTGGTGGCGGTGGGCAACCCGTTCGGCATCGGCCAGACGGTCACCTCGGGCATCGTCTCGGCAGTGGGCCGCAGCGGGCTGCGCGGGCTGGGCTTCCAGAACTTCATCCAGACCGATGCGTCGATCAACCCGGGCAACTCCGGCGGCGCGCTGGTCAACCTCAACGGCGAGCTGGTCGGCATCAACACCGCGAGCTTCAACCCGCGCGGCAGCATGGCGGGCAACATCGGCCTCAGCTTCGCTATCCCCACCAGCCTCGTGCGCAACGTGATGAACCAGCTGGTGGCGACCGGCGAGGTGCGCCGCGGCACGCTGGGCATGGACACGCAGGACCTGGACGCGCAACTGGCCACCGGCCTGGGCGTGGCCGACACCCGCGGCGCGGTGGTGACGCGGGTCTTCAGCGGCGGCGCGGCTGCGGCGGCGGGCCTGCGCGCAGGTGACGTGATCACGGCCGCCAATGGCGAGCGCGTGGACGGCCGCGATGCCCTGCGCAACTTCGAAGGCCTGCAGGCCGTGGGCAGCCGCGTCACGCTGGACGTGCTGCGTGACGGCAAGCCGGTGAAGCTCACCACCACGCTGCGCGAGCACCCGCGCTCGCTGCCGGGCGCGGAACTGGACGAGCGCCTGGCCGGCGCCACGTTGGCCGAACTGCCCGAGCGCCTGCGCCAGGCCGGCGAGCAGGGCGTGCTGGTGGAAGCGGTGGCCCGCGGCAGCCGCGCGGCGCAGAATGGGCTGCAGGCCGGCGACCGGATCGTCGCGGCCAGCACCGGCGAGTTCGACGACTTGCCGGGCTTCCGCGCCGGCTTCACACGCGCCCCGGCACAGTTGGTGCTGCGCGTCGTGCGAGGCAACCAACGCGGCGACCTGCCGATGCGCTGACCCACACCCCACGAAGGAGCGGACAGGATGAGCCCCAATGCGACCGATTCGATGAAGTCCAACCTCAGCGAGGCTGGCGGCCAGTTGCGGCAGGCCGCGGCTGACGCCGGCAGCGCGATCAAGGACGCCGCGAGTGCGGCCGGCGCCGAGTTGAAGGTGGGCAAGGCCAACGTCACCGCTGACCTGGCCGACAGCGCGCTGGCGGGTATCGCGGCCGCCGAACAGGCCGGTGGCGCCGCGCGCGAGCAGGTCGACGCCCTGATGGACAAGGGCCGCGACCTGATCGACAGCGCTGCCGAACTGATCCGCGAGCGCCCGCTGGCCTCGTTCGGCGTCGCGTTCGCCGCAGGCTGGATCATCGCCAAGCTGGCCCGCAGCGGCGACAAGTAAACATGGGCGCCAGCGGGATGGGGGACGACCGCGACACGCCCAATGATTCCGGGACGGGCCCTGCGCCCGGCCTGGACGATGCGCTGCGCGACATCGGCGACACCGGCAAGGCCACCCTGAAGGCATCCGTCGATGCGGCGAAGGCGTTCCGCACGCTGGTGCTGGCCGACATCTCGTTGGCGCGCAGTGCGTTTGGCCGAGCGCTGGCGTTCACCGGCGTGGCGATTGTGTTCGGCGCATCGGCATGGTTGCTGCTGATGGCGACGCTGATCGTGTTCCTCAGCAACGGGCTCGGATGGCCGTGGGCGTGGTCACTGCTGCTCACCGCGGGGCTCAGCCTGCTCGTCACCGGTTTTGGCGCCTGGAGCGCGATCCGCTACTTCGAGCACACCCGCCTGCAGGCCACGCGCCGCCAGTTGGCCCGGCTGGGCATCGGCGAGCTCGCGGATTTCACCCCCACCCCCGGCTCGCCGCAATCGACGCGCCAGGCCACCGAGGTCGCGCCACCGGAGACCCCCGCGGGCGACCCGGTGAAGGACCAGCGTGGCGTCGACATCACCCCGCCCTGAGCAACGCCCATGGGATTCGAGCAACTGATCGAAAAGGTGCACCAGGCGGAAGATGCGCTGGAAGCGCGCGAACGCGCGGTTGTCGCCCACACGGCACAGCTGAAGGCGTCCTGGCGCACGGCGTGGACACCCGGGCGCATCGTGACGGCGGGGCTGGTCAGTGGCTTCCTGGTCGGTCGCGCACGTCCGCTGCGCAATGCCGGCAACGGCGGGCAATGGCTGCAGATGTTGACCGCGCTGTCGGGGATGCTGGCCAGCGGCAGCGCACAGGTCGCGGCCGAAAGCGCCGACGAGGCCGCCAGCGAAGCCAGTCAGGCAGCGGCTGCCGTCTCGCCGGAAGCCGTCACGGGTAGCCCGACGGCCCCTGCGCACACCGCCGCTGTGGCGGTCACGGATACGGCTCCCCGCGCCGTGCATGGCACCCCCGGCGCAGCGTCCGGAACGCCGCGTCCCCCTGAAGCCTGATTGGCCGCTCGACCACATGCCCCCTTCTGCTCCCACCAGCTCCGATAGCGCCGCTCCGTCCGCCAACACCCTCGGCTCGGGCACACCCCACGCCAGCCACGCCGACCTCCCCCCGCGCCCCCGCTCCAGCACGGCCGCGGTCGTCCTGGCGACCCTGGCGGTGGGCTTCACCGTGTGGGCCACGCAGGGCCTGCTGCTGCCGATCCTGCTGGCGATGTTCTTCGCGCTGATCGGCAACCCGATCATCCGCGGGCTGCAACGGCTGCATTTCCCACGGTTCCTTGGTGCACTGGCCGTGCTGTGCGGCGGCATCGCCATCACGGTGCTGCTGGGCAGCCAGCTGGTGGAGCCGGTGGGCGACTGGATGCGCGAGGTGCCGCGCGAGATGCGCAGCGTCGCGCCGAAGCTGCAACGCATGGTCAAGCCGGTGCAGGAGGCCAACAAGGCCGCCGAGAACATCGCCCGCGCCGCCGGTGGCGAGAGCACCAGCAAGCCGGTGCAAGTGGTCAAGACCGAGGCCAACGACCCGTACAAGGTCCTGACCACCACGCCACGCATGGCCGCGTCGGTGCTGGCGGTGGTACTGCTCACGTTCTTCTTCATGGTCTACGGCCAGAACCTGCAGAAGAAGGCGTTGGCCCTGCTGCCCGGGCGCCAGCAGCAGAAGCTGACCGTGGAGATCCTGCAATCCATTGAGCACGAGATCTCGCGCTACGTGCTGACCATCACCCTGATCAACATCGTGGTCGGCCTGGTGTTCGCCGGCGCGTTGATGCTGCTCGACGTGCCCATGGCGGAGGCGCTGATGTGGGGCACGATGGCCGCGCTGCTCAACTTCGCCCCGTACGTGGGGCCGCTGATCGGCATCATCGTGATGCTGCTGATGGGCTTCGTCACCTTCGACGACGTCTGGCAGTCGCTGCTGCCGGCCGGCATCTACCTGCTGCTGCACACGCTGGAAGGGCAGATCATCACGCCCATCGTGCTCGGCAAGCGCATGGCCATCTCGCCACTGATGCTGATCCTGGCGCTGATGGTGTTTGGCTGGCTGTGGGGCATCATCGGCCTGCTGCTGGCGGTGCCGATGCTGGTGTGCGTGAAGCTGGTGCTGGAGCGGATCGAGGGCCTGGAGGGCTGGGCGCGCTTGCTGGAGTGAGGGCTTGAACGGCTGGGCCCGCTTGCTCGAGTGAGGGTCCCTGCCCCAGGCCGATCCTGCCGGCACCGCACCTCCTGAATGGGGCTCCCCTCACGGCACTGGCACGCTTCCGTTTGGAAGGGCCAAGTCGCCCGAATGCCGCCGGCCACGGGTCACCCCCGGTTCCGGCAGGGCCAGGAGCCAACGGGTAAAATAACGAGGTGAGCTTCCCCGTACTTGCCATCACCCTCGACCTCGACGACACCCTCTGGCCCATCGGCCCCGCGATCAACCGCGCCGAGGAGCAACTGGACGCGTGGATGAAGCGGCACGCCCCGCGCAGCTTCGCCCGCTGGCCGCAGGCCAAGCGCCGCAAGCTGCGTGAGCAGGTTGATCGCGAACGTCCGCATCTGGCGCATGACATGACCGTGCAGCGCCAGTGGATGCTGGAGCGCATGCTGGCCGAGGCCGGCGATGACGTCGCACTGATGCCCGCCGCCTACGAGGCCTATTTCGCCGGCCGCTGCGACGTGAAGCATTACGGCGACAGCGTGCCCGCGCTGGACCGCATGGCTGCGCGCGTGCCGCTGGCCGCGGTCAGCAACGGCAACGCAGACCTGGAGCGCATCGGCCTGATGCACCTGTTCCGCTTCCAGTTGGGCGCCCGCGAGCATGGCAAGGCCAAGCCTTCGCCGTGCATCTTCCACGCCGCCTGCGCGCAACTCGACGTCGACCCGAAGCACGTGCTGCACGTGGGCGACGACCCCGAAGCCGACGTGGTGGGCGCGCACCGCGCCGGCCTGCGCACCTGTTGGATCAACCGCGAGTCCCGGCGCTGGACGCGCCACGACGTGCAACCCGACCTGCAATTCACCAACCTCGCGGCGCTGGCCGACTGGCTGGACGCGGCGCAACCGACGAGCTGACCCCATGCCCCTGCCGACCGGCTTCACCGATGCTTCCGCCTCCGCCCTGCCGCTGCACGTGGTCAGCCGCACCGACTTTGCCGCCTGGCGCGACGCGCAGCCCGCACACGTGGCCGCATGGACGCAGGCGCAGGGCTTCGACGGCAGCGCCGGCAGCGCGCTGACCCTGCCCGGCGCCGACGGTGCGCTGGCCGGGGCGGTGATCGGCGTCGGCGATGCGCTGGACCCGTACGCGTACGGCCACGCGCCGACTGCGCTGCCGGCGCGCGCGTGGGCGCTGGCCACCGCGCTGGTGCCCGAGCAGCGCGCCGCGCTGCAGCTGGGCTGGGGCCTGGGCAGCTATCGCTTCAGCCGCTACAAGCAGCCGCTGCGCCAGCCGGCGCAACTGGTGCTGGATGGCGACACCGCCGAGCTGACTGACGTGCTCGCCGCCTGCCTGCGCACGCGCGACCTGATCAACACCCCCACCGAGCACATGGGCCCCGACCAGCTGGAGCAGGTGGCCTGCGAAATTGCCGAGCGCCACGGCGCGCAGATCGAAGTCATCAGCGGCGACGACCTGCTGGCGAAGAACTTCCCGGCGATTCACGCCGTCGGCCGCGCCAGCCACCGCGCGCCGCGCCTGATCGCGCTGACCTGGGGCGATGCATCGCACCCGCACGTCACCATCGTCGGCAAGGGCGTGTGCTTCGACACCGGCGGCCTGGACCTCAAGCCCGCCGATGGCATGCGCAACATGAAGAAGGACATGGGCGGCGCCGCGCATGCGATCGCGCTGGCCGAGCTGGTGATGGCGCGCAAGCTACCCCTGCGCATGACCCTGCTGGTGCCGGCGGTCGAGAATGCCGTCGGCCCCAACAGCTACCGCCCGGGCGAAGTGATCGCCACCCGCGCCGGCCTCAGCGTGGAGATCGACAACACCGACGCCGAAGGCCGCGTGGTGCTGTGCGATGCACTGACCTACGCCGGCGAGCAGAAGCCGGCGCTGCTGCTCGACTTCGCCACGCTCACCGGCGCCGCGCGCATCGCGCTGGGCCCCGACCTGCCGGCACTGTTCAGCAACGACGATGCGTTGGCGCAGCAATGGCTCGATGCCGGCGTGCAGCTGCGCGACCCGCTGTGGCGCATGCCGCTGTGGCGCCCGTACTGGCGCTACCTCACC
The DNA here is from genome assembly GCF_054777355.1 of Lysobacter olei. Taxonomy (NCBI): domain Bacteria; kingdom Pseudomonadati; phylum Pseudomonadota; class Gammaproteobacteria; order Lysobacterales; family Lysobacteraceae; genus Lysobacter; species Lysobacter olei. The sequence continues at coordinate 14,325 of NZ_BAAHAT010000010.1, read as the reverse complement.
AGCGGCATCGCTGACATCGCCAACGGCGGCCCGTCGAAGATGGCCGGCAGCGTCACCGCCGCGCTGTACCTGGAGCGCTTCGTGCCCGCCGGGCAGAAGTGGGCCCACCTCGACGTGTACAGCTGGAACGACGCCGACCGCCCCGGTCGCCCCGCCGGCGGCGAGGCGCAGGGCCTGCGCGCTGCCTACGCCCTGTTGAAGGCACAGATCTAGGCCACTGCGGCTGAGCGGACTCCCTTGGGCGGCCACCGACGCGTGGCCCCTATCGGGTCGATTGACAACCCTGCATTTCAGAGTACTCTGCTAACTCGCCAACCGATTCACACGCAAGGAGCCCGCCATGACGCACGCCGACCGCCTCCAGCAGGATCTGGACTACCTCTCCCGCGCCGTTCGCCACCACGAGCGCCCGGTGGGCACCCCTGCCATCTACTTCCTGTGGGCGCTGATCGTGGTGGTCGGCTTCGCCTTGCCCGACTTCGCCCCGCACGGTGCCGGCGCCTACTGGTTTGTCGCCGGCATCGGCGGCGGTCTGCTCAGCTGGTGGTTGGGCGCCCGCGATGCACGCATTACCGGCGTCAACGACCCTGAGCTGGGCAAGCGCTACGGCTATCACTGGCTGATCGCCGGCGTCGGGTTCCTGCTCGTCGCGCTGCCGCTGGTGCTGGGCCGGGCCTCGGCCGAAACCACCGTCGCCACCTTCATGCTGGTGACCGGCCTGGCCTATGCCTACGCTGGCCTGCACCTCAATCGCCCGATCCTGTGGAGCGGGTTGCTGATGCTGGCCGCGTACGGGGTGATGGTGGTCGCACGCCCACCCTATGCGTGGACCGTCAGCGGCGTCGTGATTGCGGCGTCGCTGGCCTGGGCCGGCCTGTCGGCGCAGCGCCAGCGCAAGGCCGGGGCGCTGCAGTGAAGGCGCTGGACAGCTTGGACGCCGCGCTTGAGCACCGGGTGCGGCTGGCCATCGCCGTGCTGCTGGCGCGGCATGGCGAGATCAGCTTCGCCCGCTTCAAGCAGCAGCTGGAGCTCACCGATGGCAACCTCGGCGCGCAGCTGCGCAAGCTGGAAGACGTGGGCTACCTCGACCTGCGGCGCGACTTCGCCGACCGCAAGCCGGTGACGTGGTATTCGCTGACCGACAGCGGCCGCGCCGCACTCGATCGCCACCTGCGTGCCCTGCAGAGTGTCATCGCCGAGGCCAGCCCGCCTTCGGCGTGACACCGTCGCAGATGCGCGACGCAACTGCTGACTTCCGGCAGGATGGCGACGCCACGCGATCGCCGTCACACTGCGCACCATGCCCGTAACGGACGACCGCATGAACCGCCCGCAAGAGATGCTCAAGCAGCTGCGTATCGAGCGCCGCCCTGGCGCCAAGGGCGCCAAGCGCCGCAAGTGGCCCTGGGTCGTCGGCACGGGCGTGGTGTTGCTGGGTGTGTTGGTGGCGATGGGCATGAACCGCCCCGTCCCGGTCGAGACCGCACCGGCGCGCGACGCCGCCGACCCCGCCAACGCCTCCGTGCTGGACGCCTCCGGTTATATCGTCGCGCGGCGCATCGCCACGGTGTCGTCCAAGGTCACCGGCAAGGTGCGAGAGGTGCTGATCGAGGAAGGCCAGAAGGTGGAGGAAGGCCAGGTGCTGGCCCGCCTCGACCCCTTGGACGCTGATGCGCAACGCGAACTGGCCGGCGCGCAGCTCGCCGCCGCCCGCAGCCAGGCCGCGCAGGTGCAGGCGCAACTGCGCGAAGCCGAAGCCCAAGCCACGCGCCTGCAGGCGCTCGTGCGCGACAAGCTGGTCGCGCGCGCACAGTACGACCAGGCCGTCGCCCAGCGCGACGCCTTGCGCGCACAGTTGGCCAGCGTGCAGCGCAACGCCACCGTCGCCGGCCGCCAGCTGCAGGTGGCCGAGATTGGCGTGGACAACACCGTGGTGCGCGCGCCGTTCGCTGGCGTGGTCACCGCCAAGGCCGCGCAGCCGGGTGAGATCGTGTCGCCGATTTCGGCTGGCGGCGGTTTCACCCGCACCGGCATCGGCACCATCGTCGACATGGATTCGCTGGAAGTGCAGGTCGACGTCAACGAGGCCTACATCGGCCGCGTGCAGCCGGGCATGCCGATCGAAGCCGTGCTCAACGCGTATCCGGACTGGCGCATCCCCGGCGCGGTCATCGCCATCATCCCCACCGCAGATCGCACCAAGGCCACGGTCAAGGTGCGCATCGCGCTGGCACAGAAGGACCCGCGCATCGTGCCGGACATGGGCGTGCGCGTGAGTTTCCTGGAGAAGGCCGGGGCCAATGCGCCCAAGCCGGTGGGTGTGTGGATTCCGTCGAAGGCCATCGTGTTGCCCGAGGGCACCGACGCCAAGGCCGCCGAACGCGCGAAGACCGGCCATGTTTTCGTCGTGGCCGACGGCAAGGCCACGCAGCGCGAGGTGCAACTGGCCGAAGTGCGCGACGCCGACCGCCACGTCATCGCCGGGCTCAAGCCGGACGAAGCGGTGGCGCTGGAGCCGGCCAAGCTCCGCGATGGCCAGCGCGTGACCACCGCCGCTGACAAGCGGTGAGCCCATGCACGCACATTCCACTTCACCGTCGTCACAAGCGGACACGGACATGGAGGCAGGCGACCCGCGCCCCCTGGTGCAGATCCGCGACCTGACCAAGACCTACGAGCGCGGCAAGGAACGCATCGAGGTGTTGCACCACATCAACCTCGACATCCCGCATGGCGATTTCGTCGCGCTGATGGGGCCGTCGGGCTCGGGCAAGACCACCCTGCTCAACCTGATCGGCGGGCTGGACTCGCCCACCGACGGCGAGCTGCGCGTGGACGGTGTGGCCATCGACGACCTGGACGGCGACGCGCTGGCCGCGTGGCGCGCCGACACCGTCGGCTTCATCTTCCAGAGCTACAACCTGATGCCGGTGCTGACCGCGCAGAAGAACGTGGAGTTGCCGCTGCTGCTGACCGACATGGGCACGGCCGAGCGCGCGCGCCGCGCCAGCGTGGCCTTGGAACTGGTCGGCCTGGGCGATCGCGCCAGGCACAAGCCCAACGAATTGTCCGGCGGCCAGCAGCAGCGCGTCGCCATCGCGCGCGCGCTGGTGTCCGACCCGCTGCTATTGATCTGCGACGAGCCCACCGGCGACCTGGACCGCAAGACTGCCGACGAGGTGCTGACGCTGCTGCAGCAGCTCAACCGCGACTTCGGCAAGACCATCGTCATGGTCACCCACGACCCCAAGGCCGCCGAATACGCCCAGCGCACCGTGCACCTGGACAAGGGCACGCTGGTCGACGAGCCGCTGGATGTCGGGCACTGACCCATGCTGCGCAAATACCTGCCACTGGTGTGGGGCTCGCTGTTCCGCAAGAAGACGCGGACCGGGTTCACGCTGGCCTCGCTGACTGCGGCGTTCCTGCTGCTGGGGCTGCTGCAGGCGGTGAACTCGCTGTTCAATTCCGGCGCGGATTTCCTCGGCGCCAACCGGCTGATCGTGCAGGCCAAGACCAGCTTCACCCAGCCATTGCCGATGCGGCGGATGCCGCAGCTGGAAGCGGTGCCTGGCGTGGAGCGCGTGGCTACCTCGCAGTTCTTCGGCGGCCAGTACCGCGATGAGCGCGCGGGCTTCCCGCAGTTCGCGGTGATCCCGCAGCGCCTGCGTGACACCTACCCCGAATGGGTCATGCCCGAGGACCAGTGGCGCGCCTTCGTCTCCACCCAGGACGGCGCCATCGTCGGCCGCAACCTTGCCGACAAATACGGCTGGAAGCTGGGCGACATCGTGCCGCTCAACAGCTTCATCTGGACCAAGGCCGATGGCAGCCGCATCTGGGAGTGGCGCGTCGTCGGCATCTTCGACGGCCGCGACCAGAAGTGGCAGGACCAGGCCGGCATCATGTACCTCAACTACGGCCAGTTCGACGAGGCACGCAGCGAACGCGCGAAAGGCCTGGCCGGCGTGTTCATCGTGCGCGTGGCGGACCCGCTGGATTCGCCGCGCGTCGCCGCGGAGATCGACCGCCGCTTCGCCAATTCCGCCGACGAGACCAAGACCCAGAACGAGCAGGACTTCCAGCTCAATTTCCTGCGCCAGTTCGGCGACATCGGCTTCATCATGAATGCCATCTCCGGCGCGGTGTTCTTCACCATCCTGATCCTCACCGGGTTCACCATGAGCCAGGCCGTGCGCGAGCGCGTGCCCGAGTTGGCGGTGCTCAAGTGCCTGGGCTTCACCGACCGCATCGTGCTGTGGCTGGTGCTGGCCGAAGCGTTCCTGCTGTGCGCGCTGGGTGCGGGACTGGGCATGGGCTTGGCTGCGGTGATCACCGCACACCTGCCGCCGGAGTTCCCGCCGCTGCAGCCGGATCGGCGCGTGTGGCTGTTCGTGACCGCGGCGGTACTGGTGCTGACCGCTGCGGTCGGTCTGCCGCCCGCGCTGTATGCAATGCGGCTGAAGATTGTCGATGCACTGGCGGGGCGCTGACATGAACCCCCTGCGCCAGATCCGCGAGATCGTGTGGATGAACCTGCAGAGCATCCCGCAACGCTGGGGCGCCTCGCTGGTGATCGTGGTCGGCATCGCCGGCGTGGTGGCGGTGCTGGTGGCGATGCTGTCGATGTCCGCCGGCCTCACCCGCACGCTGGGCACCACCGGGCGCATGGACCGCGCGGTGGTCCTGCGTGGCGGCAGCACGGCGGAGCTGTCCAGCTTCCTCGACCGCGCCCTGGTCACCCTGATCAAGCAGGACCCGGCCATCGCGCGCGGCCGTGACGGGCTGCCACTGGCGTCGGGCGAGATCATCGTGATCACCGAAGTGGCGCGCAAAGGCCAGAGCGGCGGCACCAACGTCACGTTGCGCGGCGTGGAGCCCAACGCGTTCGAGCTGCGCCCCGAGCTGACTGTCGTGCAGGGCCGGCGCATGCGTCCCGGGCTGCAGGAGCTGGTGGTGGGCGTGGCCGCGCAGCGCCAGTTCGACGGTCTGGACGTGGGGCGCACGCTGCGCTTCAAGGGCTCGGACTGGCGCATCGTCGGCGTGTTCGAATCCGACGGCGATGGCCACGAGTCCGAACTGTGGGCCGACACCGAATCGGTACAGAACGCCTTCGACCGCAGCGGCTATTCCTCGGTGCTCGCGCAGATGACCAGCGTCGCCGCCTTCGACGGCTTCCGCGAGCGGCTGAAGAACGACCCGCAGCTCACCGTGGACGTGGAGCCGGAGCTGGAGTACTTCAGCAAGCAGTCGGAGACGCTGACCTTCCTGATCGGCCTGCTGACCAATGTGATCACCGTGATCATGGCGATCGGCGCGCTGTTCGGCGCGCTCAACACCATGTACTCGGCGGTGTCGGCACGCACGCGCGAGATCGGCACGCTGCGCGCACTCGGCTTTGGCCGTCTGCCGGTGATCGCCTCGGTGATGGCCGAGGCGCTGGTGCTGGCGGTGGCCGGCGGCCTGCTCGGCGCGTTGCTGGCCTACCTGATGTTCAACGGTTACAGCGTGTCCACGCTGAGCCCCGGCTCGTTCACGCAGGTGGCGTTCAACTTCGCGGTGACCCCGGCGCTGCTCGCGCAGGGGCTGGCGTGGGCACTCTTAATCGGCTTCCTGGGCGGTTTGATGCCCGCTCTGCGTGCGGCGCGGATTCCGGTGACCGAGGCGTTGCGGGCGACCTGATCGCCCCGCCCCCAGTGAATCGGTAGCCGCGCCGCAGCGTCATGCGCGCCCGCGCCGCGCTGTACGCGACGTCGGGCCCTACTGCTCCAATGGCGTCTTTGCGAGCGGTGCCCGGCGCCGCGATTGCCGCCAGCCGTCAACCGCAAACACCGCCAACCCCACCCAGATCAACGCGAAGCCCAGCATCCGCTCGCGTGGGAAGGCCTCGCCGAAGACCAGCGCGCCGAGCACCAATTGCAGCGTCGGCGAGATGTACTGCAGCATGCCGACGATGGTGTACGGCACGCGGCGCACCGCGAACGCAAAACCGATCAGCGGCAACGCGGTCAGCGCCCCACCAAACACCAGCAGCAGGTCGATGCCCGGCCCCCAGCCAGAGGTGAAATGGCCCTGCCCCGCCACCTCGAACCAGACCAGCGCCACCAGCGCCGGCAGGAACAGGTACGCCCCTTCCACGCCCAGCCCGATCACAGCATCCACCGCGAGGATCTTGCGCAGCAGGCCATACGCGCCGAACGACAGCGCCAACCCGAGCGCGATCCATGGCACTTGCCCCAGCGCGAACGTCAGCCACAGCACGCCAACACCGGCCAGACCGACGGCCACCCACTGCGCCACGTTCAGGCGCTCGCGCAGCACCAGCACGCCCAGCACCACGTTGACCAGCGGATTGATGTAATAACCTAGGCTGCCTTCGATCACGTGGCCGGCATTCACCGCCCAGATGTACAGGCCCCAGTTGAAGGTGATGAGCACGCTGGTGACGCCCAGCATCGCCGCGGCGCGCGGGCGCGCCTTCACCTTGCGCCACCAGCCGCCGCCCTGCGTCACCACCAGCCACAGCGACACCAGCAACGCGCTCCAAACGATCCGGTGCAGCACGATCTGCAGCGACGGCACCACCTTGAGCAGGTGCCAGTACAGCGGCATCAGCCCCCACAGCACGAACGACGCCACCGCGCCCCACAAGCCGGCGCGGTCGATTCGGGTGCCGGCGTTCATGCCGCGGGCTCGGATTCGGCAGGCGGCTCCACCGGCTTGGCGGCGCGTGCCTTGGCCAGGGTGATGATCACCACGCCGGCCAGGATCACCGCCATCGCGCCCAGGTCATGCGCGGTGAAGCGCTCGCCCGCCAGCAGCGCGCCGAACAGCACCGCAATCGGCGGATTGACGTAGGCGTAGCTGGTCGCCAGCGCCGGCCGCACGTGATGCAGCAACCAGATGTAGGCGGTGAAGCCAAAGATCGAGCCGGCCACCACCAGGTACAGCAGCGCCGCGGTCGCGCCGCCCGACGGCATGCCGTCGAAGCGCTCACCGGTGACCAGCGCCGCCAGCAGCATCCAGATGCTGCCCGTCAGCATCTGGCCGGCCGCCGACATGAAGGGCCCCGGCAGGTCCTGGTCGCGGCTCCAGATCGAGCCCCACGCCCACGCAATGGGCGCGATCACCAGGCACACCAGCCCCAGCATCGACGACGACAACGCACTGCCCGCGTTGAGCCACAGCACACCCAGGAAACCGACCACCAGGCCCACCCACTCGATCTTCGACGGGTGGCGCCCACGCAGCATCGCGAACACGCCCGCAAACAGCGGCATCGACGCCACCGCAATGGCGGCCAGTCCGGACCCGACCTCGGTCTCGGCCAGGTTCACCAGGCCGTTGGACAGCAGCACCATCCAGATCGACAGCACCCACAGCGTGCGCCACTGCCGGCCGGTGGGCCGGGCCTCGCCGCGCGCGCGCAGCAGCGCGTACATGATCGCGCCCGCCAGCGCCATGCGGATGGCCCCCAGCAGGAACGGCGGGTAGCTCTCCAGCGCGAAGCGGATCGCCAGATAGGTGGAGCCCCACAGCACGTACACCGACCCCAGCGCGAAAGCGATGGCGGCGGGTGATGCGGGGCGGGCGGAAGCGGCGTGGCTCATGCAGTGGGGACTCGGGGGGAAGTCGTTGCCAGACCGTCCGCCATGGCGGCGGCCCGCGGTCAGGGGCGGAATCTCGCGCACGCCAAACGCGCCGGGGCGGTCGCTCCTGCGAGCCGTCCCCCGGCGCCGATCAGGCGACGAGTGCCATCAGCGTAGCCGCTGCCCACGCACGTCGGTTGAAAATTAATGCGCCATCACGCAAAAATCTTGCATGGACTCCCTGCCCTCGCTCGACGAATTCGACCATCGTCTACTCGAGCTGCTGCAGCGCGACGCCGACACCACCCTGACCGCGCTGGGCGAGGCGGTGGGCCTGTCGGCCAGCGCCGTGCAGCGACGCATCACCCGCTACCGCACCAGCGGCCTGCTGCGGCAGGTCGGCGTGCTGGATGCCCGCCAGTTGCCCAGTGTCACCCTGGCCTCGGTGCTGGTGGCGATGGAGCGCGAAGGCGCCAAGCGCCACGCCGCGTTTACCGCTCGCATGCGCGCCGCGCCGGAGGTGCAGCAGTGCTACGTGCTGGCCGGCGACTGGGACTACCTGGTGATCCTGGCCACCACCGGCCTGGCCCACTGCCGCGAAGTCGCTGAGCGCCTGTTCGTGGACGAAGGCACCATCCGGCGCTACGAAACGCGGATGGTGTTCGACGTGGTCAAGGCGGGGTTGCAGTTGCCGACACGGGCGACGGCACGACGGCGCAAGTGATCCCCGGGCCCCAAGGGTCCCCCGCCGCGCCGCCCCACACTCACGGCCCCTTGCCACCCGCCGGTGCAGGCTCACGCCTACAACCCAACGGAGGCGAATATGAACAAGCCCTACCAACCCGATGAACTGCGCCAGAAGCAGGACTTCGAAAAGGCGAAGCGCGAATACGCGCAGGCGGATGCCGAGCAGGGCGAGCAGCTGCAGAAAAAGGACGCTAGCCGGACGGCTCCCCGCGGGCCGGACGAAGAAGAGTAAGTCGCTTGACCATGAAGGTCGCCGAAGACGGGCACACGCCTGCGAATTGGCGAGTAGCCGCCATTGCGGGGGGCGCCTCCCCCCGCGTGGCGCACGCATAGCCCAGACGCTCAAAGAACGCGCGGGCAGTGGTGGTGAGCAGGTAGATCGAACGCGCGCCACGCTCGGACGCCTGCTTCTCAGCGAAGGACACCAGCGCGGCGCCCAAGCCGGTGCCGCGCTCCTGTGGCGCTACGGCAAGCGAGCGGAGCAGCGCGTCCTCGCCCAGGAGTTCCAGGCCAACAATCCCGGTCAAGGTTTGACCCGCCCTGTGGCCAAACAGGCGCACCTCCGGCGAATCGACCAGATCCGAGGTGGGCAATCCGCAAGCGGCAAGCAGCGCTACCGCCTCGTGTCCAAACGCCAAGGGCTGAATCAATCGGTCCATGCGGGATGACGCCAGTGATGGGCGAAGGCGCCGGGCGGCTCCGGCTTGATGCAACTGCCGGGCGCTCGCCGTGCGGCATAAGCACCGAGCTTATCGTGACGTTCCGCTCGCTGTCAGCGCAGCGATGCCCCACGCCACTAGCCACACCGCCACCAGCAAAACGAACGCAACGAACAGCCACCCGAACGTCGTGGGCGCGCACCACCCCCAGCCACACAGCCCGTTGTGCTCCAACAGGCCTGGGACCCCGACCTTATGGAACAGGTAGACCGATAGCAGGGGCGCCGCCAACAGCACGCCTATCGGGGAGTCCAGGTACGGCGGCCAGAAGGCCGCAGGCAGCCACAAGAGTCCATACGCCAGCAGGAGCAGCCCGAGGATCTTGAGCGTGCGCGCTCGGAACATAGGGCAGCCTCAGGCCCGCGCGCGCCGAACGGCCACAGCGACCAGGGGGCGCACCAGCAGATGCGCCACGGCCGAAATGGCCGCCGCCACCGTGGCGACCATCGTGGGCAGCACCGCGCCAAACACGAACGTCATGCCCAAAACGAAGCCGAACGCATACTCGGCCCTGTAGGTACGCAGCACCAGACCCGCCAACAAGGCACCAAAGAACAGTCCTGAGGTCACCGAGTCGTAGCCAGCAGCAAAAGCCACTGACAATGAGGCGCCGAGAATCAGCGCCCCGACGAAAGCGACGAGCGCCTGGTCAATCGCGCCTTTCCCGGAGGCAACGCGGCAGGCAACGACCACAGACGCGAGCCACCCCAGCGCGGGAAGCACCACCAAACCCCACAAGTTGGAAATGGCTGGAAGGTCGTCTCGGTTCAGCAGATGGTGGCTTTGCACGCCGCCATGGGTCTGTTCCCAGGCGAGCTGAGCGACCGCGACCAGCAGTGCAAGCGTCAGCCCGTAAGAGGGGAGACGCGACGCCATTCGGCTTTCCATGTCATTCCTTCAAAGGGTCCGTAATTTTTACCGCCGCCCGAGTTGAGACCAGGACAATGGCGCGCTGACACGCAACTGCGACCTGGAGGATCGGCTAGATCCCCAGGCCGGCGCTAATGCTTCTCAAGGTACATCGGAGGGATGGGGTGATTGGGTGACTCCGACATCCACATGACGCTGCTGATCCACCATCGCGTGCCATCAAAGTAGGCCTCGATGCTGTTCACCCCCCGGAAACGCTCCACTTTTCCATCTTCAGTGGCCTCACCGGCATAGACCGAATCGATGTGCGCGATGTTTCCGTAGGTCTGCGTCTTTCTCGAAACTTCCCACTCTTTGAAACCATGTGCGACCAGAGGCTCGGTTGCCTCGACGTATTGCTGATGCGTCCAGCTACGAACCTTGACCTGTCCCTTGCTGTCGACGGACGTCGCCACGAACCGGATCCACGGAACGTAGAGCGTCCTGTCCCGGTCCCATTGCCTGGCGTCATCCGGACCTATGTTCACAGCCTCATAGAACGCACGCATCAGCCCATCCAGGGTGCTTACGTCGTCAGGCCTTGCCGGCATGTCATTTACAGTGACTTGCCGCGAGAGGGAGGTTGGGACATGCAACAAAAGCACTGCAACCAGGACCGCCTTTAGAAGTAGCACTGTGGCCTTCATGGGTACTTTCCTTGTAGATGTCGGCGGCTATCAAGCCGCCGTGCCGAGCGGCGTTGCTTGAGCGAACTGCGAGCAGCGACCCGATCAGGACTCGCGTCCATTGACCGGGATGCGCGGGACTGCATCAAGGTCTACGTCCTCAAGGCAACGGATGTTGATAGCGGCCATCTGCGTACCATCCGGCATGCTGCCCAGTCCAAAGGGTTGCACGCCACAGACCGAGCAGAACTGGTGCTGGATCACGTGCTTGTTGAACGTGTACGTGGTGAGCCGATCTGCACCTGATTCAAGGGTCAGTGCGGGACGGGGGACGAACCACAACAGGAAGCCCTTTCGACTGCAATGCGAACAATTGCACTCAATGGCCTGATCGATCTCGCCTTCGACGGTGAACCGGACGGCACCGCAGTGACAACTTCCAGACTTCATGCGACCTCCTGAGGCAGTCAACACCAGAATTTCGACAAGTATCGAGGCAGCGGCGCGGGTGGCATTTGGGAGTACGTGTTAAGTCGCGACGCGTAGCAGAAGCGAAAGGCGGCACGGATATCAGCGCTGCCCAATGCCGCAACGGAGCGGGGCCGGGCTGAGCAAACGATCAGGACCCACCGTCAGCAGTCCGATGACCGTAACTCAGCACGCGAGTTACCTGCCATGCCCCGTCCTTATACCGCCAGATCATGGTGAAGTCAGCCAAGCCCTCGCACTTTCCGCCAGCAAACTGGCAGAAGCGGTGCGAGCCCTGCGAGATTGCTCCAAAGTCTTTGATGGGGTGGACTTGGAGCGTGCCAGGCACCAGCTCCCGGCTGAAGTTTCCGCATACGTACTTCCTTGTGTTTGCCAGCATTTCTTCGCGGGTCCACGTGACTCCACCCGTGTCGTGATAGAACTCAACGTCGTCGGCAAAATATCCCGCGTGCCTTTCCAGTTGTGCTGGGTCGCTGCAGCGGTTGAATGCATCAAACACCGCCGAGTCCAAGGCCGCAACCGTTGCGTGAAGTGATTCGCCGGGTGAAGCCCCTGGGGCCTCAGTGCCGGATGCGCCGCTGGACATGGCGACCAATAGGACCATAAGCGCTTTCATTCGATTCTCCGGAACTTGTAGTGATAGCCCTAACGCTTGAACTACGTTGGGCCGAAATGCGGCTTCGAATTGAATGATTTGTTAGGCGGCGCTCGACCTAAGCGCGAGACCGCCAATGACGAACAGGACCAGCCACGAGAGATGCTTGCCGCGGGTGACGTACAGCGGCAATAGGGCGGAGGCGATGGCGGTGTAGCCAACGATCTGCACGGCGCTTCGCGAGTCGAGTTGTCCTTCACTCGCAACCAACACCAACGCGGCAAGGCCAAACCACGCGACGGTGGTGATGTGCCAGGCGAATCGAAGCGTCTGGACGGTGAAATCCACGCTGCCACGAATCTTCGGAAGATCTGAACGCCGAAACAGGCGGGTAAGAATGAAACGCTCACCAAGAACTGAGTGAGCCAGACCTAAAGCAACGATTAGGAATGCAGCAAGCACCAGCATTGCTTGTTAGCCGCCCAACATCAGGGTGAAGTCGAGCCGCAAAGCGGCTTCGACTTGAACGCTCTGTTAGCTCTACTCACGAGCGGCGCCGTCTGGCAACAAGCCAGCACGCAAAGCCAATTGCAGCCACGGCCAAAGTCACGCCAAGACTCGGTGTGTACTGCTTGACGAAGCGGCCGATCTGCTGCCCTAAGTCGTAGCCCTCGTTGTATGCGTCACTTCTGGCGAATGCCGATGCAACGAAGGCGAGAGCAAGCGTGACAGATGCGAATTGGGAAAGCCTTTTCATGATTTCAAGTAAATCCTTTTGTAGGTCTTGCACCTGATTTAAGCCGCGCCGCAAAGCGGCGCCGGCTTGGACGAATTTTTAGACCTGGCCGGCGGTAGCTTCCACAGCCGTTTGCCCGCCTGACGCGCCTTCCTGGAATCCGGCAACGAAGTCTTCGGCACCGCCGGCGACCAGCAGGAGTACAGCCGCGGCGGCCAGCACGTTGCGGTTGTTCTTTCGGTAGCCGAGCACAAGCGCAACAAGACCAATAGTCAGCGCAGCAATGGCAAACCAATACATACACATCCCCCAGTTGTGATGGAACCTGCCCCGGTTCTCGTCAACTTCCCCGTTGACCAAGGCAAGGCTCGCTCGATTGAGCGATGAAAAGATACCCTAAGGAACAGCGAATCGCATTATCTTGCGAGCGCGCCGGCCTGCGCCAACGAGACAACATGAAGGGATGGATGTAGAGCAACGCGGCGACGTCCTGGACCGACACGCCTGGCACCTCGCTGAGTCGGACGGCCGTCGCCTTGAAGGCATCGGTGTACTCGCGTGAGCTTTGTTGCTGGATTCTCAATGGACTTGGATCGCGGGCGGCCCAGTAGACGATGTGAACCAAGGAACCGTGGTGCTTTCCCTCTAGCCGAAGAATGTCAGCAAGCGGTTGGCTCACACAAGAGTCGAGTGCCAACGTCTATGCCGGAGTGAATCGCTCCCGGAGGGCGTGTTCGAGATAGTGCCCCTTCATCTCCTGACAAAAGCCCCAGGCAACGTTGAAGTCACCACTGCCTTTTGCATTCTTCGCCTTGTCTCGCGCGATAGCAGCCTAGCCGAGGCAGTCATGCTGCTTGACGTTCGCGACGAGGCGCTCGGAGAAATTCTCAAACTCGATTGACCTGGCACGAAAAGCAGCCCTGCTTGGCATTGTGCAGGTGAATGTAGCGGATGTCCGAATTACGGAAGAACTCATCGATCTGGGCCGCGACGGCGGTTCCATCACAGACAGCGGCGCTTACCATCATGTCACGTGTGTCGTAGGCCCGAACCGAAATCACGCGACGCGCTACGTATAGCGGCACATCCCCGACGGCAAGTTTGGCCCGCTTGCGAGAACGGCTGACGAAGATGGGGCCGGATGCCCGATAGGGCGATGAGGCCGGTTGGTGGACGTATGGCAGCAGGAGGAGCTCCTCACCGATCTTCGCGTCCTCAAGGCTGACGCGGCACGGGAAGCCAGGAGTCTTGTCGGCCACGAGCCGCACTATGCCCCTTTGCCGAAGTTGCTCATCTGAAAGGTCGAACAGTGAGGCGAACTGTTCTGCATCGATACCAACCAGCTGAAATGAGGACATCGTGCGGCTCCCAATCGAGTAGCCAAATCTTGGCGAGTCCGATCTGGGGTTTCTCGCCGCTTTCGGACGTCTCACTGGAGGTGCGTGAGGGGCCATAACACCTGAGTTAAGCCGCGCCGCGAAGACGCGTCGGCTTGGCCGAACTGTTAGGCTCCGACGCAACGCCCTGCAGAGCCGAAGGCCACGATTTGGCGGCGATGGCGCCATTGCAGAAAGGCTAGCACCGCGAGAAACACCCCTTCCAGAATTAGCCAGACTATACCCAGCGGCGACGCTAAACCGCCGTACGACGCCGCTAAAGTACCGCACACGGCGGCCCAGCACAGATTCGCTGCCACAAGCATTGCAACTGCTCGGGAGGTGGCGCGGCCTGGAATTAGTAGCGAGACCGAATAGGCTCCGTACAGCAGGTTCGCACCTCCCATAAATAGAATCAGCCGCTCAGGCAGCCCAGAGACATTGACCTGCCCCCGCTGTTAGGGCCACGAGCTACTTCGTAGAGTCCAAGGTTGCGAGCTTATCGCTCGATGGGTGGGTTGCAAGGGTGCCGCTCTCTC
>NZ_BAAHAT010000009.1:0-144072 GCF_054777355.1 Lysobacter olei | reverse complement strand
ATCTGCTCGTCGGTGAAGCGCTTCTTCATGTCCGTCCTCTTCTTGGGAACGGACTCTACTTAAGTCAGGGTGGCCCTGAAAACCGGGGGCAGGTCAGTTCCAGCCAAAACCCTTGACGTTGCGCAGGTGCAAAAAACACAGCCCGAAGCCCCAGTCCCGGTAGGCCGTCGTCAGCCGCACCAGCCAGTCAGCGATCCGAGCGTTTTCCTCGCTCGCACGAGCTTGGTAGCGAAAGCAGGTCTCGCTGACTACAAACGTCCGGCACGCATGCCGGATGTTGGTACGTCCGCCTTCCACCGCCGATCGGGCCATCTCCCGGCGTTGAGATGGCCTCACCATTTTTTTGACATCGCCTCCTTCAGCAGGTCGGCACTGAGCTGCGCCTCGGCGTACATCTTCTTCAGGCGCCGGTTCTCGTCCTGCAGCTCCTTGAGCTGGGACATCAGCGACGCGTCCATGCCGCCGAACTTGCTGCGCCACTTGTAGAACGTCGCCGAGCTGATGCCGTGCTCGCGACACAGCTCCGGCACGGGCGTGCCGGCCTCGGCCTGTTTGAGCACGGCGATGATCTGGCTGTCGGTAAACCGGGACTTCTTCATGGAACCTCCTCGGAAAAGCGTACGAGAAAATTCCACTTCTGGCGTCAGCTAATGGGCGGGGGGATTACCCTATCACTGAGTCGTATTTTCATGCCCAAGAGAAAACGCCCGCATCGCGGGCGTTATTGGTTGTGGGCTACTCCCATACATACACAGCGAAAAACGTCGTACAGACGATTGCACCACCGACTATCCTACGGCTCTTTTACGCTCATCAACGAAAAATCGCCCGCGAGCAGCGCGATAAGAAGTGATATGGAAATTACCCCAATCGCCAAGAGCCACAACGTCGAGTGAAGCCTGTGCTTCCAGCGCACGATAAAAAGTCGCCCTCTACTTGGGTTCATCTGAAAGTCCCCAGGCTTATTCGCTTGAAAGAGCTCGAAGTCGATAGAATCATGATTGATTCCGCATGCGCCAAGAATTTGCTCGTATTCAGACGCAAAATCATCAAGCACTTCCACTGTATGACGCTCAGAGCAAGCCAATGCGACGCCGATACGCGTACGAAACGCCGTAAGCGCTTCGGCATTTCTGTGCAATGCATCCGCTTTCACATCGAAGCCGGAAGCCCCCTCAATGACTGCAACAACAAGAATAAATAAAGACAGCAACGCAGCATAGAGGTTAAGCAGATTCTCCTTATCCGCAGCCAAGTCTGTTGATAAAATCAGCGGAACAGAGACCCCAATTGCTGAAATTAAGGAGATGGTTGCAAGAGAAAGCCTGCTTCGCATGCGAAGGCGACGCGCAGCGTTGTATCGAGCACCCGCAGTGCTCCACGCACGGTGCCTAATCGCGATGAGTTCATCTTCAATCTTCGCCATCAGATTCCCCAAAAAAAGACGCAGGCAGCCCCAAATACTCAGTCGTAATTTCCCAGCCGCGCCAAAGCCGGCAGGGATTCCACAGTTGGGTGCAGTGAACCGCACAATGGTCACAGTCGCCGAGTCAAAATCACTCGGGTGCCTTGGAGGCAGGGCTGCCTGCGCAGTTGGAACTTAATACAACGACGCCTCGTCAGCAAGCATTGCGTTCAGTTGCTGCGCTCGATAAGCCTCAAACTTTTCTACTATTTGCGCCGCAGTCAAGGCCACTGCAGAGTCAACACGCCCCCGAAACACTAGAAAAGAAAGCATCTGGGCCGGCGTAACGAACTTGTCATAATCTCGCACATACCCCCCCTGAGGCCGATACCGCATCTCAAAGAGAGCGCGGCTAAACCTCTTAACGTTCTTCACGCATGACGCCAAGTCTGCATCTCTAAGCAACATACTGCGCACGGCGTCATCGATCCGATGCAATACCGACTCGTCCGAAATCTGGGAAAAGTAAGCGATCCAGCCATAGCGACGCTTTCCGCTGATGGCACCAGAAATTCGCTCATTAAGCTCATCTATGAATGCTTCCCGAAGCGAATCCTTGGTCAAGTACGGACGCCTATCCAGATTGCGCGTTTTGTTGTACTTGTAGTCCGTAATCTTCGCCGCAAGCGATTGCAGAAGTCGTTCTACCGTTGACTCACGCACGGACACATTCGGCATGCGAAACACATAGCCAAGATAACTAAAGGGCTCCGTCAAAGGCGAGTGGTGCCCTTTCTTCTCACCGGTCAGATGCGTTGCAAGTCCACGAGCCCTTACTCGCGCGCCGAAAGAACGAACTGCCTTAGCCGTTTCTACTTGCGACCCAACCACCAACACGTCGTCAACAAACCTAAAGTATCTGACCGGCATCTTTGCCATCGCTGCATCAACTTCGTGCATATAGATTGCAGCGAGCGCATTGGAAATGGCCAATCCTTGGGGAACACCAAGCTCACGTCTATACTTTTTCATATCCTTTCGACGATATGACTTGGGAACAGTGGGTGTGCACACTGCGTGATGAACAAGTCGCGCCGCTAACGAGTTGCGAAGCCCCTTGCCCAGCAGTTTCTGGAGTCGTTCTCGATTAATCGAATCATAGAACTTCCTAATATCCGCGCCGGCCGTCCAGGTAGTCGCGAGGGGTGCTTTGACCAAGTAGCCAGTTATGTCCCGAACAAACTCGCTCGCAAAGCGAGTACTTGTCGCGTCTGGAAAGCAGAATTGCAGTAGTTTGTTCAATTGGGTAAGAACGACACGATCCCTTATCGAAGGAATGGAAATCATCCTAGGAACACTGCTGCGGTCCTTGACTTTCAAGCTTTCGAGGTAGGGAGTGAATCTGTAGGTTCCATCGAGACATTTCTTCGAGACCAGCAAGAGCTCTGTGCCCGCAACCTCGCCAAAAGATGCTCCATTGCGACGATCAATACCCCTACTTACTGCATCGGCATGGCGCTCTTGGAAAGCATTCATCAACTCATGCGAGGAGAAGACCTGCTCAAAATACTCCTTGATTTCCAAAGCCGTCTTGGACACAACACCCCTCCAGATAACATGCTTTAATCACTGCAAACAAACTCAACCGCAGCACCGAAACAACCGCAAAAGAAAAACGCCCGCGTAGCGGGCGCTTTGCTGTACCGGCAGGGGGCCTAATTACATATTTCGCCGGTACTCGCCGCCCACGTCATACAACGCATGACTAATCTGCCCCAACGAATGCGTCTTAACCGCCTCCATCAGGCTCTCAAACACATTCCTACGCTCCCGCGCCGTCGACTGTAGGCCGCGCAGCCCGGCTTCGCTGTAAGAATTTCTCGCAGCTTGGTACGCCTGCACATTCGTAATCTGCTGCCCCTTCTCCCCCTCGGTGCTGCGGATCAGCTCGATCTCGGTGACGATGTCGCCGCCGTGGTCCTTGGGCAGGAAGGTGTTCACGCCGATCAGCGGCAGGCTGCCGTCGTGCTTCTTGTGCTCGTAGTACAGGCTCTCTTCCTGGATCTTGCCGCGCTGGTACATGGTGTCCATGGCGCCCAGCACCCCGCCGCGCTCGCTGATGGCCTCGAACTCCTTGTACACGGCCTCTTCCACGATGTCGGTCAGCTTGTCCACGATGAAGCTGCCCTGCCACGGGTTCTCGCAGAAGTTCAGGCCCAGCTCCTTGTTGATGATCATCTGGATGGCAACGGCGCGGCGCACGCTCTCTTCAGTCGGCGTGGTGATGGCCTCGTCATAGGCGTTGGTGTGCAGGCTGTTGCAGTTGTCGAACAGCGCGTACAGCGCCTGCAGCGTGGTGCGGATGTCGTTGAACTGGATCTCCTGCGCGTGCAGGCTGCGGCCGCTGGTCTGGATGTGGTACTTCATCATCTGGCTGCGGGCGCTGGCGCCGTAGCGCTCGCGCATGGCGCGCGCCCAGATGCGGCGGGCCACGCGGCCAATCACGGTGTACTCCGGGTCCATGCCGTTGCTGAAGAAGAACGACAGGTTGGGCGCGAAGTCGTCGATCTTCATCCCGCGCGCCAGGTAGTACTCCACGATTGTGAAGCCGTTGCTGAGGGTGAAGGCCAGCTGACTGATCGGGTTCGCGCCGGCTTCGGCGATGTGGTAACCGCTGATGCTGACCGAGTAGAAGTTGCGGACGTTCTTGTCCACGAAGTACTGCTGGATGTCGCCCATCATGCGCAGGGCGAACTCGGTGCTGAAGATGCAGGTGTTCTGCGCCTGGTCTTCCTTGAGGATGTCGGCCTGCACGGTGCCGCGCACGGTGGCGAGGGTGTGCGCCTTGATCTTCGCGTAGGTCTCGGCGTCCACCACCTGGTCGCCGGTCACGCCCAGCAGGCCCAGGCCCAGGCCGTCGTTGGTCTCGGGCAGCATGCCGCTGTATTCGGGGCGGTGGCGCCCTTCGAACATCGCCTGGATCTTGTCGTGCGCGGCGTCCCAGCGGGCCTGGTCTTCGCGCAGGTACTTCTCCACCTGCTGGTCGATGGCGGTGTTCATGAACATCGCCAGGATGATCGGCGCCGGGCCGTTGATGGTCATCGACACGCTGGTGCTGGGCGCGCACAGGTCGAAGCCGGAGTACAGCTTCTTCATGTCGTCCAGCGTGGCGATGTTGACGCCGCTGTTGCCGATCTTGCCGAAGATGTCAGGGCGCACGGCTGGGTCTTCGCCGTACAGGGTGACGCTGTCGAACGCCGTGGACAGGCGCGCGGCCGGCTGGCCCACGCTCAGGTAGTGGAAGCGTCGGTTGGTACGCTCCGGGGTGCCCTCGCCCGCGAACATGCGGATGGGGTCCTCGCCGGTGCGGCGGTACGGGTACACGCCGCCGGTGTAGGGGTAGTAGCCCGGCAGGTTTTCCTTCTGCAGGAAGGTCAGCAGCTCGCCCCAGCCCTTGTAGGTGGGCGCGGCGATCTTCGGCACCTGCTGGTGGCTGAGCGACTCGCGGTAGTTCTCCACGCGGATCACCTTGTCGCGCACCTGGTACTCGTTCACCTCGTCGGTGATCGACTTCAGGCGGGCGGGCCACTCACGCAGCAGCTTCAGCGCTTCGCTGCTGAGGGTCTGCACGGCGTCGTTGTAGCGCTGGCGCAGGGTCAGCACGCTGCGGTCGGCGGCGTACTGGCCGGCCACCAGTTCTTCGGTCACCGGCACGGCGGGTGACGGGCTGTCGGGGGTCTCGCGCGCTGGGCCGGTGGCCAGTGCGGACGGGCTGACGTGGGCGGTGTCGTACAGGTCCAGCGGCTTGGGCAGCGCGACGTCGCCCAGTTCCTTCAGCGCCTGCCACAGGCTCTGCGCGCGGTCGGCCACTTCGGCCTGCGTCTCGATCTGGCGGTTGATGCCGCGGCCCTGCTCGGCAATCTCGGCCAGGTAGCGCACGCGTGCGCCCGGGATCAGCACGGTGGCGCGCGGCTCCTTCAGGCTGGTGTCGATGGCCGGCTGCCAGTTGCAGTGGGCGGTGTCGATGCCGCCTTCGTTACCCAGCTTGGCGCGCAGCAGGCGGCACAGGTTGGCGAACATCCAGCTCACGCCGGGGTCGTTGAACTGGCTGGCAATGGTCGGGTAGACGGGGATGTCCTCGTCCTTGATGTCGAACTTGGCGCGGTTGCGCTTCCACTGCTTGCGCACGTCGCGCAGGGCATCTTCGGCGCCGCGCTTGTCGAACTTGTTGAGCACCACCAGTTCGGCGTAATCCAGCATGTCGATCTTTTCCAGCTGGCTCGGCGCGCCGAAGTCGCTGGTCATCACGTACATGGGGAAGTCGACCAGGTCCACGATCTCCGAGTCGCTCTGGCCGATGCCCGCGGTCTCGACGATGACCAGGTCGTAGCCCAGGCCCTTGAGGAAGCCGATGCAGTCCTTCAGCACGGTGTTGGTGGCGGCGTGCTGGCGGCGGGTCGCCATGGAGCGCATGTACACGCGCTTGCTGCGCAGCGCGTTCATGCGGATGCGGTCGCCCAGCAGCGCGCCACCGGTGCGGCGGCGGGTCGGGTCGACGGAGATCACGGCAATGCGCATCTCCGGGAAGTTGGCCAGGAAGCGGTTGAGCAGCTCGTCGGTGACGGACGACTTGCCCGCGCCGCCGGTGCCGGTGATGCCCACCACCGGGGTCTTGCCGCCGGCCAGCTGCCACTGCTTGCGCAGGTGGGCCAGTTGGCCTTCGTCCAGCAGGCCTTCCTCAATGGCGCTGAGCGTGCGGCCGATGGTGATCTCGTCGTCGATATCGGCGGCCTTGTCCGGCACCTGCGCGGACTGGCGGGCTTCCGCGGCGCGGCGCACCACGTCCTCGATCATGGCCACCAGGCCCATGTGCATGCCGTCGTTGGGGTGGTAGATGCGCTCCACGCCGTAGGCCTGCAGTTCGCGGATCTCCTCCGGGGTGATGGTGCCGCCACCGCCGCCAAACACGCGGATGTGGCCGGCGCCGCGCTCCTTGAGCATGTCCACCATGTACTTGAAGTACTCGACGTGGCCGCCCTGGTAGCTGGACAGGGCGATGCCGTCGGCATCTTCCTGCAGCGCGGCGCGCACCACGTCCTCCACCGAGCGGTTGTGGCCCAGGTGGATCACTTCCGCGCCCTGCCCCTGGATCAGGCGCCGCATGATGTTGATGGCGGCGTCGTGGCCGTCGAACAGGCTGGCGGCGGTAACGAACCGCAGCGGGCTGGTCTCGGTCTGGGCTTCGGGGAACTGCGTGGCGGGGGTGCTCATGGTGCGCACTCTTGAGTCGGTTACTGATCCACGATTGTAGCGTGACGGCCCCAACCGTACGGTTCGCGGGGGTATGGCGGGCGCGGCGAGGCCGTCAGCGCGCAGGTATGGGACCGTCAGGGGCCGACCGACGTGCGGGGTCGGCCGATACGCGTGTGCCGCGCGTCTGTCCCGGCGCTCGCAGGACGCGTTACGCTCTGGCAATGCATGCCACCGCCCTGCCCGACCTCGACACCCTGCGCCGCGATGCGGCCAGCGGCGCGCCCGACGCCCAGTTCCGTCTGGCCGCACACCTGGTGACGACGGACGGCACCGAGGAGGCCTTCGACCTGTACCGCCAGGCGGCGGAGCGCGGCCATGTGCCCGCGAAGGTGGAGTACGCGCGCATGCAGCTGTTTGGCGTCGCCTGCGACCCCGACCCCGTGGCGGCGGTGCAGTGGCTGGAGCGCGCCGAGCGTGGTGGCTGGGCGCCCGCCGCCTCGCTGCTGGCCAGCATCGCGCTGGGCGGCATCGTCATGGACCGCGACTTCCTGCACATGGGCCAGCGCTTGCTGGCTGCAGCCAAGGGCGGCGACGTTTCGGCGATGCGCGCGCTGGCGATGTATTTCGGCCGCGACATCGACAACCCGGCGGCGATGCGCCAGTCGCGTTCGTTGCTGGAACAGGCCGCACGCGCCGGCGACCCGCTGAGCGCGCAGCTGCTGCTGGAGCGCGTGCGCCACGGCGAGATGCAGCCCAACGGCGACATGGCCGCGTGGCAGGCGCTGGTGGCGCAGGCCGGCGTGCCGCCCATTCCCGCCGCGCCCGGCCGTGGCCCCGGCGATGGCCCCGCCCGGCCGCTGCAGCTCAACCTCGAATCCAGCCTGGTGGCGCCCACCCCCGAGGTGCGCAGCCAGGCGCCGCGCGTGGCCACGCTGGAAGGCCTGCTCACTGCGGAGGAATGCCGCTACGTCATGTTGATGGGCGCGCCGTGGCTCAAGCGCGCCCGCGTGGTGGACCCGCGCACGGGCGAGTGGCTGGAACACCCGGTGCGCACGGCGTTCGATGCCACGTTCAACGACATGATCGAGGACTTCCAGCTGCGCCTGCTGCAGATGCGCATGGCCGCCGCGATCGGCATCGACTTCACCCGCGCCGAGCAGATGGTCCTGCTGCGTTACCTGCCCGGCCAGGAATACCGCCCGCACCGCGACTACCTGCCGCCGCAGACGCTGGCCGGCGACCGGCCGCAGGCGGGCCAGCGCGCGGCCACGCTGTGCACGTACCTGTGCGATGTGGAATCGGGCGGCGGCACTGCCTTCCCCGAGGCCAACCTGACGGTGGACGCGCGCATGGGTCGCGCCGTGGCGTTCCGCAACACCGACGATGCCGGCCGCCCCGACCCGGACTCGCTGCATGCGGGCACGCCGGTGGAGGCAGGCGAGAAGTGGCTGGCCACGCTGTGGTTCCGCGAGCGTCGCTACCGCGCGTTCTGAACGCCGGCCCCGGGCCGGTAGCGCCCAACTTGTTGCATACGTAACCGTATCCCGGGATTGGCGTAAACTATGCCCCCTGCGGCGGGACCCCCACCCCGGCCGCAGAGGCGAATCTTTCCGATTCAACGACTTACAACGCACAGCAGGCGTGGCGCCCTACGCGCATCCCCCACGCCGGCGCGGAGCACCTGATGATTTTCGAGACCCTGGACACCTACGGCCACGAGCAGGTCGTGTTCTGCCACAACAAGGACGCGGGCCTGAAGGCGATTATCGCCATCCACAACACCGTGCTGGGCCCCGCGCTGGGCGGCACCCGCATGTGGCCGTACAAGTCCGAGCAGGAAGCGTTGAATGACGTGCTGCGCCTGTCGCGCGGCATGACCTACAAGAATGCGGTCGCCGGCCTGAACATCGGCGGCGGCAAGGCCGTGATCATCGGCGACCCGGCCAAGGACAAGTCCGAAGCGCTGTTCCGCGCCTTCGGCCAGTTCGTGGATTCGCTGGGCGGTCGCTACATCACCGCCGAAGACGTCGGCATCGACGTCAACGACATGGAATACGTGTACCGCGAGACCGAGTTCGTGACCGGCGTGCACCAGGTGCACGGTGGTTCGGGCGACCCCTCGCCGTTCACCGCCTACGGCACCCTGCAGGGCCTGATGGCCACCCTCAACAAGCGCTTCGGCGATGAGGAAGTGGGCAAGTACAGCTACGCCGTGCAGGGCCTGGGCCATGTGGGCATGGAGTACGTGAAGCTGCTCAAGGAGCGCGGCGCGAAGATCTTCGTCACCGACATCAACCAGTCGCTGGTCGACAAGGCCGTGTCCGAGTACGGCGCCGAAGCCGTGGGCCTGGACGAGATCTACGACGTGCCGGCCGACGTGTACAGCCCGTGCGCCCTGGGTGGCACCGTCAACGAGCAGACCCTGCCCCGCCTGAAGGCCAAGATCATCTGCGGCGCGGCCAACAACCAGCTGGCCAACAACGCCATCGGTGATGAAGTGCAGAGGCGCGGCATCCTGTACGCCCCGGACTACGCGGTCAACGCGGGCGGCGTGATGAACGTGGCGCTGGAGCTGGAAGGCTACAACCGCGAGCGCGCCATGCGCATGATGCGCACCATCTACCACAACCTGCACCGCATCTATGAGATCGCCGAGCGCGACGGCGTGCCGACCTACCAGGCCGCTGACCGCCTGGGCGAGGAGCGCATCGCCGCCATCGGCAAGCTCAAGCTGCCGCTGGGCCGTGGCCAGACCCGCTTCAAGGGTCGCATCCGCGGCGGCAACTGATCCGTATCAGTGCACTGACGGGCAGTAGAGCAAGAATTACGACGGGGCCCAGTGCCCCGTCGTGCTATGCGGCTTGGGCATGAAGCCCGGGCCTCCCTTTTCGGGCGTCGATAGGTTTCGATGCCACCACGTTGCCAGGAGTAGTCATGCGCCCTTTCCCGCTGGGTGAAGAGATCGATGCGCTGCGCGAGGCGGTCCGCCGCTTTGCCGAAGCCGAGATCGCGCCGCGAGCCGAACAGATCGACCACGACAACTGGTTCCCGCAGGATCTGTGGCCCAAGCTGGGCGAGATGGGCCTGCTGGGCATGACCGTGCCGGGCGAGTACGGCGGCAGCGAGATGGGCTACCTGGCCCACCTGGTGGCGATGGAGGAGATCTCGCGTGCGTCGGGCTCGGTAGGCCTGTCGTACGGCGCGCACTCCAACCTGTGTGTCAACAACCTCTACGCCAACGGCAACGAGGCGCAGCGCCACAAGTACCTGCCCAAGCTGTGCACCGGCGAGTGGAAGGGTGCGCTGGCGATGAGCGAGCCGGGCGCCGGCTCCGACGTGGTGGGCTCGATGAGCTGCCGCGCCGACCTGCGTGACGGCGTGTGGGTGGCCAACGGCAACAAGATGTGGATCACCAACGGCCCCGAGGCCGACGTGCTGGTGGTCTACATGCGCACCGCCGGTAAGGACGCGGGCAGCAAGTGCATGACCGCCTTCATCGTCGAGAAGGGCATGAAGGGCTTCAGCACCGCACAGAAGCTGGACAAGCTGGGCATGCGCGGCTCCAACACCTGCGAGTTGGTGTTCGAGAACTGCGAGATCCCGGCCGAGAACGTGCTGGGCGAGGTCAACCAGGGCGTCAAAGTGCTGATGAGCGGCCTGAACACCGAGCGCCTGGTGCTGTCCGGCGGCCCCATCGGCCTGATGCAGGCGGCACTGGAAGTGGCCCTGCCTTATACCCGAGAGCGCAAGCAGTTCGACGCGGCCATCGGCACCTTCGGCCTGATGCAGGGCAAGATCGCCGACATGTACACCAAGCTGCAGTCCAGCCGCGCCTTCGCGTACCAGATCGCGCGCGACTACGACAGCGGCTACAAGAGCCGCGTGGACGCCGCCAGCTGCCTGCTGCACGCCTCCGAGTCGGCGGTGCAGGTCACGCTGGAGGCCATCCAGACCCTGGGCGGCAACGGCTACATCAACGAGTTCCCCACCGGCCGCCTGCTGCGCGACGCCAAGCTGTACGAAATCGGCGCCGGCACCAACGAGATCCGCCGCATGCTGATCGGTCGCGAGCTGTTCAACGGCAACAGCTGAGGGCCGGGGCGGTCCGCGCCCCTCCCCTTCGCCAAAGGTTGCACGCCTGTCGGCCCGGTCCCCCAGACCGGGCCGATTTGTTTCACCACGGCCTTCAGTCCGTCCCGACGCGGCCGTTTCCTGAAATTGCAGCCTGCGATTTTTCGCTAGACTGGGTCCAGCAAACCGGGGAGAGCTTGCTCGATGGATTTCCTCGCCGCACCCGCCGGCAACAACCAGCCACCTTGGAAGGTGCTGCTGGTCGATGATGAGCCGGAGGTCCATGAGGTCACCCGGCTGGTCCTGTCCGGTTTCCGTTTCGAGGGCCGGCCGCTGCAGATCCTCTCCGCTTACAGCGGCCGCGAGGCGCGCGACGTGCTGCGCGCGCACGACGACATCGCCGTGGCCCTGTTGGACGTGGTCATGGAAACCGACCAGGCCGGGTTGGAGCTGGTGCAGGACATCCGCACCGCACTGGGCAACCACGACATCCGGCTGGTGCTGCGCACCGGCCAGCCCGGACAGGCGCCCGAGCACGAGGTGATCGAGCGCTACGACATCAACGACTACAAGGAAAAGACCGAGCTCACCGCGCAGAAGCTCTCCACCACGCTGTTCGCCGCGTTGCGCGCCTGGCGCGACATCATGACCATCAAGGCGCACAAGCGCGGGCTGGAACGGGTCATCGAGGCGTCCGCGCAGGTCTTCGCCAACCAGCGCACCACCGGTTTCGCCTCGGCGGTGCTGTCGCAATTGGCCACCCTGGTGGGCATGGAGCGCGGCGCGCTGTACTTCACCACCAGCGGCGATGCTACGGACCCGGATTCGCATTTCGTCGCCACCGCGGCCACCGGCGACTTCCAGCGCCTGGTCGACCAGAACATCGACGAATCGCTGCCACCCAACATGCTGGAGACGCTGCGTTCGGCCCTGCGCGAGAAGCGCCACCAGTTCAGCGGCGACCACTACGTGCTGCACTTCACCGACAGCCAGCACGGCGAGAGCCTGCTGTACGTGGGCGAGGCCTGGGACCTGTCGGAGCTGGACTACAAGCTGGTCGAGATCTTCTGCACCAACGTCTCCATCGCGTTCGAGAACCTGCAGCTCAGCCAGGAAGTCTCCAACGCGCAGATGGAGATGATCTTCCTGCTGGCCGGCGCCGCCGAGACGCGCTCCAGCGAGACGGCCTCCCACGTGCACCGTGTAGGGCTCATCGCCGAGCTCCTGGCGCGCGAGGTCGGCATGGACGAGGCCTACTGCGAACGCATCCGCCAGGCGGCTCCCCTGCATGACCTGGGCAAGATCGGCATTCCCGACGCCATCCTCAATAAGGCCGGCCCGCATACGCCCGAGGAAAGCGTGGTCATGCGCACCCATGCCGCGATCGGGCACCGCATGCTGGCGTCATCCAAGCGCGGCATCCTGCAGCTGGCGGCCGAAGTGGCACTGACCCACCACGAGCGCTGGGACGGCGGCGGATACCCGCATGGCCTGGAAGGCGAAGCGATCCCGCTCAGCGGCCGCATCACCATGCTCGCGGACGTGTTCGACGCCTTGGGCAGCCGTCGCTGCTACAAGGACGCGTGGACGCCGGACCGGATCCGCGCATTCATTACCGAACACACCGGCAAGATGTTCGACCCCGCGCTGACGCAGATCCTGCTGGACCACTGGGAACGCGCCGAGGCCATCCGGGACCAGTTCCCCGACTGACCCCTCCCCCCGGCCCTACGCGTGCTCCTTGCGCGGACGTAACTGGCGGGGAATGCGCAGGTCAAACCGGGTGCCACGCACTTCCGGTGCCGAGCAAGTGATGCCGCCGCCCAACACCTGGGTCGCCAGGTTCCAGACGATGTGCATACCCAGGCCGGAGCCGCCACTGCCACGACGCGTGGTGAAGAACGGCTCGAACACGCGCCGCCGCGCCTCCTCGGACATGCCGCAGCCGTCGTCCTCGTAGCGCAGGAACAAGTCGTGTTCGTCGGCACTCACCGCGATGCGGATGCGCCCTTGCTCACGGTCGGCAAAGCCGTGCACCACCGAGTTCATCACCAGGTTGGAGATGATCTGGTAGATCGCCCCGGGGTAGGTCTCGAAGGCAATCGGGGTGGGACAGTCGATCACCACCTCATGGCGCCGCTGCCGCAGCGCGGGCTGTAGCGAGACCAGGACTTCTTCCAGGTAGCCCGGCAGTTCGATCCGGCGCGCGGCCTCGCTGGACTGGTCCACGGCCACCTGCTTGAAGCTTTTCACCATGCGATCGGCGCGTTGCAGGTTGCGCAGGATCAGTTGCGAACTGTCGCGGGCGGCCTGGCTGAAGGCTTCGAGTCCCGCGCGGTCCAGGCTGCCATCGGCGATACGGGTGGCCAGCGAACTGGCCTGCTGCTCCAGGAAAGACGCCGCGGTCACGCCCACGCCCAGCGGCGTGTTGATCTCGTGCGCGACACCCGCGACCAGGCCGCCCAGCGCGGCCATCTTCTCCGATTCCACCAGTTGGTTCTGCGTGTCACGCAGTTCGTCGATGGTGCGGTGCAGGCTTTCGTTGCTGGCGTGCAGGGCTTCGGTGCGCACGCGCACGCGCGTTTCCAGTTCGGCGTTGACCTTGGCCAGCGCCATTTCGTTGTCCTTGAGCCGGGTGATATCGCTGTTGGTGCCGATCACCCGGGTGGGGCGGCCGGAGGCACTGCGGGTCACCACGCGTCCGCGGCTGAGCAACCACCGCCACTGCCCGGACGGGTCCAGCATCCGGTAAGACACTTCGATGAACTCCTGCGTGCCGGCGGCATACGCGGCGACGGCTGCGTCATAGGCCTCCAGGTCGTCAGGGTGGACCTGGTCGCGGATGGCGTGGATGTCCGCGACGCTCTCTTCGCCCATGCCTTCGGTCGAATCCAGCGGATTCTGCCGGTGCAGTTCGCCGCGGGTGAGGTCCAGGTCCCAGAGCTCGTCACCCGTCCCCCACAACGCCAGCTTCAGCCGCTGCTCGCTGTCGGCGATCTCGCGCTGCGCGCGCTTGCGCTCGGCCAGGCGCACACGGAACGCCCACGCCACGCCGCCCAGCACCAGCGCCACCAGCATTGCGTACGTCAGATACGCGCCCCAGGTGCGCCACCATGGGGGCATCAGCCGCAAGGGAACCACCAGCTCAGGCCCCCACGCGCCGTGGGCATCGCGGGCACGCACGCGGAAGGTGTAGTGCCCCGGATCCAGGTTGGTGTAGCTGGCCAGGCGACGGACCGCATCGACTTCGACCCAATCGTCGTCGATGCCATCCATCCGGTACGCGTACACCAGGTGCGCGGGGTCGGCGAAGGTCATCGCGGAAAATTCCAGCGCGAAATTGCCTGCCTCGGGCGGCAGCACGACTTCGCGGCCCTGCTGACCCACCGTCATCCACTGTCGCCAGATGTCGGTGCGGGCGGCACTGCCTGCACCGGCGGCATGCAGGTCAGTCAGTGCGACGCGGTGCGGCGGCGCGGCCGGCACCACCTTGCGCGGATCGAATACCGTGATGCCATTGAGCCCGCCGAACGCGATGCGTCCATCGGGGAACTTGCCCGCGGCACCGATGAAATAGCCCATCATCTGCGCACCGTCGCGGGAGCTGTAGTGCGTGACCGCCCCGGTGTCGGCATCGATCCGGCTGATGCCCACCGTGGTGCTGACCCAGTGGTGGCCGTCGTCATCCTGGACGACGGCGCCCACGGCGTTCATGCGGATGTTCTGGAACTGCAGCGGGCCCGTTCCATCGGTACGTGCCCAGCTGACGCCCGCGCCATGCCCCACCCAAAGCCGCCCCTGCCGGTCTTCGCTGATCCACGAAACGCTGTCGTTGCCGATGAACCCGGGCACGCCCGGACGCGCCCGGTAGCGCACGATCCGCTCGGTCTTGGGGTCCAGGCGCACCAGGCCGCCCGACCGGAGACCAATCCAGATCGCACCGTGGCGATCTTCGTGCATGGCCTCGACGGAATTGCTGCCCAGGCCGGGCTGGCCGTCAGGCCCCGGCTTGGCGCCGTATACCCGGAAGTGGTCGCACCCGTCGCACAGCCTGCCCACGCCACCGCCGAGGGTCCCCACCCACATCGCGCCGTCGCGATCCTCCAGCAGGGTCAGGACATTGGGGCTGGGCAGGCTGCCCGGGGCCTTGGGATCGTGGCGATAGACCTTGAAGCCGTCGCCTTCCATCCGTGCCAGGCCTTCCGCGGTCGCCACCCAGACCCGGCCGCGGCGGTCGCGCTTGAAGTCCACGACGATGTTGGACGGGAGCGACCGGGGGTTGCCGGGTTCATGCGAAAAATGTCCGATCACGCCCCGGTGCGGGTCGTAATGCACCACGCCCAAGCCTTCCGCTGCGCTGATCCACAACGCGCCATTGGGCTCGATGAGGAACGTTCCCACGGCCGAACCTCCGCCACCGCGCGATGACGGCGAACGGACCTGTATCTCCTTGAAAACCTGGCTGCGCGGGGCGATCACGCTGGCGCCCTTCAACAGCGATCCAACCCAGACCAGCCCGTCGCGGTCCACCATCAGGCCCATCAGACGGTCGGACGACAACGAATCGCCCAACCCGGTGCCATACGTCCAGACCTTGAGCGGGACGGCGGGGCTGTCGAACCGCGCCAAACCCTCCAGGGTGGAGATCCAGAGCCGGCCCTCGTGGTCGAACTTGATGTCCCGAACGGTCACGTGCGGCAGGCCTTCCTCAGGCCCCCAGTGACCCAGTTCGCGCCCCTGTCGGTCAAACCGATAGACACCCGAAAAGCGGGTCCCGATCCAGACCTCACGCTGGTTGGGGCTGACCGCGATGGCCTCCACGCGCAGCTCCGCGCCGGATGGCCCCCAGCGCCTCGCCGTTTGCCCGGACGGGTCCACCAGCCAGACACCGTCCTGGCCGCCGGCGAGCAACTGTCCATCGAGGAGCCCGAAGGCAGCCACCGGGCCCAACTGTCGATTCAGGGCTTCAGGTGCCCCGTGGAAACTGTCGTCGGCCGGGTCGAGCCAATGCAGGCCCTCGCCGGAATTGCCGATCCAAAGCCGGCCGTCGGCGGTTTCCTGCAGGGCGACCACGGCATTGGATTCGCCGCCGAAGGCCGCCGTAGCGGTGGGAAAGCGGACGAAGCTGTCGAGTTCCGGCCGGTACAGGGCGATCCCCGCGGCCCGCGTCCCCACCCAGAAGCCACCGCGCCGGGACGCCGCGAGCACCTGTACATGGCTGTCCGGCAACGTCTCCTGACGTTCCGGGTCCGCGCGATAGACCTTGAACTCGTAGCCATCGAAACGGTTGAGACCGTCCTGCGTGCCGATCCAGACGGCGCCGGTGGCGTCCTGCAACAGGGTTTTGGCACTGGCCTGCGAGAGACCGTCCCGGACGCCATAGTTGCGGAAGTGCGCGTCATCGACGAGGACCGCGGGGGTCGGGGTGCGTTGCCCCGCCATTGCAGACACCATGGCGCACGCGGCAATCCCTGCCAGCAGCACCCGGCGCAGCCCGCTTGAAAACATGCTCGGACGGGCTACGCGGGCGAGGTTCGTCATATCAGAAGCCTACGGCCCACTCCAACTGCGCTTGCGTCCCGCGTTGCAGGCCGTGCTGGCGCATGTCGAAGCCCATTCTCACGAGCCCCATCCGCCGCAGTTTTGCCCCCAGTCCAAGCCCCAGGATGCCCGCATCGCGCTCCCAGCGTTCACCCCGAATTGGAGACCAGACATCGATGCCAGTGAAACGCGCACTGATATCTACGCCTGATTGCGACAACGTGCGCTGCCATTCAAAGCGACCGTCCACCCACCAGCGCGTCGCCCCTGCCCCCCAGTGTCGATCGAAGCGCACCCCTGCCAACGCCTGGAGTTCCGAGTACGTCGAGGAGTCCGTGCGAAGTCCGAATCCCGCGGCACCCTCCTCGGAAAATCCTCCGCGCGTCATCTGCAGGGACTGCACCCCGGCATAGGGGACTACGTTGCCTGACTTGCCCACGAAACGCTGACCCAACTGCAGCCCCAACGTCGTGTACTGATTGGCGTAATCGCTATCGACACCAAACACGGCGTCGCCCAAGAAGACATCGCGCCTGGCTTGCCGCTCCATCATGCCGTGAGACATGCGGGCCAGCAGATAGGTGTCGCCGGCTTGCCATTGGCCATACACCTGCCCTTCTACCTGCCGGTTGCGCTCACGATCGCCCCGATCCAACTGGAAGCCCCGTCCCGTCGTTTCGGCCAAGGCGCCTCCCACCGTCCAACCATTCGCAAGCCGGACGTCGTGTCCCTGCACCCATCCCTGCGAATCGATCCCAAATTGCTGACCCGAAGCATGTTGTGCGCCCAACCGATCCCACCAGGCGCCACCCGCGGAGGCGCTCCCGCGGTTATCCAGTCGTGACTCCAGTGCATGCCGACTCCCCTCGATCGCCATCAAGGCATGCATCGTGTCGGCGCCATGCAGCGCGCCCGAAAGACTCTCCAGCGTGCGTTGCGCAGCCATAGCCGTAGGAGATCGCTGGATCATCCCGGCCGCTTCAAGGAAGGTGCTGCCTGCCTCGCCGCCATGACCCTCCGGAGGAACACCGCGATCAATCGCCGAGAATGCCTCCTCTACCCGCTCCGCGGCTGCAAGTGACATTCCGCTGAAGCCCATCGCTGCCGCGGCCGCTGTCACGTCCAGACGGGCGATGTCCAGCCAGATGTTGGTGGGGTCGTAGCCGAGCGTGGCTTGCAGGAACACTCCACTTCCCGAGCTGAGTGTCGCGAAGCGTCCATTCACGCCTCCAGCCGCGGTCAGCACGGTTTCTCGAGAAGACCTCGTGTACCCCTGCGCAATGCCTGTGACCTGCGCGTCCCCGCCATCGATCGTCGCCTGCCCTGCCACCTGCAGCGGCGCACCGATTTCGAAGGCGAACCGTGCATTGGCGCCGTGGTGGTAGTTCCCCGCCACGGCATGGGCGGACGCTGTAAGGCTGGTCACCGTGCCGAGGTTGTCCAAGCTCCCGCTTACGCCGCCACGGAGCTCAAGGTTGGCGCCCGCACTGACGAAAGCATCCCCCGGCACGGTGAAGTAGCTGGCCAGCGTTCCCTGCTGCACCTGTGTCGCCCCCTGGTAGACGTTGGGTCGCGTCAGTTCCAGACGACCACTGCCCTGCTTCACCAGGCCGCCCGCGCCCGATATTGCGTTGCCCCATGCCGACGTGCCAGTAAACGACACCACCACGTCACCCCAGTCAAAACGTGCGGGCCCCAGCACTGCGGCCCCAACATCAAGCAAGCCATAGCCAAACTCCGGATCCACGCCCACCGCCCCAATATCCTTGGCGGTGCCCAGCAGCGTTTGCCGAAGCAAGTCGTTGCTGAAGTAGGGGAACTTCTGCCATACCAGTGCGGCCGCGCCAGAAACCTGCGGCGCCGCGAACGACGTGCCTTTCCAGCGCCAGTAATTGGGCGCGTTGTAAAGATCGTTGGTGCCGGTGGCGATCACCGTGCCCGGCGCGGCCAGGCAGTAACGCATCGCGATGCCGCATGCATTGGCATACACCACACCATCGCTGCCCCGGTCGAGTGAATGGATGTTGGCGGGGTCAACGGCCGTGACCGCCAGCCAACCCCGTTCCAGGTCCGCGGCGGGCATGCTCCCGTTTGGTCCCGGCTGGCTGGGCAGCGCCGCCATGCTGGACGGATTGGCACCGCCCTCGTTGCCCGTTGCAAACACCACGAGCCCGCCGTTGCTCATGATGAAAGGTCGATACTCATCGGCGATGGGCGCCGTGGCGTTGAGGTTGGTCCAGTACAGCCCCCCCCATGAGTTGTTCATGATCCGAACGCCGCGGTTGATCAGGTCCTGATGGATCGACTTGAGGCCTAGTGCCCCATCCACCTCGTTGCCCTGACCCGATCCGTCGTCGCTGGGTGGCTTGTCCGAAATTATGCGCGCCGACACAATCTGAGCACCGGGCGCGATGCCGCCGGGCCATTCGCCAAAGGCAGTTCCCGCCGCTACCTGCGCCACAGCGGTGCCGTGGCCCACGACATCATCCACGGCCAGGTTGTTGCCGGTACTGCTTATGTAAACCAGGTTGGCCGTCACCCGTCCCTGCAGCGCCGGATGGTTGCGGTTGGCGCCGCTGTCCACGATTCCGATGCGCACACCCGCCCCGCTGAGCCCGGCCGCGTGGGCAGGCGCCGTGTTGGTCAGGGTGATATGGCCACTGTATTGCGGGTTGGCCGTGTAAACCACGGGAGGCGGCAGGGCGGCTGGCGGCGGATCAACCTTGACGATGCCGCCACCGCCACCTCCACCGCCGCCACAGGCCGCCATAGCCGAGACCATGGTTGCCAGCACGACGGCCCGGCGAACGGCAACCGCCAACTCCAGTTCACGGTATTTCATTGAATTCTCCCCAGCATCACCGTGGTCGCATCGACGACCGCAGGCGTAAATGTCTCCAGTACCGCCCTTGTAGTGCAAACACGAGGGCCGGGCAACGATGAATTGGATGGGCCGCGGCCCCGGGGCTTGGGGGGCGTTTGCGGCGATGCAACAACCGGCGCGATAATTACGATATCCGGCAATTGGCCGGCCCCCCACTGGAGCAGTCCATGTCCGACATCGTCATCGTCGGTGCCAAGCGCACCGCCATCGGTTCCTTCCTCGGCCAGTTCAATGGCGTGGCTACCCCAGTGCTGGGCAGCGCGGCCATCACCGGCGCCCTGGACCACGCCGGCGTTGCGGCCGACCAGGTGGACGAAGTGATCATGGGCTGCGTGCTGCCGGCCGGCCTGGGCCAGGCCCCGGCCCGCCAGGCCTCGTTGGGTGCGAACATTCCGACGTCGGCCGGCTGCACCACCGTCAACAAGGTCTGCGGTTCAGGCATGAAGGCCATCATGCTGGCCCACGACATCATCAAGGCCGGTTCGGCCAACGTGGTCGTGGCCGGCGGCATGGAGTCGATGACCAACGCCCCGCACCTGCTTAACGGTTCGCGCAACGGCATCCGCTACGGCAGCGCCGAGTTCATCGACCACATGGCCTTCGACGGCCTGACCGACCCGTACCAGGGCAAGGCCATGGGCGTGTTCGGCGACATGATGTGCGCCGAGACCGGCATCAGCCGCGAGGCGCTGGACACCTACTCCACCGAGAGCGTGCAGCTGGCGCAGGCCGCGCAGGCTTCGGGAGCGTTCAAGGACGAGATCGTCCCGGTGACCGTGAAGGGCCGCAAGGGTGACGTCGTGGTCGACTCCGACGAGGAGCCGGGCAAGATCGACACCAGCAAGATCCCGACCCTGCGCGCCGCGTTCGGCAAGGACGGCGTGCTCACCGCCGCCTCGTCCTCCAAGATCTCCGACGGTGCCGCCGCTACCGTGCTGATGTCGGCCGACGAAGCCGCCAAGCGCGGACTCAAGCCGCTGGCGCGCATCGTCGCCCACGCCACCCACTCGCAGGCGCCGGAGTGGTTCACCACCGCGCCGGTGACCGCCATCGAGAAGGTGCTGCAGAAGGCCGGCTGGACCGCGGCCGACGTGGACCTGTTCGAAATCAACGAGGCGTTCTCGTGCGTGGCGATGGCCCCGATCAAGGAATTGGGCATCTCGCGTGACAAGGTCAACGTGCACGGCGGCGCCGTGGCGCTGGGCCACCCGATCGGTGCCAGCGGTGCCCGTCTGGTCGTCACCCTGCTCAATGCCCTGCGCCAGCGTGGCGCAAAGCGCGGCGTGGCGTCGCTCTGCATCGGCGGCGGCGAGGCGACTGCGATCGCCGTCGAACTGGCCTGAAGGCCGCTATTTGACGGCGGTATATCTGGTATAACGACGTCTTAACCAAAAAAAGTCGGCCAAACGCTTGACAGCGTTCACCGGCTTGTCATCATTTACATGGCGCGCAGTCTGCGCGTTGCCCTACTTATTGACGAGGAAACCGCACCATGACCATGAACAAGGCGCTGCTCGCCCTGGCTCTGGGCTTCGCCCTGGCTGCCTGCTCGAACCAGCAGCAGGCTGCTGACTCGGCCGCTGAGGCTGCCGACGCTTCCGCCGAAGCCGCCACCGCCGCTGCCGACGCTGCCGCCACCGGTGACGCCGCTGCCGCTGACGCCGCCACCGCTTCGGCCGACGCCGCTGCCGCTTCGGCCGACGCCGCTGCCACCGCCGCTGACGCTGCTGCCACCGCCACCGACGCCGGCGCTGCCGACGCTGCTGCCGACACCGCTGAGCAGGCCGCTGACGCCGCTGAGCAGGCTAAGGAAGGCGCTGAAGAAGCTGCCAAGCAGTAATCAACACCTGTAGGCCTTCAACAGCCTGACAGTGGGATGAGCCGCTGGTTCGCTAGCGGCTTTTCCTTGCCCCGATGCCATTTATGAATAGGGGTCACCCGATCCTGAATGGCGCAGGTGCGAATGCTCTGCAAGACGTTTCACTACCTACCTCCTGGAGATTTTCATGAACACCAAGCTTTTCGTTGCCGTGGTTGCCGCTGCCCTCGCCCTGACCGCCTGCAAGAAGGAAGAGGCTCCGGCCGCTGAGGCCGCTCCGGCCGCTGAAGCCGCTGCTGTCGAAGCCCCGGCTGCTGACGCCGCTGCTGCTCCGGTCGACGCCGCCGCTCCGGCTGCTGACGCCGCTGCTGCTCCGGCCGACGCCGCTGCTCCGGCTGCCGACGCTGCTGCTCCGGCCGCCGACGCCGCTGCTCCGGCTGCTGAAGAAGCCGCTGCTCCGGCCGAAGAAGCCAAGCAGTAATAGGCTCTCGCCTGTTGCACGAAAGGGGCCCGCGAAAGCGGGCCTCTTTTTTTTCGCCAACGCGCCGGCTGGACCGGGTTTTCCGACGCAGCCGCGCCGCGCGCCCGCATGACCACACGCCCGCGAACCTTGGCCGCCGGCGCTCCTTTATGGTTTGATGCGCGCCTTACACGGACGCCCCCGCCACGATGCCCGCACTGACCTCCCAACTCGATACCCGCTCGCAGGACTTCCAGGCCAACGTGGCCTACCACCGCGCGCTCGTGGACGAGTTGGACGCCCGCCTGGCCCGTGCGGCAGGCGGCGGCGGTGAAAAGGCGCGGACCAAGCACACTGAGCGCGGCAAGCTGCTGGCGCGTGATCGCATCACCGCCCTGCTCGACCCCGGCTCGCCCTTCCTGGAAATCGCGCCGCTGGCCGCGGAAGGCATGTACGACGACGCCGCACCGGCCGCCGGCATGGTCTGCGGCATCGGCCGGGTCATGGGCCAGGAAGTGGTGATCGTGGCCAACGACGCCACGGTCAAGGGCGGAACCTACTTCCCGATGACGGTGAAGAAGCACCTGCGCGCGCAGGAGATCGCCCGCGAGAACAAGCTGCCTTGCGTGTACCTGGTCGATTCGGGCGGCGCGTTCCTGCCGCTGCAGGACGAGGTATTCCCGGACAAGGAGCACTTCGGCCGCATCTTCTACAACCAGGCCCGGCTGAGCGCGGAGAACATCCCGCAGATCGCCGTGGTCATGGGCTCGTGCACCGCGGGCGGCGCGTACGTGCCGGCCATGTGCGACGAGAGCATCATCGTCAAGGAGCAGGGCACGATCTTCCTCGGCGGCCCACCGCTGGTGAAGGCCGCCACCGGTGAAGTGGTGGATGCCGAAACGCTGGGCGGCGCGGACGTGCACACCAGCATCTCCGGCGTGGCCGACCACTTCGCCGAAGACGATCGCCATGCGCTTCAGATCGCGCGCGACATCGTCGGCACGCTCAATCGCAAGAAGGCGCTGCCGGTGGCCGTGCAGGCGGCACGCGAGCCGCTGTACCCCGCCGACGAGCTATACGGCATCGTGCCCAAGGACACCCGCCGCCCGTTCGACATCCGCGAGGTCATCGCGCGCGTGGTCGACGGCAGCGACTTCCAGGAATTCAAGGCGCGCTACGGCAAGACCCTGGTCACCGGCTTCGCGCACCTGCATGGCTATCCGGTGGGCATCGTCGCCAACAACGGCATCCTGTTCGCCGAGAGCGCGCTCAAGGGTGCGCACTTCATCGAGCTGTGCAACCAACGCGGCATTCCGCTGGTGTTCCTGCAGAACATCACCGGTTTCATGGTCGGCAAGAAGTACGAACAGGCCGGCATTGCCAAGGACGGGGCGAAGATGGTAACGGCGGTGGCGTGCAGCCACGTGCCCAAGTTCACCGTGGTGATCGGCGGCAGCTTCGGCGCCGGCAACTACGCCATGTGCGGCCGCGCGTACGGCGCGCGCTTCCTGTGGATGTGGCCGAACGCGCGCATCAGCGTGATGGGCGGCGAGCAGGCGGCCAGCGTGCTGGCCACCGTGCGCCGCGATGGCATCGAGGCCGCCGGCAAGGTGTGGACGCCGGAAGAGGAAGAAAGCTTCAAGGCCCCCATCCGCGAGCAGTACGAAACCCAGGGCAACCCCTACTACGCCACCGCCCGCCTCTGGGACGACGGCATCATTGACCCGGCCGACACCCGCCGGGTGCTGGGTCTGGGCCTGTCGGCCAGCCTCAACGCGCCGATCGAGGACCGCACGCGTTTCGGCGTGTTCCGCATGTAATCCAAACTCAGTTCGCCGGAAGGGCGGCTCCGGGCGTTTGGCGCAACCAA
This sequence comes from Lysobacter olei, assembly GCF_054777355.1. Lineage (NCBI taxonomy): Bacteria > Pseudomonadati > Pseudomonadota > Gammaproteobacteria > Lysobacterales > Lysobacteraceae > Lysobacter > Lysobacter olei. The sequence continues at coordinate 120,769 of NZ_BAAHAT010000009.1, read as the reverse complement.
GCGAATATCGGGGAGCGACTTGCGCCACACGCCCGGTGCCGCCCACCCGTACCCCCCGGGCTGTACCGTGCCGTCTGTTCCAAGTACATTTGGCCGGGTCGCCGGCGTACCGGCGGCGCCTTAGTGCGTCGGCTGCCCGGGCAAGGGGAATCCTTCACGGTGCGATGGCGGACGAGTTGTAACCTTGGCTATCTTCTTCTTTGGAGCACACCGATGAACACCAAGATCTACGTTGCCCTGGTCGCTGCCGCCCTGGCCCTGACCGCCTGCAAGAACGAAACCGCGACCGCGCAGAACGAAGCCGCTGAAGCCGCCGCCGCCACCGAGCCGGCTGCTGACGCCGCTGCTGCTCCGGCCGCCGAGTCGACCGAAGCCGCTGCTGCCGCCACCGGCGAAGCCGCTGCCGAGGCCGGTGCCGCCGTTGAAGGCGCTGCCGAAGCCGCTGCTGCTGCCGGCGCCGAAGCCGCCGCTGGCGCTGCCGAAGCCACCGCCGACGCTGCGCAGAAGACCGCCGACGCCGCGCAGAACGTGGCCGACAAGGCCGACGCTGCTGCCGAAGAAGTCAAGAAGTAATCGACTGACGGCTTGGCGCAAGCCAAACGGAAGGCCCGCGAAAGCGGGCCTTCTTTTTTGTCTGTCCCGGGACCACATGCGCGCTGGCGCGAAGCCGGGATTCGGTGGCCGTCATGACGACCCGCTCTTGGCCCCTCCGGGAAAGCCGTGACTACGCCCCGCGCACGGCGCGACTCAATCGCAGCCGTCGCAACCACCACAGCCGCCGCCCAAGGACTCCGACGCGGGTGCAATGCGCTTGCCCAGCCGGACCATCCAGACGGGCCGTCCCTCGCGTACCAGGGGCACCGCGATTGCCAGCCGCGCCTTGCGCACCGCCCCCGGAAACTGCCGCTTCGCCACGAACCACGCGCTCAATAGCACCGCCAATGCGATGACCACGTACTGCACCAGCAGCGCGCCGTCCACGTCCGTCACCCGGCGCCCAGCAACACCGCCACCTGGTAGGTGACCAGCGAGGCCAGGTAGGCCAGCCCGAACAGGTAGCCCGTGGCGATACCGACCTGCTTCCACGAATGCGTCTCGCGGCGGATCGTGGCGAGCGTGGAGATGCAGTGGGGTGCGTAGATGAACCACACCAGCAGCGACAGCGCGGTAGCCAACGACCATTCATCACTGATGATGGGGCTCAACGCCTGGATGGCGCTGTCCTCGTCGGCAGCCGACAGCGCATAGACCGTTGCCAGCGAAGAGACCACCACCTCGCGTGCCGCCATGCCCGGGATCAGCGCGATGCAGATCTGCCAGTTGAAGCCTACCGGTGCGAACAGTACGGCCATGGCATGGCCGATGCGGCCAGCGAAGCTGTAGTCGATCGCCGGCCCCGTCGCGCCTTCCGGCGCCCCCGGGAACGTCAGCAGGAACCACAGCAGGATGGTCATCGCCAGGATGATGCCGCCCACCCGCTTGAGGAAGATCGCGGCGCGCTCCCACAGGCCGAGCAGCAGGTCTCGCGCGTGCGGAACCCGGTACGAGGGCAGCTCCAGCATCAGCGGGTGCTCGCTCTTGTCGCGGCGCCATTTCTTCATCACCCACGACACCAGCAGCGCGCTGACCACGCCCGCCGTGTACAGGGCAAACAACACCAGGCCCTGCTGGTTGAGCACGCCCCATACCTGCTTCTGCGGAATGAAGGCGCCGATCAGCAGTGCGTACACCGGCAGACGCGCCGAGCACGTCATCAGCGGCGCCACCAGGATCGTGGCCAGGCGGTCACGCGGATCCTGGATGGAGCGCGTGGACATGATGCCCGGTACCGCGCAGGCGAAGCTGGACAGCAGCGGGATGAAGGAGCGGCCCGACAATCCCGCCGCCGACATCATCCGATCGAGCAGGAACGCGGCGCGCGGCAGGTAGCCGGACTCCTCCAGCGCGAGGATGAAGGCGAACAGGATCAGGATCTGCGGCAGGAACACGATCACGCCGCCCAGGCCAGCAATGATGCCGTCCACCACCAGGCTCTTGAGCGGACCTTCGGGCATGTACGCGCCCGCCCACTCGCCGATCTTGGCGGTCAGCAGTTCGATGCCGTCCATCATCGGCGTCGCCCAGGCGTACACCGCCTGGAAGATCAGGAACATCACCACCGCGAGGGTCAACAAGCCGAAGACCGGATGCAGCAGCCAGCGATCGAGTGCGTCGTCGACCTCGGCGGTGCGGCGCGGCATGGCCACTGCCAGCGACAGCAGGCGGCGGGTCTCGGCATGCAACTGGTCGCTGTCGAGCTCGCTTCCCTGGGCCAGCATGACGGTCGGCGGCCGGGGCGTGGCGGACAGGCCGTCAAGTATGGCCACCAGCTCGCGCGCGCCGTGGCGCTGCACGGCCACGGTCGGCACCACGGGCACGCCCAGCTCACGCTCCAGCGCCTTCAGGTCCACGTCGATGCCGCGGCGACGGGCGGCATCCATCATGTTCACCGCCAGCACCATCGGCTTGCCCAGCTCGCGCACTTCCAGCGCGAAGCGCAGGTGCAGGCGCAGGTTGGTGGCATCGACCACGCAGACGATCACGTCCGGGGCCGGTTCGCCGGGGTAGAAGCCGCGGCACAGGTCGCGGGTCACCGCCTCGTCCAGGCTGGCGGCATGGAAGCTGTAGGCCCCCGGCAAGTCCAGGAGGGCGTACTGCTTGCCAGAAGGCGCCTGGAACCGCCCCTCCTTGCGCTCCACGGTGACGCCGGCGTAGTTGGCGACCTTCTGCCGGCTGCCGGTCAGCAGGTTGAACAACGCGGTCTTGCCGCAGTTGGGGTTGCCGACGAGGGCGATGCGCTGGACGGCGGTGGTCATGCGGACGCCCTCGCCTGCGGGTCGGATGACGCAGGCGGTGCCGGTACGGCGCCGGTGTCCGGACGCTCAGCGTGGGCCGTCGCAGCCGCGACGTTGTCCGCATCCGCAGCTTCCGTCCGCGCGTGGGCGCTAGCGTGCGTGGCCGCTGTCCCGGCATGCGCCGGGTCGGACACCTCCACCACACCCACGCGCACGGTGACGCGCGCGGCCTCGCGGCGGCGCAGGGCGAAGCGGGTGAAGCCCACCTGCACCAGCATCGGCTCGGCGGCGATCGGCCCCACGGCCATCACTTCCACCTGTTCGCCCGGGACAAAGCCCAGCTCGCGCAGGCGCCGCGCGATGGGGTCGTTGGCGGCCTGGTCGTCAACCGAGGCAACGGTCGCAACGGTGCGTCGTGGCAGTTCCGACAGCTTCAAGCGGCGATCCTACAAATAGGAATTGTTCTCATTCTAGCATTTCCTTCCGTACCGGGGCGGCCGTCCGGGCCCACCGGCTATCATTTGCGTTTGCCCCGCACCGCACGGACCGCCCGACCATGACTGCCCCCCTGCTGAGCCTGCGCGACGGACCGGTCGCGCGCCTGCGCCTGAACCGCCCGACGCTGCACAACGCCTTCGACGCGACGCTGATCGCAGCGCTGACTGGCGCGCTGGACAACCTCGCCCACGACGAGGCCGTGCGCGTGGTGGTGCTGGAAGGCGACGGTGCCTCGTTCTCGGCCGGGGCGGACCTCAACTGGATGCGCGGCATGGCCGCTGCCAGCGAGGCGGACAACCGCACCGATTCGCTCGCCCTCGCCCGCCTGATGCGCACGCTGGACGAGCTGCCCAAGCCCACCATTGCCCGCGTGCATGGCGCGGCCTTCGGCGGCGGCGTGGGCCTGGTGGCCTGCTGCGACATCGCCATCGGCACCCCCGAGGCGAAGTTCGGCCTGACGGAAAGCAAGCTGGGGCTGCTGCCGGCGGTGATTTCGCCGTACGTGATCGAGGCCATTGGCGCCCGCGAGGCTCGCCGCTGGTTTGCCACGGCGGAGATCTTCGATGCCGCCGAGGCGCTGCGTATCGGCCTGCTGCACCAGGTGGTGTCCGCCGAGGACCTCGACGAGGCCGTGCTGCGCCAGATCGGCCTGCTGCTGAAGGCCGGCCCGGTGGCCGCCGCGTCGGCCAAGGCGCTGGTGCGCCGTGTGGCCGCCGGTGGCCCGCGCGACACTCTGGACGCCGACAACGCTGCCCTCATTGCCCGCCTGCGCGTCTCGCCGGAGGGCCAGGAAGGCCTGTCCGCGTTCCTGGACAAGCGCAAGCCGAACTGGACGACCGCCTGATGTTCGACAAGATCCTGATTGCCAACCGCGGCGAGATCGCCTGCCGCGTGATCCGCACCGCGCGCAAGCTCGGCATCCGCACGGTGGCGGTGTACTCCGACGCCGACGCCAATGCCCAGCACGTGCGCCAGGCCGACGAGGCGTACCACATCGGTGGCGCGCGCCCGCAGGAGTCATACCTGCGCGGCGATGCAATCCTGGAAGTGGCCAAGCGCAGCGGTGCGCAGGCCATCCACCCGGGCTATGGCTTCCTCAGCGAGAACGCCGACTTCGCCGAGGCAGTGGAAGCGGCGGGCATCACTTTCATCGGCCCGAAGGCGGCGTCGATGCGCAAGATGGGCAGCAAGGCCGGCGCGAAGGAGCTGATGCATGCGGCGGGCGTGCCGGTGGTGCCCGGCTACACCGGCGAAGACCAGTCGCCGGACGTGCTGCAACGCGAGGCCGATGCGATCGGCTACCCCCTGATGATCAAGGCCGCGCACGGCGGCGGCGGCAAGGGCATGCGCATCGTGCGCAGCTCCGATGAGTTCCTGGCCAACCTGGAGAGCTGCCAGCGCGAAGCCGCCGGCGCCTTCGGCCGCGACCGCGTGCTGCTGGAGCGCTACGTCGAGAAGCCGCGCCACATCGAGATCCAGGTGTTCGGCGACAGCCACGGCCACGCCATCCACCTCAACGAGCGCGAGTGCTCGGCGCAGCGCCGTTACCAGAAGGTGCTGGAGGAATCGCCATCGGCGTTCCTGACCCGCGACCTGCGCGAGGCGATGGGCGCCGCCGCGGTGCTGGCCGCGCGCGCGATTGATTACGTCAACGCGGGCACCGTCGAGTTCATCGTCGGCCAGGACGGTGGCTTCTACTTCATGGAGATCAACACCCGTCTGCAGGTCGAGCATCCGGTGACCGAGCTGGTGACCGGGCTGGACCTGGTGGAGTGGCAGTTGCGCGTGGCCGCCGGCGAGCCGCTGCCGCTGGCGCAGGACGCCATCGCGCAGAACGGCCACGCCATTGAAGTGCGCCTGTATGCGGAGGACCCGGAAGCGGGCTTCCTGCCCGGCTCTGGCAAGCTGGAGCGGCTGAAGCTGCCAACGCCTGACGCGCACGTGCGACTGGACTCGGGCGTGGTGGAAGGCGACACCGTCACCATCTTCTACGACCCGATGATCGCCAAGCTGATCGTCTGGGACGCCGACCGTCCCGCCGCCCTCGCCCGCCTGCGCGCGGCGCTGGCGCAGTGCGAGATCAACGGGCCGAAGTCGAACATCGAGTTCCTCGAGCGTCTGTCGCGCCATCCGGCGGTGGTGGAAGCGACCATCGACACCGGCTACCTGGACCGCCACCTCGACGAGTTCATGCCGGTGGCCAGTGCCACCGACATCGACCTGCTACTGGCCGCCACCGTGGCCGAACTGTTGGGCCAAGAGCGCGCCACGCGTGACGCCGCGGCCGGCTCCAGCGACCCGAGCTCGCCCTGGGCCATCGCCGACGGCTGGCGCCTGGGCCACGGCAGCCGCCGGGCCCTCGCCTTCCTGCGCCGTGGCGAGCGTATCGAACTGCACGCGCAAGGCAGCGCCGGTGAATACCGCATCGAACACGATGGCACTGCGTACACCATCGCTGGCGCGCGCCTGACCGGTGACACCCTGAGCCTGCGTATCGACGGCAAGGGGCGACGTTTCGACATCCTTGAGCAGGACACCCATCTGGTCGTCCACGACGGCGCGCAACGCCTGCGCCTGGACCCGGTGCCGATGTACCGTTCCGATCAGGGCCAGGGCGGCAGCGGCGCCGACCGCGTGCTGGCGCCGATGCCGGGCCGCGTGGTGGTGGTGAAGGCCGCACCGGGCGACGAAGTGGCCGCGGGACAGGAGGTGATGGTGATCGAGGCGATGAAGATGGAGCTGAGCCTGAAGGCTCCGCGCGCCGGCAAGGTGGCCGAAGTGCGCGCCGCCAGCGGCGACTTCGTCGACGCCGATACCGCCCTCGTGGTGCTGGAGGCCTGACATGGGGATGCCACCGCACGTGCGTATCGTTGAAGTGGGCCCGCGCGACGGCCTGCAGAACGAGAAGACGTTGGTTTCCACCGCCGACAAGATCACGCTGATCGACCGGCTCTCGGCCACCGGCCTGCAGAGCATCGAGGCCACCGCCTTCGTCAGCCCCAAGTGGGTGCCGCAGATGGCCGATGCCGCCGAGGTGTTCACCGGCATCACCCGCAAGCCGGGCGTGCACTACCCCGTGCTGGTGCCCAACGAACAGGGCTACGAGCGCGCTCGCAGCGTGGGCGTGGAGGAAGTGGCGGTGTTCACCGCGGCCTCCGAGGCGTTCAACCGCAAGAACATCAATGCGTCCATCGAGGAATCGCTGGCCCGCTTCGCCCCGGTCATGGAGCGCGCCCGCGCCGACGGGGTGAAGGTGCGCGGTTACGTCTCCACCGTGCTCGGCTGCCCCTACCAGGGCGAGGTGCCGCTGGCCGACGTGGTCCGCGTGGCCAAGGCGCTACACGCCATGGGCTGCTACGAAGTCTCGCTGGGCGACACCATCGGCGTCGGCACGCCGGCCAAGGCGCGCGCCATGCTCAAGGCCGTCGCCGCCGAAGTGCCCATGCAGGCGCTGGCTATCCACTTCCACGATACCTACGGCCAGGCGCTGGCCAACATCCTCGCCTGTCTCGAGGAAGGCGTGACCGTCGTGGACGCCGCGGTATCCGGCGCCGGCGGCTGCCCTTACGCCAAGGGTGCCAGCGGCAACGTCGCCAGCGAGGACGTGGTCTACATGCTGCACGGCCTGGGCATCAGCACTGGCGTGGACCTGGCCGCCCTGGCCGAGACGGGACGCTGGCTGGCAGGCATACTGGGACGCGACACCCAAAGCAAGGTCGGGAAAGCCCTCGCCGCCGAATGAGCCGCCGATCACCCCTGCCCTGCCTGATTGGTCCAGACACGACGGTGGATCCCGGGGAGGTGTTGGCGGCCATCGATCGCACTTTGGCTGACCCCGGGCTGCCGTCGTCGGCACGCAGGGTGCTGGAACAGGCCCGCGACGCGCTGGCCCACAGCGCGGAACATGCCCTGGCCGCGCAGCAACGGTACCAGGCGGTGTTTGACGCCGTCCCGGACCCGGTCAGCATCATCGGCTGGGATGGCACCGTGCTGGACCTCAACCAGGCCGGACTGAACGCCTACCGCCGTCCGCGCACGGACATCGTGGGCAAGCCCATCCACGTGCTCAACCCCGACCTGCCCCGCGACCACATGGCCCCCGTCTGGGAGGCACTTGGGCGCGGCGGGAGTTACGTGGTCGAAGTCTCCAACATGCGTGGGGATGGCACCCGGTTTCCGGTAGAGGTGCATTCGGCCGCGTTCGACCAGGACGACGAGAAGCTGATCGTCGCGGTGGCGCGCGACCTCAGCGGCCGCCGGGATGCGGAAACCCGGCACCGCGAGCTGATGGAGAACATCGACAAGGGCATCCTGGTACGCGATGCGGAGGGGCGCATCATCCACGTCAACGCCGCGGCGATGCGCTTGTTCGGCTTGGCGCCTGGAGAACCAATCGACGCGATCCTGTCGGAAGATCACTGGCTCGTCATCGACGAACACGGCCGCACGCTGGACGACAGCGAACGTCCTGCGATGCGTGCGATGCGCTTGGGGCAGCAGGTCGAAAGCACCGTCCTGGGTTTCTACCATCGCCAGCAACGTCGCCTGGTGTGGCTGTCGGTGACTGCGGTCCCGCAGTTCGCGCCGGGCAGCGACCAGGTGCAGCAGGTCCTGTCGCTGTTCTCCGACGTCACCGCGCTCAAGCGCGACAGCGCATTGTTTGACCGCGCCCAGGCACTGGCCCAGATCGGCGGGTGGCAGTGGGACGCCGGCCGCGACGAGCTCTACCTGACCGGCGAAGCCATGCGCATCATTGGCGCCGACGGCACACGCACCGGCATTGCCGGCCTGCTCGACACCCTCCTTCCCGATGACGCCCGCCGCCTGAAGTGGGCCCTCGACCGGGCCATGGACAGCGACCAGGGCCTCCACCTTGAGTTGCAGGGCGTTCGTCGCGACGGCAAGCCTTTCTGGATCCAACTGATGGGCGAGCGCCAGGCGGGCGCGCCCTTCAATGCGCAATTGACCGGCACGCTGCAGGACATCACCGCGCCCAAGCAGGCCGAAGAAGCTCTGCGCATCCAGGCGCGCACCGACCCGATGACCGGGCTGCTCAACCGGGATGCCGGGCTCAGCGACCTGGAACTGTGGATGGCGCCCGGCAGCAGTGCCCGCGTGGCCGTGCTGTACATCGACCTGGACCGCTTCAAGGTGGTCAACGATGTCCTCGGCCACGCTGCCGGCGATCGCCTGCTGGCATCAGCGGCCAGGAGACTCATGCGCGCGGTGGGCCGCGAGGGACACGTGGTGCGTTTCGGTGGCGATGAGTTCCTCGTGGCATGCACGTTCCAGGACGACGCCAGCCGCCCCGCACGCCTCGCGCAGGCGATCCTGGACAACTTTTCCGAGAACTTCCGCGTGGACGGCGAGGAGTTCAGCATCACCGCCAGCATTGGCATCGCGCAGTCGCCGGAGCACGGCGAACGTCCTCAGCAGCTCATCCAGAGCGCCGACGTGGCCATGTATGACAGCAAGCGCCGTGGTCGCAATGCCTGGCAGGTGTTCAGCTCCGAATTGGCCGAGCAACAGACGGAGCGGCTGCAACTGGAGACCCACCTGCGGCGTGCAGTGGATAACGACGAGTTCGAGTTGGTGTACCAACCGCAGGTGGACCTGGCCAGCGGGCGGACGGTCGCCGCGGAGGCCCTGATCCGTTGGCGCAATCGCACGCTGGGGGAAATGCCGCCCGACCGGTTCATCCAGCACGCGGAAACCACGGGCGACATCGTGGAGATTGGCAACTGGGCCTTGCACGAAGCCTGTCGACAGTTGCGCCGCTGGCGGGCCGATGGCCTGCACCTGGATCGCGTGGCGGTCAATGTTTCCTATCGGCAGTTCCTGGGCGAAGACCTGATCCGCAACGTGCGCTCGGCCCTGGCCGCCGCTCACCTGCCGGGATCGGCGCTGGAACTGGAGTTCACCGAGCGGGTACTGATCGAGGACGAGCCTGACACCCTTCGCACCTTCGCCGAGCTGCGCGACATGGGCGTGGTGCTGACCATCGACGACTTCGGCGAGGGCTACAGCGCGCTCAACTACCTCAGGCGGTTGCCGATCCATGGCCTGAAACTGAGCCAGTTGTTCGTCCAGGGCGTGCCGGACAACCACTCGGACGTGGCCGTGTGCCAGGCCGTGGCCGGCATCGCCGGCAGCCTGGGGCTGGAGTTGATTGCCGAAGGTATCGAAACGGAGGCGCAACGCGCCTTCATGCTGCGCCTCGGGCTCGGCGTGGGCCAGGGCTTCCTGTTCCAGCGAGGGGTCCCCGCCAGCGAGCTGCGCCAGCGTTACGGCGCGCCCATCACCGTGATGACCTGACGCCTGCCGGGGTTCGCGGGGATCCCCGCACCTGCAGTAAAATCCCGGCTTTCCGCTTTCGGGGCTCCCCATGCAGCTTGCATCCGTCCGCGCCGTCGTCACCGGCGGCGTCTCCGGCCTTGGTTTCGCCGTGGCCCAGCACCTGGTCGCCAACGGCGGCAAGGTCGCTCTGTTCGACGTCAACGAGGAAAAGGGTGCCGCCGCCGTCGCCGAACTGGGCGAGGCCAATGCCCGTTTCTGGAAGACCGACGTCAGCAATGAAGAGGCCGTCACCGCCAACGTCGCTGCCGCGAAGGAATTCCTGGGTGGCCTGAACACCGCGATCAACTGCGCCGGCATCCTGGGCGCCGGCCGCGTGCTGGGCAAGGAAGGCCCGATGCCGCTGTCGCAGTTCCAGACCACGGTCATGGTCAATCTGGTGGGCAGCTTCAACGTGGCCAAGGCCGCCGCGGCGCTGATGCAGAACAACGAAGCCGGCGTGGACGGCGAGCGTGGCGTGATCATCAACACCGCCTCGGTCGCGGCGTACGAAGGCCAGATCGGCCAGGCGGCGTATTCGGCCTCCAAGGGCGGCGTGGTCGGCATGACCCTGCCGATGGCGCGCGAACTGGCCCGCTTCGGCATCCGCGTGATGACCATCGCCCCGGGCGTGTTCTGGACGCCGATGGTGGACGGCATGCCGCAGTCGGTGCAGGAATCGCTGGCGGCCTCGATCCCGTTCCCGTCGCGCCTGGGCCAGCCGGAGGATTTCGCCAGTCTGGTCGCCTACATCCTCGGCAACACCTACCTCAACGGCGAAACCATCCGCCTGGACGGTGCCACCCGCCTGGCGCCGAAGTAACCCTTTTTCCACCCTCCCCCGGTCCACCCCGACCCCGGGGAGGAACAGGACCGGGGCACACGATCCAGTGAGCAACCCATGAAGGCTTTTGACGTCAAGAAGGGCAACGTCGTCGAGTTCAACAACGGCGTCTACCAGATCCGCGACATCGAGCGCAGCTCGCCGCAGGGCCGCGGCGGCAACGTGCGCTTCCGTTTCATCATGTACAGCGTGCCGGGCGGCAACAAGCTCGATGCCAGCTTCGACGCCGACGACGAACTGCGCGAGGTCGACCTGGTGCGCCGCCAGGCCACCTTCTCGTACATGGACGGCGATGCGTTCGTGTTCCTCGACGACGAGGACTACACCCCGTACACGCTCGACGCGGACGTGGTGGGCGACAACGCCGGCTACATCATCCCGGACCTGCAGGGGTATTACGTGCAGGTGATCGACGAGCAGGCCATCGGTTTGCAGCTGCCGCAGACCGTGGCACTGCAAGTGGTGGAAACCCCGCCGGAACTGAAGGGCGGCACCGCCACCAAGCGCCCGAAGCCGGCCAAGCTCAACACCGGCATCGAGATCATGGTGCCGGAGTACATCGTCAACGGCGAGCGCGTGCTGGTGAACACCACCACGGGCGAATTTGCCGGCCGCGCGGACTGAGTGCGGCTGCAATGTTGAACGAGCGCCTGCCGCACTGATCCGCGCGGCGGCGAAGACGACCAAGGCGGGCCCAGCCCGCCTTGGTCGTTCCTGGACGATGTGATCAGGAGCGCGTGGTGTCCCAGCGCCGTTCGATCACTGCCCGCACGTCAGGATCAACCTCGACCGACAACACCGGACAATGGCCTACCCGCCCGGCGCAGGCGCCATCAGGTGTCGAACACCTTTCCGGGATTCATCACCCCGTTGGGATCCAGCACCCGCTTGATGCCCTTCATGATCGCAATCTCCGCCGCGCTCCGCGTGCGGGACAAATAGGGCTTCTTCACCAGGCCGATGCCGTGCTCGGCCGAGATGCTGCCGCCGTGGCGTTCCAGCGCGCCAGCGAGCAGCTTCGTGACCTGCTCGCACTGGGCGACAAAGTCATCATTGTCCATCGCATCGGGCTTGAGGACGTTGATGTGCAGATTGCCGTCCCCGATGTGGCCGAACCACACCACCTCGAACTGCGGGTATTCCTGCGCCAACAGCGCCTGCGTCTCCGCCAGGAATGCCGGCATGGCCGACACGCGCACGGAGATGTCGTTCTTGTAGGGCTTGTAGCGCGCCAACGCTTCGGTGATGCCTTCGCGCAAGCGCCACAGTTGCGCCGCCTGCGCGTCGCTCTGGCTGATCACGCCGTCCAGCACCAGCCCGTTTTCCAGGCAGTATTCGAAGGCGGCCAGCGCTGCGGCCTCCTCGCGCTCGTCACCGGTCGCGTATTCGGTGACCACGTAATAGGGGTGCGTCTCGGCAAACGGCGCCTGCGCGCCGTGGGCGAGTACGTGGCGTAGGGCCACGTCGGTGAAGAACTCGAAGGCTTCCAGCTGAAGCCGCTCGCGAAACGCGGCGAACACCTGCATCAGCACCTCGAACGACGGGAGGGCCAGCAGCATGACGTTGGTGGGCGGCGGCGGATCCGTGAGGCGCAACGTGGCCTCCACCACGATGCCCAGCGTGCCTTCCGAGCCGACGAACAGGTGGCGCAGATCATAGCCGCTGGAGTTCTTGACCAGCCCCCGGTTGAGTTCCAGCAACTCGCCCGCGCCGGTGACCACCGTTAGCCCGGCCACCCACTCGCGCGTGTTCCCATAGCGCACCACCCGAATGCCGCCCGCGTTGGTGGCGATGCTGCCGCCCACCGTGGCCGACCCGCGCGACGCGAAGTCCACCGGATACGCGAGGCCGTGGCCGGCCGCGCTCTCCTGCGCCACCTGCAGCGGCACGCCAGCCTGCACGGTCAGCGTTCGGTCGACGGCATCGAAAGCGAGCACGCGGCTCATCCGCTCCAGGCTGAGCACCAACTCGCCCTGCGCGGCCACCGCGCCACCGGACAACCCGGTGCGCCCGCCCGAGGGCACGAGGGCCACGCCCGCCTCGTTGGCCCAGCGGACAATGCCCTGCACTTCCGCGACGTTGCCCGGCAAGGCAATGGCCAGCGGCGCGGGCGTCCAGCGGCGGGTCCAGTCCCGGCCGTAGTGTTCCAGGTCGGCGGGATCGGTCTTGAGGCGCAGCCCGGGCACAGTGGCCAGCAGGCGGTCCAGGCGCGGGTCGGTCATGGCGCGGGGCGGTGGGATGAGGCGCCCAGCGTGCCAGTCCCTGGCCGTGCGCGTCCAGTGATGCGGTGCAGCAGAAACCATTTTTTTCTGCGATATTCGAAGACCCGCGAAACGCCCCTCCCGCCGTGGCCAAGAAAACCTCGTACCCCAAGAATGACATCCGCGTACTGCTGCTGGAGGGCCTGAGCGCCACCGCCGTGGAAAGCTTCCGCGCGGCGGGTTACAGCAACATCCAGACGCGCGACAAGTCACTGCCGGAAGACGAGCTCAAGCGCCAGATCGCCGAGGCCCACATCATCGGCATCCGCTCGCGCACCCAGCTCACCGCCGAGGTGCTGGCCGAGGCACGCCGCCTGATGGCCATCGGCTGTTTCTGCATCGGCACCAATCAGGTGGACCTGGACGAGGCGGAACTGCTGGGCATCCCGGTGTTCAACGCGCCCTACTCCAACACCCGCAGCGTGGCCGAGCTGGTGGTGGCCGAGGCGATCATGCTGATGCGCGGCATCCCGCAGAAGAACGCCGAATGCCACCGCGGCGGCTGGTCGAAGTCGGCGGCGGGCAGCCACGAGGTACGCGGCAAGGTCATCGGCATCGTCGGCTACGGCCACATCGGCACCCAGGTGGGTGTGATCGCCGAGGCGCTGGGCATGCAGGTGCTGTTCCACGACATCGAGACCAAGCTGTCGCTGGGCAACGCTCGTTCGTCCGCGGGCCTGGACGACCTGCTGGCCCGCAGCGACATCGTGACCCTGCACGTGCCGGAGACCCCGGCGACGAAGAACATGTTTGGCGCGCCCCAGTTCGCGAAGATGAAGCGCGGGGCGCACTTCATCAACGCCTCCCGTGGCACCGTCGTCGACATCGAAGCGCTGTCGGCGGCCCTGTCATCGGGCCAGGTCGGTGGCGCCGCGGTCGACGTGTTCCCCGTGGAGCCCAAGGGCAACGACGATGCGTTCGTGTCGCCGCTGCGCGGCGTCGACAACGTCCTGCTGACGCCGCACATCGGCGGCAGCACGCTGGAAGCGCAGGACAACATCGGCCTGGAGGTGGCGGCCAAGCTGATCCGCTACAGCGACAACGGCTCCACGCTGTCGGCAGTCAACTTCCCCGAGGTCACGCTGCCCGAGCACACCGGCAGCAAGCGCCTGCTGCACATCCACCGCAACATCCCGGGCATCCTCTCGCAGATCAACGAGATCTTCTCGCGCGAGGGCGTGAACATCGACGGCCAGTTCCTGCGCACGCACCCGAAGGTGGGTTACGTGGTGATCGACGTCACCGCCAGCGAGGAACAGGCGGACCGCCTGCGCGAGCAGATGTCGATGATCGAAGGGACACTGAAGACCCGCATTCTCTACGGGCACTGAGCGCGCTGCAGGCGTATGCCTGCGGCGGGCGCCTCATTGTCTGGCGCCACGCTCCAGCCATTTGCGGGCCATGCGCTGCATGGATGCGTCCGACGCCGGGTCCTGGGCGATGGCCGCAATGTCGCGCCACGCCAGGTCGAGCGACTCCTCGCTGACGACGAAGTCCTCGCTCCCCTGGGTGCGCACCACGTAGCGCGCGTCGTAATGCCAGTGGCCGGGCACATCACCGCGCTCGGGAATCCAGTGGCGATCCAAGTCGAACAGCTCGGGCTCCACTACCAATGCGGTCAGACCAGACTCCTCCTCCGCTTCTCGCAGGGCCACGTTGGCCAAGTCGCGATCGCCGTCGGCGTGGCCACCGAGCTGCAGCCACCGGTCCAGCTTGCGGTGGTGCGTCAGCAGTGCGCGCGTACCCGTCGCATCGACCAGCCAGGACGATGCGGTGAAGTGGCCCGCCAACCGTTCGCGCACGAAGGGGTCGGCGGCATCGGCCAGCAATTCGAGGAACATCGCCGCGCTGTCCGCCTCGTCGGGGCACCGCCGCGCGTAGTCACGGAAAACTGCTTCCAGGTGCGCAACAGGACTGGAGCCAAGTGGCGTGGACGAGGACGACATACGCTCCGGTATCCGATCAACTGAACAGGGGCGCCAATTATGCGGGAAAGTCCGACGGCCTCTGCCGCCCTTGCTGCGACTTTCGTCGGTGGGTTAATGTGGCCCGCCGCGGGTCATTCCATTGCCACAGCGCGATGACAGGCCCAAGACAATCACTTTGGGGATCTGGATGTACAAGAATCTGTTCGCGACCAAGCCGGTCGAGGCTGCCGGCCACGTCGATGCCGGCGAGCCGGTGGAAGGCGGCTTGCAGGGCGAGGTGTCGCTCAAGCGCGCCCTTACTGCCCGCCATCTCGTCATGCTGGGCGTGGGTGCCATCATCGGCGCCGGTATCTTCGTGATGACCGGCACGGCGGCGGCCAACTATGCCGGCCCGGCGGTCATCCTGAGCTTCGTCATCGCGGGCATCGCCTGTGCGTTCGCGGGCCTGTGCTACGCCGAGTTCGCTTCGATGATGCCGGTCTCCGGCTCTGCCTACTCGTATACCTACAGCACGATGGGCGAGGTCGTGGCCTGGTTCATCGGCTGGAACCTGGTGCTGGAGTACCTGTTCGCGGCGTCCACCGTGGCCGTGGGCTGGTCGGGCTATCTCAACAGCTTCCTTTCCTCCGTCGGCGTCGGGCTGCCTGAGGCACTCATCCAGGCGCCCTTCCACTATTCGGCCGAGGCCAAGGCCTTTGTCAGCACGGGGGCCCTGCTCAACCTGCCGGCCGTGCTGATCGTGGCCGCCATCTCGGGCCTTTGCTACCGCGGCATCACCCAGTCGGCCTGGGTCAATGCGCTGATCGTGGCCATCAAGGTCACCGTGATCGTGCTGTTCCTCGGCTTTGCGATCCAGTACATCAACCCGGACAACTGGCACCCGTTCATCCCCGAAAACCAGGGCGGCACGCGCTTTGGCATGGAAGGCGTGGTGCGTGGCGCGGCCGTGGTCTTCTTCGCCTACATCGGTTTCGATGCGGTCTCCACCGCGGCCGGCGAGGCCAAGAACCCGCAGCGCGACATGCCCATCGGCATCCTGGGCTCGCTGGCAGCCTGCACCCTGCTGTACATCGCGATGGCGGCCACGTTGACCGGCCTGCTGCCGTACACCCAGCTGGGCACGTCCAAGCCGGTCGCCACCGCGCTGGAAACCTACCCGGCGCTGGCCTGGCTGAAGCACCTGGTCGAGATCGGCGCAATCGCCGGCCTGAGCTCGGTGATCCTGGTCATGCTGATGGGCCAGCCGCGCATCTTCTATGCGATGGCGAAGGACGGCCTGCTGCCGAAGATCTTCGCGCGCGTGCACCCGAAGTTCCAGACGCCGTATTTCGGCACCATTATCGTGGGCGTCGTGGCCTGCATCATGGCCGGCCTGCTGCCACTGGACTTCCTGGGTGACCTGGTGTCGATGGGCACCCTGCTGGCCTTCGCCACCGTCTGCGCGGGCGTCCTGATCCTGCGCTACACCCGCCCGGACCTGCCGCGTCCGTTCCGTGTGCCGGGTGCGCTGCTGATCTCCCCGCTGGGCGTGATCGCCTGCCTGTACCTGTTCTGGCAGCCGTTCAAGGACCACTGGCAGGTGATGCTGGGCTGGACGATCATCGGCTTCGTGATCTATTTCGGCTACGGCTACCGCAACAGCAAGTTGCGCAAGGCTGCCTGACCCGACGTTTTACCCCAGGGCCGACGACCACCTCGTCGGCCCTTTTCAGTTTCGCCATCAAGACCGCCGACGCGCCACCGCCGGCCCAGGGAAGATCCAATGCTGCAACGCCTGCTCGCCACCAAGCATCCCCACGCTGCCCATGCCGAAGCCGACGGGCTGAGCCTGCACCGCACGCTGGGCAAATGGGGCCTGACCGCGCTGGGCATCGGCGCGGTGATCGGCGGCGGTATCTTCGTGATCACCGGCCAGGCGGCGGCCAACCACGCCGGTCCGGCCATCATGCTGTCGTTCGTGCTGGCGGCGTTGTGCTGCACGTTCTGCGCGCTGGCGTACGCGGAATTCGCCTCGATGGTGCCCGTGTCCGGCAGCGCCTACACCTATACCTACGCCACGCTGGGTGAGCTGGCGGCCTGGTTCATCGGCTGGATGCTGGTGCTGGAATACGGCGTCTCCGCCTCGGCGGTCGCGGTCAGCTGGACGGGCTATTTCCTGAGCCTGCTTGAGCATTTCAACATCTACCTGCCTGCGGCCCTGGTCCAGGCCCCGTTGGACAGCAAGCTGCAGCCCACCGGCGCGATCGCCAACCTGCCTGCCGCGGCCATCGTGCTGCTGCTGACGGCGGTGTGCTACGTGGGCATCCGCAAGTCCTCGGGCATGAACACCGCCATGGTGCTGCTCAAGAGCGGCCTGATCGTGCTGGTCATCATCGCCGGCTGGCAGTACGTGGACGCGGCCAACTGGCAGCCGTTCATCCCGGCCAACGAGGGGCCGGGCAAGTTCGGTTGGGAGGGCGTGCTGCGCGGCGCATCCATGGTGTTCTTCGCCTACATCGGTTTCGAGGCGGTGTCGGTGGCGGCGCAGGAATCGCACAACCCGCAGAAGGACCTGCCGTTCGGCATGCTCATGTCGCTGGCGATCTGCACCGTGCTGTATATCGGCATGGCGGCCGTGATGACCGGCCTGACCCCGTACAGCCTGCTGGGCACCGACGAGCCCGTCGTCACCGCGGTCGCCGGCCATCCGGAACTGGCGTGGCTGCGCGTGATCGTGGAGATCGGCGCGCTGGTGGGCCTGTCCTCAGTGGTGCTGGTGATGATCATCGGCCAGCCGCGCATCTTCATGATCATGGCCCGCGATGGCCTGCTGCCGGCCGTGTTCACCCGGATCCACCCCAAGCACCGCACGCCACACATCAATACCGTGATCACCGGCATCGGCATCGCGCTGCTGGCGGCGGTGTTCCCGCTGGACATCCTGGGCGAACTGACCTCGATGGGCACCCTGATCGCCTTTGCCGCGGTCTGTGCCGGCGTCCTGATCCTGCGTCGCACCCAGCCGGACCTGCCGCGCCCGTTCCGTATCCGCGGCGTCTGGTTCGTCTGCTTGGCGGGCATCTTCAGCTGCCTGGCCCTGCTGTCGGCCATGACGATGCACAACTGGATGCTGATGCTGGGCTGGACGGCGGTCGGCTTCGGCATTTACTTCCTGTACGGCTACCGCCACAGCAAGCTGCAGCCGCGCTGAGGCAATGCACCAGACGCCGGGTTATCCTGTGCGCCCTCCTCCATGCCATTGATTTCCATGCAGCTTCACGAGCACGACGCCCGACAGTTGCTGGTTGAGTACTGCCGTGCGATGAACGCCAGCGGCCTGTCGCTCAACAAGTCGGGCAACGCCAGCCTGCGCTGGGGCAAGGGGCTGCTGATCACACCTACCGGGCGCGACTACGGCAGCCTGCGACCGGATGAGATCGTCTACATGGACAGCGACGGCACCTGCCCTCCGGGACAGTTGCTGCCCTCCAGCGAATGGCGGATCCACCGCGACATCCTCCTGGCATTTCCGGAGGCGAATGCGGTACTGCACGCGCATTCGCCCCACGCCACCGCACTGGCCTGCCTGGGGCAGGAAATTCCGCCCTTCCACTACATGGTGGCCATCGCGGGCGGCGACCGGATCCCCTGCGCGGAATACGCCACCTTCGGCACAGAGGCGCTCTCCACCCACATCCTGCAGGCCCTGCAGGGCGGCCTGCGCGCCTGCCTGATGGCCAACCACGGTCAGGTTGCGATGGGCGCGACCCTGGAACAGGCTTACGCGCTGGCCGAAGAGGTCGAGAACCTGGCCCGCCAATACATCATTGCCCGCAGCCTGGGGCCGACCCGGGACCTCCCGCCGGAGGAAATGCGCCGGGTGATGGAGAAGTTCAAGACCTACGGGCAGCAGCACCCGGAAGTCTGAGCCGCCCCGCGCCCGGCAACCGGGCATGAACTTCGTCCAATCGGTGATATGGCCGCGACGCGACTGCCGGTAAACTCGGGCACATGAACACGCCCGTTTTTGACCACACCCTGTACGCCGGCTGCGCCGCCCAGATCATTTCGCACACCCGCGAACTGGCAGCCAAGGGCTGGATGCCTGCCACGGCCGGCAATTTTTCCATCCGCATGAGCGCGGACCACGCGGCCATCACGATCTCCGGCAAGGACAAGGCCCGCCTGTCCGAGGCGGACATCATGGTGGTCGACATGCAGAACAACCCGGTCGCCACGCATCATCGCCCGTCGGCCGAAGCGGCCCTGCATACCCACCTCTATCGCCTGTTCCCGGAAGTTGGCGCGGTGCTGCACACCCACTCCCCGACCCAGACGATCGCCAGCCTGCTGTACGCCGCCGACGGACGTGTGCTGCTCAAGGACTACGAACTGTTCAAGGCGCTGCGCGGGCACACCACCCACGAGGCGGAAGTGGCGCTGCCGGTCGTCCCCAATGCGCAGGACATGGACGAACTCACCGCCAGCGTGGACAAGGCGCTGGCCGGCGTGGAGACCTGGGGCTACCTGATCGCAGGCCACGGCCTGTATGCGTGGGGTCGCGACATCAATGAAGCCCGACGCCACCTGGAGGCGTTCGAGTTCATGCTGGCCTGCGACCTCGAACTAAGGAAGCTGCAACGATGAGCCGCCTGCGTATCTTCGCGGAAGAGAACCCCGCCTCGCCGCGCCTGGCCACCAGCGACCACGCGGAAATGGCGCGCGAACTGTCCAAGATCGGCGTGACCTTCGAGCAATGGCAGGCTGCGCAGCCGATCGTCCCGGGCGACACCCCGGAGAAGATCATGGACGCCTACCGCGCCGACATCGACCGCCTGGTGGCCGACCGTGGCTTCAAGAGTGTGGACGTGGTCAGCATCGCGCCGGACAACCCGCAGCGCGAGGCGATGCGTGCCAAGTTCCTGAACGAGCATTTCCACCAGGAAGACGAGGTTCGCTTCTTCGTGGCGGGCTCGGGTCTGTTCACACTGCACGTGGACAACGGCGTGTACGAGGTGCTGTGCGAACAGGGCGACCTGATCGCGGTGCCCGACCGCGCGCTGCACTGGTTCGACATGGGGCCGGAGCCGAGCTTCGTGGCGATCCGCTTCTTCACCGAGCCGGACGGCTGGGTGGGCCATTTCACGGACAACGACATCGCCCAGCGCTTCCCGCGCTACGAGCCGGGCGCTGCGGCATGACGCGCGCCATCCTGACCGACATCGAGGGCACCACCAGCAGCATCTCCTTCGTCAAGGACGTGCTGTTCCCGTACGCGCGGCGAGCGCTGCCAGGCTTCGTGGCCAAACGCGGGCGCGAGCCCGCCGTGCGCAAGTGGCTGGACATGGTGGCCACCGAGAACGGCGGCATGTGCGATGACGCCATGATCGTCGAGGTGCTGCAGGGTTGGATCGACCAGGACCGCAAGCACACCGCGCTGAAGGCACTCCAGGGCATGATCTGGGCCGACGGTTACCGCACGGTGGATTTCACCGCGCACATCTACGACGATGCGGCGAAGTCGCTGCAGGCGTGGAAGGCCGCGGGCCTGCCGTTGTACGTGTACTCCTCGGGCAGCGTGCCGGCGCAGCGTCTGTTCTTTGGCCACAGCGACGCGGGCGACCTGACCGGGCTTTTCTCGGGCTGGTTCGATACCGAAGTCGGCGGGAAGCGCGAAGCTGACAGCTACCGGCGCATCGTCGAGGCCATCGGCCACGACGCCAGCGATGTGCTGTTCCTCTCCGACGTGGTCGAGGAACTGGATGCCGCGCGCGAGGCCGGATTGGGCACCGTGCTGCTGGACCGCCGCGAGGACTACCCCACGCCGCGCACCGGCGAAGCGGCGAACGGACATGTGCGCGTGGAATCCTTCGCCGACATCGCGATGGCCTGAGTGGGTTCGGGGCCGCCCCTGCCGGGCGGCCAGGGTTTCAGGCGGGCTTCGCCCTATTCGGCCGCTTCGTCCAGCCTGTACTGCAGCGAGGCGCGCTGCTCACCCATCCAACGATCAAAAGCGCGCACTTCCACGGCGTTCTCGCCCACCGACAGGTGGGTCGGCAGCGTGCCGCGCCACAGGTGGGTCGATGCTTCGGCCGGCGGGGCGCGATCATAGCCACGCAAGCTCTCTGCGCGGTCGTCGAGCACGTTCTGCGCGGTCAGCCACGGATCGTTCGCGGGGACGCGTTGCATCGGACGCCATTCGCCGCCATCGACGCGGTATTCCACGCGGGTATCCGCCTGTCCCATGTAGACGTTGGCGTGGACGGCAAACGCGGGCCACGCGCCCTTGCGCAACACGTTCGGAGCGCTCAGCCGCATTGCCGTCGTGCTGGCCGTATTTCCCGCGGGCGTTCGGGCGGGGTGCCATGACAGTCGGTAGTCGCCACGGCGCGTGACCTGGAGGCGGGCATGGCCATTGGGCGTGCCATCGGCCATGGTCGCGTCCGGAATGCCTTGGGCATCCTTTTCGCCGGACCAGAATGCGCCGCACGCCGCGCCCACGTTGTACTCGTGCAGGGGTGACGCGCCGTGCCAGCCACTGGCGGCGTCGTGGTAGACGTGACGCTGCGTGTGGGTGTGGCCGCTCAGCAGCAGGACCTTGGGAAAGGCCCGCAACATCGCGAATAGCCGCTCACGGTCAGCCCGACGGAACGTCTCCTTCCCCGGCTCTGAATCAAAGAACGGGATGTGCGCCGAGACCACCAGCAGGCGATCCTTGGGCACGGTGGGCAGGTAATTTTCCAGGAACGCGAACTGATCCTCGCGCAACCCGCCCACATAAGCCGGCTTTCGGCCGGGCTGGTAGATGACGTCATCGAGCAGCACGAAGGTCGCTTCGGGCTCCTCCCACGCATGCGTGTCGGGGCCGAAGTGGTGGCGGAACGTGAGCAGCGAATCTTCGTCGCGCGCGGCGTCAAAATCGAGGTCGTGGTTGCCGGCCACGTGCAACCAGGGCACGCCCAATCGGGCCGTCGCGGCAATCAGGGACGGATAGAGCGACAGGTCGTCATGGGTGATGTCGCCCAGGCTGATGCCAAGGTCCCCGGCCAGTCCCGTGAAGTAGAAGCGTCCAAAGCCGTGGCCCATGTCGATGGCGGTGTCGCGCATCAGCGGCTCGATGATGTCGCGGCGGTAATAGTCCACGTCGCGCGACGACTGCGGTTGCGGGTCGGCGAAGACGAGGACGTCGAGCCGTTCTTTCCGCAGGGGCGAGGGCTTCGCGGCACGCAAGGCAAAATCACGGCAGGTCGCCGGCTGCACGGGCAGGCCACCGTAGCGCAATACCGGCCCTGGCGCGGTGCGGGTGTTCTGCCACACGTCCGGCAGCCCCTCACTGCGCGGGATGGACTGGTAGCCGGCCGGCTTGATTACGAACAGGGTTCTTCCGTCAACCGGATCCAGACGATAGGCACCCTGCGCATCGGTCATGGTCAGGGTGACGCCGTCGGATACCTTGACGCCCGGGATGCCGGCCTCGTCTTCGTCGTGGCGACCGTTGCCGTTCTGATCCTGGAACACCACGCCTCCCTCGCAGGAGGCGACCTGGGTCGCTTGAGCATGCGGGACGAGCAGCACCGTCGCGACCAGCAGGATCATGGGAGTTGTACGACGCATCACCGGTCCCCGCGAGAGCCACCGGGCGGCGGCCAATCGATCGGGCCATTATGCGGCAGGGGCGTGGCGACCGCGCAGCACGTTTACCGCTTCCTCCAAGCCCAACCCCCTCGCCCTGAGCAACACCTGCAGGTGGTAGAGCAGGTCAGCCGCTTCGCCGAGCAAGGCATCGTCATCCTGCGCCACCGCGGCCAGTGCCGTTTCGACGCCTTCCTCGCCCACCTTCTGGGCGATACGTCGAATGCCACCCTCGAACAGGCGCGTGGTGTAGCTTCCGGCCGGCCGCTCACGCTCGCGTGCGGCCACCAGCGCATCGAGCTCGGCGAGGAAGTCACCCGGCGCATCGGGGAAACAACTGGAGCGCCCCAGGTGACACGTGGGGCCGTGCGGAAGGGCACGCACCAGCAGCGTGTCCGCGTCGCAGTCCACGTCGATCGACACCAGGTCCAGGAAGTGGCCGGAGGATTCGCCCTTGGTCCACAGTCGCTGCTTGCTGCGGCTGTAAAACGTCACGTGACCGGTGTTGCAGGTGGCTCGCACCGCGTCGCGGTCCATGTAACCCAGCATCAACACGCGCAACGTGGTCGCATCCTGCACGACCGCGGGGATCAACCCGCCCTGCTTTTCCCAACCCAGGGCGCCGACCAATGCGTCCGGATCGATTGCGCGCAAGGGCGGCATGTCCCGGCTGATCGATTGCGGGCCGTCGTTCCGGTCAGCCGACGACTCCGTTCCAATCTGTCCCATCAGATACTCCCTTGGTCCACGGGTCGAATCGCAATGCCGGCCGCGGCCAGTTGACGCTTGAGATCGGGTATCGCGATATCGCCCGAGTGAAACACACCGGCTGCCAATGCGCCGTCCACGTCGGCGTCCCGAAACACGGCCACGAAGTGATCGATGGCACCCGCGCCGCCCGAAGCCACGAGAGGGACGTTGCAGACGTCGCGCACGGCCCGAAGCTGTGCAATATCGAATCCTTCGCGAACACCGTCACTACCCATGCAATTGAGCACGATCTCTCCCGCCCCAAGTCTCTGCGCCTCGACGACCCAGTCGAGCGTGCGCATGGACAGGGCCTGTGTCCGCGATGGGTCTCCGGTGTACTGGCGCACGTGCCATTCGCCATCGGCGTCGCGAAGACTGTCCACGCCCACCACCACGCACTGCTGGCCAAAGGCATCCGCCAGCTCGCTGATCAACGCGGGGCGCTCCAACGCCGGTGTGTTGACCGACACCTTGTCCGCACCGGCATGCAGGATGCGCCGTGCGTCGTCGACGCTGCGGATGCCGCCGGCCACGCAGAACGGGATGTCGATGGCACGGGCCACCCGTTCGACCCAGGCCCGGTCCACGGCGCGCCCTTCCGGGCTGGCGGTGATGTCGTAGAACACCAACTCGTCTGCGCCCTGCTTCCGGTAGCGCTGGGCCAGCGACACGATGTCGCCCATGTCCACGTGGTCGCGGAAGCGGACGCCCTTGACCACCCGGCCGTCGCGGACATCGAGGCAGGGAATGATGCGGCGACTGAGCATCACGCCACCTCCTTCACCGCGTCGGCCAGTTCAAAGCGGCCGTCCAACAAGGCCTTGCCGAGCACGGCGCCCGCACACCCCGCTTGGCGCGACGCGAGCACATCTGCCACGTCGCGCACGCCGCCGGAGGCCTGGAGGCTTACCTGCGGCACCGCCGCCACGATGCTCCGATAAAGCGCCAGGTTGGGCCCGGCCAGCATCCCGTCCCGGGCAATGTCGGTGCACAACAGATGCTGCAGGCCGGCTGCCGCATAATCCGCCAGCAGTGACTGGAGTTCGATGCCGCTGTCCTCCGTCCATCCTGCGGTGGGCAAGCGCCAACGTCCGTCCGCCGACTCGCGTGCGTCCAGCGCCACCGTGATGCTTTCGCTGCCGAATTCACGCAGCCAGTGGCCAACCCGCTCGGGCTCTCGAACCGCAAGCGAACCCACCACGACACGGTCCGCGCCCGCCTGGAGGATGGCCCGCACATCGGATTCGCCACGCACGCCGCCCCCCGTCTGCACCTGCAACGAGGTCTCGGACTTGATGGCGGCAAGCAAGGGCGAGAGTGTATAGCCGCCTGCCCGTGCCGCATCCAGATCCACCAGATGCAGCCAGCGCGCGCCTGCGCGTGCATAGCGCCGCGCGACTTCCAGCGGGTCATCGGCGTAGCGCGTTTCCTGCGCATAGTCGCCTTGTCGCAGACGAACCACCCGGCCAGCCCGGACATCGATCGCGGGATACAGCGCGAAACCGGTCATGCCACCCTCTCGGACAGGAAGTTCTGCAGCAGTCGCGCGCCTACGTATGCGGAGCGCTCGGGGTGGAACTGCGCACCAAAACGGTTGCCACGCCCCACGACCGCAGCAAACGTCTGGCCATGGGCGCAGGTGGCCAGCGTGTCCGCGGTTACGGGCGCGCAGTAACCGTGGACAAAGTACGCCTGGGCCCCGGCCAGAATGCCGTCGAGCAGCGGATGATCGACCATTGGCTCCAGTGCATTCCAGCCCATGTGCGGGATGCGCAGGCCTTCGTGGCCCTGCATGCGCGTGACCTTGCCGGGCAGGATACCCAGGCAATCCACGTTGCCCTCTTCCGACGCGTCGAAAAGCAGCTGCATGCCGAGGCAGATACCCAGCAACGGCTGCTGCAGGTTGCGAATCACGTCCACCAGGCCATGTTGACGCAGCTGGGCCATGGCCGTGCCCGCGGCCCCGACGCCAGGCAGGATCACCCGGTCCGCGCCCTGGATCTCGTTGGCGTCGGCCGTCAGGGGAGCGTCCACGCCCAAGCGCTCCAGCGCATAGCGCACCGAGCCGATATTGGCGCCGCCCGAGTCGATCAACACGACCTTCATTGTGTTGCCACCCTCACAGTGTTCCCTTGGTGCTGGGCAACTCGTTGCCCTCGCGTCGAATGGCCTGGCGCAAGGCCCGCGCCACGACCTTGAAGCAGGCCTCGACCTTGTGGTGATCGTTGTCGCCGTCGACGCGCAGGTTGAGGTTGAGACCGGCGGTTTCGCACAGCGAACGGAAGAAGTGCGGCACCAGCTCCGTCGGCAAGTCCCCGACGCGCTCACGCGTGAACGCGCCGTTGAAGACAAAGCACGGCCGCCCGGAGAAATCGAGCGCCGCGGCCGCCAGCGATTCATCCATCGGCAGCGTGAACGATGCCGACGTCGCCGCATCGGCACCGTAGCGGCCAATGCCGCGCTTGCTGCCCAACGCTTCGCGCAAGGCCTGTCCCAAGGCCAGCGCACAATCCTCGACGGTGTGGTGCTCGTCGATGTGCAGGTCGCCTTCGCAGTCCAGCCGCAACGCGAACCCGCCGTGCTTTCCGATCTGTTCCAGCATGTGGTCAAAGAACCCAAGGCCGGTGCGGATCGAAGGCTCGGCCGCACGGTCCAGGTCGACGTCGACCTGGATGCGGGTTTCGCGGGTGGTGCGCGTGACACTGGCCTGCCGCGGCTGGCCGGCCAGCTCGTGCGCCAGGCCCTCCCAGTCCCACTCGCCCCCAAATTGCTCAGTCCGGAGCTGGAAGGCCCGTATGCCGAGGTTGCGCGCGAACGCGTTGTCGGTCTCGCGGTCGCCCACCATCGCCGAGCGCGCCCAATCGATCCCGCGGTCCTTCAGGTACGGCAGCGCCAGGCCAATGGCCGGCTTGCGCGTGGGCGCATTGTCCTCGGGGAAACTGGAATCGATCAGTACGTCACGGAAGACGATGCCCTGGCTTTCCAGCACCTGCATCATCAGGGTGTGCGGCCCCTCGAAGCTTTCGCGCGGGTACGCGGGCGTTCCCAGTCCGTCCTGGTTGGTCACCATGATGAACTGGTAGCCCGCGTCGCGCAGCCGCAACATCGCGGGAATCACGCCGCGCACGAAGCGGAGCTTCTCGAACGAATCGACCTGGAAGTCGGCCGGTTCCTCGATGAGGGTGCCGTCGCGGTCAACGAACAGAATGGGTGTCATGCAGCCGCCTCCAATGCCGTCAACGCGGCCAGCACTGCATCGTTCTGCTCAGGCGTGCCAAGACTGATGCGCAGCGCGTCACCGAGGCCATAGGCCTGCCGCATGTCGCGCACCACGATCCCGGCGTCAAGCAGCCGCCGATACGCCGACTCCGCGTCATCGAAGCGCACCAGCAGAAAATTGGCATTGGATGGATAGACCCGACGCACTCCGTTGAGGCGTGGAAGTGCAGCGGCAAGGCGCTCGCGCTCTGAGCGCGTCACGAGAATGCGGCTCGCCGTCTGCATGCGGGCATCGGCCGTGAGCCCGCGGCACGCCAATTCAACAGTGGGCTGCGGCAGCGGATACGGCGCCTGGCAACGCTGCAACACTTCGATCAGTGCCGGGTCAGCGATGACGGCGCCGATACGGGCCGCTGCCAGCGCGTGGGCCTTGGACAGGGTGCGAAGCACCGCGACATTGCGCTGCTGTCCCAGCAGACTGACGGCGGAAGGTCCATCGGCATACTCCTGATACGCCTCGTCGACCACTACCAGCGCTTGACCGTCCAGCGCGCGTGCCAGCCGGGACACGTCCTCAAGGGACAATGCGGTTCCGGACGGGTTACCGGGTGAGCAGAGGAATACCAGGCGCGCGCGCGAATCATTCACCGCCTGCTGAACAGCCTGGAAGTCGCACACCAACCCGTCCTGGTCCTCGACCAACGGCACTTCGACCACGGGGGTGCCGTGCAGACGGGCACACACCGCGTACATGCCGAAGGTCGGCGGGGTCACGACGATGGCATCACCGCCCGGACGACACAGGGCCCGGACCAGCAGGTCAATGGGTTCGTCGCTGCCACGTCCGACCAGCAGTTGCGACGGTGCACAGCCGTACAATTCCGCGAGGGCGTCGCGCAGTGCCGCAGGCTGCGGCTCCGGATAGCGCCGCGCCGCACCTTCGGGGTCAGCGTCATTGGACCACGCTGATTCATTGGCATTCAGCCAGACCCCGCCCATCACCTTGTCGGTGCGCGCGGATCGATACCCGGCAAAATCGCGCAGGTCCTCGCGGACCAGCATCAAGGGGTCGCTCATGCCACGGCCTCGTCCAGTCGAAGTGACACGGCCAAGCGGTGCGCGTCCAGGCCCTCCGCCGACGCCAGTTCCACCGCGCACGGACCAATCGCCGCGATGCCGCCACGGCTCACTTCCTGCACGGTGATCGCCACCTGGAAACTGGCCACGTTGAGTCCCCCCACGTAGCGCGCGGCACCGCTGGTAGGCAGCACGTGGTTGGTCCCGCTGCAATAGTCGCCCAACGCCTCAGGCGCCCAGTCACCGAGGAACACGGAACCTGCCGCCTCCACCTTGGGGAGCCACGCTCGCGCGTCGCGCAATGCCAGGATGAGATGCTCGGGAGCGTAGGCATTACTGATGCGGAAGGCCTCGTCCAGCGAATCGACCTGGATCATGCGCGACGATTCCAGTGCGCGCCGGGCGACATCCGCGCGCGCCAGCACCTGCAATTGGCGCTCCACCTGAACCGCCACGGCGTCAATGAGCGCGGCGTCATCCGAGAGCAGCAGCACCTGCGAGTCTGGCCCGTGCTCGGCCTGCGACAGCAGGTCGGCAGCCACAAACGCGGGGTTGGCCCCGGCGTCGGCAATGACCAGTACTTCGGAGGGGCCGGCCGGCATGTCGATGGCCGCGCCGCCTTCGGTCATCGCCACCTGCCGCTTGGCCTCGGTGACGTAGCCGTTTCCGGGGCCAAATAGCTTGTCGCACTTGGGCACCGATGCCGTGCCAAACGCCATGGCCGCGATGGCCTGCACACCGCCGATCTTGAAGACGTGGCGAACGCCGCAGCGCATGGCGGCATAGAGGACGGCGGGATCGGCCGTGCCATCCTGGCGTGGCGGCGTGCACATCACGACATCGCGGCAGCCGGCCAGGCGCGCCGGCACGCCCAGCATCACCGCCGTCGACGGCAACGGCGCGGAACCTGCAGGCACGTACAGTCCGACCCGCGCGATGGGACGCAGGACGCGCTCGCAGCGCACGCCGGGAGCGGTTTCCATGGCGTATTCGCGGGTCATGCCTTCCGCGTGGAAGGCCTCGATGCGTCCGGCGGCCTCGTCGATTGCGGCACGCAATGCCGGCGACAATGCGGCGGTCGCCGCGTCGAACTCGGCAGCGCTGACCGCGAAGTCGTCCAGCACGACGCGGTCGAACCGCTCGGTCAACTCACGTACCGTCGCGTCACCGCGCGCACGCACATCGTCGATCAAAGCCGCCACCGCGGCCGCCGTGCCAACGCTGGCCTGCTGTGCCGGACGCCGCAGGGCCTGCGTGCGCTCCGGTGCGCTCAGGGCACTCCACGCAACCTGCTTCATGCCAGCATACCCTCCACCGGCAGCACCATCAGGCCACTGGCGCCGGCACGCTTGAGATCCTCAAGGCGCTGCCACGTCACTGCGCCATGGCACAACGCCTGCAATGCCATGCGATCGGCACCGTCGACCTGCATCACGGTGGGTGCCTCGGCATCGGGCAGCAGGGGCAGCAACACCGGCAAGTCGTCGCGACGCGCCTGGAACAGCAGCAGCTTGCTCCTGCGCACGCGGATCGCGCCATCCAGCCGTCGCTGCAACAACTCCGCCAGTTCCGCGCGCACATCGTCGAAGGGCGCGACCGGGCCCGCCAGCACGGCCTCACTCTGGACCAGGGTCTGCACTGGCTTGAGCTGGTTGGCGGCCAGCGTCGCGCCGCTGGACACGAGGTCACAGATGGCCTCGGCCTGCCCCAGCTTCGGCGCAATCTCCACCGACCCCGACAGCAGCACCACGTCCGCGGCGATGCCCTCGTCCTTCAACCACTGCCGCAGCAGCGCGGGATAGCTCGTCGCAATGCGCTTGCCTTCCAGCTGCTGCGGCCCCTGCCAGTCCCACGCATCGGGCACGGCGATATCGAGCCGGCAGCTGCCAAAGCCCAAGGCCCGCCACTCGCAGTAGGCAGGTGCGATGCCACGCTCGGCCCGGTCCTGCCCCTGCTCCAGCAACACATTGCGACCGACCACGCCAAGGTCGCAGACGCCATCGGCGATCAGACCCGGGATGTCGTCATCGCGCACCAGCAGCAGGTCCACCGGCAAGGTCTCGCCGTAGCAGAACAGGCGATCACGGCTTTCGCGCCAGCTCAGCCCGCACGACGCCAACAGCGCGCGGGCGGGATCGGCCAGGCGCCCAGACTTCTGGATCGCAATGCGAAGACGGTCGCGCCCTTGGGGCGCACTGGAGGGGGGGGACATGCGCGACTTCTCTGGAAAATTATGTGGAATCAGGCGACGGAATTGACGGCCTGGAGGGCGGCGGCATAGCCGCCTGTACCGCGCTCAAGCGTGCGAGCCACGCGACCGACGGTGGTGACGCTCACCTGCGTCCGTTCGTGGATCTCGCGGTAAGGAACCCCTTGGGCGACCAGCGGAACGACCCGCCAACGGTCAGCCATGGCTTCAAGCTCCGCCGGGGTGCACAGATCCTCGAGAAAGGCGGCCACGGCTTCCGCAGTGTCCAAGCGAGCCAAGACGGCCGCCAATTCCTGGGTGGCAATGGGCATGTCGCTGGTTTCGTGGATACGCCGCTTCATGGGTGCCTTTGTTAATGTATTAACGCGCTAGTACATTAGGTTAAGAAAATTCCCCAGTCAACCCGGCAACCCCACACAGCCTGAATCAGTGGGATAGACTGCGGCTGCGAGGCTTGAGTGGGCGCACGAAGGCGCAGGGGGGACTGGGCACGCATGGCATGGCTTTGCCGCATTGGCTGCTTCCTGCTGACCATGGGCCTGCTGATGGCCAACGGGCCGGCACGCGCCGAGACGGCTCTGGCGATCCAGCCTGGCACCACGTCCGTCCATCTCGCCCCGTGGACACGTTATTTCCATGACATCGCCGCGACAGCCGACCTGAATGCCGCGAGTGCCGCCCTCAAGGCAGGCCGATTCCAGCCGCTGCCCTCGGGCAGTTCCTCGTTCGGCTTCCGGGAAGGCGCGTTCTGGTTCCACCTTCGCATTGCCAACCAGGACCGCACCGAACAGCGGTGGCTGCTGGTGCAGCAGTACGCGCTCAGTGACCACATTGACGTGTATGCCACCTACCCTGACGGCAGGACGGTCCATCGCAAGGGCGGCGACGCACTGCCCTTCAATGCCCGCAGCGTCCCCTACCGGCACCCCAACTTCACGCTCGAGTTGCCGACGGGCCAACCCGTCGACGTCTACGTTCGGGTGCAAAGCCAGAGCTCGATGCAGGTTCCGCTGGTGCTGTACACCCCGACGGCATTCACCGAAATGTCCCGCGACGCGCAGTTCGCGATGGGGATGTACTACGGCATCCTGGCCGCGCTGTTCTTCTACAACCTGGTGCTGTGGCAGTCGCTCCGCGATTCCAGCTATGGCTGGTACCTGCTGCACATCACCGCGTTTGGCCTGGTCCTGCTGGCGCTCAATGGGCTGGGCTACGAGTACGTGTGGCCGGGCTCGCCCTGGCTGCAGGATCGATCGGTTCCCCTTTCCATCTGCCTGGCGCAGATCGGCATGCAGCAGTTTGCACGCTCGTTCCTCGGGCTGAAGGAGCGCTGGCCCCTGGGCGACCGGGTGGGCTTGGCGATGATCGTTTTCTTCATCGTGTGGGGCGTTGCCTCGGTGTTCCTCCCCTACCGGATCACAACCCCGGTCGCTTCACTGGCGGTGTTCGCCAGCATCGTGTGGATCGCGCTGGAATCGATCGTGGTCACGCACCGGGGCTATCGCCCTGCCCGCCTGTTCCTGCTGGCATGGGGCCTGTTCCTGCTGGGGACGGGCATGTTCGCGGCCATCGCATTCGCGCAACTGCCCAAGATTTTCTTGACCGAGTACGGCGTGCAGATCGGCTCGGCGATGGAGATGTTGCTGCTGTCGGTCGCTTTGGGGTACCGCTACTCGGCACTGCGCAACGAGAACGAACGCGTGGTGCGCGAGGCGAAGGAGCAACTGGAACACAAGGTCGAACAGCGCACGTCCGAACTGAGCAACGCATTGGCGCAGCTCGGCGATGCGCATGCGCGCCTGAGGGAGTCCAGCCAGCGCGATGGCCTGACCGGCCTGCATACCCGCATGCACTTCCATGAGCGCTTCCAGCCGGTGGTCGCGCACGCCCTGGAGCACCGCCAGCCCGTGACGCTGCTGATGATCGATCTGGATCACTTCAAGCAGATCAACGATGAGCATGGGCATCTGGTAGGCGACGAGTGCCTGAGATGGTCGGCGCGCGTCATCGGACAGACGCTTCGTCCACACAATGCGCTACTGGCGCGGTTCGGAGGCGAGGAATTCGTGGCTGCCCTCCCCAACCAGGGGCTGGCGGACGGGCTCGCCACCGCCGAGGCCATCCGGACCGCACTCAACAGCGCACCTTGCACCTTCGGCGAACGCACCTTGTCGTTGAGCGCCAGCATTGGCCTGCACGTCATCGAACTGCACTCGTCGTGCACGATCGAGATGGCACTGCAGAGGGCGGATGAGGCGCTGTATCGCGCTAAGGCCGACGGACGCAACTGCACGCGGACGTCAACGCCCCAAGCGGCGTAGCTCTTCCCTTAGCAGGCTGCGCGGCTCCGGGGCCGCGCGCCGCCCCTTGCCCCATGCCCACCCGATGCGGTTCCCCATCGGGTGGCGATGTCTCAGGCATCCAGCGCCGCGGACAGCACGTGACCTTCGCGCTCCAGCCGGACGATCGCGCCAAGCTCACCATCGAGTGCACGGTCGCGGGCCAGGAACGGAATGTGCCTGCGAATCGCAGCATGAGCCGCTGCGACGGCACGCCCGGGACGGAACTCCGGCGCCGACGACAGCTCGCCGCGGAGTCCTTCGACTTCGGCGATGAACGCTTCCCGGTCAGGCGATTCCGGCAGCGGCGCCCCGGACACCTTCGATGCCAGCTGGCGGGCATCGGCACGGTCGGCCAGTCCACGCGCGGCATTGATCATGTCCCGGCGAAGATCCAGCGCCTGCGCGGCGGTGTACAGCTCCAGCGCCAGCACCTTGCCCAGGTCGTCGGCCATGGCCAACACGTGACGGGCCTCGTTGGCGCCCATGGACACGTGGTCCTCCGCATTGGCGCTGGTCGGCACCGAGTACACCGACGCCGGGTGCGCTCGGCTGGCCAGGTCGTTGACGATGGCCGCCGCGGTGTACTGCACGATCATGTGGCCGGACTCGGTGGAGTCCTCGTTGCCGATCAGGAAGCCCGGCAGGCCGTCGTTGGTGGCCGGGTCAACCAGCTTGTTGAGGCGGCGTTCGGAGATGCTGGCCAGCACCGGGATCGCGGCTTTCACGTAACTCATCGCCAGCGCCAGCGGCATGCCGTGGAAGTGGCCGGCCGAAATCACCTGCTCCTCCACGTGCTGCTTCTTCGCATCCGGGAAGACGATGGGGTTGTCGGTCAGCGCGTTGAGCTCGATGTCCAGCACGCGTGCGGCCTGGGCAATGGCGTCGCGTACCGCACCGTGTACCTGCGGGATGCAGCGCAGCGAGTACGCGTCCTGCGGCTGGTGCTTTTTGCCACCACGGAACGGACGGAAACGCGTGTAGAACTTCTCGCGGCCGTGACGCTGGTTGAACGGCACCCAGTCCCAGCCGATGTCGAAGCGCAGCGCCTGCGACTCTGGTGTATCCCAGCTGCCCGGCTGCCATGCGCGGAACCTCGGGACCAGGTGGTACGGAATGTCAGCCAGCGTGGAGCCTTCCAACAGGCGACGCAGGTTGGCCGCCACTTCCACCTGGCCCGGATGCGGACGCAGGGCATGCACCTCCTCGGCGAACGCACCGAGGCGGCCAGCGAAGGCGTCGATGGTCATGGCCGCAGCCAGGTCGGCGGTGTCGGCCAGCTTTTCCAGACGGTCCAGCGCCAGCACGCCGGTGGCGAGCATCTGCGCGGTGCCGTTGTTGAGGGCCAGGCCTTCCTTGTAAGACAGCGTCACCGGCTTCAGGCCGGCGCGCTTGAGCGCCTCGCCGCCGGGCATGCGCTCGCCCTGGTAGAACGCCTCACCACCCCCCAACAGCACGATGGCCAGATGCGACAACGGCGCAAGGTCACCGCTGGCGCCTACCGATCCCAGCTGCGGCACCACCGGCACCACGCCGGCATTGAGCAGGGCGGCCTGCGCCTCCAGCGTCTGCACGCGGATGCCGGAGTGGCCGCGCATCAGGGTGTTGATGCGGATGCACAGCATCGCGCGCACCACTTCGGGTGCGAACGGCTCGCCCACGCAAACGGCGTGGGTCACGATCAGGTTGCGCTGCAGCTCTTCGTGCAGGGTTTCCTGCGACCGCTGCGCGCCGGGCAGCTCGTCGCGCAGGTGGTGCGCACCAAGCAGGCGGTCGGCATTGCTGCCGAAGCCGGTGGAGACGCCGTAGATCGGCTCCTCGCGGCGCACCTGCTCGGCCAGGAAGTCGGCCGCACGGGCCACGGCCGGCAACTGCGCCGGGTCGAGCTCGACCTTGGCGCCATGGGCAACGGAAACCAGCTGGGCGCGCGTCAGCGAGCGCCCGTCAAGACGTACGGTGGCAGTCATTTGCTCTGCAAAGCCTCGGCCTGTGCCAGCTCCACGCGCAGGGTACGCGCCAGCTCGCCACGGGCCACTTCGAATTGATCCTCACGGCGCAGGTCCTTGACCGTCACCGTCCCCTTGGCGATTTCATCCTCGCCCAGCACCACCACGAAGCGGATACCGGCGCGATCGGCGTACTTGAACTGCTTGCCCAGCTTGGACGGCTCCATCACTACTTCGGTATTGAGGCCGCCGTGGCGCAACTCGCTGGCGATGGCCAGGCAGTGCGGCAGGTGCGCCGCATCCATCTGGGTGACCAGCACCTGCACGGTACTGGACGCGGCATCGACGATGCCGGCTTCGCGCAGCTGCCAGAACAGGCGGCTCAGGCCGATGGAAATGCCCACGCCGGGCAGCTTGGACTTGGTGTAGTGGCTGGCCAGGTTCTCGTAGCGGCCACCAGAGCAGATCGAGCCGATCTGCGGGTAGTCGTTGAGCGTGGTTTCGTAGACGGTGCCGGTGTAGTAATCCAGGCCACGCGCAATGGAGAAGTTGACCGCGTAGTTGGCTTCGGGCACGCCCATGGCATGGACCAGCTCCAGCACTTCGCGCAGCTCGGCGACGCCTTCGCGCAGGGATTCATTGCCCTCGCCCAGTGCGGCGAGTTGCGCCAGCGCATCGGCGTGCGAGGTGGAACGCACCTTCACGAACTGCATGATGCGGTCCACTCCATCGGCCGGCAGGTTGAAGCCCTCGCCGGTCAGCGTCTGGCGCACGTAGTCCTCGCCGCGCTTGTCGAGCTTGTCGACTTCGCGCAGCACCAGCGCCTGCAGCGGCGGGTCGGCCACGCCCTGGGCCTCGAAGAAGCCCCGCATAAGCTTGCGGTTGTTGAGCTGGATGGTGAACGCGCCGATGTCCAGCTCGGAGAACACCGCGTGGATCACGGCCGGCAGCTCGGCATCGAAGCGAACGCTCAGCGCGTCCTTGCCGATCACGTCGATGTCGCACTGGTAGAACTCGCGAAAACGGCCACGCTGGGCGCGTTCGCCGCGGTACACACGCTGCATCTGGTAACGGCGGAACGGGAACGCCAGGTCGTGTTCGTGCTCGGCCACGTAACGGGCCAACGGCACCGTCAGGTCAAAGCGCAGCGCCATTTCGGGCCGAGCAAGCTCGCGGGTCGCGGCGCGGACGCGTTCAGCGTCAATCGTGGCGTCGCCGCCCTCCAGTGCGGCGGATACCGCGTTGAGGCCGTTCTCGATCGCGCCGGTGGACTGCACGAAATAGACCTGTCGCTCGGTCTCGCCGCCGGACTTGGTGAGCAGTACCTCGGACAACTCCATCACCGGCGTCTCCACCGGCAGGAAACCGAACCGCTCGAAGTTGCGGCGGATCGTGTCCAGCATGCGCTGAAAGGCGATCTGGTCAGGGGGCAGCAGCTCCATGACCCCGGGAGGGGTGCGCGGCTTGATCAAGCGGGTCACCAGCAGTAGCGGAAAGACGGCCCAACAGTTTAACGGGCTGACGCCGGCAACGTGCCTGCCGGCGCGCACATGGCGGGGACGCGGCCACTCAATTTTTTTTGCGCCCCCTATTGCCTGAACGCCAACGAGTCTTTAGAATGCACGGCTCAGTCGGGGTGTAGCTCAGTCTGGTAGAGCGCTACGTTCGGGACGTAGAGGTCGCAGGTTCGAATCCTGTCTCCCCGACCAATTCATGCAGTGCCATCAAAGCCGGCCAAGCCGGCTTTTTTGTTGCCCGCTTACTGGCCGGATCCGCCGCTATCCGGGGACAACCTGGAGTCGGCATGGCGCACCTGCCCCTCCCCCCGGACCACAAAGCGCTCGATGGTCAGGGATTCCACGCCCATCGGGCCGTAAGCATGCAGGCGCGTGGTGGAGATGCCGATTTCCGCGCCAAGGCCCAGCTGGCCGCCATCATTGAACCGGGAGGAGGCGTTGACCATAACCGCCGAACTGCGGGTGCCCCGCACAAATGCCTCAGCCGCGTGCGGATCCTCCGTGGCAATGACCTCGGTGTGGTCGGAGCCATAACGCGCGATGTGGGCCAGCGCGTCTTCCAGCCGGTCGACCACGCGAACCGCGATCACCAGGTCCAGGAATTCCGCAGCGTAGTCGGCGTCGGTGACGGGATGCACGTTTCGCCCGAATGCCTGAGTGCGACCGCAGCCGCGCACCTCCACGCCGCGGGTCGACAAGGCTTCCAGGGCCTTCGGCAGGAAGGTCTCGGCAATGTCACGGTGCACCAGCAGCGTTTCCAGGGCGTTGCACACACCCGGCCGCGAGGCCTTGCCGTCGAGCAGCAAGTCGAGCGCCTTGCCGACGTCGGCCGCACGGTCCACGTACAGGTGGCACACCCCCTTGTAGTGCTTGATCACCGGGACGCGTGCGTGCTCGGTGACGAATCGAATCAGGCTCTCACCGCCCCGGGGAATGGCCAGGTCGATCAGATCGCTGAGTTGAAGCAGCTCCAGCACGTGCTCGCGTCCCGGATTCGACACCAGCGATACCGCAGACTCCGGCAGCCCCTCGGCGCGAAGCGCCGCATGCAGGCCGGCAGTGATGGCCGCATTGCTGGAGCGGGCTTCAGACCCACCGCGCAATAGCACCGCATTGCCGGACTTCACGCAAAGTGCGGCGGCGTCCGCGGTCACGTTGGGGCGCGCCTCGTAGATCATCGCGATCAGCCCCAGCGGGACCCGCTGTCGCTCCACGACCATCCCGTTGGGCCGCACTTCCCGACGCGTGACCTGGCCTAGGGGATCGGGCTGTGCGGCCACGTCACGCAGTGCATCAGCGATGCCATTGAGGCGCGTGGCGTCCAACATCAGACGATCAAGCATCGCATCGCCAAGTCCGGCTTCCTTTCCGCGGGCGAGGTCTTCGGCATTCGCGGCCAGAATGGTGTCACGGCCACGCTCCAACTGTGCCGCCATGCCTTCAATCAGGCGCTGTCGCGTTGAAGCATCGGTCGCGGCCATCACC
This sequence comes from Lysobacter olei, assembly GCF_054777355.1. Taxonomy (NCBI): domain Bacteria; kingdom Pseudomonadati; phylum Pseudomonadota; class Gammaproteobacteria; order Lysobacterales; family Lysobacteraceae; genus Lysobacter; species Lysobacter olei. The sequence goes on along the minus strand of NZ_BAAHAT010000009.1, from coordinate 83,918 downwards.
GTCGCCGCCGCACGGGCATGCTCCGCCAAGGCCCTTACATACCCGCTCATGCCTCCCCCCTTTCACGCAACACCACGAGGTCATCGCGGTGTATGACCGATTCGCCGTACCGAAAGCCAAGCAGCGATTCGATCTGGCTGCTGTGGTGGCGCGCAATGCGCCGGACTTCGCTTGAGTTGTACTGCGCCTGCCCACGCGCAAGTGCGTGCCCGGTGGCCGCGGCGCGCACTTCGACGATATCACCGCGCCGGAATTCGCCTTCCACGGCGACCACGCCCCCGGGCAACAGCGAGGCGCCTCGTCGATACAGCGCTGACTCCGCGCCTTCATCCACGCTCAGCACGCCCGAGGTCGGCGCATGCCTGAGCCACTGCTTGCGCGCGCGCAACCGGTCGCCGTGGCCGGCGATCAGCGTGCCATGGAGGGTGCCGCGCGACAGCGCCTGCACCACGGCGTCATCACGCCCGCAAAACAGCGCCGTCGCGATGCCGGCCGTGGCGGCTTTGGCAGCCGCTTCGAGCTTGGTCCGCATGCCGCCCGTACCTAGGCGCCCCGCGCCCCCGCTAGCAGCTTCCAGCAGTGCCGGCGTTACGTCGTCGACGAAGGTGAGGGGACGTGCATTCGGGTCGCGCTGCGGGTGCGCGCTGTACAGCCCACCGATGTCGGTGGCGATGAGCAGCAAATCCGCCTCGACCAGCGAAGCCACCGCGGCGGCGAGATTGTCGTTGTCGCCGAGCTTGAGCTCGTCCACTGCGACGGTATCGTTCTCGTTGATGACCGGCAGCGCGCCCAGGCGCAGCAATTCCTGCAGCGATTCGCGTGCGTTGAGGTAGCGGCGACGATTGCGCAGGTCATCGTGCGTCAGAAGCACTTGCGCCACCGGAGCGGGCGAAAGTGACTGCCAAAATGCGATCAGCGAGGCCTGTCCCAACGCCGCCAGCGCCTGACGCAGCACCAGGCCGTCCCCGCCCGTGGCCACGCGACCACGCCCTGCGGCAACGGCCCCGGAGGACACGACCACCACCTCACGCCCCTGCAGGCAGGCCTGCGAAATGAAGGCGGCCAATCCCTTCGCGTGGCGGGCATCCAGCCCGCCGTCGATGCCCTGATCAGGGAACCCGGCCAACAGGCTGCTACCCACCTTGAGCACGGCGCGGCGCCACGACGGCAGGGGTTGGCCGGTGAAATCCCCTGCCGCGGCGCTCATCGCAGGGCGTCCAGTCGTTGCTGCAGCACGTCCAGCCGCAGGTCGCCCGCGGCGCCGGGCGAAACGCGCGCCACCAGGCTCGCCTCGGGGTCGCCTTCCGCCCAACGAGCCGGGTCGGCCGCCTGCTTGTACGCATCGCGGAACGGCATGCCCTGGCGCGCAAGATCCACGGCCAGGTCGGTGGCGTACATCGAAGGATCCAGCGCCGCCCGCATCCGCTCGGGCTTCCATTCCAGGTTGCGCAGCAGGTCAGGCAGCAGTTCCAGCGCGCCGAGTCCGCGCCCGAAGGCGTGGAAAATCGCGCCCTTGGAGAACTGCAGGTCGCGGTGGTAACCCGACGGCAGCGACAGCAACTGTTCGATTTCGGTGCGCGCCGCTGCGACAGCGGAGTAACTGGCGCGCATCAGTTCGACCACGTCGGGGTTGCGCTTGTTGGGCATGATCGAACTGCCGGTGGTGTACTCCGCCGGCAATGCAACGAAGCCGAATTCGGCGCTGGTGAACAGGCTCAGGTCCCATGCCAACCGACGCACGTCCAGCAGCGCCGCGCCCAATGCATCAATCGCGGCCATCTCGAACTTGCCCCGCGACAGTTGCGCATAGGTGGCCGCCACCTGCATGCGGCCAAAGCCAAGCGCCTGCGTGGTGTGGTCACGCGCCAAGGGCAGGTTGACGCCGTAGCCGGCCGCACTACCCAGCGGATTGGCATCCACCCACGCCAGGGTGTCGCGTGCTCGCACCGCGTCGTCGATGAAACCTTCGGTCCACGCCCCCCACCACATGCCCGCCGACGACACCATCGCGCGCTGCAGGTGGGTGTAGCCGGGTATCGGCAGAGACGCCTCCGCCGTGGCACGCGCCAGGGCCACCTCGGCGCATTCGCGGCACAGCGCGGCCACGCGGGCCAGTCGGTCCTTCAACCACAGGCGGGTGGCGACGAGCACCTGGTCATTGCGGCTGCGGCCGGTGTGGATGCGGCGACCGGTGTCACCCAAGCGATCGATCAGGCGGGCCTCGATGGCGGAATGGCCGTCCTCGAACTGCTCGTCCAGCACGAACCGACCGGCGCTGAAGTCATCGGCCAGCACCGCCAGCTCGCGACGGATGCCATCCAGCTCGTCCGCCGTCAGGATGCCGATCTGCTGCAGGCCCTCGGCGTGCGCACGACTGGCCTGGATGTCGAACAGGAAGAACTCCCGATCGAGGATCACGTCCTCGCCCGCAAGGAAGCGCTGGATGCGCTCGTCCACCTTTACGCCGGGTTTCTGCCAGAGCAACTGGGTCATGGGCGAATCTTCCTTCGAATCAATCGTTGCCGGTGGAAATACCGGTCAACTCGTCCAGCCCGAAGGCCAGGTTGAGGTTCTGCAAGGCCTGGGTGGCCGCGCCCTTGAGCAGGTTGTCCTCCGTGGCGACCACCACCAGGCGGCGACCGTCCTCGGACAGGGCAAAGCCACCGATATCGACGTGGTGGGCTCCTGCGATGCGGCTGACCCAAGGGGCATCGTCGTGCACACGCACCAGCGGCTCGCTGGCGTACCGCTCGTGATAGCGCGCCAGGACCTCATCGTGGCCCATCGGGCGCGACAGGTGCAGGTTGGCGGTCAGGGTGATGCCGCGAAAATGCGGTGCCACGTGCGGCATGAACTCGACTGTGTGTCCAAGCTGGCGGGTCACCTCGCGTTCGTGCACGTGGTTGACCAGGGCATAGGGCATCAGGTTGTCACGCAGTTTTTCGGGATCGTTCTTGTCCGAGGGCGAGGTGCCGGCCCCGGAATAGCCCGACACGCCAAAGCACTGCACCGGGCCTGCCAGTACGTCCAGCATCGGCGCGATCGCCAACTGCATGGCCGTGGCGTAGCAACCGGGATTGCTGATGCGGCGCTGGCCGCGGTAGCTAGCGCGTGTCAGCTCCGGCAGGCCGTAGTACCAGCCGTCGTCAAATCGATAGTCCGCCGACAGGTCGATGATCACTGTGTCCACGCCAGCCGCATCGAATGCGGCTACGCAATCGGCCGCCTTGCCGTTGGGCAGCGCCAGCACGACCGCATCCGCGTCCAGCGCCGGCAGCTCGCCGTTCGAAGGCGCGCTGTACCGCAAATCGCCGTGATAGGCCGCGTTGTGCTCAGCGACCCGCTGCCCCGCCAGCTCGCGCGAGGACACGAACGCCAGTTCGAAGCGCGGATGACGGGCCACCAGCGTGATCAACTCCGCGCCGACGTAGCCACGGGCACCGACGATGCCAAGCCTGATGGGGGATGATGCTTCAACCATTGCGATGCCCTTGCAGCTTGGCCAGCAGGTGCTGCTTCACTGCCGGCCATTCCGATTCGATGATGGAAAAGATGACGGTGTCGCGGGGACTGCCGTCACCATGACGCTTGTCGTTGCGCAGCACGCCGTCCTGTTTGGCGCCCAGCCGCGTGATGGCCGCCCGCGACGCATGGTTGAACCAGCTCGTTTCGAAGCGGACCGCGATGCAGCCCAGCGCCTCGAAGGCATGGCCAAGCAACAGCATCTTCGCTTCTGTGTTCACGCCGGTTCGCTGGGCATGCGGGGCGTACCACGTGTAGCCGATGCTCAGGTTGGGCACCGAGGGATCGATGTCGTAGTACCGGGTCGACCCGACGATCATGCCCGCGCCATCCCGCACCACGAACGGCAACACCTGCCGTCCATCGCGCATGGCTAAGGCCGCGTCGATATAGCGCTCGACGTCCGCCGGTGCCGGCACGTTCGTGTACCAGCAGCGGGACAGCTCTCCGTCGCCCAGGGCCACACGCAGGCCTTCGGCATGCTCCCTCTGCAGCGGCTCGAGCGACACGTGTTCGCCGCGCAATGTCGGCGTGACCCAGTCGGGCGAGGCGGTTCGTGCCGTCATCCCCTACCCCTTCAACGTCGCCGGGCGACTGTCGCAATGCTCCACGCACCAGCGGATGTCGTCGAAGGCCTCCATGCCGTACCAGAATACCCGCCATGGCCCCTGCTTGATGCTGCCGTCGGACTCGACGTGGTAGAAGGCATTGACCGGGTTGCCCTGGCGCGAACGCCAGAACAGTCGCGGATTCTCCTCACGCATGACCTGCCACACGGCGCGACCCAAGCCCTCGCCCTGCGCCTCGTCCAGCACCGCGAATTTGTCCAGGTAGGTGTAGCCACCTTCGTTGGTGAGGATCACCGCGGTGCGGTAGTTCTCGCTCACGTAGGCGCGATGCAGTTGGGTGCGCTCAAAGTAGTCCGGCAGCAGCTTGCGACCGAATGCCGATTCAATCAGTTCACGCAATCGCGCCAGGTCCAGCTGCCCCCAACTGTCCACGCTCAGCACGCGCTCGCCGCGCCGGATCAGGGTGCCCGAGCCCTTGTGCGTGAACAGCTCCTTGGCCAGCTCATCCGGACGTGTGATGGACACCGACGAGGTCAGCGGAAGCTTGTCCAGCAGGTCTTTGATCTGTTCAATCTTCACCCGCATGCCGCCGTTGATCCACGGCTGCGCCATCAGGTGCTCGTACTCGGTGGACAGGTTGATCGAGTCGATCACCTTGCCATTGTCGTCCAACAGGCCGCCGGTCCCGGTCAGGAAAACGATCTTGTAGGGCTGCAGCACCTGCACCAGCTCATTGGCGGCGAAGTCGGCATTGACGTTGAGGATCTGCCCGCCCGCGGTTTCGCCCAGGCTGGCGATCACCGGGATCGAGCCGGCATTGAGCGCTGCTTCAATCGAGGCCAGGTGCACGCGATTGACCTCGCCCACCAGCCCGAGGGTGTCGCGATCCAGGTATTCAGCCTCAAACACGCCCGAAACGATCGAGGTGGCGCGCGCATCGAATGCCTGCAGCGCCTCGACCAGTCGGAGGTTCTGCGCATGAAACACGCGGCGCACGATGGCCAATGCCTCCGGCGAGGTCACGCGCAGGCCGTTGACGGTCTGCTTTTCGATGCCTGCCGCGGACAATTCCTGGTCCAGCTGCGGGCCCGCGCCGTGGATCACGATGGGCGTCAGTCCCACGTCCTGCAGGAACGCCAGCGACGAGGTCAGCGCGTCGATGTCGTCGCGCAGGACCGCGCCGCCGACCTTGACCACCGCGAACTTCTTGGCGTCGAGCTGCGAAAAGCGCTTGAGGTACTGCGAGATTTCCTTCGCGCCGGCCATGCTCGAGAGCAGGCGGACGATGGTCTGGCGGGTCTGGATGTCGTGAGCGTCGTTCATTGCGTGGTATGCCCGGCAAGGATCCGGGTGACGGATTCGGAGTAGCGACGAAGCTGGTCCAGCGAGACCCATTCGTCGGCGGTGTGCGCCTGGGCGATGTCGCCCGGGCCGTAGACAATCGCGGTCAGGCCCGCAGCCGAGAACCGCGAGGCCTCGGTCCAGAAATCGACGGCGTTCCCGATGGGAAGCCCCAGCGCATCGGCCAGGTCACGCGCGGCCAACCGGTTTTCCTCGGCATGCGCCACGTCCCCGGCGGGCAGCGAGGGGCCGCGGAAGGTCTCTTCATACCGCTCGATGGCGCCAGCTTCGATCAAGGTGCCAAACTTCTCGTGCAGGCCATCGATCGACATCGAGGGCAACGGACGAAAACCAAAGCGGACCTCGGCACTGGGCGCGATCATGTTCGCCTTGATCCCGCCTTCGACCTTGCCAATGTTGAAGCGCAGGCCGGTCAGCCCACCAAAACGCTGGTGCGCCTGCGATTCGACGAAGTCCAGCGCGCGGTTGCCCCAGCGCATGGCTTGGTGCAGTGCACTGGCCTGCATGGCGTTGGCGCCCGAGGCGTGCCCCGCTGCACCCCGGAAGCGCATCAGCACTGAACTGATGCCCCGGTGCGCCAGCACCGCCTCGCACTGTGTCGGCTCGGCCACGATGGCCTCGGCAAAGCCATGCTCGCGCGCCAGGAACGCGGCAATGCAGCGCGGATCGTTAGCCTCCTCGTCGGTGCTAAACAAGAAGGCAGCGTCGCCTTCGGTGAGGGCAGCCGCGGCCAACAGGCCCGCCGCTGCCCCCTTGATGTCGCAGGCGCCCAGTCCGATGGCACGGTCGCCCGTGACCCGCAGCACGTGCGGGTCGGCGCTCCATGCCGGGGAGTCCGGCACGGTATCCATGTGCACGTTGAACACGCGCCGCGGGTTGCCCCGCACGGCCAGCAGCGACACCGCGCCCGCACCGTGGTCCGTGACCTCGATGCGGAAATCCGGCAACTGCGAGCGGATGTAGTCGAACATCCCACCGGTGCCGATCAGGCGCGGCGGGTTGCGGGTGTCGTGGGACACCAGCACTTCAAGATGTTTCAGGACCTGGTCCAACATGGTCGTAGGGGCTACCTCGTAGGGTGCGGTCCGTCGCACCGGTCTGGATTGGGGAAAGAAACGGACTGACGGCGCAGGTGCGCTGCGCCATTACGCCAGATCGTTACTTGCGGTTGACCTCGGCCCACAGCGTGCTGCTCATGCCGAACAGCTTGATGAAGCCCTCGGCCTCGGCCACGCCCCAGTCCGCCGACTGCGCGTAGGTCGCGCCCTTGGCATTGAGGATGTGCGCCGACTCCACGGCCACGGCGCCGACGCTGCCGCCCTCCGTTTCCAGCACCACGTCGCCGTTCACGGTCGACTGGCTGGACGCCAGAAACGCCTCCAGGTCGGTCTTCAACGGGTCATGGAAGAAGCCCTCGTACACCAGCTCCACCCACTTGCGCGCCACCTCGGGCTTGAAGCGGTTCTGCTGTTTGGTCAGCACCGCCTCTTCCAATGCGCGGTGTGCGGTCAGCAGCGCGGCCAGGCCGGGGGCTTCGAAGATGATGCGGCCCTTCAGGCCGATGGTGGTGTCGCCGGTATACAGGCCGCGACCCACGCCATACTGGGCGAACAGGCCGTTGAGCTTGGCCAGGATGCGGTGGCCGTCCATCTTCTCGCCGTCCAGCGCCACGGCCTCGCCGTTGACGAAGCTCAGGCGCACGCGCAGCGGAGCCGTCGGCCACTCGGCGCGCGGCTTGCACCAGCCCACCGCGCCCTCGCCCGGCGCCTGCCACTTGTCGATCTCGCCGCCCGACATGGTCAGGCCCAACAGGTTCTCGTTGATGGTGTAGGCCTGCTGCTTGGCGCGCACGCCGAAACCACGCTCCTCCAGGTACTTCTGCTCGTAGGCGCGGGTCTGGGTGTGTTCCTTCTGGATCTCGCGGATCGGCGCCACGATCTCGTAGTCACCCGAGGCCTTCACCGCCAGGTCGAAACGCACCTGGTCGTTGCCCATGCCCGTGCACCCGTGGGCGATGGCCTTGGTGCCCAGCTCGGCGCAGCGCTGCAGCGCGGCATCGACGATCAGGTAACGGTCGGATACCAGCAGCGGGTACTGGCCCTGGTAGCCCTCGCCCGCCCACACGAACGACTTGACGAAGCCGTTCCAGATCGCCGGGCCACCGTCGACGGTGACGTGCGACGTCGCACCCAGCTCGGCCGCGCGGGCCTCGATGTAGGCACGCTCTTCGGCGTCCACGCCACCGGTGTCGGCGAACACGGTATGCACGTTCCAGCCACGCTCCTGCAGGTAAGGCACGCAGAAGCTGGTGTCGAGGCCGCCGGAAAAGGCGAGGACGATGTCTTTGCTCATGGGGGAGGTTCTCGGTTGGGGTGCCGCCGCTCGCGCGGGGCCAAGAAACAAGGAGTTGGAAAGAAATAGCAATCGGATAGGGTCGACGCCCGGACCTTCAGGCCCCGTCAACGGCGACCCCGGGGTGAGCCGGAGATCACGGAGGCCGGCGGTTCACTGCCCGATCAAAGCAGCCATCACCGCCTTCTGCACGTGCAGGCGGTTCTCGGCCTCGTCGATCGCGATGCACTGCGGCGAATCCATCACCGCGTCGGTGGCCTTGACGTTGCGGCGCAGCGGCAGGCAGTGGCTGAAGACGCCGTTGTTGGTCAGCGCCATCTTCTGCTCATCGACGATGAAGTGCTGGTACTGGTCGCGGATCGGCTTCTCCGGCACCCAGTTGCCGAAGAACGGCAGCGCGCCCCAGCTCTTGGCGTACACCACGTCCGCGCCGGCATAGGCGCTCTGGATGTCGTGGCTGACGGTCAGCGAACCGCCGCTCTCGGCCACGTTCTGCTCCGCCCAGCCCATGTAGCGCTCGTCGAGGATGTAATCGGGCGTGGGGCACAGCAGGGTCACGTCCATGCCCAGGCGCGTGGCGATCGTCAGCGCCGAGTTGGCCACCGCGGTGTTGAGCGGCTTAGGGTGGTAGGTCCACGTCAGCACGTACTTCTTGCCACGCAGGTCGGTAGTGCCGAAGTGCTCCTGCAGCGCCAGCGCATGCGCCAGTTCCTGGCACGGGTGGGTGATCGTCTCCATGTTGATCACCGGCACCGGCGAGTACTTGGCGAACGACTTCAGCACGATGTCCTCGCGGTCGTACGCCCAGTCGATGAACTTCGGGAAGGCGCGCACGCCGATCAGGTCCACATAACGACCCAGCACGCGCGCCACTTCGGCGATGTGCTCCTCGGTGTCACCGTCCATGACCGTGCCGAGGTTGAACTCGATCGGCCACGCATCCTTGCCCGGCTGCAGCACCACCGCGTGGCCACCCAACTGGAATGCGCCCAGTTCAAAGCTGGTGCGGGTGCGCATGGACGGGTTGAAGAACACCAGCGCGATCGACTTGCCCTTCAGCGCATCGCCCAGCTTGTGTTGCTTGAACAGGGCCGCCTGGGTCAGCAGCGCATCGAGGTCCGTACGGGACCAGTCCTGGGTGTTCAGGAAATGCTTGAGGTGGGAAGTCATCGGGGGTTCCAGGTGACGGTGCGGCGGCGGGGTCGGTTGCGACTGAAACTGAAAACAAAAAAGCCCAGCACTGAGGCTGGGCTTTTCGTGTGTGATGTTGCGTTCACGAACGGCGTGCGCCGTCACCCAGCCAAGTTGGGAGGCAACGGTCGACGCGCGCGCGAGGTCATCCCCGCCGCCATCCAGGCGGAGGTCAAGACGTCGGCGTCGGCGTAGAAGGCGTTCATGAGGGGGCGAATGCTCGCACGTAGCGGCGACGGGGGCAATAGTCCGATGGGCGAAGGCCCGGCCGGATCAACGGGTCCGGACGCCGGGCACCGCCGGGGTGATGCCAATGCGGATGCGAAGGCGGTTGCCGGGATCCTCCGGCAGGCGGGACCGGTAGCGGGAGCCCTTGTAGACATAGTCGACGTCGTACGCGATGGGCCGGCGGAACTCCCGCTCCACCGGGACCGGGCGGCAGTCGCCCTGCGCCTCGGCCTCGTCGCGCGTCAGCGCGCCCTTCACCGCGCCCACCACCCGGCCGATTCGGGTGTCCGCCTTGCCAACCGGGTCGCACCGCTGCTCCACGCGCGTGGCCTTCAACGTCTGGTAGACCGGCGTCACCCGCAACACCTGTGCGTAGTCGTACCGCACGTTCTCGGTCTGCAGAACCGTGGCGTCCTGCGCCTGCGCCATCCCGGCGCACAGCCCCAGCAGCGCGCAAAGCGCGGCCGAGCGGGTAGCGTGACGAACGACGGGCATAGGCATGGCGTGGAAGTGTAGTCGGTGAGACCACCCGTGGGCTGAACCCCTGCTGTCACCCCAACGGCCAAGGGAGGGCCGCCGACCGCCCCAGCCCCAGCCCCGGCCCGCGCCGCCACGCGCCCCGTGGCTCCCCGCTACAATGGTCTGTCCACTGCCGTAGCCCCCATGAGCCTGCACCTCTACAACAGCCTGACCCGCCGGGTCGAACCCTTCGTCCCCGCCAATCCTGCCCGCGTGACCATGTATGTCTGCGGCCCGACGGTCTACAACTACGTCCACATCGGCAACGGTCGCGGCCCGGTGGTGTTCGGGGTGCTGGCCAACGTACTGCGCCGCCGCTACGGCAGCCTCGCCTACGCCCGCAACATCACGGACGTGGACGACAAGATCAACAACGCCGCGCGCGAACAGGGCGTGCCGATCTCGGCCATCACCGACCGCTTCGCCGCCGCCTACCGCGAGGACATGACCGCGCTGGGCGTGCAGCCGCCGGACATCGAGCCGGAAGCCACCCGCCACATTCCGCAGATCATCGCGATGATCGAGCGCCTCATCGCCGAAGGCCACGCCTACGCCGCCGAGGGCCACGTGCTGTTCGCGGTGGGCAGCTTCGACGGTTACGGCAAACTCTCGCGCCGCGATACGGAAGAGATGCTGGCCGGTGCCCGCATCGAGGTCGCGCCGTACAAGCGCGACGCCGGCGACTTCGTGCTGTGGAAGCCCTCCACCGACGACCTGCCGGGCTGGGACTCGCCGTGGGGCGTGGGCCGCCCGGGCTGGCACATCGAGTGCTCGGCCATGGCAGCCGCGCACCTGGGTGAAACCATCGACATCCATGCCGGCGGCGTCGACCTGCAGTTCCCGCACCACGAGAACGAAATCGCGCAGAGCGAGTGCGCCCACGGCGGCAAGCCGTTCGCACGCTGGTGGCTGCACAACGGCATGCTCAACTTTGGCGGCGCCAAGATGAGCAAGTCACTGGGCAACATTGAAAAGATCCACGACCTGGTACGCGCGCACCCACCCGAGGCGCTGCGCTATGCCCTGCTTTCGGCGCATTACCGTCAGCCGCTGGACTGGTCGGACAACCTGATCGAGCAGAGTATCCGCACCTTGGACCGCCTGTACGGGACGCTGCGGGACATTGACGCCGCGCTGCCCGCCGGCAGCGCAAACACCGCCGACGCGAATGCCGAAGCCGTCATTCCCGAGTCCATCGAAACGGCGCTGGACGACGACCTCAATACGCCGCAGGCGCTGGCTGAAGTGGCGCGCATCGCGGCGGGCGCACGGCAGATGCTCGCCCAGGCAGACGCCTCAAAGGGTGAACGCAGCGCTGAAGTGACTGCGAACCTGCGACAGGCCAAGGCCGACCTGCTTGGCGCGGGACGGGCGCTGGGATTGCTGCAACAGGCGCCGGAAGCGTGGTTCGCGCGCGGCGCCAGTGGCGATGACGACGCCCGCATCCAATCGCTGGTGGACGAGCGCACCGCCGCCAAGAAGGCACGCGACTTCGCCCGTGCCGACGCCCTTCGTGATCAGCTCGCCGCGGAAGGCATCGTGCTGGAAGACACGCCACAGGGCGTGCGCTGGCGCCGGGCCTGAGGGGACTGACGCATGGCTGACTCCCCCTTCCCGCTCGAGCCCACCGCCGCTGAAGCCCAGGCCGCCATCCGCGAGGAGTTCGCGTTCTTCAGCGACTGGGCCGAGCGCTACCAGTACCTGATCGACTTGGGCCGCAAGCTGCCCGACCTCCCCGCCGAGTGGAAGGTGGAGGACAACCGCCTGCACGGTTGCCAGTCGCTGGTCTGGATCGTGGCCGAAGGCAACGCCGACCGGCTGGATTTCCACGCCATCAGTGACTCGGCCATCGTTTCTGGCCTGGTCTACCTTGCCTTGCGTGTGTACTCGGGCCGCAGCGCACGTGAGATCCTCGCCACCGAGGCCGACTACATCGCCGACATAGGCTTGGCCAAGCACCTCTCGCCCAGTCGCAGCAACGGCCTGACGGCCCTGCTCGGCTTCATCCGCGACAAGGCCCAAGCCACGCTGTGAGCGCCGCGATGCCGGGGGTGGCCACGGTGCTGCGCAACCCGGCCTTCCTCGGCTTGCTCGGCTACCGGCTGCTGGCGATGCTGTCGTACCAGATCGTGGCGGTCACGGTCGGTTGGCACATCTACGAGCTCACCCGCGACACGCTGTCGCTGGGTCTGATCGGCCTGGCGGAGGTGCTGCCCTATATCGCCTTCGCCCTGTTCGCCGGCTACGCCGTGGACCATCTCCCACGGCGCAAGCTGGGTATGGCCGCGTGCCTGGGCTTGTGTGCGACCACGCTGGTGCTGGCCGGCGTGGCCCATGGCAGCGTGCCGGCGCTGGGCACTGCCACGATCTACGCGGCAATTGCCTGCAATGGCGTGGTGCGCGCGTTCCTGGCCCCGGTGTACATGTCGCTGTTTGCCCGCGTGCTGCCCCGCGAGGCCTATGCACGCGGCGCGGGCATCAGCAGCGTGGTGATGCAGACGGGGCTGGTGGTCGGCCCCGCACTGGGCGGCGTGCTGGTGGCGCTGGGCGGCAAGACCACCGCCTACCTCGTCGCGGCGGCGCTGGCGATGGCCGCGGCGATCGCCATCATCAGCCTGCGCGTGTCGGAGCCGCCGCTGCCCAGAGAGCGCGCCCCGATCTTCCGCAGCATCGGCGAAGGCCTTCGCTTCGTTTTCAGCAACCAGGTCATCCTCGGCGCGCAGGCACTCGACATGTTCTCGGTGCTGTTCGGCGGCGCCGTGGCGTTGCTGCCCGCCTTCATCAGCGACGTCTTCCACTACGGACCGGAGGCGCTCGGCATCCTGCGCGCCGCGCCGGCCGCGGGCGCGGTCCTCGTTGGCATCTGGCTGGCCCGGCATCCGCCGGACCGCAATGCGGGGCGGCTGTTGCTGGCCGCCGTCGCCGGATTCGGTCTGTGCATCATCGGCTTCGCCCTGTCGCGCCATTTCTGGCTGTCGGCCGCGCTGTTGATGATGTCCGGCATGTGCGACAGCGTGTCGGTGGTGGTGCGCTCCACCATTCTTCAGCTGTCCACGCCCGACCATATGCGCGGCCGCGTGGCTTCGATCAACGGCATCTTCATTGGCTCGTCCAATGAATTGGGCGCGTTCGAATCGGGTGTGGCGGCGCGGCTGCTGGGGCTCGTGCCGTCGGTGATCTTTGGCGGCAGCATGACGCTGGCGGTGGTCGCGCTGACCTCACGACTCGCCCCTCAACTGCGTCGATTGAATCTAGGTGACCTGCGATAATCACCGGCGGGCGCAAACTCCAGCCGCCCCATAGTTTTGCCCATGAAGAGCAAGGGCGGCTTTCGCCGCCCCTGCTTCCCATCAGCTCCTTAGACTCAGAATCGCACCGAGAACCGAGCGCTTGCGCCGTGGTCTCGGATTTCGTCGCCAAACTGGCCGCTGTAATGGAACTCCAGCAGGCTGTTGGCGCTCAGACGCGCGCCGATACCGGCTTCTACCACGTCCGCATCCTTGGCCAACGTCGCACCCCGCACAGTGAATGCGTTGTCGTCCGCCCAAGCCATCGCGGTGGTCGGCATACGGTCGCCGGAGACATGGCGACGGGCAATCGCGCCTCGCACGCTCAGCCATTCCTGCGACTGCTGCGCTCCCTTCAGGCCTGCATTGAAACGCAGACCAACCGTGCCCAGGTCCACGGCGCTTTCGGCATCGGACCCAGAAAGTGCGGCAACCCCACCCGCCTCAGTGAAACCATCCGCCTGCACCTCGACCCGTGCGTACTGTGCATAGGGCTCCAGCTGCCACGACTGGCCACCAAAGCGGAAACCCGCATCGATGAAGACCTGACGGGTCTCCGCCTGGTAGTCAGCGCGGGTGCGATCCTGCAGGCCCTCGAAAGACACCTTGCGATCCACGTCCACGTCATGCCATGCATAGGACAGGCCGCCGCTCAGGCCGAAGCCACCCCATGACTGACCCGCATGCACCGCCACCTGCCGGCTGGTCACATCACCCTCGGAACCCCGGCTAGGCAGTTTATTGTCGATGCGGCCCTTGCCACCCAGCACGCCGACCCGCCAGCCCGTCGCATATCGGTGATCGAAGCCCAGCAGCGTCGCATCGCCGTTGTAGTCCACCCGGCCGGCATTGCCGTCGGCATGCAGGCTACCGCCGTTACGCAGCACCTGCACCCACGCGGCTGACTCGCCTTCGGCATCGGCATCCTGCGCTGCGAAGTCGCCGCCCACGATCTGAGCACGGGTCAGTGCGGCGTCGCGCAGGTGGCGGCTCGCCTCTACCAGTACCGAACGGGTGCTAGCATGCAGTTCGCCGCTAAGCTGGTCCAATGCCGAGCGCGCCTGCTCCGGGAACAGCTGGCTGACCGCAACAAACGCCTCTGCGCTGTCGGCCATGGCGTCAATGCTGCCACCGACCGCGCGCTGGTTGGCGGTACTGCCAGAGGCGGCAATCGCCATGCCGCGTGCGACGTCCAGCGACAGGCCATTGACGGAGTATTGCGTCTGGAACGACAGGAACGGCGAAAACATGCTGCTGTCCAGCGTGGTGAACTGGCCGGTGAGGCCACCCGCGGCTTGCAGCAAGTTGTATTGCTGGCCCACACGGTACACGCCAGCGCCACGCAGCAATTGCAGGCGTCCGCCTTCCAATGTCGCAGCCCCAGTCACATTGAGCAGGTCTGCCGAGCTGGGTGCCGACAACTCCGCGTGGAACGTCGAGCCCGCGGCCTGGCTGTAGCTGCCGTTGATGGTCAGGGTACCGATCGAGTTACCTGGTGCGATGGCGCCCGCCACGCGCGTGGAGGACAGCGTGCCGCTGCCGCCAATCATGCCATCGCGGCCAACCAGAGTGGTGCCCCCCTCCTGCACGCCATTGACCACTGCCACACCGCGGTTGACCGCCAGATCGGTATCGACCAGCGCCCCGTTGAGCATCAGCACGCCGCCATTGACCTTTACCGAGGAACTCAGCACATTGCGGCCATTCAACTCTAGGATGCCCTGCTCGACGCTCGCGCCAGCGAAGGTGTTATCGCCACTCAACCGCAGCCAGCCGACGCCGGACTTGGTCAGGCGACCGGGACCGCCGATGTTGTTGGTCCAATCGTCCCACGCGCCCCCTGCCCATACCTTGGCGCCACCCGCACGCTGGTTCATCACCACATTCGTGTCCACCCGCAGCAGACCCGGACCCTCGATGGCCTTGCGAAGGTCGACCAGGCCCCAACCGTAGATCTCGTCCACGCCGGCCGCGCCAAGGTCGGTTGCGGTGGTCAGCAGCACGTCACGCACCTGCGGATTGCTCAGGTACGGGAAGCGCTCCATCAGCAGGGCGAGCGCCCCGGTCACGTGCGGTGCGGCCATCGACGTACCCGTCAAGTCCCCGTAACCAAACTCAGGAGTCTCGCCGGTAACGTTGAAGCCGATGACGTTCCCTTCCTCATCGCGGATCACTTCGCCTTGGATGTCGCCGCCGACCACCGTGGAAGTGATGTCGGTGCCCGGCGCGGTCACGCACCAGTCCTTGCTCAGACCGCAGATGCTGGAGCTTTCGTCAAGCACGCCGCTGCTGTTGAGGTTGGCGACACTCAGCCAGTACTGCTCCAGCCCCTCGACATAGCGCGGCAGCGTGGCGTAGATTCCTGCGATGTCGCCATAGCCATTGCCCGCGGCCCAAACCTGCAACATGCCGCGGTCCAGCGACGGCTGGGTGTAGGTGGAAAAGTATTCGGCGACGCCCGGCAGGTTATAGAGGTAATCCATCTGCGCAGCGGTGGTGGGCTCGTAGGCCAAACCCCAGCTATGGTTGATGGCGCGGACGCCTGCCGCGGCCATGCCGTCGTACATGCCGGCCACTGCTTCGCTGCTCGGGCCGATCGCCAGCTCGATGCCGCCAAAGTCGACGCCGAAGATGCCTGAAAGCAGCGCGGTCACGTCTGAGTAGCTGTTGGAGAACAGGCGAGCCGTAGTGAGATTCGAGCCATAGGCCACACCGTGGGTACCGGCACCATCACGGTTGGCCAGCATCGAACCGGCAACGTGTGTTCCATGCGTGCCGTAGCTGAAGCCCGCCCACGATTCCAGGATCTGCGGCGCGCGCGGATTGAGGTAGCCGAACCGCACCAGCAGATCGACCAGCGCGCGATCAGCGTCGGTGAACTCAAGGTACTCAACGCTGGCGCGATCGCCTTCCGTGTAGAAACACGCTTCCGGACCGCCCAGCACGCCTTCCTGCTCGCAGCCTGCATCGGCCACGCGCAGACTGGTGTGCTGCTTCCCCGCAAATTCGCCATGGCGCAGGTCGGCGCCGCTGTCGAAGATGCCCAAACGGACGCCATGACCCGTGAGGCCACGCGCATACGCATGGTGCGCGTTCATCGCGGCAAGGCCCCAATCGTTGTTGAATTCGATGGTGCGCCAGCTATTGGCGTCTCCAGCCTTGCCAGATTCAACGTAAGCATTCTGCGCCAAGGCCGCACCTGGGAGCATGCTGCCGACGAGCAGCGCCGTCGCGATTGCGCGACTCAGATGGGCAGGACGATGGGCGTGGGTGCCTTCGGATGAGGCACGTGCGTTGTCTACCGCGGATTGCATCATTCATGACTCCGTTGGGAAACTGCGCGGCGCTGTTGGCGCCACAGTGCTCCAACGTGACAAAGAGCACCCCTCCCTACCCCGGGTCAGAAGCGGTATGTCGCGCTCAACAGGTAGTAACGCCCACGCGGGTCGTCAACGGCAAAATCATAGCCTGCGTGTTCCACGTCATAGCTCACCGGTTCGCGGCCGAGCACATTGCGCGCGTTGAACGAGAGACGCCACTGCGGTGATGCGTCGTAGTCCATGTTGAGGTCGAACAGGCTGAAGCCGGGGGTGACGCAGCGCCCCTGCTCCATATTCTTCTCCCGGCAAGGCTTGTCGGGTGCATGGATGCGCATCGAACCCGCACGCCGCCAGTGCAGCGTGTGTGTCCAAGCCCCGATATTCCAATCCACCGCGCCAAGCAGGCTGTGACGCGGCACGCGAAAGCCAGCATGGTCCAGCGTGGGCGCGCCAGGGAATCGCCGGCGCTCCAGCCGATCCAGGAAATACGCACTGCCGCGGATCCCGAAGCCGCCCAGCGTGCGCGTATGCCACCTATACTGCATGGCGCCTTCAAACCCGCGCATGTCGCTGTCGCCGACGTTTGCATAGTAGTCGTTGATGCCAACCAGTCGTCCCGCGGCATTGCGGACCAGTGAGCGTGGGGAGGCTCCGGCATCGTCGGCCGCGCTGATCGGCAGGATCTCGTCATGGCGACTGATCCGGAAGTAGTCAAAACTCAGCTGGAATCGCTCCCCGGATGCCCACACGACCCCCAGCGTCTGGCTGGAAGAGGTCTCCGGCTTCAGATCACGATTCTCCATTGACCCGCGCAACAGAAGGCAATACGTCCCCAGTTGCGGATCAGCCACAACATGCTGGCATTCACCAAAGCCAGGCTGGTATGGGAAAAAGTCGTAGTTCTCCTCGACACCGGGCCGGCGCAACTCAAACAAAGTCGGGGCGCGGTACCCCGTCGCCATCGTTCCACGCAGCGTGACGGCATCCAGAACATTCCACTTCAGCCCCAACTTTGGCGACCAGCGGCTGCCATATCCCTCCCGATAATCCATGCGGAGCGCGAGGTCCGCCTGCAAGCGCGCCACTACGGGAAACCTGAGCTCGCCATAGAGCGCAGCTCCCGCACGGTGTTCGTCAATGCGGATCTTCTGCGGGCCCAGCGCAACGTCATGCGCCAGCATGAGCGCATCCGGATTGTGCTCAAGCCCGTCACGCAGCACCTCTAAGCCGGTCGCAAACTGAGCTTGCCCACCTCGCATCGTCCACGCCGGCCCGTTTGCGCCGATGCTGACCTGTTCCAGCGTCGACGTGCCTCGGGTGGTGAGGGACGGGGAGATCGCAGCCAACAGGTCCACCGGGTTGTTCGCGCCAAACCGGTAGCGGTTATCGAAGACCGCATCGATGAAAGCCGTCTCACGCACCAGGCCGCGGGTACGGCTGGTGACTTCATTCCGGTGATGCGCCGCGTTGGCATGCCATTGCCATTCGCCAAGCCACCCGCTCAGTCCCGATGCCAGGTCCAAAGAAGTCGCATCGGTCTCGCTGTCGACCGGCCCGATGTCGAAAAACGCGTAGTCGAGACGCTCCATACCCGCAATCCAGTCCGGATGTGAGTCTGGCAGCAGCACACTTGCGTGGAAAGGCGCGCGCCACAGGGTCTGCTCCGCTTTCGTGAGTCGCAAGCTGGTCTGCCATTCCGCGCGCTCGCCCACCGGCGCGCGTACGCTGGCATACAACGAGCCGCGCCTCGTTTCTGGCTCCAGGCTTTCGTATCGCGGCGGGTCGAACATGCACCTACGGGCCGAATCGGCGGGAGCGCCCGGGCAATAAGACTGGATCAATCCGCCACTGGCATTGCGGTAACCCAGTCGGTAACGCCAATCGCCAAGGCGCAAATGGCGAAGGTCCCGTGTACGCCAGCTCCGCTGCGCTCCCAGCAGGCCGTCGTTGCTGAAGTATTCCCCCCCCAGAAAGAAGTCACCCCCTACTCCCCACGTGCGACCGAGCGTCATGGATACTAGCGTCTGGCCTGCGTCACCCGAGTCGGTGCCGCCCCCGCGCACCACCAACGTCGGCGTCTGGGCATCCTTGCGCAGAATGATGTTGACCACGCCGGCCATGGCATCGGCACCATAGATGGCCGACGCGCCACCTCGCATGATCTCGACGCGGTCAACCATGCTCAGAGGAATACTGGCAAGGTCCGCCAGGCCGCCAAGATCGGCGGAAACCAGCCCGTAGTTGGCCACGCGCTGACCGTCAACCAGGAACAACGTGGCCCGCGGGCCCAAGGCATAGAGACTGGTCGTGGCCGCGGACGCAAAGGGCTGTTGGGTGGCACTGCCGCCCTCCACAGCCACTTCCACCGGATGGTGGCCGACCATGCCCGGTTGCTCGCGCAGCAATTCGAACAGGGTAAGGTGCCCGCTCGCCTCGATCTGCGCGCGAGTGATCCCGGTCATGGGCGAGGCTTCGATCCCGTCCACTGGCGTCCGGGGAATGTGCGTGCCAGTAACGGTCACAGGCCCCACGTCGACCGGACCCTCACCGGCATCACGGGGACGCGGGGCAGAAGGAGTGTTGCGGGACTTGGGTGGAATCCGCTCCAGCACATAGGTGCGATCGGCCACCGGCACCGCACGCAGGCCGGTGCCATTCAAAACCATCGCCAATGCATCCCCTGGAGTCCGAGTACCGGTGACCGGGTGCGAGCGAAGACGCGCCACCAGCGTCGCCGGATACAGCACTTGGATGCCTGCCTGTCGTGCCAGCGCCTTAAGCGCATCGTCCAACGCTCCCGCGGGCACGCTCAGTGTACGGGCCTCACGCGCGGTCGGGGCATGCACCTGCGCCACCGCCGTCGGCAGGATGCCGGCCAGCATGGCAGTCAGGACGAAGGCGTTGCGGCGGCGCGGCAGTGCCATGCGCGGGCGTCACAGGTCAGGGTAAACGCCCCACATTACGAAAGCGCGACCCTACGCGCAACGCCAAGCCACACATGGAAGCACCTGTCAGCGCTGTCAACGGTGGAGGCTGATCTCGCTGTTCCCGCGACGCTCGGCACGCAGTCCCCAACCGCGCTCCAGCGCGGACACCAAGGCTTCCTGGTTGCCGGCACGGAACACACCACTGACGGTGATATCAGCCAGCGCCGGATCGGCCAGGATCAGCTTGGTTTGGGAGTAGCGGTTGGCTTCGGCCAGCAGCGCGTCCAATCGGCGTTCCTTGAACACCAACTCACCCTGGGCCCAGCCTTCCGCCACCGCAATATCGAACGCCTGCACCGGCTCAAAGCCCGCGCCCGCCTCGACCGACACCTGCTCACCGGGCGCCAGGCGCACGCTTTCCGGCCTGCCGGTCGACGCGGGTGCCGACACCACCACAGCGCCATCCATCAAGCCCACGTTGACCGCCCCCCCCTCGCGGCTGACCTGGAACGTGGTGCCAATGTCGCGGATGACCGTGGCGCCTGCATGCACCAGGAAGGGGCGTGGATCGTCCCCGACCTGCAACTGCACCCGCCCGAGGTCGACGTCCACCTCGCGCTGGCGACCTCCCAGGCGCACGGTCACGGCAGAACCGGTATCGAGCAGCAACGTGGTGCCATCGGACAGTCCAATAGTGCGTTGCTCGCCCACGGATGTCGCGTACCGCTGTTCCGGCAGGGGTGCCTCGGGCTGCGCGCGCCAGACCAGTACGCCGGCAACCACCGCCAGGCTGGCTGCGACCGCCCAACCCCAAGTACGCACGCCAACCCGCGAAGCAAACACCTGCCGCCCTTCACGGCGCGCCTTTCGCGCCGCCGCTTGCAGCAGGTCATCCCCTGCCAGCCCCGCAGCCGCCCAATGGATGGCATCGGCCTTGACCCAGGCCTCGACGTGATCCGGCGACTGGGCCAGCCAATCCTCGAAAGCCATACGCTCGCTGGCGCCGCAGTCAGGCGCATCCAATCGCGCGACCCACCATGCGGCCTGCTGCTCCATTTCGAGATCGTGCATCTGTTCGTTGATGTTCATGGCCACTCCTTGTGACCGTCGTTGTTGCCGCGCAGATGCACGCGCAGCAGTGAAAGGGCCTTGCCAACATGCTTCTCGACCGCTTTCACCGAGATGCTGCAATGCCTTGAGATTTCGGTGTAGCTCATGCCTTCGATGCGGTTAAGCAGGTAGACCTCACGGCACCGCGGTGGCAGGCGAAGGATCGCGGTTCGAACCGCCACCAGAGCCTGCTGGTGGGCCA
Source organism: Lysobacter olei (assembly GCF_054777355.1). Lineage (NCBI taxonomy): Bacteria > Pseudomonadati > Pseudomonadota > Gammaproteobacteria > Lysobacterales > Lysobacteraceae > Lysobacter > Lysobacter olei. The sequence continues at coordinate 63,329 of NZ_BAAHAT010000009.1, read as the reverse complement.
CGCGCTCGTCCTGTGTCGGCTCCATTGAAGGGAGCGCCAGCTCGTCATCCCCCAGGCTGACGTGGGCGTGCGCCAGGCGACTTGCGTCCCGGCGCCCACGGTCGGCCAGGACATTCAGCCCGATCCGGTACATGAGGGGCCGCAATGCCTCGCGCGGCTGGCCGTCATAGCGCATGAGGCGCACCATCGTTTCCTGCGCCACGTCCTGGGCGTCGTCATCCGACACGCGACGCCGCAGGAACGCGATCAGCAGCGGCCGATGCTCACGGACAAAGTGCTCAAAGCCTCCGTCCGTGGCGACGATGCCTTCAGGCCCCGGCGTTACGTTCATGCACGCCTCGATCGCGTGGGCGAGCACGTCATCACCGGGAAACCCCGCGCAGGAACCGTCATCCAGCACGGTTCCTCCCGCCCCACGGGTGCGTGGATCCGGAATTCCCTCGGGTCTGGCGCTGGCAATGGGAAACCCATCGGCTCATGTCCCCAACAACGCGAGCGCAATGCAGTCCCCCTACCTTGCGCCCGCAAACGACAACGCCCCGGCACGGGGCGCTGTCTGGTCGCACCGTCGGCCGCGACGTGCGCGGCCCCCGGCGGGCGTCAGTCGCCCATCTGCTTCTGCAGGTGCTCCCAACGCTCCTGGGCGTCGATGGTACGTTCCGCGGTCAGGCGCGCCTCCAGACGCTCCAGGCCGATTTCCTCGCCGGTGTCCACGCAATAGCCGTAGTCGCCGGAATCAACGCGCTTGAGCGTACTGTCGATCTTGCTGATCAGTTTGCGGTAGCGGTCACGGGTCCGCAGTTCCAGCGAGTTTTCGGTCTCGCGAGTGGCGCGCTCGGCCTCGTCACCGACGTCGCGGACTTCGTCCTTGAGGTTCTCGATGGTCTGCTTGGACTCTTCGACCAGCTCGGCCCGCCACTGCAGGAGGCGCTGGCGGAAATATTCGAGTTGCAGCGGGCTCATGTATTCCTCGTCCACGCCCGGCTTGTAACCCGGCGGAACGATGGGGCGGCCACTGCCTGATTCAACCTTGTACTGCACGACTTTCACCTTGCCTTTCGGGGCGGGCTCGTGCGGCTTTGCCGCAACGGCCACGGCCACCTTCCCTACCTTGCGGGGAGCCGCAGGAGGGGTGTTCGGGGGGGGAGCCTTCTCGACCGTGGGCTTGCTGGCCACTGCCTTGACCGGGGTTTCCGGCTTGGCCACCGCGGGGGCGGGGGCCTTGGGCTGTGCGGCTGACGCAGGGGCTGGCTTGCTGGCCAGGGTCGGCTTGGCGACGGGCTTCACGGCTGCCGGTTTGGCAGCCGGGATCTTCTTCGGGGCAGCGGCGGCTTTGGTCGCCGCGGCCTTGGCGGCCGCCGGCGCTTTCGCCGGAGCCTTGGTGACCACCGGCTTCTTGGCCGGGGCAACCTTTTTCGCCACGACCTTGGTGCTGGTCGCAGCAGATTTCTTTGCGGGTACCTTTTTCGCGGGCGCCGCCTTCTTGGCGGCGGCCTTCACCGGGGCTGGCTTGGCGGCCGGCTTCTTCGGGGCGGCCTTTTTGACCGCGACCGACTTGGCCGGGGCCTTCTTGGCGGCGGGCTTCTTGGCTACCGGCTTTTTCGCCACGGCCTTCTTCGCGACCGGTTTGGTGGTCGCAGCCTTCTTGGCAACCGGTGGCTTGGCGGCCGGCTTGACGGACTTCTTGACGGCCTTGGCGGCCTTCTTCGCGGTTTTCTTCACTGCCACGAGCGACGTGTCCTTCTGATTCCCTTGTGACGGGAAGGCGCGCTGTTATAACCTGCCCCGGTGACCGCGGCAACCGCGACTCCCCACTGGCCCCACCATACATCGCTCCGGCTTTTCAGGCCACGGCCGCCAAGCCTGGCAGCACGCGAAACATTCGCAGTTCCGGCAAACAACCGCGCTGGAGCGCATCATGGCGCCACGCCGCATGAACACCCTGTGATCGACCGACTGCTCATCGCCTGTCTCCGCTTCTACAAACGCTGGATCAGCCCCCTGCTGGGTCCGCGCTGTCGCTTCCATCCCACCTGCTCGGTATATGCGATGGAGGCCATTGGCCGGTTCGGGGCGATCAAGGGCGGCTGGCTGGCCGCGCGTCGTGTCCTGCGATGCCACCCTTTCCACCCCGGTGGCGTGGACCCGGTTCCACCCGCACCGGCAAACCCGCACCATCCCCCCACTCCCACTGACGGCCCCTAACGATGTCCAACACCCTCATCGTCAACGCACGACTGGTCAACGAAGGCCGCGAATTCGACGGCGACCTGCGCATTGAAGACGGGCGCATCGCCCAGATCGGCAGCGGGCTGTCGGCTCGGGGCAACGAGACCGTGGTCGATGCCAACGGTCGTCGCCTGCTGCCGGGCATGATCGACTCCCAGGTGCACTTCCGCGAGCCGGGGCTGGAGTACAAGGCCGACATCGCCACCGAATCGGCGGCGGCGGTCGCAGGCGGGCTGACCAGTTTCATGGACATGCCCAACACCAACCCGCCCACCCTCGATGCCGAGGCGCTGGAGGACAAGTACCGTCGCGCCAGGGGCCGCGCGTGGGGCAACCACGGCTTCTACCTGGGCGCCAGCAACGACAACCTGGATGCGGTACGCGGGCTTGATCCGCGACGCGCGCCGGGGATCAAGGTGTTCATGGGCGCCTCCACCGGCAACATGCTGGTCGACAACCCCGTTGTGCTGGATGGCATCTTCGCCAGCGCGCCCACGCCGATTATCACCCACTGCGAAGACACGCCGATGATCGAAGCGGAGCTGGCGCGCTACAAGGCGCAGTACGGCGACGACATCCCGGCCGAATTCCACCCCGACATCCGCTCGCGCGAGGCGTGCATGAAGTCGACGGAGCTGGCGATCTCGCTGGCCCGTCGCCACGGCACCCGACTGCACGTGCTGCACATCTCCACGGCCGACGAGCTGGCGCTGTTCGAGGCCGGCCCGCTGATCCGCGCCGACGGAAGCCGCAAGCAGATCACTGCAGAGACCTGCATCCACTTCCTGCGCTTTGACCGCACGGACTACGCCACGCTCGGCCACCTGATCAAGTGCAACCCGGCAATCAAGGACAGCACCGACCGCGAGGCGCTGATCGCCGCCGTGGCCGGCGATGTGATCGACGTGCTGGCCACCGACCACGCGCCGCACACGCTGGAAGAGAAGGCGCGCCCCTACACCAGCGCGCCCAGCGGCCTGCCCCTGGTGCAGTTCGCGCTCAATGCCGCGCTGGAGTTGGTGCACGAAGGCCGACTGACCACTGCCCAGGTCGTGCAGAAGGTCGCGCACGCGCCGGCGCAGCTGTTCGATGTGAGCGAGCGCGGCTTCCTGCGCGAGGGCTATTTCGCGGACCTGGTGCTGGTCGACGACACGCCCTTTACCGTGCAACGCGCGCAGGTGCTCTCCAAGTGCGGCTGGTCGCCGTTCGAGGGCCGCACCTTCCATTCACGCATCGCGTCGACGTGGGTGAACGGCGTGCTGGCGTGGGACGGCGAGCGCCTGGTGGGCACGGCCAACGGCCAGCGGCTGGCCTTCAATCGCTGATGCGGGCGGGCGGCGCACGCGCCACCGCCGCGCTGGCACTGGGGTCGCTGCTGGCCATGGCCGGCAGCGGCTGCGTCACGGCCCATGCCACCGCACCGGGTCAGGCGAGCGAACCCGGCGGGGATCAGGGATTGAGCCCCCCCTCTGGGCGTAGAGAAACTGGCGTTCGTGCCCCAGATCGGCCACCGGGCCTCCCAGGCATCCGCCGTCCGGTCGCCCACCCCGTCCGCGCCACGTTCCTGCCGGCATCGGTGCCGCAGGGCGCCCTGGTGCTGGGCCTGGCAGACGCCGGGGCGATCGTGGAGTATGCCGGCCGAACGTTGAGGGTGACAGCGGACGGGCGCTTCGCGTTTGGCCTTGGCCGCGATGCGACCGGCCCCGTGGAAATTCGCATTACCCGCTCCGACGGCAAGGTCCTCACGCAGCAGGTCGCGGTTACGCCGCGTGACTGGCCCGTGGAACGCATCGACGGCGTGCCGCCCACCACCGTGAATCCGCCCCCGGCCATCGCCGAGCGCATCCGGCGGGAACAGGCGCGGGTGACCGAAGTGCGCCTGCGCGACGACGCACGCGGCGACTTCGCCCAGAGTTTCATCTGGCCGGTGCAAGGTCGGGTCAGCGGTCGCTTCGGCACCCAGCGCGTTTACAACGGTGAGCCCGGCGCGGCGCATTCGGGCATGGACATTGCCGCCGCCAACGGCGCGCCGGTGAAGGCGCCGGCGGCTGGCGTGGTGAGCTTTGCCGATCCAGGGCTCTACCTCACTGGCGGCACCGTCGTGCTCGACCACGGCCACGGCATCAGTTCCAACTTCCTGCACCTTTCGCGATTGGATGTGAATCCGGGAGACCGCATCGAGCAGGGCCAGGTCATCGGCGCGGTGGGCGCCACCGGGCGTGCGACCGGGCCACACCTGCATTGGGGCATGAACTGGTTCGACGTGCGGATCGATCCGTTGCTGGTGCTGGAAGCGTCGGGCGCGGCTCAGCCCTGAAACGGGTCGCGCGCATCACGGGCGCGGAGCTACCGGCCCTTCTCTGCGCTGCGAGACGAGCCACTGGCCAACGGCATCAGCACCCACCGGCCAGTCGCACCGACCGCCACGAACATCCCGCCAAAGACACCGCAATCACGTGGGAACGGGAAATCAACCCTGCTGTGGGGCTCCGACGGGCCCGTGGCCCGCAACCGTGGCCACCGCATCATGCGCGTGCAGGCTCTCGAAGTGCGACACGGTGGCTTCGAAACGCTCCACGCGCTGGTCGGCGGACAACACGGCCGCGACGCGGCGTGCGGCGTCCTCGCAGAACATCAGGTTTTCGGCATTGAGACGGGCGAACGCCTGCTCGTCCTCGCGCTTGACCGCAGTCTGCACCGGGGTGGCGAGGCCGCGCTCCAGTTCGTCGATCAGGTGGCCCAGCGGCAATTCGTCGAAGGCCGGGCGCAGTTCCACACGGACTTCGGCGCGGCTGCGTTGTGCGTGCGGCGTGGCGGCCAGGCCGCGCGGCGAGGCCAGCCAGTCGCGCACGACCGCGGTGGACATCGGGCGGGCGTCGGCGAAATCTTCGGCGAAACGTTCGGCATTGATCTGGCGCGAGAGCGCCGCCGAAGCCGGGCAGGTACTCGAGTACTCCACCGCAAAGCGTAGGCCCAGATGCAGGTGGCCGTCCTCGAGGCGGGCATCGATCTCGACGGGATAGCGCTTCCAGCCGGCGTGTTCGCTGGCCAGCGCCGGGCGAAGCAGCAGGTGCTCGTAGCGCAACACCAGCCGCGCCGCGCTCGAGAGCCCGGCCTGAGTGTCCACCAGGGTCTGCAAGACGCGCCGCAGCCCGGCCGGCGTCACCACTTCACCGGTGAACGCGTGCTGCAACTCCAGGTACAGGCGCGACATGTGGATGCCACGCGCGTCCGCCTTCGCCAGGTTGACCGCCACGTCGACGGAGGCCGCAACCTGCAGGGTCTCGCCCGTGCCGGACGCCACGCGCAGCGGCAGCGCGATGTTGGACATGCCGACCCAGTCCAGCGGACGCGCCGCGGCGGCGGCGTCGAACGCCACGTCGGGCAAGGTGCGGGGCGGATTCAGGGAAGTGGTCACGGCGATCGATATGGGGGTGGATGGGGGAATCGCAACGCGAGTTATTTTATCGGCCGCACGCGTGGGAACCGGCCGCGCCACCGGAACGATCAGTTGCGGGCACCCTGCCAAGCGGCGACCAGCGCCCGCCAGGCGGGCAACGGTCGGGCTACGTCACCCTGCCGGAGCCGCTGCCGGGCCAAGGCGGCCGTCACGCGGCGGAAGCGCGGAACGGGTGCCTGCGCGCTGCGGGTCATGCCACGCGTGCCTTGATCTTCGGGCATTGCGTGCCCGGGGCCGTGAACCTCGAATGCCAGTGCCGGCACCTGCTGCGCCCACAGCAACGCGGCATTGCCCTGCCCGGCCCGCGCGAGTTCCTGCAATGGCACGGCGGTTTCGCCGGCCACGAGCAGGCGCGCGTGCAGCAACTGCTGGCTTACCAGCGCAGTGGCGAAGCCAAGGGGGATACCGGGCGCCTCACCCGGCATCGCGCCCGCTTCAAGCCCCGCATCGATGCGGGCCAACACTTCGGCCACCATCGCCAGCTGTCGCAGCGCATCGGCGGCATCGGCGGGGCGCTCGCGGCTGTCGCGCAGGGCCGGCAACACGCTGGCCAAGGCCAACCAGTCACCGGGCTGCGCCTGCAGCATCGCGCCCAAGGGATGGCGGCGCAGCCCGCGGCTCCAGCCGCGGAGTTCTTCCTGCCACCAGCCCAGCTTGGCCTCACCGGGGCGCGCGTCCGAGCCACCCCATGCCGCATCGCCCAGTTCCTGCTGCAGCGCGGCCCAAGCCAGCAGCGTCGGCCGCTGGGCCTGCGGCACGAAGACCTGCGCCACCGACCATTCGGGCCAGCGGACCAGCCATTTTTCGATGAAGCTGTCCGGCGCGGCGGCATTCTCCGGCAGCGACGGGCTGTCGTCGGCCGTGCTCATCGCTGGGAAGGCCATGCGGTGGCTTCGCACAGCGCGTCCGGCCGTTCGACCATGGTGTCGCCGCGCCAGTCGCCCGGCTCGTCGCCCGGTAGGCGGTAGCCCCACAGCGCCACCACCGAGGGCATGCCGGCGGCACGCGCCGCGACGATGTCGCGCTCGTCATCGCCCACGTAGACGCAGTCGCCGGGCGCGACGCCGATGCGTTCGGCGGCGACCAGCAGCGGCAACGGATCAGGCTTGCGCACGGGCAGCGTATCGCCGCCGATCAGGACGGCGCAGCGGTCTTCCCAGCCCAGCATCGGCACCAGCAGGGCCGCCAGGTACTCGGGCTTGTTGGTCACGATGCCCCAGGTGCAGCCCGCCGCTTCCAGTGCGGTCAACATTGCTTCGATGCCCTCGAAGGGTGCCCCGTGGCGCCCCAGTTCGCGGCCGTAATGCTCCAGGAACTCAGGCACCCACGTTTCGCGCTCGGCCACGTCCACGTCGGGGAATGCGGCGCCGATCATCGCCCGGGCGCCTTTCGACACGTGCGGCCGCAAGGCCTCCAGCGTCATCGGCGCACGTCCGCGCGCGGCCAGCATCACGTTGATGGTGGCCAGCATGTCAGGCGCGCTGTCCAGCAGGGTGCCGTCCAGATCGAACAGAACCGCTTTCGGGAACGCCACGGCGTCGGCATGCCCCGCGGACCGGCTGCCGGTCACGGCGTCCATGGCCCGGGCATCCCCCTCGCCTGCTTCCTGTCCGCCCACCACGTCCTTCACTTCGCTCATGCCGGCTTGGCCGCGCAGGCCAGGTAGTTCACATCGGTGCGGCCGGTGACGCGCGCGGCATTGCGCCACGGCTCGTACATCAGGCCGCTCACGTCTTCCAGTTGCAGGCCGGCGGCGCGAAGCCATGCGGCCAGCTCGGACGGCTTGATGAAGTCACGGTACTGGTGGGTGCCCTTGGGCAGCAGGCGTGCCACGTATTCCGCACCGACGATGGCCAGTGCAAAGGCGGCCGGCGTACGGTTGAGCGTGGACAGGAACAGCTTGCCGCCGGGCTTCAGCAGCGTGGCGCAGGCCTGGATGATGGCGGCCGGGTCGGGCACGTGCTCCAACATTTCCATGCAGGTGATGGCATCGAAATGGCCCGCCTTTTCGACGGCCAGCGACTCCACCGACTGCACGCGGTAATCGACCTTCACGCCCGACTCCAGCCCGTGCAAGCGGGCCACCTTGACCAGCTCCGGCGACAGGTCGAGTGCTGTGACGTGCGCGCCCTCGTGGGCCAGCGCCTCGCTCAGCAGGCCGCCGCCGCAGCCCACGTCCAGGACGTCGGCATTGCGCAGCGTGGTGCGCGCGGCCACGTAGCCCAGCCGCGCCGGGTTGAGCGCGTGCAGCGCCTTCTGCGGGCCGTCCGGGTCCCACCAGCGGTTGGCCAGCGCACCGAACTTGTCCAGTTCGGCCTGGTTGAAATTGGTGTCGTGCGACTCGGTCTGCGTGGTCATCAGGAAATCCGGATGGAGGCGATGCGCGCGCGCCACTGGCGGGCGTTGGCGACGAGTGCGGCCAGGTCCATGCCGACCAGCTCGCGCTGGCGCAGCTTGGCCTTGCCGGCGATCCATACATCGCTGACTTGTTGGCGGCCGGCGGCGTACACCAGCTGCGAAATGACGTGATGCAGCGGCTGGGTTTCCAACTGGCCGAGGTCGACCATGGCCAGGTCGGCCTGCTTGCCTGCCTCGATGCTGCCCACGCGCGCGTCCAGGCCCAACGCCTTCGCACCGCCCAGGGTGGCCGCCTGCAGAGCACTGGGCGCGTCCAGCGCGGACGCGTCATTGGCGACAGCCTTGGCCAGCAGCGCGGCCGTACGGGTCTCGCCGAACATGTCCAAGTCATTGTTGCTGGCACAGCCGTCGGTGCCGATGGCGACATTGACGCCGGCCTGCTGCAGCATGCCGACCGGGCAGAAGCCCGAGGCCAGCTTGAGGTTGGATTCGGGGCAGTGCACGACGCTGACGCCGCGCTCGGCGCACAGCGCGATCTCGGCGTCCGTCAGCTGGGTCATGTGCACGGCGATCAGACGGTCGTTGACCAGACCCAACCGGTCCAGGCGTGCGAGCGGTCGCTGGCCGTGCTTCTCCTGCGATTCCTCGGTCTCGTGCGCGGTTTCGTGCACATGGCAGTGCACGGGCACGTCCAGCTGGTCGGCTAGCATGCGGATGCGTTCGAAGTTGGCGTCCGACACCGTGTAGGGCGCGTGCGGCGCGAAGGCGGTGGCCACCAATGCGTCGTCGCGCCACTGGTCATGTACTTCGGCGGCCTTGTCGAAGTATTCGTCCGAAGTGCGCGCCCACGCCGTCGGGAAGTCGATCACCGGCAGGCCCACCAACGCGCGGAAGCCATGGCGCTTGTAGACCGCAGCCTGCACGTCAGGGAAAAAGTAGTTCTCGTTGGCGCACGTCGTGCCGCCGCGCAGCATCTCGGCAATGGCCAGGCTGATGCCATCGGCCACGAACTCCGGCCCGATGACCTCGGCCTCGATCGGCCAGATGTGCCCCTGCAGCCACTGCATCAGCGGCAGGTCGTCGGCGACGCCGCGCAGCAGCGTCATCGGATTGTGCGTATGGGCATTCACCAGCCCGGGGATCAGCGCGCCGTCAGGACGCGACACCACTTCGCGGGCGGAGAAACGCTGGCGGGCCAGGGCCCGCGGCAGCACCGCCTGGATCACGCCGCCAGTGACGGCCACGGCGTGGTCTTCCAGCACCACGCCGTGCGGCACGACCGGCACCACCCAGCCGGCTTCGATCAGAAGGTCACAGGCTTCGGGTGCGGCATGGGTCGTCATCAGGCATTCCTGTCGGGGCTACCCCGACAGCCTGCACCGGGCGCGTGACAGCGGGATGCAGGCCGTCCGACAGGCGGCGTCGCGCCGCCCGGTCGTGGCGGCGCGGATTCACCGGGGCAGCCAGGCCGCCCCTGATGGGATTACTTCACGCGGGAGACGTACTCGCCCGAGCGGGTGTCGACCTTGATCACTTCGTCCTGGGCGACGAACAGCGGCACGCGGACCACGGCGCCGGTTTCCAGGGTCGCCGGCTTGCCGCCGGTGCCGGCGGTATCACCCTTCACGCCCGGATCGGTCTCGGTGATCTTGAGCTCAACAAAGTTCGGCGGCTGGACCATGATCGGGTTGCCGTTCCACAGCGTCACCACGCACTCTTCCTCGCCCTTGAGCCACTTCTCGGCACCGCCCATGCCGGCCTTGTCGGCCTGCACCTGCTCGAAGCTCTCCTGGTTCATGAAGTGCCAGTACTCGCCATCGGCATAGAGGTACTGCATGTCGGTGTCGACCACGTCCGCCACTTCCAGCGAGTCGGTCGCCTTCATGGTGGTTTCCTGCACGCGGCCGTTCTTGATGTTGCGGTACTTCACGCGGGTGAAGGCCTGGCCCTTGCCCGGCTTGACGTACTCGGTCTCGGTGATGACGCAAGGGTCATTGTTGACGAGGATCTTCTGACCGTTCTTCACGTCGTTCATGCCAAGGCTGGCCATGGTGCAACTCCTGGATCTTTCTTGTCTGGGATGGGCTGCCGCCGCGGCGCGCAAGGCCGAGGCCGGCTAGAATGTCGGCCCGCGCCGCCGCCCTCCCGGGCTGCTTCGACGCGAAAACAGTACGCCATGATACCTGCTGGCCCCGTCCCCATGCAGCCTGCCCCCACGCAGCCCGCCCCCTTCACGCCCCGCACCTGGCAACAGCTGTGGCGCGAAGCCGTGCGCGATCCGCGCGAATTGCTCGCGCTGCTGGGGTTGGAAGGCCGGGTGCCCGACCTGTCGGATGAGGCTGCGGCGCAGTTTCCGCTACGGGTACCCCGGGGCTTCGTCGCCCGGATGCGCCACGGCGACCCCACCGACCCGCTGCTGCGCCAGGTGCTGCCGCTGGATGCGGAAATGCGCCCGATGCCCGGCTTCAGCCTGGACGCCGTGGGCGACGGGGCCGCCAAGGCCGGCGACGGGGTGATCCGCAAGTACAACGGGCGCGCCCTGCTGGTCACCACCGGCAGCTGCGCGATCAATTGCCGCTACTGCTTCCGCCGCCACTTCCCCTATGCGGAGGAGACGGCGGCGGCTGGCGGCTGGCAAGGCGCCATCGACCTGATCCGCGCCGACACCTCGATCCACGAGGTCATCCTGTCCGGCGGTGACCCCTGGTCGCTGGCCACCCACAAGCTGGCCGAGCTGACCGATGCGCTCGCCGCGGTGTCCCACCTGCGCCGCCTGCGCATCCACACCCGCCTGCCCGTGGTCCTGCCCGAGCGCGTGGACGAGGCCCTGACGGCCTGGCTGGAGGCCCTGCCCTGGCCGGTGACCGTGGTGCTGCACGCCAACCACGCCAACGAGTTCAATGGCCACGTTGACGCGGCGCTGGCCCGGTTGCGTGCGACAGGGGTGCAGTTGCTCAACCAGGCGGTATTGCTGCGCGGGGTCAACGATTCGGTCGAGGCGCTGGCCGAACTCAGCGAGCGTGGCTTCGCCGCGGGCGTGATGCCCTACTACCTGCACCAGCTGGACCGCGTGCAGGGCGCCGCCCACTTCGAGGTCGAAGACGAACGGGCAAAGGGACTGCACCGCGCCCTGGCCGCCCACCTGTCGGGCTATCTGGTGCCCCGCCTGGTGCGTGAAGTGGCGGGCGACCCGGGCAAACGACCGCTCTAGACCGTGAGTCCCCGCGTGGGGATCTGACGATGTTCATGGACGGCCGCAGCCGCTTCATGGCATAACCCCGACCCATGGAGATCGCCATGCAAATCGGCAAAGACAAGGCCCTGCGCCTGCTGGTCGTCGACGACAGCGTCGAGGCGGCGGAGGCCATTGTCAGCGGCCTGCGGAACGCAGGCATCGCGGTGCGCCCCTCGCGCCCGGAAAACGAAGACGAACTGAAGGCGCTGCTGGACAGCCAGACGCCGGACCTGATCATCGCGGCCCATGCCTCCAGCGCCATCCCGCTGGCGAGGACGATGGCGGTGGTGGATGCCAGCGGCAAGGACCTCCCGGTCCTGATCCTGTACGACAGCATCGACGACGCCCGGCTGCTGGAAGCCAGCGCGCTGGGTGCCCATGGCGTGATCCTCCGCGACAAGGCGCAGCAGATCGAGCAGGCCGTTCGCACCGAGTGGACGGACCTGGAGGCCCGGCGCGCCTTGCGTCGCCTCGAGAACCACGTCCGCGAGACCGAGCGCCGCTGCGACGCCCTGATCGAATCCTCCCGGGACCCGATCGCCTACATCCACGAAGGCATGCACATCCGCGCCAACGCGGCGTACCTGGAGATGTTCGGGTTCGAGTCCTTCGAGGACATCGAGGGGATGTCGCTGCTCGACCTGGTGGCCCCGCAGCACGTGGAAGGCTTCAAGAAGCTGCTGAAGTCCCTGTCGAAGGGAGAAGCCCCACCGCCCCGGCACGAGTTGCAGGCGCGGACGCTGGAGGGCGCGCAATTTCCGGCGGTCATGGAGTTCACGGCCGCCACCTATGAAGGCGAGCCCTGCCAGCAGCTCATCCTCCGCCGCCAGGAGACCGGCGCGGTGGACGAGGCCCTGCTGGAAGAGCTGCGGCAGCGTGACCAAGTCACGGGCCTGCTCAACCGCCAGGCGTTCCTCCGCGAACTGGAAGACACGGTGGCCGATGCCGCCCAGAACGCCACCCAGCACGGGCTGCTGCTGGTGGAGCCGGATCATTACGCACGACTGGTCCAGGACATTGGCCTGGGCGCGGCGGACGCGCTGATCGCCGCGTGTGCCGAGCGCTTGCGCAATGCCGTGGGCGCGGAGGACGTGGTGGCCCGTTTCGGCGAGCACCAGTTTGGCGTCCTGCGCCGCGGCGCCGACCATGCGACTACCGCGTCCATCGCCGAACAGATCCGTGCGGCGTTTGCCGACGCCGTGCTGGAAGTTGGCAGCCATTCGCTCAACATCACCGCCAGCATCGGCGGCGTCCAGATCAGCCAGCGCATTGCCAGCATGACCGCGGTACTGGGCAAGGCGGCCTCTGGCGTGCAATCGGCGATCGGGGTGGGCGGCAACCGCGTGGACCTGTTCGACCCGGGCGCCGTGGACCGTGCCGAGCTCGAACGCATGGCGGCGTGGATCGCCCGCATCCGCGAAGCGCTGGAGGGCGACGGCTTCCTGCTGCACTACCAGCCGCTGATCGGGCTGCATGGCGAACCGCGCGAGATGTACGAGGCTTTCCTCCGCCTGCGGGGCGAACACGGCGAGATCGTTCCGCCGCTGACCTTCCTGCAGATCGCCGAGGAAAACAGCCTGATGTCGGACATCGACCGCTGGGTCGTGGGAACCGCCATCTCGCTGATCGGCGAACGGGCCCGCAACGGTCACGAAACCACGATGCTCGTGAAGGTCACCGAGCATTCCCTGCAGGACGACAGCCTGGCCGGTTACATCGAGGAGCAGTTGGCTACGCACGGCGTCGACGGGCGCCAGCTGGTGATCGAAATCCCCGAGTCGAAGGTGTTCACCCACCTGCGCGCGGCACAGGCCTTCCAGGTGCGACTCGCCCGGCTCGGGGTGCGCATCTGCCTGGAACAGTTTGGCAGCGGCCTGAACTCCTTCCAGATGCTCACCCACTTCGACGCGGCCGTGCTCAAGTTCGACCGCGCCTTCATGGAAGACCTGCCCACCAACAACGAGCTCCAAGCGCGCCTTCGCGACATGACGCGCAAGGCACGGGACATGGGCAAGACCACGATTGCCGAATTCGTGCAGGACGCGGGCAGCATGTCCATCCTGTTCGGTGCCGGCGTGGACTATGCGCAGGGTCATTTCCTCGCCGCATCCGGTCCCAGCATGGACTACGAGTTCTAACCCCTGCCCCGCGCCCGCGGCCGCGCACTCACTGCGCCCCGTCCGCCCTGCCCCCACCAACGACAAAGCCCGCCTTTCGACGGGCTTTGTCTTGTCCGGTGAACCGGGTGCGTCAGCCGACCACGGTGCCGCGCACCGGCTCCACGGGCGCGTTGCGCAGCGCCTCGATGCGCTCGGCCAGCGGCGGGTGGCTCATCAGCAGCTTGCGCAGGCCGTGGCCGACCGCACCACTGATGCCAAACGCAGCCACCTGCTTGGGCAACGTGCTCTCGCCGTAGGTCTGCGACAGGCGCTCCAGTGCGGCGATCATCTTCGGGCGACCGGCCAGGCTGGCGCCGCCCGCGTCGGCGCGGAACTCGCGGTAACGCGAGAACCACATAGCGATCATGCTGGCGAACAGGCCGAAGACCATGTCCAGCACGAAGACGATCACGTAGTAGCCCAGGCCCGGCCCACCTTCACGGTTGCCATTGAGGTAGCCATCGATCACCCGGCCCACCAGGCGCGCCAGCACGATCACGAACGTGTTCAGCACGCCCTGGATGAGCGCCATGGTCACCATGTCGCCGTTGGCCACGTGGCTGACCTCGTGGGCCAGCACGGCCTCGGCCTCGTCGCGGTTCATGGCACGCAGCAGGCCGGTGGATACCGCCACCAGCGAGTTGTTGCGGCTGGGGCCGGTCGCGAAGGCGTTGATCTCCGGCGCGTCGTAGATGGCCACTTCCGGCATCTTGATGCCGGCGGCCTCGGCCTGGCGGCGCACCGTGGTGACCAGCCATTGCTCAGCCTCGTTGCGGGGCTGCTCGATCACGTGTGCGCCCGTGGTGCGCTTGGCCACCCACTTGGACATCATCAGCGAGATCAGCGAGCCGCCGAAGCCGAACACGGTGGCCATGACCAGCAGCGCGCCGTTGTTGCCCAGCGTCACGCCGAACACGTTCTGCAGCACCGCCATGACGATGCTCAGCAACGCGAGTACGGCGAGGTTGGTGGCAAGGAAAAGTACGATCCGCTTGAACATGCTTCAAATCCTGCCGCGCACCGTGCGCGGATACGTGAAAAGTGTGGCAGTCTCGCATGGATTTCAAGTGAACCCGCGTGACTTTGCCCCCCGTCCCCTCCCGCTACCGCGGCCGTTTCGCCCCGTCGCCCACCGGCGATCTGCACGCCGGCTCCCTGCTGGCCGCCTTGGGAAGTTGGCTGCTGGCGCGCCAGGCCGGCGGAGAGTGGCTGGTCCGCGTGGAGGACGTGGACGCCCCGCGGGAAGTGCCTGGAGCCGCGCAACGGCAACTGGAGGCCCTGGCCGCATTCGGACTGCATCCAGACGGGCCCGTGGTGTACCAGAGCCAGCGCGGGGCGCTCTACCGGGCTGCACTGGACAAACTGCTGGCGAGTGGCGAGGCATTTACGTGCCATTGCAGCCGCACCGCATTGGCCGCCAGCCAGGGCATCCATCGGCACTGCGTGGCCACCGCCCCGCGACCCGATCCGGCGGTTCGGCTGCGGGTGCCTGACGGCGCCGTCGTCGACTTCGTCGACGCCATCCAGGGGCCGCAACGTCAGGACGTGGCTCATGACGTCGGGGATTTCGTCCTCCTGCGCGCGGACGGCTGCTGGGCGTACCAGTTGGCCGTGGTCGTGGACGACGCGGAACAGGGCATCACCGACGTTGTCCGGGGGGCCGACCTGCTGGACTCGACCGCCCGCCAGATCCTGTTGCAGCGTGCGCTGGGATTGCCCCAGCCGCGTTACGCGCACTTGCCGCTGGTCGTGGATGCGCAGGGCCGCAAGCTCTCCAAGAGCGATGTCGCGCACCCGGTCGACCCCGGCAACCCGTTGCCCGCACTGGCAGCCGCCTGGCGGACGCTTGGCCAATCGCTCGACGCGGTGGCAGCAGCCGCGGACGTGGCGGCTTTTTTGGGAGCCGCCGTCGCCGCGTTCGACCCAAGCCGCATCCCGACAGGCGCCGCGACCAAAGTCGCCGCAATGCAGCATCAAAGTTTCACGATGCAGCGCTAGTATCGAGGCGGAGCCGCAGGGTCGCGGCAATGGAGAAGTTGGCATGCAATCGCGTGTTGCACTGGTCACGGGTGGTACGGGCGGCATCGGCACCGCCATCGTCAAGAAGCTGGCAGACATGGGCCATCGGGTGGCCACCAACTACCGCAACGAGGAGAAAGCCAAGGCCTGGCAGGAACGGATGAAGGCCGAGGGCTATGACGTAACGCTGGTGAAGGGCGACGTCACGTCGCCGGACGAAGCCGCCGCGATGGTGCATGAGGTCGAGCAGAAGCTCGGTCCGGTGGACATCCTGGTCAACAACGCGGGCATCACCCGCGATGGCACCTTCCACCGCATGAAGCCCGAGCAGTGGACCGAGGTAATCAACACCAACCTTAACTCGGTGTTCAACGTGACGCGGCCCGTGATCGAGGGCATGCGTGACCGCAAGTGGGGCCGCATCATCCAGATCAGTTCGATCAACGGCCTGAAGGGCCAGTACGGCCAGGCCAATTACGCGGCCGCCAAAGCCGGCATGCACGGTTTCACCATTTCGCTGGCGCGCGAGAACGCCAAGCTGGGCATCACGGTGAACACCATTTCGCCGGGCTACATCGCCACCGACATGGTGATGGCGGTGCCGGAGGACGTGCGCGCCAAGATCGTGGCCGACATTCCGACCGGGCGGCTGGGCACGCCGGAGGAAATTGCCTACGGCGTGGGTTTCTTGGCGGCAGAGGAAGCCAGCTGGATCACCGGCAGCAACCTGGACATCAACGGCGGCCACCACATGGGCTGGTGAGCTCCCGCCGCGACCGGGACGACTCTGCCCCCGTCGCGGCACACCCTGGAAGCGCGCGGCCGGCCACCCAAGCCGGCCGCGTCGTTTCGTGGCCGCGGGGCTGTCCACCGGGCCAGTTGCAAGGCCACGCGGGCTGCGCCATGCTGCAAGGCACCAACGATTTAGAGTCTCCGCTCGATGGCCTCGACCCGCGTCATCAAGAAGTACCCGAATCGTCGTCTCTACGACACCGAGATCTCCAGCTACATCACCATCGAGGACGTGCGCCAGCTGATCGTCGATGGCGAGGATTTCGAGGTGCGGGATGCCCGTTCCGGCGAAGACCTCACGCGGCAGGTCCTGTTGCAGATCATTTCCGAGCACGAGCAGGACGGCGAGCCGGTACTGTCGACGCAACTGCTGAGCCAGATCATCCGCTTCTACGGCGACTCGCTGCAGGGTTTCATGGGCAGCTATCTGGAACGCTCGATGCAGGTCTTCCTCGACCAGCAACAGCAGTTCCGCAGCCAGATGGGCGGGATGATGGGGCAAACCCCGTGGTCCCTGATGAACCAGCTCACCGAGCGCAATCTGGCCATGTGGAAAGACTTCCAGCAAAACCTCACCAGCAACGTGGGTTCCTCGCCCAACACCCCGCGCAAGCCCGCGGACACCAAGCGCGGGCGCTGAGTTTCGCCAACTGCTGAGCGGGGCAAAAAAGCCGGCATATCGCCGGCTTTTTTCATGGGCGGGCGACCGTCCCCTCGCTCGCGCCGAGTTCAGTGGCGGTGCGTGCGGCGCTGGCCGTCCGTGGCAGCCCCTGCACCGGGCCTCAGCGCGATGCTGTGGCGCCGGACTGGCAGTACTTAGCCCGGAACGCCTCGGCCTGCGGCATCAGCGACTGCAGGTTTTGGATGCGGTTGGCGGGATTGGGGTGCGTGGAGGCGAACTCCGGCGGCTGCTGTCCGCCACCGAGGCTGGCCATGCGCTCCCACAACGGGATGGCCTGCTGCGGGTCGAAGCAGGCCGCGGCGGCCAGCATCAGGCCCACTTCGTCGGCCTGGGTCTCGTGGTTGCGGCCGTACGGCAGGATGAAACCGTATTGCGCGCCGGCGCCGAGTGCCGCCATCACCGCCTGCTGCTGCTGCGGATCCATGCCGCCCACGGCCATGCCGGCCGCCATCTGGCCCATCTGCACCAGTTTCTGTTGCGCCATGCGCTGGGAGCCGTGGCGCAGCAGTGCATGCGCGATTTCATGGCCCATGACCACCGCCATCGCATCCTGGTTCTGGGCGACGGGGATCAGGCCGGTATAGACGGCCATCTTGCCGCCGGGCAGGCAGAAGGCATTGGCCTGGTCGGACTGGATCACGGCCACGTCCCACTGGAAGTTCTGGTGGGAGGTGGGCACCTGCTGCTGGTTGGCCGCCGCCATGTCGGTGGTGACCTCGGGTACGCGCGCGACCAGCCGCTGGGCGATCGTGCGGATCTGCTGGCTGACCTCCGTGTTGGCGGGAAGCAAAGCACCTTGCGCTTGCGCATCGCCCAGTACCTGCTGGAAGGCCTGCGCACCCAACTGCACTTCTTCTTCGGGCGTGGCGCCGTAATGGGCCTTCTCGCCGGTGTACGGGTCGACCTTCGCGCTGCCGAACCACTGCCAGGCCGCATAGCCGGCGAACAGGATCAGGATCCACCACCGGATACCGCCGCCACGACGCGGCGCGCCGGACTGGCGCTGTCCACCCAACGGATCAATCCTCATGCCACGCACTCCTGCAGGTCAGATGTCCCGCACGACCCGGAAGCCGACGCGGGCATTGGTGGTGTTGCGGTCACTGCCCAGGCGCCACGCCGAGCGCGTCTGCGCCGGCGAACTGGCCCACGAGCCGCCACGGACCACCGCGGTGCGGCACCCGGGGTTGACCCAGGCCTCGCCGTCATCGGGGGCGCGACGGTAGGTGTCGTGCCAACAGTCCGCCACCCACTCGGTTACATTGCCTGCCAGGTCGTGAAGACCGTATGCATTGGCTGAATAACTCCCAACCAGTGCCGGCCCCCAGGCATCGTCGCGGTAACCCGCAAACGCATTGCGCCAGCCACGTCCGCTGGGCGAGGCATCTTTGGCGCCGGTGAAATTGCCCGCGTCGTCGGGCGGGACGTCCCCGGGCCACGGAAAGCGCGACTGCGAGCCCGCGCGCAAGGCGTACTCGAACTCGGCTTCACTAGGCAGGCGATAGGTCTGCCCCGTCTGCTCGGACAACCACTCCGCATACGCGTGCGCGTCTTCCCAGCTGACGTGAATGACAGGCATGCGCTCGTCGGCCGCCTTGCCGGTGTAGTCCGAGCGCCAGCTCACGCGGCTGCGCCGGACCAGGTTACCGCTGCGCTCGTCATAGGCAATCGAATAGCCGCGCCGCTCGGCGCGCGAACGGTAGCCGGTGGCGGCCACGAAGCGGCCAAACTCGCCCACCGTCACCTCGGTGCGAGCCATGGCCACACCGCGATCGAACCGAATGTTGCGGGCCGGGTATTCCGCATCGCTGGCGTCCCGCTCGCCCTCGGCCGCGCCCATGCGGAACGCGCCGTGCGGCACGACCACCATGACCGGACTGCGACCGCCATTGCGAAGGGCCTCGGTGAATACCTGACCCGGCCGGAACATCCCGTAATGCGAAGCAAGTTCAATCCGCTGGCGCAGTTCCACGGCGGCGGGATCGCCACTGGGGGCAATGCGCAGCAAGGAGGCAAGGTGGCCGCGCGCCGCGTTCAGGCCATCCTCACGACCGAGCGAGGCGATGCCCAGGTCGCGCAAGGCGCGGATGCGTGCGGCCCGGCGCTCGGCAATCTGGACGCGCGCGTGGGCGATGGTGTCCACGCCCCCACGCACCTTTGCCGCGATGTCGAGCCAGCGATCGGCGCCGGCATAATCGTGCTCATCCGCGGCCAGTTCGGCGCGTCGGATCAGCGCGCTCTCGGCCGCCGCAAGGCCCTGTTGGGCGCGGGCATCGCCGGGCCGCCACTTCAGTGCCTGCCGGAAGTGCGCCAGCGCGCCACCCTTGCCGTCTTCCCCAACCTTGCCGGCGGCCAACGCACGCTCACCCTGGCGGTTGGCCTTGGCGGCGGCCTCCGCTGCGTCCACCCGCGACAGATAGGCCTGCACCGCCTCCTGCGCGGGCGCGACGGTGCGGGCAACGGCCGCGACCTGGTGCGCCTCGCGCAGCGAGTCGGGCTCGATGTCGATGGCGGCCAGCGCGGCATCGCCCTGTGCCAGGAGGGCGGCAGTGGCCCGTGCCAGCGAGTCCACGACGGCCGCGTCATCAGGCCGGTGCTTGGCCAGCGCGAGCAGGATGGGCAAAGCGCCTCCGGCATCCGCGTACAGCTGGCCGTCGGCGAGCGCTTTGTCGGCCTGGCGCTTGAGCGTGCCGGCGTTGGCGTCGGTGACCTCCACCGCGGGCGGGCGCCAGGGCCCCACCGGGGAGACCGCCTGGTCCTCACTGACCGTGACCACCGGACGGGGGCCCTTGGCAACGCGGTCGGCGCCGGCACCATGGCCGGCACCCTGCTCGCGGGAACATCCCGCCAGCAGCAGCGTTGCCACCATGCTCGCCACCACGATCGCCCGCAAACGCCCTCTCCCTGCTCCGGCCCACGCCGGATGCCGGCCCGGGTGAAAGTAGGCTATTGTCGCCCGCCCCGGCAACCCAAACGCGTGAACAACCGTCCCGTGCCCATCTGGATCAAAGACCCCGCCGCGCTGCAGGCGCGCTTCGCCCAACGTCCCGCCCGCATCGGGCTGGATACCGAGTTCATCCGCGAACGCACCTTCTGGCCGCAATTGGCGCTGGTCCAGATCGCGCTGGACAGGGGCGGCGAACTGGCGCCGGACGACATCGTGCTGGTCGACCCACTGGTGCCGGGCATGCCGGAGGCGCTGGCCACGATCCTTGCCGATACCGCCATCCTCAAGGTGATGCACAGCCCCAGCGAGGACCTGGTGGCGTTCCGCCACACTTGCGGCGTGGTGCCCACCCCACTCTTTGATACGCAGGCCGCGGCAGCGATGGCGGGGGTCGGCACCGGCCTGGGCTACCAGAAGCTGGTGGAACAGCTAACCGGCACCGCGCTGGCCAAGGGCGAGACGCGCTCGGACTGGCTGCGGCGTCCCCTCTCGCCGTCGCAACTGGAATACGCGGCGGACGATGTTCGCCATCTGTTCGAGATGCACGACATCCTCGCCGACCAGCTGGAGCGCAGCGGACGCAGCGCATGGCTCGCCGAAGATGCCGCGCGCACGGTGGCCAATGCCCTGAACGAAGGACCGGAGCGCTGGCCGCACCTGTCGCTGCGTTCGGCAGGGTTCCTGGAGCCCGAAGCCCAGCGCCGCCTGCTGCGCCTGCTGCGTTGGCGCGACCAGTACGCGCGCACCAACGACCGCCCGCGCAACTGGATCCTGGACAACGAACTGGCGGTGAGCCTGGCCCGCACCCCGCCCATCGACGTCGCCGGCCTGCTGCGCGTCTTCGACGGCCACCCCAAGGCCCCGCGCAAACTGGCCGACGCGATCTGGCAGGCGCTGCAAACCCCGCTGACCGACGAGGCCTACGCCCCGGATGCGCGACAGGCCGAAACCCGCGACAAGGCGCGGTTGCGCCGCCTGCAGGACGCGGTGGCCGCCCGCAGCCAGGCGATGGAACTGCCCGATGGCGTGCTCGCGTCGCGGCGGTGGCTGGAAGCACTGATGGACACGGGCGAATGGCCCGAGGCACTTGCCGGCTGGCGCCGCGCCGCGCTGGAGCCCACGCTGGCCCCGCTGCTGGCGACTAGCGACAACCCATCGACATCCGTATAATGCCGCCTGCCGTGGGGCCATAGCTCAGCTGGGAGAGCGCGTCGTTCGCAATGACGAGGTCGGGAGTTCGATCCTCCCTGGCTCCACCACTTATTCCAAATGGTCAGGCTTATGCTTGGCCATTTTTTTTGCTGCCGCCACGACACCCCGCCCCGCCACGTGCATGGCGGCACGGATGGCGGTTCGCTCGCGCGTTGATCGCCTGCGACGCAGGGCTGCTCCTGCCAATAATTTATTCTTGACTTAATAGTCGATAGAAGCTCCTATTCCGTAACGATTCCACCCGAGCCGTCGGGCCGCCATGGCCTGCCTCGGTGCCGATGGGTCAGGGGACTTGAATGATCGAAACGGTGTGGCCTTACCTGGCGATCCTGCTGCTGTCGGCCGGACTCTTCCCGACCCTGGAACGACGTTACGGGTGGCGACTGTTCTCCACCCTGCCGCCGATTGTCCTCACCTACCTGTTCGTGACCGCACTGGCGGTCGCTGGGGTGTGGCAGGCGACACCCGCGATCACGACCGCGCAACGCACGT
Source organism: Lysobacter olei (assembly GCF_054777355.1). NCBI lineage: Bacteria > Pseudomonadati > Pseudomonadota > Gammaproteobacteria > Lysobacterales > Lysobacteraceae > Lysobacter > Lysobacter olei. The sequence goes on along the minus strand of NZ_BAAHAT010000009.1, from coordinate 41,744 downwards.
TGACCGCGCAATTGCTGCCAGCGCTGCTGTTCCTGCTGATGACGGGCTGCGACCTGCGCGCCATCCTCGCACTCGGCCCTCGCATGCTGGCCGTGTTCGCCTGTGCCATGGGCAGCATCCTGCTGGCGATCGTGCTGGTGTACCTGGCATTCCGGCACGTACTGCCCGGTGACGGGTGGAAGATGCTGGCGGCCCTGAGCGCGACCTGGACCGGGGGCTCGGCCAACCTGGTCGCGGTCAAGCAATCGGTCGGGCTTCCGGACAACCTGTTGCCGTCGGTGCTGCTGGCCGATGCGTTGTGCTACTCGGTATGGGTGGTGGCGTTGTTCTCGGCGGGGAGACTGGCGCCGGCGTTCAATCGCTGGACGCACGCGAGCGAGCGCCCTCCTCTGCCGGAGTTGGCGCCTCGTGTCGAAGGCGATGCGGGCCCCGGCAGCGTGCTGCTGTGGCTGGGCGCGGCGCTGGCCGTCGGAAATGCGGCCGCAGGCATCGCAGCGATGCTACCGACGAATGGCCTGCTCACCGTCACGGCCTGGACCGTACTGATCGCCACCGCCGCCGGCCTGCTGCTGGCTCACACGCCACTCGCCCGTTCGCCCGTGCCCGCGCCACTGGCCCAGGCCCTGTTGGCCTGCCTGGTCGCCGTACTGGCGTCGCAGAGCAACTTCGAAGGCCTGGCGACCGCGCCGCTGTTCGTGGCCGTGGGGTTCTGCGTGCTGCTCCTCCACGTGGCGCTGCTGGTGTTGGCGGCGCGGGTGTTCCGCTTCGACCTGCACCTGTGCGGCATCGCCTCGCTGGCCCAGATCGGCGGAGTCGCGACGGCGCCAGTACTGGCGGCGACCTATTCGCGCGCCCTCGTGCCGGCCGCAGTGTTGCTCGCGACGCTGGGGCTGGTGCTTGGCACGGCCGTGGGCCTGAGCATGGCCGGCCTGCTGTCCGGGCTGTCGCCGGCCACGAGTTGATGCATGCTCCACGCTCCACCCGTTCCACGCTGATGGCCAACGTCACCTCGACCGCCAGCGCCCCAGACCACCCTCCACTCCATCCGGCCGACGCCCAATGAAGATCACCGAGATCCGCTTCGGCATGCTGCGTGTCCCGTTGAAGACGCCCTTCAAGACCGCGCTGCGCACGGTCTCGGCGGTGGAGGACATCGTGGTGTGCGTGCATACCGACACCGGCCACGTGGGTTATGGCGAAGCACCGGCCACGGCCGTGATCACCGGCGACACCCATGGCTCCATCATCGACGCGATCGACAAGTTCATCGCGCCGCGGGTGATCGGCCAGGAGATAGCCAACCTCAACCGCATCACGGGACTGATCCAGGGCGCACTGGAGCGCAACACCAGCGCCAAGGCCGCGGTGGAAATCGCGGTGTACGACCTGTTCGGTCAACTGTACGGGGTGCCGCTGTACAAGATCCTCGGCGGCGGCGACCCGGTGATCACCACCGACATCACCATCAGCGTGGACTACATCGACAAGATGGTGGCCGATTCGATCAGCGCGGTGGACCGCGGCTTCGAATCGTTGAAGATCAAGGTGGGCAAGGACATCGGCGTGGACATCGAGCGGGTCAAGGCGATCCATGCCGCCGTCGAAGGACGCGCGCTGCTGCGCCTGGATGCCAACCAGGGTTGGACCGCCAAGCAGGCCGTGCATGCCATCGGCCTGCTGGAGGATGCCGGGGTGCGGTTGGAACTGGTGGAACAGCCGGTCAAGGCGCGGGACTTGGACGGCATGAAGTACGTCACCGAACGGGTGCACACGCCGATCATGGCCGACGAGAGCGTGTTTGGCCCCGCCGAGGTGATCGATCTGATCCGGATGCGGGCCGCCGACATCATCAACATCAAGCTTATGAAGACCGGCGGCCTGTCCAATGCCATCCGCATTGCGGATATCGCGGCGTTGCATGGTGTGGAGTGCATGATCGGCTGCATGCTGGAGTCCAGCATCAGCGTGGCGGCGGCGGTGCACCTGGCGGTGGCCAAGGCCGACGCGATCACCAAGGTGGATCTGGACGGTCCTTCGCTGTGCGCGTTCAACCCCGTCGATGGTGGCGTGATCTTCAACGAATCGGAGATCTCGGTGACCGATGCCCCCGGGCTCGGCATCCGCGAGATCCGCGGCCTTGAGCCTCTCTGAATGAACCAGCCCCTGGCCCCATTGCTGAAGATCCGCGCGGAACGCGACCAGATGTCGGCGATCGAACGGCGCATTGCCGACTTCATCCTCGACAATGCGCACCTGCTGCGCGACTACTCCTCACAGCACTTGGCCAATGCGCTGGGCATCAGCCAGTCCAGCGTGGTCAAGTTCAGCCAGAAGCTGGGGTTCAAGGGGTATCCGGACCTCAAGTACTCGATCGGGCAGGCACTGGCGCGCGGCGACGCGGAACCCGCGAGTCCGCCTTCCGCATCGCCCCTTGGCGCCGACCCGCACTCGGCGCTGGCCGGGCGGTTGTGGCAGCTCAAGGCCAAGGCCGAGGCCGAGACGCGGTTGATCAACCCCGCGGAACGGATCGACGAAGTGGCCGCCGCCGTGCAAAGCGCCGGCAAGGTGTTTGTCATTGGTTTGGGCGAAGACGGCATTCCGGCGCGCGCGTTCGCCACGCGGCTGTCGATGCTGGGCGTGCTCACCGTGCATTACGTGGACGCGATCCTCATGCAGGCCGGCATTGCCTCGGCGGCTCCCGGCGACGTGCTGCTGGTGTTCTCCGAGCGGGGTCGGCAGCCGGTGCTGTGCCAGATCAGCCGCCGCTTCCGCGAGCACGGTGGGCGCGTGGTATCGGTCACCCGGCACACGCCCAACCCGTTGCGTGCGCTGGCCGACATCGCGCTGCTGGTGTCGGCGCACGACGAATCGCGCCACGTGGAACCGCTGCTTTACCAGTCCGCGCTGCAGCACCTGCTGGACCTGATCTTCCTGATGGTCTGCGAAGCCAGCGAGGAGCGACAACGCTGGTTCGACAGCAACGCCGAGCACATGCATGCGCTGGAAGACTGACCCGCGCCCCGTTCCGATATGACCGCCACCGCACCTGGAGCCCGCCAGATGACGTTTTCCCGCACCGCGCTGCTGCTCGCCATCGCCCTGCTGTCGGCCTGCGCGAGCACCACCCGCGCACCGACGACCGCGTGGAGCGAGGCGCGACAACTGGTGCTGGTCACCACCGCCGACTGGGATGCGACCCAAGGCCAGATGCGCCGCTTTGAACGGGCTGCCCAGGACGGCGCATGGCAACCTGCGGGGTCAGCCAACCCAATTACGGTGGGGCGTGCCGGCAGCGCGTGGGGCATCGGCCTGCATCCGGCCGCCGATGCCGGCAGTGCGCCCGGCAAGCAGGAAGGCGACGGGCGCGCACCCGCGGGCGTGTTTCGCATAGGCACCGCCTTCGGGTATGCCGGCCACGCCGACACTGCCTGGCCGTACCAGGCCATGCAGGCCTCGGACTACTGCATCGACGTGAATGGCTCACCGCTCTACAACCGCATCGTCGATGCCAACGTCGTGGGCGCCGCGGCCGTGGCCGGGTCCACCGAACCGATGCGGCGCGATGTGCACGCCAATGGCGACGCGCGCTACCGGCTGGGCTTCGTGATCGAGCACAACGCCGGGAACCGCTCGGGCGCGGGCAGCTGCATCTTCGCCCACCTGTGGCAGGCCCCGGGCGTCACCACCGCGGGCTGCACGGCCATGGCCGAACCCGCCATGCAGCAATTGCTGGGGTGGCTGCAGCCGCAGGCCAAACCGGTGTTCGTCCTGCTGCCTCGAGCAGAGTACGAGCGGCTGTGGCAGCCCTGGGGCCTGCCCCGCCCCGACGCCGCGCGCTGAGTCGCACCCAGACACCGCACTTCCCCGTCCGCGCCTGGACCACCACCCCGCTTTCTCCCTGCAGGAGCTTTCGTGTCGACCACTGCCCGCGTACTACTCGGACTTTTCCTCGGCGCCGCGATCGGACTGCTGATGGCGTGGTGGGACCCCACCTTCGCCGCGCGCGCCGCTGACGTGGTGCAGCCCATCGGGCGGCTATGGCTCAATGCGCTGCAGATGACGGTGGTGCCCCTGGTCGCGGCCCTCGTGGTGGCGGGGGTCAACACCGCGAGCGATGCCGCGTCGTCGGGCCGTACCGCCCGGCGCGCCATGGCGACGTTCGTGCTACTGCTGGCCGCGGCCGCCGCTTTTGCCGCGGTCGCCGCGCCGCTGATCCTGTCCCTGCTTCCGCGCCGCCCCGGGCTGGCGGAGTCGCTGCGTGCGGCGACCGACACCACCGCGCAACTGAGCGTGCCGTCGTCGCTGGGCGAATGGTTTGCGGCAGTCATTCCGAGCAACGCGCTGGCCGCTGCAGCACAGAGCGCCATGCTGCCGCTCGTGGTGTTCTCGCTGTTCTTCGGCTTTGCCCTGACCCGGATCGAAAGCGGCCGCCGAGAAAGACTGCTGGACTTGGTACATGCGGTGTCCGACGTGATGATCGTCATCGTGCGCTGGGTGCTGTGGGCGGCGCCGCTGGGCGTGTTCGCGCTCGTACTCGCGGTGTGCGCGCGCGTGGGCAGTGGCATGCTCGGCGCCTTCGGCTACTACATCCTGTTGCAGTGCGCACTGTACATCGTCGCAACCCTGATGCTCTATCCGGTTGCCGTTGTCTTTGGCGGTGAGCAGGCGCGGCGCTTCGCGGTCGCCATCCTGCCGGCGCAGACCATTGCCGCCAGCACCCAATCGTCGCTGGCCTCGTTGCCGGCAATGATCGAAAGTGCGCGTACCCGGTTGGGGCACCCGCTGGGCGTGGTCTCGATGGTATTGCCGATGGCGGTGTCGCTGTTCCGCATCACCAGCCCGATCCAATACGTGGGCGTGGCGGCCTTCATTGCCTGGGCCTACGGCGTGGACCTGAGCGTTGCCCAACTGGCGGCGGGTGCCGCCCTGGCAGTGGTCATCAGCATGGGGTCGGTGGGTTTGCCTGGCCAGGTCAGCTTCATGGCGACCAACATGCCGGTCACCCAGGCGATGGGCTTGCCGGTCGAACCGTTGGGCCTGCTGCTGGCGCTGGACACCATCCCGGATGTGTTTGCCACGGTGGGCAACGTCACCGCGGACCTGACCGCCACCAGCGTGGTCGCCCGACCGCTGCCGCGAACGATGCCGGATGGCGCCGCCAGCGTCTCCGAGGAATGACGCCCCGCGCGCCGCAACCAGCCCAACGCCGCAGTTGCAGGAGCGCCCCACTGCTCGATGCCGGCAAGGCCATCGACTGTCCTCGCCGGGCGCATCCGAATATCCGATTCCAACGCACCCCAGTCGACGGAATAAAAATTTGACCGGTCATGGGGCGTGTGCTAAATCGAGCACATACGCATGACGGTGGTGTGACACGCAATCGGGGAGTGGTTGCGTGCGGGGAACCCTTTCGTGTGCTGGGACTGGTTCGTGTGGGGAATTCGTCGAGCAGGAAGACGGTAGCGGCGCCCGTAGGGGCCGCGGCTTCCTGTTGACTACCGCGCACCCGATCGTCGGCGCCGTACAGGTTTTCTGGATGGGCATTGATGCCGGTGGCGTCCCACTCGGACGCGCCGCCTGTCCAAGGCCATCCCCTGCCCCGCCGCTCACGCGAATACGCATGGCCATTCCTGGCCCGCCGGGTAGCGAACGACCGCAAGGATGCGGCAGCCCACGCGGCATCCGCGTGTCCAATCCTTGATCCAGGAGAGAGTCGCATGTCGATCCACGCCCCGCTTCCAACGCGCCACCGCCTCGCCGTGGCGTTGCTGGCCTCGTTGTGCATGCCCGCCGCCGCCCTGGCCCAGGCACAATCGGATGCACCCGTGGCGGGGCCTGCGAAGGAGCTGGACAAGGTCACGGTGACCGGCTCGCGCATCAAGCGCACGGAGGCGGAGGCCCAGCTGCCGATCACCACCATCCAGAAGGAGCAGATCGACGCGCTCGGCATCACGTCGGCTGAGCAGTTGCTGATGCACCTCAACATCGCCGGCAATTCGTCCGACAACCTGGCCAGCAACGGCGGCATCGTCAGCGAGGAGCAGCGCGGCAACAACGGCGTCTCCGGCGCCAACCTGCGCGGCCAGGGCGCCGACGCCACGCTGGTGCTGCTCAACGGTCGCCGCGTGGCCACCCACGGCCTCAAGGGCCGCGCGGTGGATCTCAATTCGATCCCCTTCGCCGCCCTCGCGCGCGTGGAAGTGCTGCGTGACGGTGCATCCGCGGTGTACGGCACCGACGCCATCGGTGGCGTGATCAACTTCATCACCCGCAGCGACTACACCGGCGTCGAAGCGTCGGTCTTCGCCGACGTCACCGAGGCCGGCGGCGGCAACATCTACCGCGGCAACCTGCTCGCCGGCTGGGGTGACATCGACACGGACCGCTGGAACGTATTCGGCACGGTCAGCTTCAAGAAGAACGAGGTGTTGCGCGGCACCGACCGCGACTTCTCCAACAGCTTCCAGGCCGACCGCGGCCTGTCGCCCGACACCCGCGGAACGCCGTTCGCGACGGTGTTCAGCCTCGGCACGAGCGGCACGGGGGTCAACACCCTCATCCGCGGTGGCCAGATCGATCCGTTGGACGGCTCCCGCCAGACGGCGATCAACATCCTCAACCTGCCCGGCGGGGCTGGCTGCGAGAACGGCGGCGACATGATGGGGCCGTATGCGTACCGGATGTGGAGCTCGCCGGCTTCGCGCTATGCGTGCGCGTGGGACTACCCCGCGGCGGCGATCATCCAGCAGCCGCAGGAGAGCATCGACTTCGTCGGCCGCGCGACGTTCAAGCTCAGCGACAACCACCAGGCCTATGTCGAGTTCATGGGGTCGGAGGTGGACGTCAAGAAGACCTTCGAGCCCAACCAGATTTCGTCCAGCACGTCTACGGCGGCTACGTCGTTGGGCCCGGCCACCTGGTACCCCAGCACCGGTGCCGCGTACGACACGATCTACAACGCGCTGGCGGCGTACTTTGGCACGGCCAACCTCAACTATGGCGCGCCCATCGCCTACCGCTGGCGCTGCATTGCCTGCGGGCCCCGCCAGATCGAAACCAACACGCGCTCCTACCGCCTGCTGGCATCGTTCGAAGGCACGGTGGGCAAGTGGGACTACAACGTGGGTGCATCGCGCGCCTCCAGCAAGTCCGAGTCGGTGCTTGGCGGCGGTTACCACTACACCGATGCCCTGCGGCAGGTGTTGGGCAGTGGCTTGCTGAACCCGTTTCTGATGCCGGGCCAGAGCCAGACCCCGGAGGCGATGGCCGCATTGCAGGCGGCTTCTGCCACCGGCGTGATGCTGTATGGCGGCGAGTCGATCATGACCCAGATCGACGCGACCCTGTCGGGCAGCCTGGGCTTCTCCCTGCCCGGCGGTGAGGTGCTGGCGGCGGCGGGCGTGGACCTGCGCCGCGAGGAGTTCAAGTTCGACGGCGACTCGCGGGCAACCAAGCGGCTGATCTTCAACGCGCCGTTCGACGAGTCCAACATCCTCGACGACGTCAGCCGTGACGTGAAGGCCGCGTTCGTGGAAGCGCACCTTCCGGTGTTCGACAGCCTGGACGTCACCCTTGCCGGTCGCTATGACCGCTACGACGGCTTTGGCAGCACGACCAATCCCAAGGTGTCGTTCAAGTACCAGCCGATCGACGCATTGGCGTTCCGCGGCGCGTACAGCACCGGCTTCAAGGTGCCGTCGTTCAACCAGTTGTTCAACGGCGTGACCGAGTCCCAGTACACCGGCCTGGACCTGGCGGACCCCGCCACCTGCCCCGGCGGCGTGGCCAATCCCGCCATCCCCGGCTGCGCCTCGATCCGCCCGGACGAGTGGTTTGGCGGCAAGGCCGACCTGGAGCCGGAAGAGTCCACGCAGAAGAGCTTCGGCGTGGTGCTCGCACCCACCGACTGGTTCAATGCCAGCCTGGACTGGTGGGAGATCGAGCGCGAGAACACCATCCGCTCGGCACCGCGCGATATCCTGATTCAGTACTACGACGTGTTCGCGGCCAACTGGATCCGCGATGCAAGCGGGCAGGTGGTGGCGATCGACCGCCGCTACATCAACTCCGGCGGCAGCCTGATGCGCGGCATCGAGCTGGACGCCAACCTGATGGGCGAGTTGGCCGGTGGCAATTGGCGCATCAACCTCAATGGCAGCTACATCGATGCGTTCAAGACCAAGGGCCTTGAGACGCTGCCGTACACCGACAACCTGGTCGGCGATTACGTGCGCTATTACAACCTGCCCATCCGGTGGAAGCACACGCTGTCGTTTGCCTGGCAGCGCGGCGACTGGTCGCACAACCTGACCCAAATCTACCGCGACGGGTACATGGACGAGTTGCCGGTCAGCGTGCGCAACGGCACCTACACGCCCCCGGCGTGGGACCCGGAAGTGGACAGCTACACCACGTACAACTACAGCGTCAGCTGGAGCGGCATCGAGAACATGGCGGTCACGTTTGGCGTGAAGAACTTGCTGGATCAAGACCCGCCGTTCACCGCCCACCAGAACGACTATGCCGCCGGCGCGGCATGGGAGCCGCGTATTGCCGACCCGCGCGGGCGCGCATACACGCTGATGCTGGAGTACAAGTTCCTCTGACCCATGGGGAAGGCACCCTCGCGTCGGACCGTCTTTTCTCCTTGGACGGTCCGCACGTGGGGGTGCTACGGGAGAAGGTGGATGTTGCACGACGAGATGACAGGCGAACCGCGATGCCGCGGATGAGGGTGGCGCGGGTTGTACTCGCCTGCGTGGCGATGGCGCTACCGGTGGGCACGGGCTTTGCGGGCGATGTCCCGGGCGGTGCCCTCCCCCCTAGCGTGCAGATCGAACCCCAATCCATCGACCGCGCGGTGGATGACGTGGTTCGTCGCTACCAACTGCCCGGCATCGCGGTGGGCGTGGTTGCGGGAGGCGACGTGGCATATCGGGCCACGCGCGGCGAATTGGCCGCAGGCACGGGCCAGTCCGTCGACCCGAACACGGTGTTCAAGATTGCCTCGCTGACCAAGGCGATGACCACCGCTGTGCTCGCGCGATTGGTGGATGCCGGCAAGCTGGATTGGCACGACCCCGTCATCCGGCACCTGCCGAACTTCCGCATGCACGACCCGTGGGTGACGCAGCACATCCAGGTGCGCGACCTGCTGATCCACAACAGCGGGCTGGGGGCCGGCGCGGGCGACCTGATGCTGTGGCCGGAGCCCAACGCGTTCACCCGCGAAGACATCATCGGCGGACTGGCGCACCTCAAGCCGGTGCACGGATTCCGCGAGCGCTACGCGTACGACAACCTGCTGTACGTGGTGGCCGGCGAAGTCGCGGCGGCGGCAGGTGGCAAACCGTATGCGGAACTCGTGCGTGAACACATTTTCCAACCGCTGGACATGGATCGTTGCCAGGTCGGCAGCTGGTCCCGCGACGCGGTGGGCAATGTCGCGCAGCCGCACATGCGGCAGTCTGGGACCAACGTAGTGGTGCGTGCGGACGGCGCGCAGGTGCCGGATTCGCCGTCGATGGCCGCGGGAGGGGTGCGTTGCAGCCTGGAGGACATGCTGAAGTGGGTCCGCGCCTGGCTCCAGGAGCCGGACCCCGCGCGGCCATGGCTGTCCCCGGCACAACGCCGCGCGCTGTGGATGTTGCACACCCCGATGCCGATTTCCCAGCGCATGCGCGACTGGGACGGGACCCGCATGCATGGCTATGGCTACGGATGGCGCGTGTCGGACGTGGAGGGCCACTGGAAAGTGGCGCACACGGGCACGCTGATGGGCATGTATGCCTCGCTGGTGCTGCTGCCCGATCAGGACGTGGGCTTCGTCATCCTGATGAACGGGGAGGCGGATGCGGCACGCACGGTGCTGGAACAGACGCTGCTCAAGCGCCTCATCCGGCCGCAGGGGGCGGCGCCGGAGGCGGCCCATTACGCCGATCTGCTGGAAAAGGAGCGCGCATCAAAGCCCGCCTCCGCCGCACGGGCTGCGGATACCAGCGCGCGTGTTCCCGCTTCCACCAATGCGCTGACCGGCCATCTTGGCCTCTGGCGCGACCCCTGGTTCGGCGAGGTCGAACTGTGCGCGGACGAGGAAGAGGTGCGGTTCCGCGCCCGCAAATCGCCGCGCCTTGACGGCCGGGTCATGCAGGTTGGGCCACGCTGGCTCGTGGATTGGGATGACCCCAGCGTGGACGCAGAACCGTGGCTGGCATTCGAGGACGCGGGATCCGGCCCGCCGCACATGCGCTTGTCGCACGTCGATCCGTCCGCGGACTTCAGTTATGACTACGCGGACCTGGACTTCATCCGCGTGGGCGATTGTGGCCCGCGCACTGCCCGGTGACCGTCTGCCCCTCCCTGAGCCGGAGCTGGCCGTGCCGCCAAGCGCCACCGACACGCCATCCCAAGGAGCCCCCATGCCCTTTCGACCGAAGCATTTCCTGCCGCTGCGCGTGGCCAGGCCCTGGACCGCACTGCTGCCGTTGATGCTGCTGGCGGCCTGCACCCACGTTCCGCCGCGTAATCCGCTGGCCGAATGGGTGCCCTCGGCCAACCAGGACGAACGCCGACCTGTACTGGTGGTCATCCACTTCACCGACCAGGACTCGGTGGGGCAAAGCCTGGATACGCTGCGCTCCCGCAACCGTGGCGGCCCGGTCAGCGCCCACTACCTCATCGGTCGCGACGGCGAACGCTTCCAACTGGTCAGCGACGCGCGGCGCGCCTGGCACGGCGGCGCGGGCCGCTGGGGCACGATCACCGACATCAACTCCGCCTCAATCGGCATCGAGCTAGACAACGATGGCCACAGCCCCTTCCCCGACGCGCAGATCGATAGCCTGCTCGTCCTCCTGGAAGACCTGAGCACGCGGCTGCGCATTCCACGATCGCAGGTGGTGGGCCACTCCGACGTGGCCCCGGTGCGCAAGGTCGATCCCGGCCCGCTGTTTCCCTGGAAGCGACTGGCCGACGCGGGGTTCGGCCTCTGGCCCGGGGAGGACACACCCCCTGCGCCGCCGGGCTTTGACCCGTGGCTGGCGCTGCAGGCGATCGGGTATTCAATCGACGACCGTGCCGCGACCGCGCGCGCGTTCCGCCACCGCTTTCGGGCCAGTGAAGGCACGGAACTGGACGCGGAGGACCTGCGCATCCTGTATGCGTTGACGCGACCGTCCTCGGTGGCCGCCAAGCCCGGATCGCTGGAAGACGCCCCCTGACCGAGGCGGAAGGCGGGAGGCGCCGGCCCTTGGGGCCCCGGCCGCTGGATACCCCGACGGACATTTCCGGCTTGCCGCCGGTTCGTGCGAAAATTGCGGTTTGGCCCCGTAGCTCAGCTGGATAGAGCGGTCCCCTCCTAAGGGACAGGTCGCACGTTCGAATCGTGTCGGGGCCGCCATCATCCCAGCGCCAGCCTTCCGGCCGGCGCAATGACGCACGGAGCCTGCAATGACCCATCCCGTCCTCACCGCCCTCGGCCTCGGCGCCAGCGAATCCGGCACCTTCCTCGGCAATGGCGAATGGTCGAAGACGAGCGACGCCGGCGTCCTCGAGCCGATCAACCCGACCACCGGCGAGGTGCTGGGCAAGGTGATGGCCTCCTCGCAGGCCGACTACGACGTGCTCATGGAGCGCGCCCAGGCCGCCTTCAAGGTGTGGCGCACCACCCCGGCCCCGCGCCGCGGCGAAGCCATCCGCCTGTGCGCCGACGCGCTGCGCAAGCACAAGGACGCGCTGGGCTCGCTGGTCGCGCTGGAAATGGGCAAGTCCAAGCCGGAAGGCGACGGCGAAGTGCAGGAGATGATCGACATCGGCGAGTTCGCCGTCGGTCTGTCGCGCCAGCTGTACGGCCTGACCATGCACTCCGAGCGTCCGGGCCACCGCATGTACGAGCAGTGGCACCCGATCGGCATCGTCGGCGTGATCTCGGCGTTCAACTTCCCGGTGGCCGTGTGGGCGTGGAACTCGTTCGTTGCCGCGATCTGCGGTGACATCACCGTGTGGAAGCCCTCGCCCAAGACCCCGCTGTCGGCGATCGCCTCGATGAAGATCTGCAACGACGCGCTGAAGGCCGGCGGCTTCCCGGACATCTTCTTCCTGTTCAACGACGCGGGCAGCGACCTGGCGCAGCAGTTCGTGGACGACAAGCGCGTGGCGCTGGTCAGCTTCACCGGCAGCACCAAGGTCGGCCGCATGGTCGGCGAGCGCGTGGCGCGCCGCATGGGCCGTTCGCTGCTGGAGCTGGGCGGCAACAACGCGATCATCGTCGATCCGACGGCCGACCTGAAGCTGGCGATCCCGGCCATCGTGTTCGGCGCAGTCGGCACCGCCGGCCAGCGCTGCACCACCACCCGCCGCCTGTTCGTGCACGAGTCGATCTACGACGAGGTGCTGGGCAAGCTGGTCACCGCCTACAAGCAGGTCGAGAAGAAGATCGGCGACCCGACCAACCCCGAAACCCTGATGGGTCCGCTCAACAGCCGTGACGGCGTGAACGCCTACCTCGACGCGGTCGAGAAGGCGAAGGCCGCCGGCGGCAAGGTTGAGACCGGCGGCGCGGCGATCGAGGGCAAGGGCAACTTCGTGCTGCCGACGATTGTCACGGGTCTGACCAACGATGCGGAGATCGTGCAGCACGAGACCTTCGCGCCGATCCTGTACGTGATGAAGTACAGCACGCTGGACGAGGCGATCGAACTGCAGAACGCCGTGCCGCAGGGCCTGTCGTCGTCGATCTTCACCACCAACCTGAAGGCGGCCGAAGCGTTCCTGGCGGCCTCGGGCAGCGACTGCGGCATCGCCAACGTCAACATCGGCACCAGCGGTGCGGAGATCGGTGGTGCGTTCGGTGGTGAGAAGGAAACCGGCGGTGGCCGCGAGTCGGGCTCGGATGCGTGGAAGGCTTACATGCGCCGCCAGACCAACACCATCAACTACTCCGACGCGCTGCCGCTGGCCCAGGGCATCAAGTTCGATCTGTAACCGATGTACGGATTCGCGCGCCCCTTCCTGTTCCGCCAAGACGCCGAGACCGCGCATGGGCTCGGCCTCAAGGCGCTGGACTTCGCCTACCGCACCGGGCTCAACCCGCTGGTGGCGCGCAGGCCCGAGCCGCTGCCGACCAAGGCGTTTGGCCTGACGTTCCCCAACCCGGTCGGCCTGGCCGCCGGGTTGGACAAGAACGGCGAGCACATCGACGCGTTGCTGGCGTTGGGCTTTGGCTTCATCGAGATCGGCACGGTCACGCCGCGGGCGCAGCCGGGCAATCCCAAGCCGCGCATGTTCCGCATCCCGGAGCATCGCGCGGTGATCAACCGCCTGGGCTTCAACAATGGCGGCGTGGATGCGCTGGTGCGCAACGTCGAGAAGGCCCAGCGGCGCCATGGGCTGCTGGGCATCAACATCGGCAAGAACAAGGACACGCCCAACGAGGCGGCCGCGGGCGATTACATGTATTGCTTGTCGCGGGTGTACCCGCTGGCGGACTACGTGACGGTCAACATCTCCTCGCCCAACACCGCCGGCCTGCGCGAGTTGCAGGAAGAGCAGGCGCTGCGCGAGCTGGTGAGCATCCTGCGTGAAGAGCAGGAGCGGCTGGCCGGCAAGCACGGCAAGCGCGTGCCGATGCTGGTCAAGGTGGCGCCGGACCTCAGCGACAGCGACATCGACGCGGTGGCGCGGGTATTGGCCGACTTGGAAGTGGACGGCGTAATCGCCACCAACACCACCGTCTCACGAATGGGCGTGGAGGATTCACCGCTGGCCGCGGAACAGGGTGGCCTGTCGGGTGAGCCGCTGCTGGGGCCATCGACCGCGGTGCTGCGCAAGCTGCGCACGCGCCTGCCGGAGTCGATCCCGCTGGTGGGCGTGGGTGGCATCCTGTCCGGTGCCGACGCGGTGACCAAGATGGCGGCCGGCGCGACGTTGGTGCAGTGCTATTCCGGCCTGGTGTATCGCGGCCCGGCACTGGTGGGCGAGTGCGTCGAGGCGATTCGTCGCCGCAAGCACGCGCCGGCCACCGGCATTGCCAATGCGAGCGCGTAACGTCCGCGCATGACTGACGCCTTCCGCATCGCCCGCGATGCCTCGCTGCGCGAGCGCAACACCTTCGGCGTGGAGGCCGTGGCCCCGTGGCTGGTGGAAGTGGCCGACGCCACCCTCCTGCCCGAGGTGCTGCGGCGGCCCGAGCTGGCCGACGGCCTGGCGCTGGTGCTGGGTGGCGGCAGCAACCTGTTGTTTGCCGGAAACCCCGCCGGCGCGGTGCTGGCCCTCACCGGCCAGCGCGTGACGATGTTGCGCGACGGCGACACCGCCATCGTCCGCGCCGATGCGGGCGTGCCTTGGCATGACTTCGTCATGCAGACCCTGTCGATGGGGTTGTGCGGCCTGGAAAACCTCGCGCTAATCCCTGGCACCGTTGGCGCCGCACCGATCCAGAACATCGGCGCCTACGGCGTGGAGGTTCGGGAGTTCGTGCACGCGGTGGAAGCCTTCGAGCCGGCCACGGGCACGGTGCATCCCTTCGACGCGGCCGAGTGCCGTTTCGCGTACCGCGACAGCCTGTTCAAGCACGCCCCGGACCGCTACCTGGTCACGGCGGTGGAGTTTGCCCTGCCCCGCCAGCCCGCGTTGCGGCTGGAGTATGCGGGGATTGCCGAGGAGTTGGCGGCCATGGGCGTCACCCACCCGACGCCGGCGACCGTGGCGGATGCGGTGATCGCGATCCGCCGACGCAAACTGCCGGATCCGGCCGTGCTCGGCAACGCCGGCAGTTTCTTCAAGAACCCCATCGTGCCGGCTGCGCAGGCCGATGCGCTGAAGGCCGTGCATGACAGCCTGCCCGTATTCCGGGGCAGCAGCGAGGACACGCGCAAGCTGTCGGCGGCGTGGCTGATCGACCAGTGCGGCTGGAAGGGATACCGCGACGGCGATGCCGGCGTGGCCCCCACCCATGCGCTGGTCCTGGTGAACCATGGCCGGGCGACCGGCGCGCAGTTGCTGGGCCTGGCGCGTCGCATCGCCGCGTCCGTGCATGAACGGTTTGGCGTCGCCATCGAACCAGAGCCACGGGTGATCGGCGCGACGTGGTGAACGGGCCCGCCAACCCGCACCTGCGCGCCGCGCTGCTGATGCTGGGCAGCACGGTGTTCTTCGGGTTGATGGCGGTGGCGATCAAGCTGGCCTCGCAGACGCTGCACACGTTCGAAATCGCCTTCTTCCGCAATTTCTTCGGCGTGATTGCCGCGTTGCCGCTGCTATGGCGCCACGGCCCGGACCTGCTGCACACGACGCAACTGCGGCGTTACCTGGTGCGCTGCGCGATCGGCGTGCTGTCGATGTTCTGCGGCTTCTGGTCCATTGGGCACCTGCCGCTGGCGCAGGCCGTGTCACTGTCGTACTCCACGCCGCTGTTCGTCACCATCGCCGCCGTGCTGCTGTTGGGCGAGCAGGTGCGCGCGCGTCGGTGGGCCGCCGTGGTGCTGGGTTTCATTGGCGTGCTGGTCATCGTGCGTCCGGGTAGCGCGGGCTTCACCGCGGGCACGTTGATCGCCCTGAGCGCGGCCGTGCTCAGCGGCCTGGTTTCGATCCAGATCAAGCAGCTCTCGCGCACCGAGCCGGCCGACCGCATCGTGTTGTGGACCACCCTGCTGTGGGTGCCCATGTCCCTGGGGCCGGCGCTGTTTGTCTGGGAGTGGCCGCGAGGGATCACGTGGCTGTGGGTGGCGGCAGCGGGCGTTCTGGGCACCACCGGACACATGCTGTGGACGCGCGCACTCAAGCTGGGCGACGTTTCGGCACTCACGCCGATCAGCTTCATGCAGCTGCCGCTCGTGGCCGGGCTGGGCTACCTGCTGTTTGACGAACAGGTGGACCGCTGGACGGCCATCGGCGCGGCCGTCATCTTCGCGGCCAACGCGTACATCGCCCACCGTGAGGCACAACTGGCGCGGCGATCAGCCTCCAACGCTCCCGTGCAGGCCGCAAAGCCCGGCGAGTGACGCACCGCCGGAGGCCCGGCTCAGGGCGCTCCCGCCACCTTGGGGTCCGCCACATCCATCGCTGCCTGCCACACGCGCAGCAGGTTGCCGCCCCACAGCTTGGCGACCTCATCATCGCGGAACCCGGCGTGCCGCAGCGCAGCGGTGACGTTGGCCGTCTCGGCCGCGTGCATCCAGCCGGTGATGCCTCCACCACCATCGAAGTCGGACGCAATGCCCACGTGGTCGATCCCCGCCACCGCCACCATGTGCCGGATGTGGGCCACGTAATCGTCCAAGGAGGCGAGTGGGTGCTCCTGTTCGATGGCGGCCAGGCCGGCCACCATCGCGGGGTGCTGGTCATGCTTGTCGCTGTCGTATTCGGCATCGCCGGCCAGGCCTGCCACGTGCTTCTGCAGCGCCACTTCGGCCGCCTTGCGGGCAGGGTCCGCCTTCAGGAATTCCTTGTACGCCACCGCCTGTATCACGCCCCCCTGGGCGGCGATGGCGCGGAGCAGTTCATCCGGCAGATTGCGCGGATGATCAACTAGCGCACGCGCCGACGAGTGGGACGCGATGACCGGGGCCTTTGAAATCGCCAGTGCATCGCGCACGCACTTGTCCGAACCGTGGGACACGTCGACCAGCATGCCCAGTGCATTGGCGCGGGCCACCGCGGTGCGGCCGAACGCCGTCATACCCGCGTCATCCGGGCTGTTGTGTGCCGGCTCACCGGTTTGGACATTGGGCATTGAACTGGAACACAGGTCGTTGTTGCCCACGTGCACCAACCCCAGGTATCTCGCGCCCCGCGCATGCGCGCGATCAAGGTTGGCGAGATCGTGGCCCAGTGAATAGCCGTTCTCGATGCCGATCACGGCCGACAACAGGCCCTCGTTCTGGTTCTTCCGCAGCGCTTCGGGCGAATGCGCGGCACGAATGAGGCCCGGATTGCGCTCCAGCATCATGGCGATGGCCGAGTACTTCCGCTCCGCCTTTTCGACGGCGTCGGCATACCCCTCAGGAGTCAGTGCCCCCTGCCCCACGTAAACGATGAAGAAGGCCGAATCCAGCCCACCCTGACGCATCTTCCGCAGGTCCACCTGCAGGACGCTGTCGCCACCCGCATCGAAGCGGGCCTCGCGCATGAAATTGGTGGGGATGTCGACATGGCTGTCGACCGTCAGGAACCCCGGCGCGGAACGCGGCGCGTGGCTGGCGCAAGCCGCCAGCGCAAGCGTCAGCACGGGAGGCAGCACGGAACGGGAAAGCGTCATGGTGATGTCCAGTCGGTCGCGGGACGTTCGGCCGCCACCATCTCGTCAAAGGTCTGTCGTCGTCGCACGACGGCATAGCGCCCGCCTTCCACGAAGACTTCCGCAGGCAGCGGACGGGAGTTGTAGTTCGAGGCCATCGATGCGCCGTAGGCCCCCGAGGCCAGGATGGCCACCAGTTGGCCGGCGTGGCAACGAGGCAGCAGCCGGGCGGTGGCGAAGGTGTCGCCCGTTTCGCAGACCGGGCCGACCACGTCGTAGGCGACTCGCGCTTCATCACCCGGGCTGCCGTGAGGCAAAGGCACCACGTCGTGCCACGCCTCGTACAGGCTGGGACGCAGCAGGTCGTTCATGGCAGCGTCCAGCACGAGGAACCGTCGCGTGTCGCCCTGCTTTTCCAGCATTACCCGCGACAGCAGCAATCCGGCTTCCGCCACCAGCCATCGACCCGGCTCCACCAGGATCCGCCCATTGAACCAGCCCAGGCCGTGCGGGATGATCGCGGCGTACTCGTCGGCGCTGGGGGCGCACTCGCCCTCGCGATAGCGCACGCCCAAACCGCCCCCCACGTCTATGCAGGCGATATTGCTGCCTGCGGCAAGACGCTCCCGCGCGAAGTCCGCCATGCGTGCAATGGCCTCGCGCAACGGTTCAAGCGACAGCAACTGCGACCCGATGTGCATGTGCAGGCCATCGAGCCGGATGTTGGGCCAGCGTTCCGCCGACTGGAACCAACCCCGCGCCTCGGCGATGGACACGCCAAACTTATTCTCGGCACGACCCGTGGAGATCTTGGCGTGGGTCAATGCGTCTACATCCGGATTGATCCGGACCGATGCGCGTGCCACCGTGCCGTGCTCGCGCGCAACGGCCTGCAAGGTTTCCAGCTCCGCCAACGACTCCACGTTGAAGCGTGCCACGCCGGCCTCCAGCGCGGCGTGCATCTCCGCGACGGACTTGCCCACGCCCGAAAACACGATCCTGTCGGCCGGGATTCCGGCCTGCAAGGCGCGCCGCAGCTCCCCGCCCGACACGATGTCGGCTCCCGAACCTTCAGCGGCAAGCAATTCCAGTACGGCGCGGTTGCCGTTCGCCTTCACCGCATAGCAGATGTCTGCGTCAAGGCCGGCCAATGCGCGCTGCAGCGCCTGAAACCTGCCGCGGATGGCCTCAGGCGAGTAGACGTACAACGGCGTCCCCTCGCGTTCGGCCAGGGCTGCGAGGTCGACACCGCCGAACACCCCGTCGTTCGCAATTCCTTCCAGATCCACCATGCGTTGCTTGGCGCGTGGCGGCCCGACTCCGGGGCCACCACGCGCCGGCTCCTCAGAAGTTGTAGGTGACCACCAGCTGCGCGTACCGCGGCGACTGCCAGCGCGTGCCGGTGCCGAAATACGGCCTGCGGACGCCCGGATTCGCCTCGTAGCGGCCGCGCACGTTGACCGTCTCCTGCTCGTTCAGCACGTTGAACACCGACAGGCGCACCTTCAGGTCCATGTCCGGCACCGGCAGCGCCCACGTGACATTCGCGCCCAGGTTGTAGGTCCAAGGCATCCGGCCGAACGCGCCGCGCGGGCTGTATTCGTACACGCGCTGCTGCCACGGGCCCGCGCAGTTCTGCACGCACAGCCAGCCGGTACCGCCGCCGCTGCCCTCGCTGGTGTAGCTGGCGACGGCGAAGTTCTCGTCCGGCCAGGTCACGCCGAATGCGGTGATCGGACCGCCGGACAACGCGGTCAGGGTCGAGCCGAACGACCACATCTCGTTGAGCTTGTAATTGCCGCGCAGCTTGATCTGGTGGCGGTGGTCATTGAACAGCACGCCGTAGCGCTGGTTGTTGGCCGGATGGTCCCAATGCTGGACCATGCCGGTGTCGCCATAGTTGGTGTCGGAGTTGACCGGACCTTCGTGGTTGCCGTCGGACTTCGACCAGAGGTAGGACGCATTGAACGACCAGTGGTCATCCCACGCGCGATCGATCTGGAACTCCACCGACTTGTAGGTGCGCTTGGGTTCGGAGTAGCCGATCACCCGATTGCTGCCGACGGTGATGTATCCCTCCTTGGAGGTGTCGATCGTCACCCAGCCGTCCTGGGCACAGCCCATGGCCTGGGTGCCCCACAGCGTCAACTTGTCGCCAGGGTTGGCGATAGGCCACAAGGTACCGTGGCGCGCGCCGCACAGTGCGTTGATGCGGATGTCATCCAGCGCGCCGTGCATGCGCCGGTAGGTGGCGTTGATGCCCCACGACCACGCCGGGCTGATCATGCTCTGGAAGCCAAGGATGGCTTCGTCCTGGTACACCGCGTCCAGGTCGCGATCCACGCTCTGGCGCAGGTCGCCGACCGACACGTTGTACTGGTCGTCGATCCCACCGATCTGCGGGCCGATGACGGGCGCCATGTAGGTGCCGCCCTCGATCGGGTTCTGCGTAGCCTGCCAGCCGTTGAGCACGTAGTAGGTACGCTCGTCGGTCAGGCCGCCGGCAAAGGTGTAGTTGATGTTGTTGGTGACCGGCAGGTAGTAACGGCCCAGGTTGCCGAAGAGCTTGGTCGAACCGTCGCCCTTCATGTCCCAGGAGAAGCCCAGTCGCGGCGAGACCAGGTTGTCCATGTCGATGAAGCTGCTGCCGGTGGCGGTCTTGTTGGTGAAGCTGTCCACGCGCACGCCGAGGTTGAGCAGCAGCGACGGGGTGACATTCCAGTTGTCCTCCACGTACCACGCGTTGGCCACCGTCTCGAACTCGCCACCGTCGATGCGGCGACGTCCCATCAGGTAGGCCGTCGTGCCCAGCGGGATGGTGGCGCCATTGGATAGCACCATGCCGGGCGTGGTGACCCCGTACACCGTGTACTGGATGCCATCACCGGGATAAAACGACGTGCGGTCGGTGGTCATGACCTCCCGGTCCAGGCCGAAACGGACGAAGTGGTCGCCCAGCGCCCATTCAAAATCGAGTCGGCCGACCTGACGCTGGTCCTCGTGGTCGACGATCGAACTGCCGGGGTGGCAGCTCACCGCAGGACGCCCCATGGCCGTGTACTGGGCGCCATAGCTGGCGGTGTTGATCGTGACCCAGTTGCAGGAGGCATCGGCGGGCGAGCGCGTGATGCCGCTGCTGTTGTTCTCGCCGATCATCGCCTTGACCGTGAAGGCCTCACCGAACCGCCCCGTGTAGGTCAGCGAACCGCTCTGGCCACCGGTGGTCGTATTGCTGCGGCTGTTGCGCGCGCCTTCGGTGGACGTGGGGAAATCGTACTTGTAAACGGTGAGGTCGCTGTCACCCTCGTCCGAGAACGCCATCAGGGCCAGCGAATGGTCATCGGTGATGTTCCAGTCCATCTTGGCGCCCCAGAAGCCATTGTTGGACTCGCTCTCGCTCCAGGTGCTGCCGACGGGGTTGGTGTAGCCGGATTCGAAATCACGCTGTTCGTACATCGCGAACAGGAACAGCTTGTCCTTCACCAGCGGCCCCGAGGCCCAGACGTTGCCCTTCATGAGGGACTGGCGGTCATGACTGGACAGCACGTTGATGGTGCCGTCGTCGTAGTAATGGTCCTCCGCCGAGGAACGCATCTGGCTGGGCTCGAAAGTCATCTCGAACCCACCTTCCATTTCATTGCTGCCCGAACGGCTCACGGCGTTGATCACGCCGCCCGTGCTACGACCGAACTCGACCGAATAGCCACCCGTCTTGACCTGGAACTCCTGGAAAAACGCGAACGGCGCGGCGGAGAAACTCTGCCGTCGGTAGAAGTCGGTAACGTTCAGGCCGTTGACGAACACGGAGTTTTCCGCGACCGACGAACCGCCAAAGGACATGCCACCGAACGACGAATTGCCCGCGACCACGCCCGGCGCCAGTAGTGCCACCGAGCCAATGGTCTGGTCGAGCGGAACGCGCGCGATCTCTTCGCGGGTGATGTTGGTGGCGGTCTCGGTGGAGTACACGTCCACCCGGTTCACCACGGCGGCGCCGGTCACGCGCACCGCGTCGAGGTTGGTCAGGTTGCCCTCATCCCCCAGGTTCACCGTGGTGGTGCCGCCCAGCGCGACATTCACCGCCACTGGCTGGCCCAACGGTTGGCCGTCGCGCTGCACCTGCAGGCGGTATGCGCCCACCGGCAACTGGGTCAGTCGGTAGCCCCCGTCTCGGCCCACGGTGACCGAACGGACCAGGCCGGTCGCCGTGTTGGTCACGACGACCTGGGTACCCGCATCCGCACGGCCGGCCACCGCGCCCGTCGCGGCCTGCGCGAACGCGGAAGGGGCCGCGATCGACGCGATGCACAGCCCCATGGCCATGCTGAGGACGGATTTTCGCAACCGGCGTGACGTACTCATGGACTCTCTCCAGACTGGGTTTTTGCTGCACTGAATGGAATGGGCTCCACGACGAAGTCGTAGTCCCACTGATCGAAATAGAGGTTGCCGCCGCGCCATTCGGCTTCGCCGCGTTGCAGGTCGACGGTCTCGGAACGGAAATGCTGCTTGGACGGCACGAGCGCGCGCCCGTAATCGTCGTTGAAGGTGACCCGGTACCCGTCGATGCCACCCAGGTAGAAGCCAGCGATCGCCGGATCGGGATCGTCCAGGCGGCCGAACGTGACGTCGAACGGGACCCACCCGTACGGTGCGATGTACACCTGGCCCCAGTCGTGGAGGTTCCAGTAGCCGCGACCGCGACCCCCGCCCTCTTCGCCAAACATCATCCCCGACTGCCAGCGGGCCGGGATGCCATTGAGACGCAACAGGGTGATCAACAGCAGCGTCTGTTGTCCGCAGTCGGCGTGGCCGGCGCGGAACGCGTACTCACTGATGTTGGAGATCGTCGAATACTCACGCGCGCCGGCCCACGGAATGCGATCCACCGCCTCGTACAGTTTGCGCGTGATGGCCCACGGGTCGGTCTCGCTGCCCACCACGGCACGTGAGAAAGCCTTCAGCTCGTCGGTAAACACCACATGCGGCGCGCGCTCGGCCAGGAACGGGAGCAGTTCCGGGCGCGCCGGTGCGGCGACGACCTTCGCCGGGTCGACGTCGAAACGGCGGGCACGGATCGTGACTTCATAGCTCACCGAAAACCGCGTGGGTTGCCCCTGTACCGCAGGCTGCTCCAGGTACACCGTGCGTTGCAGCGTCTCGGCCGACGCGATGCGGTGTGTCGCCGGCGCACTGGAAAGCAGGCGGATGCCATCCTGCTGCCCGGGAATCTCCCGCGGGAACGGAATCCAGGCGCGGACCACTTCGCCCTCCGGCACCGCATTCGCATTCGCATTCACGGTCAGCGACTGCGTGATCTTCCAGCGCTTGGGCAGGACGTCGTGCGCCAGCCCCTGCCGGGTGGCCGCGACCACGTCCCCGTGGTGCTGGTGCGTGGTTGCGAACGGACTCTCCAGGAACGGCGTCTGCTCGGCGCGGCGGGCACGCGCCTCGGCGCTCAATCGGAACAGGTTCGAGGCGGCGCGATTGAAATAGCGCCGCTTGCCGTCGATGTCCATGCGCTCAAACAGGCCTTGCGCATCCCAGCGCGAGAACTCCTCGTCGCGCAGGTCAGGAATCCGGCTGCGCACGCGGTCGCGCACTTGCGTGGCGTCCTGGTCGAAGTCCAGTTCGATGCGCCGCATGCGCTCGCGCTGGAATGCCAGCACCCGCGCATCCGCGGGGGAGGCCCGGTCGACAGTCGCATCGATCAAGGCACGGGCCCCGGCGAAGTCCCCGCGGTCAATGCGCTCGATCACCGCGCGCACGCCCGGGCTGTCGCTGGTATCGGCGCCTTCGGCGACCGTCGGCGCAGCATCGGCGCGCGCGTCTCGCCCATCGTGGCGCCCCTCGCCCGCAGTCGCGAACAGACACACGCCCAGCAACGCCCACGGAAGCGGACGTGCGCGGCGCGAACCGTTCATGACATTAGTGGAATTGACTCCCCCCACCCGACACGCCTCCCCTGACGATCGGTAGCATTGGGCTTGTGTAGCACGCGCCCCCGGGCTGGTCAATAATTTATTCTTGCCGTATATACTTTTTGCATCATCTATTCTGCGATGCAGCATGGCGGACCTTTCCGCCCGGACCCAAGGACCCACGAGGCATGTCAATGAAGCGTCCGCTTTCTCTTCGGCTTGCGCCCCCCGCGATGCGCGTACTGGCGCTCTCGTTGGCACTCGCTACCCTGCCGGCGATCGCGCGCGGCCCCGCGCCCGCATTGCGCGACGACCTGGTGGTGCCCCCCAGCGGCGTCATCGGGGTCGAGGACGCACAGCTTTCGGCCAGTTTCTGGGTCCAGCGCGCAGCGTCGCCCGATGAAGTGCTGCTCGACACCGCGGCGATCGCAGCCCGGAATGCGCTGCTGCTGAAGGCCGATGCCTCCATGCACGATCTCGACGCGTTGCCCGCGAGCCTCACGGGGACGCAGGTCCGCGGATGGATCGACAAACTGGCGTCGCCGCCGACCCGACCGCTTTGGGACGAACACGGCCAGCCGATCGCCAAGGCCACGCTGGACGCCATCGTCGCCAACCGGGCCGTGGGCGCCATTCCCGCGAACTCGCGCACGCGTTTTGGCCTTGCGGTGGAGCGCGCCGCGCTGCGCACCTTCCCGACCCGGCTGCGCCTATTCAATACGGCCGGTGACACCGACATCGACCGGTTCCAGGAAAGCGCGCTTTTCCCTGGTGATCCCGTCGCCATCGTGCACGAGAGCGCGGACCGCGAGTGGCTGTTCGTGGTCAGCCCGCGCTACGCCGCGTGGGTCGCCGCGCGCCATGTGGCCGAAGGCGGCCGCGACGAGGTGCTCGGCTACCAGGCGCGCGCGCCGTACCGCGTGATCACCGGCGCTAAGGTGCATACCGTGCATACCCGCGAGGAGCCGCGCGTGTCCGAATTGCAGCTGGACATGGCCACGCGCGTGCCGCTGGCCAGCGTGCCCCTGGACCAGTCGGTGAACGGCCAACACCCTTATGCCTCCTGGATCCTGCAGTTGCCGGTGCGCGACGCGGCGGGTCGCCTCGGCTTCTCGCCGGCGCTGCTGCAACGCAATGCCGACAGCGCGGCTGACTACCTGCCGCTCACCCGCGCGAACCTGCTGCAGCAGGCCTTCAAGTTCCTGGGCGAGCGCTACGGCTGGGGACATTCCTACAACGCGCGCGATTGCAGCGGCTTCGTCTCCGAGGTCTACCGCAGCATGGGCGTGCAGCTGCCCCGCAATACTTCCGCTCAAGCCGTCAGCCCCGTCTTCCCGCGGACGACGTTCCAGCCCGGAGATTCCCGCGAAAAGCGGCTGGATGCCATTCGCGCCCTCGATGTCGGCGACCTGATCTTCATCCCGGGGCACGTCATGATGTTCGCAGGCTGGGTGGACGGCGCGCCCTACGTGATTCACGACACCAACGGCGGCAGCTACCTGGGTGCCGACGGTGCGCTGCGCTCCATGCGCCTCAACGGCGTCTCATTGACCCCCATGTTGCCACTGCGGTTTGGCAAGGACCACGACTACGTCGACCGCATGACCGCCATCGTCCGAATCACCCGCGCGCAATGAAGATCACCGACATCCGCTTCGGAATGCTGCGCGTTCCACTCAAGACCCCGTTCAAGACCGCACTTCGCACCGTCGAGCAGGTCGAGGACATCGTGGTGATGGTGCATACCGACACCGGGCAGGTGGGGTATGGCAGCGCGCCGGCGACGGCGGTCATCACCGGCGACACGCACGGCTCGATCATGGCGGCAGTCAGCGGCTACATCGCGCCGCGCCTGGTAGGCCTGGACATTGCCAACCTCAACCACCTCACCCACCTGGTGCAGGGCGCGATCGAGCGCAACACCAGCGCCAAGGCCGCGGTGGAGATCGCCCTGTACGACCTGTGGGGCCAGCTGTATGGCGCGCCGGTGTACCAGCTGCTGGGCGGTGGCGACCCGGCCATCACCACCGACATCACCATCAGCGTCGATTACATCGACAAGATGGTGTCGGATGCCCTGGCCGCAGTGGATCGCGGCTTCGAGTCGTTGAAGATCAAGGTAGGCAAGGACATCGGCCTCGATATCGAGCGCACCAAGGCCATCCACGCGGCCGTCGAAGGCCGGGCCCTGCTGCGGCTGGATGCCAACCAGGGGTGGACCGCGAAGCAGGCCGTGTTTGCCCTGCACGCGCTGGAAGATGCGGGTGTGAAGCTGGATCTGGTAGAACAGCCCGTCAAGGCGCGCGACCTGGAAGGCATGCGCTATGTCACCGAGCGCGTGAACACGCCGGTCATGGCCGACGAGAGCGTGTTCGGCCCGCGCGAGGTCATCGAACTGATCCGCATGCGCGCCGCCGATATCGTCAACATCAAACTGATGAAGACGGGCGGTATCTCCAACGCCGTGCGGATCGCGGACATCTGCTCGCTGTACGGCATCGAGTGCATGATCGGGTGCATGCTGGAATCCAGCATTGGCGTGGCCGCTGCCGTGCACCTGGCGGTCGCGAAGTCCGACGTCATCACCCGGGTCGATCTCGACGGCCCCTCGCTGTGCCGCCATGACCCGGTGCTCAGCGGCGTGCGCTTCAACGATGCCGAAATCCGCGTGACGAATGCGCCGGGGTTGGGCATCCGCAGCATCGAAGGATTGACGCCCGCGCAGGACCTGGCCGCCTGACAGCACTCCGCCCGCGCATCAGTCCTCGTCGCGGTGGAGACCTTCGCTGGCCGCTGCGCGGCGGTTGGACAGACGGGCCGCCCAAGGCCGGGCATCGCCGTTGAACACGGTGACGTAACAGGCCATGGCCCAGGCCAAGGCCGCCGCCCATCCGGCCAGCACGTCGGATGGGTAATGCACCCCCAGGTACACGCGCGACAGTCCCACGCCCAATACGAACGCCGCGGACGCCAACAACACCGGCCAACGCCATCGCGTGTTCCACGCCAAAGCGACCAGCACGCAGGCCAGGGTCGCCGACCCCATGGCATGGGCACTGGGGAAGCTGTAGCTGGTTTCCGGCGCGACGGACTCCCACAGCGCAGGACGCGCACGCGCGAACCAGTGTTTGGCGCCGATGTTCAGCAGGGCCGAGCCGCCCAATGCGGTAACCGCGAATACCGCCTCGCGCACATGCCGCCGCAATGCCAGCACGGCAATCAGCACCAGATCGGCCGGCACCACGCCGTAACCATGGCCGACCCGCGAGAGCCACAGGAAGAATCGGTCCCAGCCCGCATCCGCACTCGCGCGTGCGAACAACAGCAACGGCTCGTCGAAGACGATGCGTTCGCGCTCGCGCACCTCCCCCGCCAGCTCGCCCAAGACCCAGAGCGGCGCGAGGATGCAGGCAAACAACAGCAGCAGTCGCCAGCCACGGCGACGCACCAGTTCTGCGACCCGCCGCGCCATCACGCGCATGGCGGCGGGGCTATCAGCCACCCTCGCCCGTGCCGTACCTGCGCTCGACATACCGGTCGATGATCGCCACGAACGCATCCGCGATGCCTTCGCCGCGCAGCGTCACGGTCTTCTCGCCATCCTCGAACACCGGCGCCGACGGAGCCTCGCCCGTGCCCGGCAGCGAAATGCCGATGTTGGCGTGGCGCGATTCGCCCGGCCCGTTGACCACGCAGCCCATCACGGCCAGCGTCAGGTTTTCCGCGCCCGGGTGGGTGATCTTCCATTCCGGCATCTTCGCGCGCACGTGCTCCTGCACCTTCTGCGCCAGTTCCTGGAAGAAGGTGCTCGTGGTGCGACCACACCCTGGGCATGCGGTGACCATCGGCGTGAACGCACGCAGCCCCATCGTCTGCAGCAGCTCCTGCGCAACGATGACCTCGTTGCTGCGCGCCTGGCCCGGTTCCGGGGTCAGAGAGATGCGGATGGTGTCGCCAATGCCCTCCTGCAGTAGCACGGCCAACGCCGCCGACGAGGCGACGATGCCCTTGCTCCCGATGCCGGCCTCGGTGAGCCCCAGGTGCAGCGCGTAGTCGCCACGGCGCGCCAACTCGCGGTACACGGCGATCAATTCCTGCACGCCCGACACCTTGGCGCTGAGCACGATACGGTCCGCCGGCAGGCCGATGTCCACCGCACGCGCCGCCGAATCCAGCGCGGAACGGATCAGCGCCTCGCGCAGCACTTCCGCGGCGTCGCGGGGCTGGGCCAACGTGTGGTTCTCGTCCATCAACTGCGCCGCCAGCGCCTGATCCAGCGAGCCCCAGTTGGCGCCGATGCGCACCGGCTTGTCGTGCTTGATCGCGAGCTCGATCAAGGTCGCGAACTGGCTGTCCTTCTTCTTGCCAAACCCCACGTTGCCGGGGTTGATGCGGTACTTGGCCAGCGCCTCGGCGCAGGCCGGTTCGGCCGTAAGCAGCTGGTGGCCGTTGTAGTGGAAGTCGCCAATGATCGGCACCGAGATGCCCATCATCGCCAGCTTGTCGACGATGCGCGGCACCGCGGCGGCGGCTTCGACCGTATTGACCGTGACCCGCACCAGTTCCGAGCCCGCGCGCCACAGTTCCGCCACCTGCTTGGTGGTGGAAGCGACATCGGCGGTGTCGGTGTTGGTCATCGACTGCACCACCACCGGCGACCCGCCGCCTACGTGCACGCCGCCGATCTGAACGGAGCGGGTCAGGCGGCGCGGCAGCGGACCAAAGGCGGGAGTGGCGCAGGGCTTGGGGGCATCGGCATTCATCCGTCCATTGTACCGCCGCGCCTGCCCCTCACCGTGCCCGCGCGCGCCCACCACCTACGCGCAACCCGCACGTGACCCCGCCCGCCTCCTGCGGTAGGGTGTGCTGCCGTCCGCCCGAAGCGCCGATGTCCCGCGACGACAGCCCCGATGTCCTGACCCCGAGCCAGCTCAACACGCTGGCGCGCGACCTGCTGGAAGGCGCCTTCCCGCTGGTCTGGGTGGAAGGCGAACTGGGCAACCTGTCGCGGCCCAGTTCCGGGCACCTGTATTTCACGCTGAAGGACGCCCGCGCACAGGTGCGCTGCGCGATGTTCCGGCCCAAGAGCAGCTGGCTCAAGTTCGTGCCGCGCGAAGGCCTGAAGGTGCTCGCCCGCGGCCGGCTCACGCTGTACGAAGCCCGCGGCGATTACCAGTTGGTCCTGGACCACATGGAGGAGGCCGGCGAAGGCGCACTGCGCCGCGCCTACGAGGAACTGCGCGCGCGCCTGCAAGCCGAAGGGCTGTTCGACGCGTCCCGCAAGCGCGCCCTGCCCGCCTATCCGCGACGTATCGGCGTGATCACCTCGCCTAGCGGCGCGGCCGTTCGCGACGTGCTGAGCGTGATCGGACGGCGCTTTCCCATGGCCGAAGTCGAGGTCCTGCCCGTACCGGTCCAGGGCGAAGCCGCGCCGCCGCAGATCCTGGCGATGCTGCAACGTGCGATTGCCTCGGAGCGCTACGACGTACTGCTGATGACCCGCGGCGGTGGTTCGCTGGAAGACCTGTGGGCATTCAACGATGAGCGCCTGACGCGCGCCGTCGCGGCCAGCCCGGTCCCGGTGGTGGCGGCGATCGGTCATGAGACCGACTTCAGTCTGGTGGAATTCGCGGCCGACCTGCGTGCGCCCACCCCGTCGGCCGCCGCCGAGCTGCTGGTGCCCGACCGGGAAGACTTGTCCCGCCGCGTGGCCGCGCTCCAGATGCGGCTGCAACGCCAGTCTCTGCAGCGCCTCCGGCAGGCGATGCAACGCGCGGACCGGGCCGCGTTGCGGCTCAATGCACAACGTCCCCAGGCGCGACTGGACGCGCTGCGACGCCGGCAACAGGACGCGCTGCGCCGGATGCTGCTGGCATGGCGCCAGCGCCTGGTGCGCGAACAGGCGCGGCTGCGGCATGCCGAAGTCGGGTTGCGCGCCTCGCATCCGCAACGCCGCATCCAGCGCCTGCGCGAGCGCCTGGCACGGCTGGCGCCCAGCCCCCATGCAACCCTCGCACGCCGACTGGCCAGCGAGTCCCTCCGCCTGCGCGGCCTTGCCCGCTCGCTGGAGGCCGTCAGCCCGTTGGCGACCGTGGCGCGCGGCTACGCCATCCTTCAGACGCCAGACCGGCGCGTCGTGCGCAGCGTGCTGGATGTGGCGCCCGGTGATCGGCTGGAAGCGACGTTGGCCGACGGCACGCTCAAGGTGCGGGTCGAAGGCCAGCACAACTGACACTTCGTGCAGGTGCGGGCCAAGCCCCGCCCAGCGCGTTCATCGCCCCCGGATACGGGCCGATGTACTACCCTCGGTGCAGGTCATCCGCGCATCCCGCCATGCTGAAGAAGCGCTATCCCTATTACCTCGCCAACCGGCCGGTGGAGGCCAACGCCGACCTGGACGTGCTGGACAAGTACAGCCGCAAGCGTGCCACCCGCGTGGCCCTCGCCGACGCCACGGCGGTGCGCAAGGCGATCGTGGCGGCGCACAAGGCGCGCGAGGCGATGGCCGCGTTCCCGCCCGATGCCCGTCGCGACGTGCTGGAGCATTGCGTGCGCCGCTTCACTGAGCGCGCCGAGGAACTCGCGCAGGCGCTATGCATCGAAGCCGGCAAGCCGATCAAGGACGCGCGCGGCGAAGTGACCCGGCTCATCGATACGTTCCGCATCGCCGCCGGCGAAGCCACGCGCATCGGCGGCGAAGTGCTGGAACTGCAACTCTCGGCGCGCACGCGGGGCTACCGCGGCATGACCCGTCGCGTGCCGGTGGGCGCGTGCAGCTTCATCACACCCTTCAACTTTCCGCTCAACCTGGTGGCGCACAAGGTGGCTCCGGCCATCGCGGCCGGTTGCCCGTTCGTGCTCAAGCCCTCGGACAAGACGCCGGTGGGCGCGCTGATCATCGGCGAGGTGCTGGCCGAGACCGACCTGCCCAAGGGCGCGTTCTCCATCCTGCCCTGTTCCAACGCGGATGCCAGCTTGCTGGTGGAGGACGAGCGCATCGCGCTGCTGAGCTTCACCGGTGGGCTGGTGGGCTGGGACCTCAAGGCCCGCGCGGGACGCAAGAAAGTCACGCTGGAACTGGGCGGAAACGCCGCATGCATCGTGGACGACGAGCCCGGCGCCAGCCTGGACCATATCGTGCAGCGACTGGTGTTCGGCGCCTATTACCAGAGCGGCCAGAGCTGCATCAGCGTGCAGCGCATCTACGTCCATGCCAGCCTCCACGAAAAGCTCCGCCGCAAGCTGAAGGCCGCCGTGGCCAAGTTGCCTATGGGCGATCCCCGCGATGAGCGCACCTTCATCGGCCCCATGATCGACGAGGCCGCCGCCAAGCGTGTCGAAGGCTGGATTGAGGAAGCGCGCAAGGGCGGCGCGAAGCTGCTGGCGGGCGGCAAGCGCAAGGGCAACCTGCTACCGGCCGCGCTGCTGGAACGCGTGCCCCGCGACTGCACCCTCTACCGCGAGGAAGCCTTCGGTCCGGTGGCCTTCCTCGAGCCGTTCGAACACTTCGATGATGCCATCGCCCGGGTCAACGACAGCCGCTTCGGCCTGCAGGCCGGCGTGTTCACCGGCCGCATCGCGCACGCCATGCAGGCTTGGGACCGGCTGGAGGTGGGCGGCGTGGTGGTGGGGGACGTGCCCAGCTTCCGCGTCGACAACATGCCCTATGGCGGCATCAAGGACTCCGGCGTGGGCCGCGAAGGCGTGCGGTGCGCCATCGAGGACATGACCGAGCCGCGGTTGCTGGTGATCCGGACGGGCTGATTCCGCGGGCGTGGGATGTCGCCCGCATACCCTTCAACCCCGTTTGGCGGGGTCGTGCGTTGGAAGGCATACCCAACCCGCACGGATGATGCCCATGCAACGCACCCTGATGTTCGCCCTGGTCACTGGCATGACCCTCGCCGGCTGCCATCGGACGGCCACCCGCCCTGCCGCCGTCGAGGCGGCCGCGGCAGCCGATGCCGCGGCCGTCATGACCGGCGCAAACCACGCCAGGATGGCCCAGGAGGCGATGTGGATGGCGCCGCCTCCCCCGCCGGCCCCGTCACTGAGCCACGCGATCACCAACACCGAGCAGTACCAGGCGCGCGAGGACAACCCCATCCATCGCGCCAGCGAACAACCCGTGTCGACGTTCTCGGTGGACGTGGACACCGGCAGCTACACCAATGTGCGCCGCATGCTCAACGCCGGCCTTCGCCCGCCGGCGGACGCGGTGCGCGCGGAGGAGTTCATCAACTACTTCCACTACGGCCACCCCGCCCCCACGCGGGCGGATACCCCCTTCCGCGTGACCACGGAACTCGCGCCCGCACCGTGGAATGCGAAGCGGCAGTTGCTGATAATCGGCATCAAGGGTTACGAGGTGCCAGCCGCCACCTTGCCGCCCGCCAACCTGGTGCTGCTGATCGACACCTCGGGCTCGATGGACGAACCCGACAAGCTGCCGCTGCTCAAGCGTTCCCTCGCCTTGCTGGTGCGACAGCTGCGCCCGCAGGACCGCGTGTCGATCGTGGTCTACGCCGGCTCCGCGGGCCTGGTGTTGCCGCCAACCCCGGGGGATCGCCAAGGCGAGATCCTTGCCGCACTGGAGCGGCTGGAGGCAGGCGGCAGCACCAACGGCGGCGAAGGCATCCAGCTGGCCTATGCGATGGCTCGACAGTCGTTCGTGAAGGGCGGCGTGAACCGCGTACTGCTGGCCACCGACGGTGACTTCAACGTGGGCGTGGTCGACCGTCGCGCGCTTGAAACGCTGGTGGCCGACCAGCGCCAGCACGGCATCGCGCTGTCCACCCTGGGCTTCGGGCAGGGCAACTACAACGACGAAATGGCCGAGCGCCTGGCGGACGTCGGCGATGGCAACCACGCCTACATCGACACCGCACTGGAAGCGCAACGCGTGCTGGTGCAGCAGATGGGCGGCACCCTGCACACGATCGCGCGCGACGTGAAGGTGCAGGTGGAGTTCAACCCCGCGTTCGTGGCCGAGTACCGCCTGATCGGCTACGAGAACCGCCTGCTGCGCCGGGAGGACTTCGCTAACGACAAAGTGGACGCCGGCGACATCGGCGCCGGCCACGAGGTGACCGCGCTGTACGAGATCACCCCGGTGGGCAGCGGCGCAGAGCGCATCCCCGCGCTTCGGTACGGTAACGGCACCACCCGCCCAACCTCCACTGGCGGCGAGCTCGCGCATCTGAAGCTGCGTTACAAGCGCCCCGGCGACAGCGAGAGCCGGCTGATCGAACAGCCCGTGTCCGCCCGCCCGCTGGCGCAGCGACCGAGCAATGCGCTCCGCCTCGCCGCCAGCGTCGCCGGCTTTGCCGATGCCCTGCGCGGTGGCACTCACCTGGAGCAATGGACCTGGCAGGACATCGAGGCCACCGCGCGCGACGCCCGTGGCAACGACCCCGATGGCCAGCGCGGCGAACTGCTGCGGCTGATCCAAGCGGCCCGCGGCGTGACCGGGGGCGCGCCTGCTGCCAGCGTCAGTGAATGAAGGCGCCCGGGCTGACCGGGAGCATCGCCTCGGCAGGGGCGCCAAACAGGAACCCCTGCCCCTGACTGCACCCGAGATCGCGCAGGAAGTCGCGCTGCGATCCCTGTTCAATGCCCTCGCCGATGGTATGGATGCCCAGCGTCCCGGCGAGGGCCTGGATGGCCCGGATCACGGCCTCGCTCTCAGGCCGTGACTGGCCTTCCAGGCCGGCGACGAAGCTCTGGTCGATCTTCAGGCACTCGATGGGAAACCGGTGCAGGTAGGACAACGATGAGTAACCCGTACCGAAGTCGTCCAGCTGCGCAATCACTCCGTGGCTACGCAGCATCCGCAACATCCGCAGTGCGCGCGGCACGTCATCCAGCAACGCCACTTCGGTGATCTCGATCCGCAGCTGCGCCGGGTCGGCATGGTGCGTCGCAAGCAATCGCAACAACCGGTCGGCAAACTCCGGGGAGCGGAAATGGCGCGGTGATACGTTCACCGACACGTACCCGCTGACCCCTTCGGCCATACGCGCGGCCACCTGTTCGTACATGACCCAATCGACCGCATCGATCAGGCCGTTGTCCTCGCCCAGCCCGATGAAGTCACCCGGCAACAGCAGTCCCCGACGCTGGTGCCGCCAGCGCAGCAGGGCCTCATGGCCGATGACCGTGCCCGTGTCGAGCTGCACGATGGGCTGGTAATACGCGACGAAGCCTTCGCCGTTGATCGCGCGCCGCAGGTCGACCTCCAGGTCGAGGATCTTCACCGCCTCCTCGCGCATGTCCTCGTCGAACACCGCAAACTGATCGCGTCCGGCCGCCTTGGCGCGGTACATCGCAGCATCCGCGTCGCGCAACAACTCCGCGCCCATACGATAGCGCGGGTGCCACAACGCGATACCCAAGCTGGCCGAAGGAAACACCTCACGCCCCGCAATCCAGCACGGCTGGCACAGGGCCCCGAGGATCCGCCGCGCAAGGTCTTCGGCGGCATACTGCCCCTCGATGCCCTCGACGAGGATCGCGAATTCGTCGCCGCCCAGCCGCGCGACCGTGTCGCCCGTCCGCACCATCGAAACGATGCGGCGGCCGGCCTCGACCAGCAACTCATCGCCGGCCGAATGGCCCACGCTGTCGTTGACCAGCTTGAACCTGTCCAGGTCGAGGAACAGCACGGCAAACAGCCGCGACGGATCCTGGTGGCCGGATGCGATCGCCGCGGCGAGACGGTCCAGAAGCTGGTTGCGATTGGGCAGCCCCGTCAGCGAGTCGTGGCGGGCCTGGTGGGTCAGTTGCTGCTCGGCGCGCAGGCGCTCGCCAATCTGTTGCAGCAACTCGGCGTTGGTCGCCGCCAACTCGTGGGTCCGAAGCTCGACCCGCCGCTCCAGTTCGGCATGCGCGGCCATCAGGCGACTCTGCGCCTGCTTGCGCGCCAGTGCGATGCCGATGTGGTGGGCCACAAACGTCAACAATTCCTGGTCGCGCTGGGTGAAGGCAATGGCCGGCGAATAACTCTGCACGGCAATCACGCCCACCACCGTGTCGTCGCGGTAGAGCGGCACCCCCAGCCAGCAATGCGCCAACGCACCCAGGCTGCGCGCCAAGCCTTGCGTCTCCAGGGCCTCGATCCGCGCCCGGTCCGCCAGCAGCGGCCGTCCCTGCGCCAGCACGAACTCGGTCAGGCCGTGCGAAAGCCTGCGCGTGGCGCGCGCCGCATCGCGCTCGTCGATGGAATACGGGAACTCCAACCGCTCGCCATCCTCGGACAGCAACGCGATATAGAAGTTGCGCGCGTAAAGCAGCTCGGCCACCACGTCGTGCAGGTGGGCGTAGAACCGCTCGAGGCTCTCGGCCGTGATGGACAGCTCCGCGATACGGAACAGCGCACGCTGCAGCCGTTCCGCACGCTGGCGCTCCACGATTTCCGCCTGCAGGTCGCGGTTGCTCAACTGGAGTTCGTGCGTGCGTTCCAGGACCCGGCGCTCCAGCTCCTCGCGGGCCTGATGGCGATCCAGCGCCGTCAGGATGTGCTGGGCCACGAAGGCCAGCAGCGCACGGTCTTCCTCGCCGAAACAATTGGGCTGGTCGTAACTCTGCACGACCACCGCGCCGCACACGCGGTCATCGCGACGCATCGGCACGCCCAGCCAATCCTCGCACTCGGGACCAGCGCTTTCCGGATCCGGCTCCTTCGCACCCAGGTCGCCATCAACCCCCAACTGCACACGAATCTCCCCCGGCGTGCCCTGCAGCGGCTCGCCGTGGCGCAGCAGCGCCAGCGTCAGACTGTCAGGCATGTCCGCAGGGCCGAACTCCAGGCTGGGATCGGCGACAAACGGATCACGCTCGTCCGCGAAATACAGAAAGCGCATCCGGTCGCGGACATCGTCGTAGAGCACGATGTAGAAATTCCTCGCCACCATCAGCCCGCCGACGATCGCGTGGATGCGACGCAGCATGTCGGCCATTTCGAGGTCCGCACCGGCCAGGTCGCCAATTCCATACAGCGCCTGCTGCAGCTGCTCGGACTTGCTCAGGGCCACCATCCGCGCTTCGGCCTGCCGCAATTCCATCCACGCACTGGCCAGGTTCTGCGTGATGCGCACCCACCCGTCCACGCCCAGGTCCAAGGCTTTGGGGGCCGGCTCCACGACAAGCGCCAAGCGCGTGCCGTCGGACAGGGACCACGCCGACGTGAGGATCCCCGGATCCTCCATGGGCGTACCGTCTTCTTCCAGCAACCGTCGCGCCAACGCAATCGCCGCCGGGGACGCATCGACCACCGACAGCCCACTCCCTCCGCCGCCCGGGGCCCGCCAAGCGACGGCCAAGCCGCACGCCAGCTGCAAGGCCTGCTGCAGGTACGCAGCCAGCGACAGCGCCTCCGCGCGCGCCACGGGCAGTTGGGTCGTGGTGATGTTCATCGTTGCTGACAACGCAATCCCCCCCCAGACGACACCTCTGCCGACTCGGTTCCGTTCAGGAACTGGCAACCCCATCCCGCCCGCCCATCCGTTGGATGGAACGATGGTCGACGTCGCCACCCTGCCCCTGCTGCAATCCACACCATGCCGCAACGGCTTCCCGGCGGCAACGGTTGCCCGTACCCTGCAGGCCATGAACTCCGGAGCGTCCCCTGGCGATGACGTGCTGATGCTCGCCTGGCTCGCAGGGGACGCCACCGCGTTCGAGCAGCTCTACGCACGCCATCGGTGGTCCCTGTTTGGCTTCCTGCTGCGGCAGACCCGCGACCAGGCGCTGGCGGAAGAATTCTTCCAGGACGTGTGGCAACGGGTCATTGCCGCACGGGCCGGCTGGAAGCCCGAGGCGGCGTTCACCACGTGGCTGTTCCGGATTGCCCACAATCGGCTCAACGACCACTGGCGCGGACTCAAGCACCGGCCGGTGGCCCCGGACGATGGCGATGAACGCGCCGAGCGGGTGCCGGACCCCACCACGCCGGAACATCACCTGTCCGAGTTCGAACAGCGCCGCCGCCTGCAATTGGCCATCGAAGGTCTCCCAGAGGAGCAACGCGAAGTGGTGCTGCTGCGGCTGGAGCAGGAATTGAGCCTGGAGGAAATCGCCGCGATCACCGGTAGCGGCCGTGAAACCGTCAAATCGAGGCTGCGTTATGCGATGGACAAGCTGCGCGCAGGACTGATGCCATGACCCATCCTTCCCACGACCCGCTGACGCCGCAAGAGCGCGAGCTGGCCGCCCGCCTCGCGCGCCTTGGCCCGCACGGCGAACCGCCGGCCGCCCTCGACGCCCGGATCCTCGCGGCCGCGCATGCCGCGGTGGCGACGTCGCCGCACGCCCACCGGCGCTGGCCCGCACTGCTGGCCGTGGCGGCAACCCTCGCGCTTGCCATCGGCCTTACATGGCAGTTGCGCCCGCATGACGATGCGGCTCCGGTGCTGCACGAAGGCCCGGCGGCGAGCGCAGAAATGGAAGCGGCGCCCGCGGCTTCCGCTGATGCCGTGCCTGCGGAAGCAGCTACCGCGGCTGCCGTGCCTGCGGACGCGGCGGCCGCGTCTGCCACCGATTCCGCCCGCTCCGCGCCCCCGGCTTCCGCCCCGGGTTCTGCTCCACTCCCCACGCCGCCATCCGCCCCAACGGCCCAGGCGCAGTCCCAGTCGAGACCGTCCACCCGCGCGTCACGCACGTCCGCCCCCGTAACCGGCACTGCCGCTTTACGCGCCGCGCCGCCACCCGAAGGCCAGGCCACCCAGGAGGAACCGCTTGCAATGCAGCCGTCCGAAGAGGCCGCTGCGCCGGCGCGAGTGATGGCGTCACCCCCGCCACCACCGCCTGCCCCCGTGGCTGCGCCGGCCGCAGTGGCGACTCCGCAAGCCGCAACGGCCGCCCCGATGATGCGCAAGGCCATGCCCCAGCCAGTGGCCGCCGACAGCGCCGCGGAGGCCGCTCTGCCCCGCATCAACGGCCGTGCGGTGAGTGACGTGCCGATCGAGGACGATGCCCGGCTGGACGCGACCGACTGGCTCGACCGCATCCGCCTGCGACAACTCGCCGATGACACCTCCGGTGCCCGCGCCAGCCTTGCCCTGTTCCGGCGCTACTACCCCGATCGCGCCATCCCCGAGGACCTGGCCCCCCTCGCCCACTGACGCGCGGGGTAAAATGCGCGGCATGGGTCCCGAGGCATGAGCATCGACACACTGGCCACGCGGGCCACGCACCTGCTTGAGGTGAAGCACAGCCGCTTCCTCGCACAGGCCGCTCCGGTGACCACGCCCGAACAGGCCCTGGCCTTCTTCGCCGAAGTGGGCGACCCCACCGCCACGCACAACTGCTGGGCTTACCGCATCGGCGGACTCTACCGCTTCAACGACGACGGCGAGCCTGGGGGCACCGCCGGCCGCCCCATCCTCTCGGCCATCGACGGCCAGGGGTATGACCAGGTGGCCGTGGTCGTGACGCGCTGGTACGGCGGCATCAAGCTGGGCGCCGGCGGCCTGGTGCGCGCCTACGGCGGCGCCGCCGCGGAATGCCTGCGCACCGCCCCCCGCCAACCGTTGATCGTGCTGGCAGAGGCCGACCTGACCTACGGCTTCGAAGACACGGGCGCGGTGCATGCCGCCGTGGCCCAATTCGGCGCAGAAAAACTGGACGAAACGTTCGACAGCCACGGCGCGCGCCTGCGACTGCGACTGCCGGCCGAACGCCTCGCCCCCTTGAAAGTACAGCTACGCGACGCAACCCGTGACCGGGTGCGCTTGATGGACCAGGACAGCGAATGAACTCACCAGCCGATGCGGCATCCCCTGCCACCAAGGCGAAGGCGCCGATCGGCAGCCTGCGCACGTTGTGGCCCTTCGTCAGCCGGCACCGCGCCCTGTTCGTGGCTTGGCTGGTCGCCCTGGGCTGCTCGTCCGCGGCCACGCTGACCCTGCCCAAGGCCTTTGGCACGATGATCGACCAGGGGTTCGCCCAAGGCGGAGGCGCGGCCATCGATCGCGCCTTCCTGCTGCTGTTCATCGTGGCCGTGGCCTTGGCGCTGGCCACTGCGGCGCGCTTCTTCTTCGTGTCGCTGCTGGGCGAAAAAGTCGTCGCGGACCTGCGCGAACGGCTGTATGCCCACCTGGTGGGGCTGGACCTGGGCTTCCACGACCGCAACCGCAGCGGCGAACTGGTCTCGCGCCTCACCGCCGACGCGGAACTGCTGCGCAGCGTGATCGGCTCGACGATGTCGGTTGCACTGCGCAGCGTGGTCACCTTCCTCGGCAGCTTGACCATGCTGTTCGTCACCAGCCCGCGCCTGGCTGCGTTCGCACTGCTGGGCATCCCGCTGGCCGTGTTGCCCATCGTGCTGGGCGCGCGCCGCCTGCAGAAGATCTCGCGCGCCAGCCAGGACCGCCTGGCCGATGCCAATGCACTGGCGGCTGAAACCCTCGGCGCCGTCCCCACCGTGCAGGCCCACGCACGCGAACCGTACGAACGCGGCCGTTTCGCCAGCGCCCTGCAGACCGCGGTGAAGACCGCCCGCCGACGCATCCAGGCGCAGGCCTGGGTCACCGCCATCGCCATCGTGCTGGTGTTTGGCGCCATCACCCTGGTGCTGTGGTCCGGCGCGCACGACGTGGCCTCGGGCCGCATGACCGCCGGCACATTGGGCCAGTTTGTGCTGTACGCACTGATTGGCGGTGGCTCGGTCGGCGCCCTGGCCGAAGTGTGGAACGAACTGCAGCGTGCGGCCGGCGGCATGGGCCGCATCAGCGAACTGCTGGAAGAGACCCCCGCCATCCGCGCGCCGGCCACACCGCAGGCCCTGCCCGCGCCGGTGCGTGGCGACATCGTGCTCGACCGCGTGACGTTCCATTACCCGCAGCGACCGGACGCCCCCGCGCTGGAGGACTTCAGCCTGCACGTGCGCCCGGGCGAGACCGTGGCCCTGGTGGGGCCCTCCGGCGCCGGCAAGAGCACCGTGTTTTCGATGCTGCTCCGCTTCCATGACCCGCAGGCCGGTCAAGTGCAGGTGGAGGGCATCGACCTGCGCGCCCTGGACCCCGCGGCGCTGCGCGAATCCATTGCCTTGGTGCCGCAGCACCCCACCATCTTCGCCACCACCGCGCGCGACAACATCCGCTACGGCCGTCTCGACGCCACCGATGCCGAGGTGGACGCCGCCGTGAAGGCCGCGCACGCCACCGACTTCGTCGCCGCCCTGCCCGAAGGCCTGGACAGCCAGTTGGGCGAGCGCGGCGCACGCCTGTCCGGCGGCCAGCAACAGCGCATCGCCATTGCCCGCGCCCTGCTCAAGAACGCCCCCATCCTGCTGCTGGACGAAGCCACCAGCGCACTGGACGCCCAGAGCGAACGCGCCGTGCAGCAGGCACTGGAAACGCTGATGGAAGGCCGCACCACGCTGGTCATTGCCCACCGCCTCGCCACCGTGCTCAAGGCCGACCGCATCGTGGTCATGGACCACGGCCGCATCGTCGCCGAAGGCAGCCACGAAGCCCTGCTGGCCCAGGGCGGACTGTATGCCGAACTGGCGCGCCTGCAGTTCATCGACTGAGCCTTACCCCAGGCCATCCAAGGGGCTGACGACCCCGCACGCACCGCGGTTGAGCACGTGGGTGTAGACCTGCGTGGTGGCCACGTCTTTGTGGCCCAGCAACTCCTGCACCGTGCGGATGTCGTAGCCGCGCTCCAACAGGTGCGTGGCGAAGGAATGGCGGAAGGTGTGCGCGGTGACCGGCTTGGCCAGCCCCGAGCGCATGCGCGCCCGACGCAGCACCCGCGCCAGCGACTCCGGATCCACGTGGTGCCGCCGTTCCTGGCCGGACTGCGGATCCATCGACCGCCGCGCGGACGGAAACAGGTACTGCCAGCCGAAGTCGCGTGCCGCACGCGGGTATTTGCGCGCAAGTGCAGCGGGCAGGTACACCTCGCCAAACCCCTGTCGAAGATCCTCGTCGTGCAGCGCCCGCGCCCGCACCACCTCACGCTCCAGGGCGGGTGCGAGCGACTGCGGTAATACCGTGCGCCGGTCCTTCGCGCCCTTGCCCTCGCGCACCGTGATCTCGTTGCGCGCAAAGTCCACATCCTTCACCCGCAGGCGCATGCATTCCAGCACCCGCATCCCGGTGCCGTAGAGCAGGCTGGCCACCAGCCACATCCGCCCCTCGAGATGCGCCAGCACCGCCGCCACCTCTTGCTGGGACAGCACCGTTGGCACCCGCTGCGGCCGCTTGGCCCGCACGATGCCGTCGAGCCATGGCAGCTCCATCGCCAATACCTCGCGATACAGGAACAGCAGCGCCGCCAATGCCTGGTTCTGCGTGCTGGCGGACACCTGCCCTTCTACCGCCAGATGTGACAGGAAGGCCTCGATCTCCGGTTGGCCCAGATCACGCGGGTGACGCTTGCCATTGGCCAATATGAAGCGCCGAATCCAGGCGATATACACCCGCTCCGTACGCAAACTGTAGTGTTTGACGCGGATACGGCGCCGAACCTCGTCCAACAATCGGGGACGCGAAGAGGGTTGCGCATCCGTGCTTATCACTGATCTTTGCGGCTGATAATCCATATCGCCTCACATTTGCCTGATAACACGGCAACGCTAGGGCGTCAGGAGTGGGCGCGCAGTCGGGCAAGCGTTTGATCTACTGTAGGATTTTTCTGATTGACAGCCCTAGGCACCGTTCTGACCATACGGTGCTATCGTCCCGGAACGGGATCTAATTAGTGTTAGGCCTATAGGAGAGTTCTAATGCGACTTCTAGTTCTGGCAGCATTCTTACTCTTGCCTTTTGCCACGTCTGCGGCCCCTGACTACAAGTATTGCGAGATTACGGGGCTTGCACTTGGGGCTGACAAGGAGTTTGTTGGTTCAGTTGCCTCGCGCATCGTGGACAAGCAAGGACTCACCGGAGATTCTGGCTGCCAAGCCGTCTGGGCAGACGCATATCAAAAGGGCAAACGTCTCTCTGCTGGCGGCCAATGGTCAAAGCTCGATTTTGTCACTTGGCAAAAGCTGCAAGACTTTGAGGCCAAGGTTCTCGATAGCGTCATCAAGAACCTACAGCTCGACTTCTAGGCCTAACAAATCATTCAAGTCGAAGCTGCTTCGCAGCTCGACTTAATTCCGGTGTTAGGCCAATGAGCATGGATTACCTCACGCCTGCAGAGCTGAGCATTAGCGACCCGCTCTCTGACGTCACTCGCAAAGAGCGCAGGATGCTGCTTGGCTTGGACGTTCTAGCTATCTTCGTGAGCACGACCGGCTTAGTGCCAACGAAGATCAGCGCTCTCGGCGTCGAGTTCGGGGCAGCGGACCAGCGCGCGTTCCTTTACGTGTTCGCCGCCGTGTTGGCTTACTTCGTCGCAGCCTTCCTCGTGTATGGAGTGTCGGACTATCTTGGCTGGCGCATCCGGCATTCCAGGGCTTGGAACACGCACGTGGATAAGGCAGCGTCGTACATCTACCAAGAGCCATTGCACGGCCCGCGT
Source organism: Lysobacter olei (assembly GCF_054777355.1). Lineage (NCBI taxonomy): Bacteria > Pseudomonadati > Pseudomonadota > Gammaproteobacteria > Lysobacterales > Lysobacteraceae > Lysobacter > Lysobacter olei. The sequence continues at coordinate 119 of NZ_BAAHAT010000009.1, read as the reverse complement.
CCGCTCGCGCACCATATCCCCCTTGACCTGCCCCCGCTGTTAGGGCCACGAGCTACTTCGTAGAGTCCAAGGTTGCGAGCTTATCGCTCGATGGGTGGGTTGCAAGGGTGCCGCTCTCT
>NZ_BAAHAT010000008.1:0-147234 GCF_054777355.1 Lysobacter olei | reverse complement strand
GATCTGCTCGTCGGTGAAGCGCTTCTTCATGTCCGTCCTCTTCTTGGGAACGGACTCTACTTAAGTCAGGGTGGCCCTGAAAACCGGGGGCAGGTCAAGGGAGGCGGACTTCTTCATCGATGGAGATCCTGATCCTGTGGATCTCATATTCCCATCACCCGATGGTTTTGAGCAGGAGGTCATCCGCTTTGATCGGCGCAATGGATGGAATGCAGACATCGTGGCCGCGGCCAAGGAGCTTTTGCCTGAGGTGAGCGATCCATCAGCCGCAGGTTCCTTGGTGCGGCTGATCGAAGACCTTTCACCACAAAGTGGCCCTGCAAACCGTCGTAAGTCCGTCCCTGCGAGGCACAGGGCATGGAGGCCATTGCACGAGCTTTCCATCGATGTGCTTGGAGGGCTAGGCCTCAACTACAAGCAGGGTCAAGCGCACGCGCCTGGCTACTTGGTTTCGACCTGGCGGGTGTGGGAAGACTTGTTGACGGTGGGTGCTCGCCTCGGATTCGGGCGCTCGGCAGTGGTGCCACAGAAGGGCTACACGCTGGGTACCAAAACCAAGATGAGTACGGCCACCGTGAGTAAGCTGTCAGTCTTTCCCGACTGCGTGATCGAGCCTGATGCCACAAGGCCAAGAATATTACTGGATGCCAAGTACAAGGGTCACATAGAGAAAGCGCAGCTTCGCATTTCGGAGGCTGACATGTACGAAGCGCTAGCCTTCTCTAGAGCCACAGGCTGCAACTTAGTAGTTCTTGCGTATCCGGCGCAGCCAAGTAAATCGGTGCAGTCTGTGGGCACATGCACCGCCTTTGAAAGCGTGCATGTGGACGAAGTTCGAATTGTGGGGGTTATGGTCGAGACTCGTCAGATTTCAAAGGCAGGCGCGCTGAATATTTTTTCAGCCAACTTGGCCGATGGAATCACTGCAGCATTGCGATAGCTTGGCGGAAAGCCCATGCCAAGAATCAATGAGTTATTTGTGGGGCGCGGTCGCTGGAGAATACTGTCGCCGCGTTGAGAGGCGTGCAGTGGGAGGTCGGCCACCATTGATAGTGAAGGTTCCTTGGCCCGGCCTGCATGTTTCGGCAATGCCGTTTTGTTTACGACGTCCCCCTGCTTTCAGTAGCGGGGCGATCTAGAGTCCGGGGGGGCTACGTTATGCGCGTGGGTCCAGACGGATCGAGCGGGCGAATGGTGCGTTCGCGGAGCTGACCGCGCCCAACGAAGACGGTAGCCACCTGCGGTTGCTCGCCCCTCTGTCTGGGTAGTAGCGAGTGCAACGATCGTTCAGGATTGGGTGGGACGTGCGAAGATACAACCCGCTAGTGCGGCTTCCGATCCTTGGCTAGGTATCAGCGCTAATTGCGGGTATCCAAGCGGGTATAGATCGTGATTTAAGCGAGATTGGCCTAGTAAAATCAAAAAGATGGGCCTTTTATGCTGCTGATGATCGACAACTACGACTCGTTCACCTGGAACCTCGTGCAGTATTTGCAATCGCTGGGTGCCGAGGTGAAGGTGGTGCGCAACGACGAACTCACCGTGCCGCAGATCCGCGCGCTGGCGCCGGAACGCATCGTCATCTCCCCCGGCCCCTGCACGCCCAACGAGGCCGGTGTCTCGGTGGACGTGATTCGTGAACTCGGCGCCGACACGCCGGTGCTCGGTGTGTGCCTGGGCCACCAGAGCATCGGCCAGGCCTACGGCGGCCACGTGGTGCGTGCGAAGAACATCATGCACGGCAAGACCTCGCGCATCCGCCACGAGGGACGCGGCGTGTTCGCCGGCCTGCCGGATGCCTACGAGGCCACGCGCTACCACTCGTTGGTGGTGGACCGCGACACGCTGCCCGCGCTGCTCGAAGTCACCGCCTGGACCGAAAACCCGGACGGCTCCTTCGAGGAGATCATGGGTCTGCGCCACCGCGAACACCCGGTCGAAGGCGTGCAGTTCCACCCCGAGTCGATCCTCACCGAGCACGGCCACGCGCTGCTGCGCAATTTCCTCGAGCGCACCTGAGTCCGCGTCACGGAGCCCCCATGCCGATCACCCCGCAGGAAGCCCTGCAGCGCACTATCGAACACCGCGAGATCTTCCACGACGAGATGGTGGACCTGATGCGCATGGTCATGCGCGGTGAGGTGTCGCCGGTGATGACCGCGGCCATCTTCACCGGCCTGCGCGTAAAGAAGGAGACCATCGGCGAAATCGCCGGCGCGGCGACTGTGATGCGCGAACTCTCGCGCAAGGTGCACGTAGCCGATCGCACCCACCTGGTCGACATCGTCGGCACCGGTGGCGACGGCGGCAACACCTTCAACATTTCCACCGCCAGCACCTTCGTCATCGCCGCCGCGGGTGGACAGGTAGCCAAGCACGGCGGTCGCAGCGTGTCGTCCAGTTCTGGCAGCGCCGACGCGCTCGAGGCGCTGGGCGCGGCCATCGAGCTGCAGCCCGAACAGGTCGCGCAGTGCCTGGACACCTGCGGCATCGGCTTCATGTACGCGCCACTGCACCACCCGGCGATGAAGGTGGTGGCCCCGGTCCGCCGCGAGATGGGCGTGCGTACCATGTTCAACATCCTCGGCCCGCTGACCAATCCGGCCGATGCCCCCAACATCCTGATGGGCGTGTTCCACCCCGATCTGGTCGGCATCCAGGTGCGCGTGCTGCAGGAACTCGGCGCGCAGCGCGCGCTGGTGGTCTGGGGCCGTGACGGCATGGACGAGATCTCGCTCGGCGCCGCCACCCTGGTCGGCGAGTTGCGCGACGGCGTGGTCCGCGAGTACGAGATTCATCCCGAGGACTTCGGCATTGCCATGGCCGCCAGCCGCAACCTGCGCGTGGCCAATGCGCAGGAGTCCATCGCAATGGTCCAGCAGGCGCTCGACAACGTGCCGGGCCTGCCGCGCGAGATCGTCGCGCTCAACGCCGGGGCCGCGCTGTATGTCGCGGGCGTCGCCGAGTCCATCGCCGATGGCATCGCCCGCGCCCGAGAAGCCATTGCCTCCGGCGCGGCGCGCGCGCGGCTCGACAGCTTCGTGCGCGTCACCCGCGAACTGGCCGGAAACGCCTGACATGACCGCCAGCCGCTTCGTGTGCCTGCCCGAGCCGCCGTGCTGCGGGGTGGTGTTCGCCCCGCAGCGCACCGCCGTCCGCGCCATCGGCCGCGAACGCGGGCACCACAACTACGAATTGCGCGTGACCAAGGTCGAGCGCGCCTACGGATTTGGAACAACCGCATGAGTGACATCCTCAACCGCATCCTCGCCCGCAAGGCCGAAGAGATCGAGCAGCGCAGCCGCGTCCGCCCGCTCGGGGAACTGCGCGCGCGCGCCGCGCAGCAGGCGCCCACGCGCGGCTTCGTGCGCGCCATCCAGCGCAAACTGGACGCCGGCGATGCCGCGGTGATTGCCGAGGTCAAGAAGGCCAGCCCGTCGAAGGGCCTGATCCGCAAGGACTTCGACCCCGCCGTGATCGCGCGCAGCTACGAGGCCGGTGGCGCCGCCTGTCTGTCGGTGCTGACCGACGTGGATTTCTTCCAGGGCAGCAATGCCTACCTCGGCGAGGCGCGCGCCGCCTGCCGCCTGCCGGTGATCCGCAAGGACTTCATCATCGACCCGTACCAGGTGTACGAGGCGCGCATGATCGGCGCCGACGCCATCCTGCTGATCGTCGCCGCGCTCGAGGACGGCCCGATGATCGAGATGGCCAACCTCGCGCACGAGCTGGGCATGGACGTGCTGGTGGAAGTGCACGACATCGACGAGCTGGAACGCGCACTGCAGACCGATTGCCAGCTGGTCGGGGTCAACAACCGCAACCTGCGTACCTTCGAGGTCTCGCTCGACACCTCGCTGGAACTGAAGGCGGCGATGCCGGCCGACCGCATCATGGTCACCGAGAGCGGCATCGCCACCCGCGACGACGTGGCGCGGATGCGCGGCGCGGGCATCCACACGTTCCTGGTGGGTGAGTCGTTCATGCGCCAGCCCGATCCGGGCGCGGCGTTGAAGGCGATGTTCGCCGCATGAGCGGGCAGGGCGCCACGCCGGCCGCGCCACGCGCCGCAGCCTACCCTCCAGCGCGCGCCAACGCCCCGCTGGTGGTGTTCGACTTCGACCACACCCTGTACGACGGCGACTCCGGCACCCACCTGTTCGCCTGGCTGGTGAAACGCCATTGGTGGCGCCGCGTGCTGGCCTTGTTGCTGGCCCCGGTCTTCGCCCCCTTGATCGCGTTCCTGCCCACGCGCCGCCGCGGCATCTCGGCCTTCGTGTGGGCCGGGTCGCTCGGGATGGGCGGTGTCGACGATTTCAACGCGGCCATCGACCGCTATGTCGCCCACCATGCGGACGAAATCCGCGAGCGCCTGCTGCCGGTCGCCCTCGACGTCTTCCATCGGCACCGTGCCGCGGGCGACCGCGTCGTGGTTGCCACTGGCGCGCCACCCGAGCTGGCCCGGGCCATCCTCGCCTTTGTCGCCCACGAGGACGTGCCCGTGGTGGGCACCGAAGTGACGCCCCGCCTCGGGGGTGTGGGCCCGCGCCGCCATTGCCACCACGCCATGAAGATGGTGATGTTGCGCGAGGCCGGCTTTACCGACCCGGTTGCCATTGCCTATACCGACAGCAGTGCCGACCTGCCGCTGTTGCAGGCCGCCGAACGGCCGGTGGTGGTCAATCCCAAACCCTCGCGCGTGGCGATGTTCCGCCGCGTGCTGCCGGCGGGCACGCCGATCCTCAACTGGGGCTGCCCAGGTCGCGCGGGCGATCCGGTGGGCTGACTCGGGGCGCCGCCGCGATCTGCGCGGCGGTCAGGACGCCCCGCTGGGGCGTCACGCGTGGTCGTCGTGTCGCACCGGGTCGGTCAAGGTCCGCGCTGCGGCACCCTCAGCGGGTGCCGTACAGCACCACGGTCTTGCCGCGCGCGTGCAGCTTGCCGTCGACCTGCAGCTTCTTCAGCACGCGGCCGGCCATCTCGCGCGAGCACCCCACCAGGCGCGACAACTCCTGCCGCGACACGCGGATCTGGGTGCCGTCGGGGTGGCTCATGGCGTCGGGTTCCTTGGACAAGTCCTGCAACGCCCGGATGATGCGGTCGGTCACGTCGAGGAAGGCCAGGCGGCCCGCCTTGCGGCTGGTATCGAGCAGGCGGCGCGAGATCTGCGCGCCGATCGCGTACAGCAGCTTCGGCGCGTCTCCCGACATTCGCGTCAGCAGCAGGTCATAGAAGCGCTCATGGCCAATCTCGGCCAGCTCGCAGACGCTGCGGGTGCGCAGGATGACCTCGCGCTGGGTGCTTTCGATGAACAAGCCCAGTTCGCCCACGAACTCGCCCGGCCCGAAATAGCCCAGCACCAGTTCGCGGCCATCCTCCTCCTCGGCAATGATGCTGACCGAGCCCGAGACCACGTAGTACAGCGTGGTGGCCGGGTCGCCCGGGCGGAACACGTCGGTGCGCGAGGGATACCGCCGGCGATGGCAATGCGCCAGGAAGTGTTCGATGGTCGCCGCGTCAGGCGTCAGCGGAATGTTTCGGCGTGGAGAGGTCACGGATCTGGGCGTCGGCGTTGAGTGGCATTGAGGAAGTGTTCAGCCAGTGGTGGAGCTTAGGTGTTGGGGCGCAATGTCGCAATTGGTCAGAAGCTGCCGCCGCGGGGCATCCCGGCCTAAAGCGGCCCGGCCGGGCCCCGGAAGGGCGGTTCGTGACCGCATTTCCCCCCGGGGGACCGTTTGCTCCATAATTGCCCCCCTTCCTCGCCTCACCGGGACAAAGACCGTGGTCAAGCCGTTGCCGCGCTTGCGGCTGCAGGGTTTCAACAACCTCACCAAGGCCCTGTCGTTCAATATCTATGACGTGTGCTACGCCGCCTCCGAGGACGAGCGTCAGCGCTACATCGAGTACATCGACGAGGCTTACAACGCCGACCGCCTGACCCAGATCCTGACGGATGTGGCCGAGATCATCGGTGCCAACATCCTCAACATTGCGCGCCAGGACTACGACCCGCAGGGCGCCTCGGTCACGATCCTGATCTCGGAAGAGCCGGTGATCGACAAGAAGGCGGCCGGCAAGGAGATCATTTCCGACGCCGTGGTCGCGCACATGGACAAGTCGCATATCACCGTGCACACCTATCCGGAAACCCATCCGGACAGTGGCATCGCGACCTTCCGCGCCGACATCGACGTGGCCACCTGCGGCGTGATCTCGCCGCTGAAGGCGTTGAACTACCTGATCGAGAGCCTCGAGTCGGACATCGTGATCATGGACTACCGCGTCCGTGGCTTCACCCGCGACATTAAGGGCCGCAAGCACTACATCGACCACAAGATCAACTCGATCCAGGACTACCTGGCCAAGAACGTGCGCTCGCGCTACGAGATGCTCGACGTCAACGTCTACCAGGAAAACATCTTCCACACGAAGATGCACCTGAAGGAGTTCGACCTCGACACCTACCTGTTCGAGGAAAAGGCCAAGAACCTGTCGTTCAAGGAGCGGATGAAGATCGAAGCGCGCCTCAAGCGCGAGATCGAAGAGCTCTACCACGGCCGCAACCTGGTCGACTGACCGCCGGGCGACGCCGCTCCAACGCGACACGCGAAGCGCCGGCCCTGCCGGCGCTTCTGCTTTTCAGGCGGGCCGAACGGCGCATGCTGCGCCTAGATCCGGTAGGCGATCGCCTTCATGACCCTGGAGGCCGCCGCCATCAGCGACGGCACCGGCGCCGGCAGTACCCGGGCCCCGGCCGCTTCCGCCTCGTCCGCATGCCGCGCCTCGTCGGCCTTCATCACCTGCAGGATCGCCCGGCTGCGGCCATCGCCCGCGGGCAGCGATGTCAGGTGCTCGTCGATATGCGCTTCCACTTGGCGCTCCGTCTCGACCACGAAGCCCAGGTTCCAGCCGTCGCCCCGCAGTCCCGCCAGTGCGCCAATGGCAAAGCTGCCGGCGTACCACACGGGGTTGAGCAGGCTGGGGCGGCTGTCCAGCTCGCGCAGCCGATCGGCGCACCAAGCCAGATGGTCGGTTTCTTCCTGCGCCGCTTCCAGCAGGTGCTCGCGGGTGGCCGCGTCGCGGGCGACGGCGGCCTGGCCGCAATAGAGGGCCTGCGCGCAGACCTCGCCGACGTGGTTGATGCGCATCAGGCCCGCGGCGTGGCGCCGCTCGACCTCGTCCAGCGCCAGGTCCGCTTCGGTGTCGGCCGGGTTTGCGCGAGCCGCAGGCGGGCTGCCGAGCACGGTTTCCAGTGCGCGTTGGGCCTCCACGGCCAGGCGGTCAAAGGGGGTCAGGGTGCGGATTGGCATGCGGCAAGTCTACGGTGCCGCAAGCGTCGGGTTCTTGATCGATGCCAAACGCAGCAACCATTCCAGCGGGTGTTCGACTGTCAGGGGCGTGCCCGCCGCCAGGTGCAGGCGGCAGCCCAGATTGGCGCTCAGCAGGCAGCTGGCACCGCTTCCTGCCAGTTGGTCCAGCAGTGGCTGCCGGTGGCCGGCGGCCCGCAACGGATCCTCGAACATGGCCGTGCCTGCCGCTCCGCAGCAGCCGGTGCCGGCGGTCAGTTCCACTACCTGCAGTTCCGGCACCGCATCAAGCAACCGCCGCAGCGCCGGTACCGAGCGCACCACGTTGCGCTGGGTGCAGGGCAGGTGCACCGCCACGCGGGTGGGGCAGGGCATCCACGACAGGCGGTCGAGGTGACGGGCCAGGAATGCCAGCGCATCCTCGGCCTGCCCCGTTCTGGAGACCGTGGCCGATACCGCCTCATGGCATCCCGACGCCAAGGTCAGCACGTGATCCACGCCTTCCAGGGCTTTTGCATTGACGGTCGCCAGCCGCGCCGCCGTGTCCGCGTCCCCCGCGTGGCGGTGCAGCGTGCCGCAGCAGGTCTGGGTCGGCAGGTTCACCACGCGGTAGCCCAGCGCGCGGCACAGGGCGGTCAACTGGGCGCGCACCGGGGCCTCGTAGGTGCGGCCGGCACATCCCTCGAACAGCGCCACCGTAGGGGAAGGGGGCGGCGCGCTCGCCGCAATCGACATGTCCCCGGCCCGCGTGGCGTCGGCGGCCCCCCGGGGCGGCGCGTTCGTTCCATCCACCCACTGCCGCTCGACGGCCCTGGGGGGCGCGGGTGGGCGCGGCAGCCGGCGCAGGCCGGACGGCAATAGCGGAAACGCCCATCGGTAGAGTGCCAGCGTCGCCGCCAGCCATCTGGGGCGGGCCGCCAGGCCCTCGATCCCGCGCTGGAGCAGCGAGGCGCCGCGTCGTCCACGCTGCCGGGTTCGATGGAGGGCGATCAGGGCGCCGTACTCCACGCCTGCGGGGCACACGGCCTCGCAACTGCGGCAGGCCAGGCAGTGGTCCAGATGCGCATCGCCCGCCGCACTCGGCTCGATGGTGCCCAGCGCAAGGCCGCGCGCAATGGCAATCCGCCCGCGCGGCGACTCCGCCTCAAGCCGGTCGCGCGCATACGTGGGGCAGGTGGGCAGGCACAGCCCGCATTGCACGCAGCGGTCGGCCAGGGCCACCAGCGGGTCGGTGGAGGGCGGAGGGGCAACGGGCATGGGCGGATGCTATCATTGCCGGCTGCGGACTTGCGGTGGCGCAACTGCCCCGCTACAATCCCGCTTCTTTCGTTCCGCCCTTACATCGCGCGGTGAAGTTCCGGTGGCCTCTCCGGCCCGCGGAACCAGCCCGACCATGTACCCATCAGTAGAGCAGTCATGAAGACTTTCAGCGCCAAGAATGAGACCGTCCAGCGTGACTGGTACGTGGTCGATGCCTCCGGCAAGACCCTCGGTCGCCTCGCTTCCGAGCTGGCCCGCCGCCTGCGTGGCAAGCACAAGCCGGTGTTCACCCCGCACGTCGATACCGGTGACTACCTCGTCGTGATCAACGCCGAGAAGATTGCCGTTACCGGCAACAAGCTGCTCGACAAGAAGTACCACCGCTTCACCGGGTACGTCGGCAACCTGAAGACCGAGAACCTGGCCCAGGCGCTTGAGCGCCACCCGGAGCGCGTGATCGAGATCGCGGTCAAGGGCATGCTGCCGAAGAACCCGCTCGGCCGCGCCATGTATCGCAAGCTCAAGGTCTACAAGGGCGCTGAGCACCCGCACGCCGCCCAGCAGCCGCAGCCGCTCGATTTCTAAGGTACTGACACATGGCACTCCAGCAGAATTACGGCACCGGCCGCCGCAAGTCGTCCACCGCCCGCGTCTTCCTGCGTAAGGGCGACGGCAAGATCATCATCAACCAGCGTTCGATCGAAGACTTCTTCGGTCGTGAGACGGCCCGCATGATCGTGCGCCAGCCGCTCGAACTGACCAAGAACACCGACAAGTTCGACCTGACCATCACCGTCGCTGGCGGCGGCATCACCGGCCAGGCCGGCGCCATCCGCCTGGGCATCGCCCGCGCGCTGGTCGAGTACGACGAGTCGCTGAAGTCCGAGCTGCGCAAGGCTGGCTTCATGACCCGCGACGCCCGCGAAGTCGAGCGTAAGAAGGTCGGTCTGCACAAGGCACGTCGCGCTACGCAGTTCTCCAAGCGCTAATCCTTCTGCGACAACTTGGGTTACAATCTGTTCCATAGCCCCGTCGCCAAGCGGTAAGGCATCTGACTCTGACTCAGACATTCGGAGGTTCGAATCCTTCCGGGGCTGCCAATACAGAACAAAAGACCCGCCGAAAGGCGGGTTTTTTGTTGCCGCGTTTCAGGCCGTGACGCGGCTTGTGACCTGCACGATCTTGCAGGTGCCCAGAATCGTCACCGGTCGCTACCTTGGCCATGTGTTCGGCCACGGTCGGCTGGACCAGGCATTCGGGGGCGCTGTGATTGGTCTGATCAGGAAAGTGCTGGGCTCGGAACCCGAGTCGCCACCGCGGACGCTCGTGCGCGACCCCGCTCCTCCCGTGCGCAGTCCGCGCGCGATTGCCTACGACGCTGCGCTGGTCCCGGCGCTCAAGCGCGATCACGGTGACCTGATCAAGCTCTACACCGAAATCGGCAACCTGGCGATGGAGCGCCGCTACGGCGACGTGCCGGCCAGGCTCACGACCTTCAAGACCCACTTCGAAGGTCACCTCATCGCCGAGAACGTGCGTTTCTACAACTATGTCGAGAACTCGATGCAGGATGACCCGGAGAACCTGCAGCTGATCCGCAGCTTCCGCCGGGAGATGAACTCCATCGCGCGTGGCGTGGTCGACTTCGTGAAGAAGTACCAGATCAACCATTTTGACCAGCGAACGCATGAGGCGTTCCTGGAGGACTACCGCGCCGTGGGCGCCTTGCTGGCGCAGCGCATCGAGCGCGAGGAGTCGAGTCTCTACCCGCTTTACCAGTCGGCCTGAATCGCCGCACCTCCCCCGTAACGAGCAGAAGCCGCACGGACATGGATGTCGACGTCGTACTCACTCCCCAGATCCAGGAATTGCGCACACGCCTCGAGCGCCACCGCGTGTTCGACGAGATCACCGACATGGCGTCGCTACGCGCCTTCATGCAGGTGCATGTGTTTGCCGTGTGGGATTTCATGTCGCTGACCAAGCGGCTGCAGCGCGATCTGACCTGCGTGACACTCCCCTGGATGCCGCCGGCCGATCCGTGCGCCGCGCGCCTGGTCAACGACATCGTCCTGGCGGAAGAGAGCGACGTGGATGCGCAAGGCCAGCCGGCCAGCCACCTGGACCTGTACCTCGTCGCCATGCGTGACGTTGGTGCGTCGACGACGATGTTCGAGCAGTTCCTCTCGGGCCTGCGCGCCGGCCTGGCGCCTGCTGATGCGTTCGAGGCGGCGGGCGTGCCGCGCTTCGTCCGCCGCTTTGTCTCGCTCACGCTGGACACATGCCAGCACGGCACCACGGTGCAGGCCATGGCGAGCTTCTTCTACGGCCGGGAGAACGTCATCCCTGGCATGTTCCAGGGGCTGCTGGACCGTTGGGGCCTCTCGGCGGAGCAAGCCCCGGGCTTTGTCTATTACCTGCAGCGGCATATCGAGCTTGACGGCGACAACCACGGCCCGGCCGCCAGCCGCATGATCAGCGCCGCCCTCGGGCGTTTCCCCGACGCCCTCGAGGAGGCGCGCCACGCGGCGTGCGATGCACTGTCGGCGCGTCACGACCTGTGGGAGGGCACGGCCAAATTGCTTCGTGCGTCCCGCAGCACCCCCTTCATGGACGAAGTCGCAACGGCCTTGGCCTGATTGCGTGGCGGTGGCAGCCGAGAGGCTGCCACCGCCCCATGGACTGGGCTACGCGGCCTGGGCGTGCCAGGGTGCCGAATGCGCATCGACCGCCGCCAGATTGTCCGCGTGCAGCGGCAGCCGGAACGCCAGGCTCATGACACGGCCGAGCCGCCGGGGCGGCGCCAGCACGTCGACCTGCAACCCAAGCTGCGCCAGCATCCGGGCGAATGCCGCGCTGGTCACCCCGACAAGCGCGCTCAGCTCCCGCTCGGCGCCAAAGCGCAGCGAGTGCGCGACCATGGCCGCCGGCAGCGCGCTGAAACTGTTGCCTCCCCGCGCATGCGATTCGGCCACCGCGAACCGGCTCACTTCCCACTCGTGATCGCTGGCGGGCGCGGGCGCGCCGGCCAGCAACTCCGGGAACACGTCGCGCAGCATGTTTGGTCCCAGCGTAGGCAGCAGGCGGCAGCAGCCCACGGCCTCGGCCGCGTTCCCAGTGGCGCGGGCCACCAGGTAATGCGGCCCGATGAGGTCGAACCAGTCATGCTCACGGCCGCCCTCCACGCGTACATCCCAGCCCAGGCGGCGATGGAACACGTCGGCACGCAGCCGGTACATGCTGTCGAGCAACGGGGCATTGAGGCCGGCCTCCCCGGCACGGGCCACGGTGATGCGGGTCATGCGTCTCTCCTTGATGCAATGAAGGAGAGACAAGTGAGCGCGGCGCCTGTCGCTTATGGCAGCTGCACGAACTGACAGGTTCGCCGAGGTCACCCTTTCAACGCGGGCAATCGCTCCTGTGGCGGTACGGCCGAGATCATTCCCAGTGATACCGCGCGCGCCACGGCCGCCTGCCGGCCGCAGACGCCCAGCTTCTGGGCGGCATTCTGCAGGTGGAAGATCGCGGTGCGTTCGGCGATCACCAGCAGTTGCCCGATTTCCCAACTGGTCTTGCCTTGGCTGGCCCAGAAAAGGCATTCGCGCTCGCGCCGGGTCAGGGGCGGCAGCCGTGCGGGAAGATGGGGCCGAGCAAAGCGTCGGGCTGCCTCGTGGGTGAAGTGAGCCACCAGGTGCAGGTCGGGCAGCCGCCTGCCCAGCTGCGGGCCTGATGGGGCGGCGGACGCGAACGACATCAGCCCCCACGCGAGGCCGGGACCATGCAGGGGCACACTGATGCCCGCGCCCAGGCCGAATTCGTTGGCCTCCCCGAATATGTCGCGGATCCTGCGCTGGTGCGGGTTGGCGGCCAGGCGGCCCACGGGCTGCACGTCCTGCCAGATCAGCGGCGTGCTCCGATCATGGCAATGGGAGACGATCGGATCGAATTGCAGGTAGCCACGCTCCAGATAGCGGCTGACCCACGCAGGCGGGTAACCGCCCAGGGTGAACTGGCTGCGGGCAGCATTGGCCAAGGGGAGGTCGGTGGCGTACAGCCAATGGTCCACCCCCAAAGGGCGTACCAAGGCGTCCACCGCGGCCGTCAGCGCCTCCGCGGTGTCGCATTCGGCCAAGCCCCGCAGCGCGGGCAATTCGGTCAGCATCCCTGCTTTCCGTGAAGACTGGCCGCTAACATTAACAGGGAGCGCCGCCGGAAGGGCGTGACCCACTGCACTCCCGGCATCGGCAAAGTTACAATTGAAACGATCGCGCCCGAGCGCACCCCACCGGATTACGCAATGAAACTTGGATCGCTGAAGGAAGGCGGCCGCGACGGCACGCTGATCGTGGTGTCCCGCGACCTCACCCGCGCCGTGCGCGCCACCGGCATCGCCGACACGCTGCAGCGTGCGCTGGAGGACTGGTCAAACCTCGCGCCCCGGCTCAATGCGTTGTACGACGCGCTCAACGCCGGCACCGCCGAGGGCGCGTTCGATGTCGACATGGCGGCCCTCGCGGCCCCCATGCCGCGTGCCTATGAGTTCGTCGACGGCAGCGCCTACCTGCCGCACGTGGAGCGCGTGCGTCGCGCGCGCGGCGCCGAGGTGCCGGAGAGCTTCTACGTCGATCCGCTCATGTACCAGGCGGTCAGCGCCGGCTTCTACGGCCCGCGTGATCCCGTGAAGGTGGTGAGCGAGGACTACGGCATCGACCTCGAAGCCGAAGTCGTGGTCGTTACCGATGACGTCCCGATGGCGGTCACGGCCGAGCAGGCCGCCGGCCATATCCAGCTGGTCGGGCTGGTCAACGACGTCAGCCTGCGCAACCTCATTCCCGGCGAACTGGCCAAGGGGTTTGGCTTCCTCCAGTCCAAGCCGCGCTCGGCGCTGAGCCCGGTGTTCGTGACGCCGGATGAGCTGGGCGACGCGTGGCAGGACAGCAAGGTGCACCTGCCGCTGCTGACCCACATCAACGGCGAATGGTTCGGTGCACCCGAGGCCGGCGTGGACATGCAGTTCAACTTCGCCCAGTTGGTGGCGCATGCCGCCAAGACGCGGCCGCTGTCGGCGGGCACCATCGTCGGGTCCGGCACGGTCGCCAACGAGGACACCTCGCTGGGCGCATCGTGCTTTGCCGAACGTCGCACCGTGGAGACCCTGGAGCAGGGCAAGCCGGTGACGCCCTTCATGCAGTTCGGCGATCGCGTGCGCATCGAGATGCTGGACCGCGAGGGTCGCAGCATCTTCGGCGCCATCGAGCAGCGCATCGAAGGCGTGGCCGGCTGACCAGTGGCCCTGGGGGCCGACCGAAGGTCGGTCGGCCTACGCGGGCCAGCGTAATGTTTCGCGAAACGGGTGCCGGGGAATCAGGAAGCCCAGTGTGACCGACTCACTCAAGCTTTACTCCTACTGGCGGTCCAGCGCCGCGTACCGCGTGCGCATCGGCCTCAACCTCAAGGGGCTGCCGTACGAGATCGTGCCGGTCCACCTGCTGCGCGACGGTGGCGAGCAGCATTCGCCTGCGTTCCGTGCCGCGAACCCCCAAGGCCTGGTGCCCGTGCTGCAGCATGGGCAGCGCATGATGCGCCAGTCCGCGGCGATCCTGGAGTACCTGGACGAGACGTGGCCCGACCGGCCGCTGCTGCCGGCCGTGGCACGCGATCGCCAGCGCGTGCGTGCCATCGCCCAGATGGTGGCCTGCGACATCCACCCGCTCAACAACCTGCGGGTGCTGCAGTACTTCGATCGGGAGTGGAACGTGCCCGCACCCGAGCGCGACGAGTGGGTGCGGCACTGGATCCTCGACGGTTTCGGCGCGATCGAAGCGATGCTTTGCGACCATCCCGCCACGGGCCGTTTCTGCGAGGGCAACCTGCCGACGCTGGCCGACTGTTGCCTGGTGCCGCAGGTCTACAACGCGCGGCGCTTTGGCGTCGACATGACCGCATTCCCGACCATCGCGCGCATCGAGGCCACCTGCCTGCAGTTGGACGCATTCGATGCGGCGCGACCCGAGCGCCAGCCGGACTGTCCGGCGACATAACGCAGCCGCCGCCCCATGGCACAACGCCCGCATCGTGCGGGCGTTGTGCGTTCTGGACCTGGGAGGGCGGACTCAGTGTGAGTCGGTGGCGCTGAACACGTCCGCGTAGGGGTCATGCTCGCCCGTGCCGCCCTCGGACAGGCGGAACTTGAGCGCCAGGCCATCGCGCGAGTCGGCGGCGCGCAGCGCCTCCTCCATCGAGATCTTGCCTTCCTTGTGCAGGCGGAACAGGCACTGGTCGAAGGTCTCCATGCCTTCCTCCAGCGATTCCTCCATGGCCTGCTTGATCTCGTGCACCTGGCCACGGCGCATCAGGTCGCGCACGTGCGGGGTGTTGATCAGCACCTCGGCGGCCGGCAGGCGGCGGCCATCGGTACCCACCACCAGACGCTGCGAGACCACCGCCTTGAGGTTCAGGGCGAGGTTCATCAGCACGTTCTTGTGCGCCGATTCGTGGAAGAAGTTGAGGATGCGCTCCAGCGTCTGGTCGGCGTTGTTGGAGTGCAGCGTGGCCAGGCACAGGTGGCCGGTTTCGGCAAAGGCAATGGCCGCCTCCATCGTGGTCGCGTCGAGGATTTCGCCGATCAGGATCACGTCCGGCGCTTCACGCATCGCGTTCTTCAGCGCGTTGTGGAAGGCGTGGGTATCCAGGCCCACCTCGCGCTGGTTGACGATCGACTTCTTGTGCCGGTGCAGGTACTCGATCGGGTCCTCGATGGTGAGGATGTGGCCGCTGGTGTTGCTGTTGCGGTGGTCGATCATCGAGGCCAGCGTGGTCGACTTGCCCGAGCCGGTGGAGCCGACGATCAGCACCAGGCCGCGCGGTTCCATGATGATGTCCTTGAGCACCTGCGGCAGCTGCAGCTCCTCGATGGTCGGGATGACGCTGCGGATGGCGCGGATCACCATGCCCACTTCGCCGCGCTGCTTGAACACGTTGACGCGGAAGCGCCCGGAGTCGGGCAGGGCGTAGGCCATGTTCAGTTCCAGGTCACGCTCGAACTGCGGTACCTGGCCTTCGCCCATCAGGGAGTAGGCGATCTTCTTGACCATGCCCGGAGGCAGGCCCGTGCTGCCCAGCGGGTGCAGCTTGCCTTCGATCTTGATGTACACCGGGGCGCCGGTGGTGAGGAACATGTCCGACGCATTCTTGTCCGTCATCAGCTTCAGGAAATAGCCGATGTCCATGCACAACTCCCTCGATGGCGATGGCGTACCGTTGCAAGGCGGCCATCAGCTTCAGACAATGGCCGCGCGAGCCCTCTCAATCACGGCACCCCTTGATGAATCCTAGCTTCGCACACTTTCGTTTTCCGCTGCTGTCCACTTTTCTGATCTGTGCGCTGGGTGCTTGTGCGACCCTGCCGCCGCCGACCGGGGAGCTGGCGAGTGCCCAACAGGCCGTGACCCGGGCGGACGGCGCCGATGCGTCGCAGCACGCCCCTGACCACCTGGCCACGGCGCGTGATGCCCTGGGGCGGGCGCAGGCCGCGATGGCAGCCGGCAAGGAGGACGATGCCCGGCGCATGGCGTTGGCCGCGGCCGCCGAGGCCGACCTGGCCTTTGCCAAGAGCCGCGAAGCGGTCACCCGGGCGGAACTGACGCAGCGCCAGGCCGAGGTGGCGGAGCTGCGTCGCCGACTGAATCTGGAGGAGGGGCCGTGATGTCGCGTCCGATCATGCTGGCCGCGGCGTTGGCGGCGGCCTTTGTGGCGTTCCCGGCCACCGCGCAGGATAAGTCCGACGCCGTGGCCCGCCTCAACCAGCGCCTCGTTGCGGTGGAAGGCAACGCCCAGTACAGCGGAATGGCCGCCTATGAGCGGCTGCAGGCCCATCAGGCCATCGCGACCCTCGCCAACGCGCCCGGGCGGGAGCGCGAGGCGGCCCTGTTCGTGGCGGAGCGCCGGGTGGAAGCGGCCGAGATCGCGGCCCGCACCGAAGCGATGCGCCGCGACGTGGAGCGGCTGGACCGCGAGCGCAGCGAGCTGATGCTGGAGGCGTCGCGCCAGGACGCCGCCCGTGCGCGGGCCGAAGCCGAGCGCCTGCGCATGGAGGCCCAACTGCAGGCCGAGGAGGCCGCCCGGCTTCGCGCCCAGGCCGAGGCCGACGCCTTGGCGCGCCAGGACGTCGAGACCGCGCTCGAAGATGTGGCGGGCGCCCACGAGGCCAAGCTGAAGGCCGCCCGTGCCCGCGAGTTGCAACTCGCCCGGCAGGAAGCCGAGCTGTTGACCGGCGGCAAGCTGCCGCCGTCCAAGGTCGGCCCCCGTGGCGAAGTGTTCACCTTGGCCGGCGATGCCTTCACGTCTGGCAAGGCCAGGTTGACCCCGGCGGCCACCGCCGCGGTCAAGACGTTGTCCGCCTACCTGCAGGCCGTCAACGGCGCACGGGCACGAGTGGAGGGTCATACCGACAGCCAAGGCAGCGCGGCGGCCAATCGCACGCTGTCCCAGCAACGGGCGGCCGCGGTGCGCGAGGCGCTGGTGGCGGCTGGCTTGCCGGCGGGCCGGGTCGAGGCCGTGGGCCAGGGTGCCGACCACCCGGTGGGCGACAACCGGACCGAGGCCGGGCGGGCCGCAAACCGCCGCGTGGAAGTCATTGTTCCGTCAAAATAACGTTATTCATCAATCGGTTGGGTTGCTGACTGGGCGTTCGGTCAGGCGGGGTGGGGCTTTCGGCCGACAGTCGCCCGCGCCATCCGTCGGCATCCATTCGGGGACGCTTGCCCCTCGGGATGGGCAGGAGTAGGGTCGATTATCCAAGCGGTCCTTTTTCCGCTTGGCGATGAGCCAGGCCCATGAAGCAGGTGTCGACTTCACAGGATCCCGCCGCCGGCAAGCCGGTGCCGGGGCCGTGTGATCCCGGCCCCCGGATGGATCTGGCCACCATGAAGACTCCCCGCGACGCCTCGACCGCACGGTCGGGGCGTTTGTATTTGTGCTGAAGGAGGCACTCATGTTCGAAGGTCAACCGCAGCTGGAAATCGACGCGCTTATCAAGAGCAACCCGGAGTTCAAGCAGCTCTACCAACGCCATCAACTCCTCGACAAGAAGCTGATGGACGCCGATCTGGGCGTACTTCCCATCGATGACACCACCCTCCACCAGATGAAGCGCGAAAAGCTGGCGGCCAAGGACCGGTTGGTCCGCATGTACGAAACCCGACCCCACTGATTGTTCACCC
This sequence comes from Lysobacter olei, assembly GCF_054777355.1. Classification (NCBI taxonomy): domain Bacteria; kingdom Pseudomonadati; phylum Pseudomonadota; class Gammaproteobacteria; order Lysobacterales; family Lysobacteraceae; genus Lysobacter; species Lysobacter olei. Next base: position 129,446 of record NZ_BAAHAT010000008.1, on the reverse strand, counting down.
GCGGGCGGCAGTGGCCCTCCTCGTCGGCCAGCCGCCCGCGATCCCCGGCCGCCGCGGCGGCGCACCCGGGTGGTGCGTGCCGCGGCGGCCGGCGGCCCCCGCAGCCGGTTAAACTCCCCGGACTGGCCGTACTGTCCCCCGGCCCGCGGATTTCGAATGCCCATCCACGCCTCCGTACTGGAACTCATCGGCCAGACGCCGATCGTCAAGGCGCGCAACCTCGACACCGGGGTGTGCGAGCTCTACTTCAAGCTGGAATCGCAGAACCCCGGCGGGTCGATCAAGGACCGCATTGGCCTGAAAATGATCGAGGCCGCCGAGGCGCGCGGCGACATCAAGCCAGGCGACACGCTGGTCGAAGGTACCGCCGGCAACACCGGCATCGGCCTGGCGCTGGTGGCCCAGCAGAAGGGCTACAAGCTGATACTCGTCGTGCCGGACAAGATGAGCCGCGAGAAGATCTTCAACCTCAAGGCGATGGGCGCGCAGGTCGTGCTGACCCGCTCCGACGTGGCCAAGGGCCACCCGGACTACTACCAGGACATGGCCGAGCGCATCGCGCGCGAGACCCCGGGTGCGTACTTCATCAACCAGTTCGGCAACCCGGACAATCCGGCCGCGCACGAGCACGGCACCGGCCCCGAGATCCTCGCGCAGATGGCCGAGGTGGGCGGGCTGGACGCCATCGTGTTCGGTTGCGGCAGCTCCGGCACCATGACCGGCCTGTCGCGCTGCTTTGCCGAGAAGTCGCCGCAGACCGAACTGGTGCTGGCCGACCCGGTCGGCTCGATCCTGGAGGAATACATCAACCGTGGCACGCTGAGCGACAAGTCGGCGAGCTGGATGGTGGAGGGCATCGGCGAGGACTTCCTGCCGCCCATCTCCGACTTCACCCGGGTGAAGAAGGCCTACGCCATCAGCGACAAGGAAAGCTTCCTGACCGCGCGCATGCTGCTGGAGAAGGAAGGCATCCTCGGCGGTTCGTCCACCGGCACCCTGCTGGCCGCCGCGCTCAAGTACTGCAAGGAGCAGACCACGCCGAAGAAGGTGCTGGTGTTCGTCTGCGACACGGGCAACAAGTACCTGTCGAAGATGTACAACGACTACTGGATGCTGGACAACGGCTTCCTGGCGCGAGAGCCATACAACGACCTGCGTGACCTGATCCTGCGACCGTTCTCGCAGCGCGACACGGTGGTCGTGGGCGCGAACGACCTGTTGGTCACCGCCTACCAGCGCATGAAGCTGTATGACGTCAGCCAGTTGCCGGTGATGGAAGGCGACCGCCTGGTGGGCATCGTCGATGAGAGCGACGTGCTGCTGCACGTGTACGGCGACGAATCGCGGTTCCGCGACCCGGTGTCCACGGCGATGGTCAGCAAGCTCGACAAGGTGGACGTGCGCGCGCCGATCGAGGCGCTGCTGCCGGTGTTTGACCGGGGGCACGTGGCGATCGTGACCGAAGGAGAAAAATTCTTGGGGCTGATCACGCGGATCGATTTGCTGAACTATTTGCGTCGCAGGGTGCAGTAGGCATCCACCAGAAGGGCTGCGGCTGTTAGCTGAACAGGCTCGCAGCGGTGGTGCGATTCGTGACGGTGCGCGCATCGTCATGGTGGGCCAGGCTATGGCCCCCAGTGAGGCCAAGAAAGGCCGGTGATAGAATCGCCGGTCGCCCGCCGTGGGCGTGTGGAGCAACTCAATGGCCGACCAACCGACGGGCCACGCCAGTCCAAAACCGGGTCTCGGGACCCTCGCGATTCACGCCGGACAGGCGCCGGATCCGAGTACGGGCGCGGTAATGACCCCGATCTATGCAACGTCGACCTACGTGCAGTCCAGCCCTGGCGTGCACCAAGGGTTTGAGTACTCGCGCAGCCACAACCCAACCCGGTTCGCCTACGAACGCTGCGTGGCGGCGTTGGAGGGCGGTACCCGCGGGTTTGCGTTTGCCTCCGGCCTAGCGGCCACCTCGACCATCCTCGAGCTTCTGGACGCCGGCAGCCATGTCATCGCGATGGATGACGTGTACGGCGGCACCTACCGCCTGTTCGAGCGCGTGCGCCGGCGTACGGCCGGTCTGGATTTCAGCTGGGTTGACCTGAGCGACGTGGCGGCGTTCGAGGCCGCGATCCGCCCTGACACCAAACTGGTGTGGATCGAGACCCCGACCAATCCACTGCTGAAACTGGTCGACATCGCCCAGATCGCCGAAGTGGCCCGCAAGCGCGGGCTGATCGTGGTGGTGGACAACACGTTCTGCTCGCCGATCATCCAGCGGCCGCTGGAGCTGGGTGCACACATCGTGATGCATTCGGCCACCAAGTACCTCAATGGGCACTCCGACATCGTCGGCGGCATGGTGGTGGTGGGCGATGACACCGAACTGGCCGAGCAGATGGCCTTCCTGCAGAACGCCGTCGGTGGCGTGCAGGGGCCCTTTGACAGCTTCCTAGCGCTGCGTGGGTTGAAGACACTGCACCTGCGGATGAAGGCGCATTGCGAGAATGCGATGGCGTTGGCGGAATGGCTGGAGGGGCACCCGGCGATCGAGAAGGTAATCTATCCGGGACTCCAGTCGCATCCGCAGCATGGGCTGGCGAAGCGGCAGATGGGTGGGTTTGGCGGCATGGTGAGCATCTATGTCAAGGGTGGCTTCGAAGCGGCAAAGCGGTTTTGCGAACACGCCCGGCTGTTCGCGCTGGCTGAGTCATTGGGGGGCGTGGAAAGCCTGGTCAACCACCCTGCAGTGATGACGCACGCCAGCGTCCCGCCCAAGCGCAGAGAGGCATTGGGCATCGATGACAACCTCGTGCGGTTAAGCGTAGGTGTGGAGTGCGTGGAAGATCTGATTTCTTCGGCCCAGGAGGCACTCGCCTGATGCAGCGCTCGCTACTTCAAGACTACCGCAGCAGCTTGCTCGATCCTGGATTCTGGACGTACGCGACTTGGCTTGAAATCGTCACAAAATACCGCAAGTCCCGGCTGGGTCTGTTCTGGGCTTTTTTCCCTCCGGCGCTGTATGCCTTTGGGGTCGGTTGGTTCTTTGCAAACGTGCAGGGAATGTCTGCCTCGCAGTTCATACCGCATATGTGTCTTGGATACGTGCTGTTCCGGCTCGTGACAGTCTCAGTCCTGGAGTCCGCGACCGCGTTCGCTTCTTCATCAAGCTTCATTCTTGATGGTAGAACTCGACTCACTGACTACGTGCTGCGCGTGGTAGTAAAGGCGATGTTTTATTTCGTGACTGCCGCTCCCGTGATTGCGGTGAGCTTAATGCTGAGCCCCGGATTCCATTGGAGTGGCCTGATTGCGGCGATTCCCGCCTTTGCTTTAGTGCTCCTCAACATCGCTTGGCTGGGCGTTATTGTGGCGGTGATAGGGGCTCGTTTCCCGGACATCCATGAGCTGACGGGTAGCATTCTCATGTTCAGTTTTCTGTTCACGCCAATTGTCTGGGTGGCAAGCCAGGTTCCCGTGGATTCTCTCCGCGGAGGAATTGCCCGAGCCAATCCATTGTTCCACCTAATAGAGGTCGTTCGGGCGCCTCTACTCGGTGAGCCAGTGGAGCGACTGAGTTTCGCATACCTCGCCGGCATGCTTGCAATCGGATGGATGGTTGCGGCATTTGTCTACCGCCGCTACGCGCGCTTCGTGCCTTTGTGGGTTTAAAAATGGGCCTTGAAGTCAGTCTGGATGTCCACCGGATCGGTTTGGACCTCCCCATTTTTACCCAAGAACAGCGTGCGGTTAGGGCAAGTCTCGGAGTGCTGCTTCGCGCAGCATTTCAACCGCCGAAGCGTCAAGTACGCACCATCCTGAACGACATCAGTTTTTCACTGAAGGCTGGGGATCGCTTGGGAGTTGTCGGGCGCAATGGTTCCGGAAAGTCCACATTGCTCAAGATGTTGGTCGGGGCATACGAGCCGACCCGCGGATATATCGAGGGCAGTGGCTCACGCCAAGCGCTGCTTAACCTCTCGTTGGGGTTTGTGGGTGACGCTACACTGGTTGAGAACATTATGCTCCGGGGGATTGCCATGGGGCTTAAGCCGGCTGCGGCTACTTCTATCATTGACGAAGTCCTGGGCTTTTCGGAGTTAGAGGAGAAGGCAGGGCATCGGCTTCATACGTTGTCGGCCGGACAGCGTATGCGGTTGGGGTTTTCTCTTGCGACAGCGGTCCAGCACCAGATCCTGATCATGGACGAATGGATTGGCACCGGGGACGTCGCTTTCGTTAATAAGGCTCAGGAACGCATTCGCTCACGAGTGGACAATGCAAAGGTGGTAGTCCTGGCAAGCCACAATTTCCAGCTGATCCGCAATGTATGTACTAGAGCACTGGTATTGGAAGACGGATGCGTACACGCCTTTGGTGATGTGGACGAGGTGTTGAAAGAGTACGATCGAATACTGCGGGATAATCGTCACGTAGTGTTGCCGCAGGCAGTTTGAGGGGCGGCGCTCATGCGAATTCTACTGATTGCCTACGACTTTCCCCCAGTGCCTTCGCCGCAAAGCTTGCGGTGGGCGTACTTGGTGCGCGAGTTGCACTGGCATGGGCATGACGTGCGCGTACTTGCTCCGGATATTCCCGGGTACGGTCCCGGGGGGTTGCCGGAAATCCCCGCCAAGATAGTAGTGCACCGAGTTTACGCCGGAAGGCTTACAGGGTTGCTGGCCGGAAGGTCGAAGCCCAAGGGGGCCGTTTCCAGACAGGCCTCTTCAGCGCCAACGGTGGTTGGGGCCAGTGCCCCAGTGACGGAGGCCATTGTCTGGTCGGAGCTCAACTGGAAAGGGCGAATCCGGTTCTACCTCGAGAGTGCGTTGCAGAGTGCCGCGAAACGGCTGCTGCAACCAGTCTTGCGCGGGCTTTTGGGTGGAGACGCGCCCACGGCTCAATTGAACTGGAGAGGACTCGCCGCTGAAGTGCTCAAGGCGGTCGCTTCGAAGTGGATGTTTCCCGACCATAGAGCGGAGTGGATTCCATATGCGCGTAAAGAACTGAAGCGCATCGCGGATGAGTTCCCACCAGATATCGTCGTCCTGTCCCATGAGCCGGCGTGTTCACTACCTTTGGCATCCACGGCAACAGCGCTTGGACTTCCATGGGTGGCGGACTTGGGAGATCCAGTCTTTGCGCCTTACACGCCGGAGCGATGGCGGCAGCGTGCGACGCAATTAGAGCGAGACATATGCTTGGGCGCTGGATTCATCAGCGTAACTAGCAGGGGGGCTATTGATGTGCTGGCGGACAGGCATGGCGTGCCTAGGGAAAAGTTCCTACTCCTTACCCAGGGGTACGACGCCACCTTCCAGATTGAAGATGCAGATTTGGCTATTACCTACGAAGCAAGCCGCTTGGAGTTACTCTATACGGGTAGTTTCTATAGCTTTAGGCGCGCTGAGTCGTTGCTGCAAGCCGTTTGCAACACCCGCGATGTTCGATTGACTGTGGCGACGGTGGCCGCTCCTGATTACCTGCGTGCAGCAGCGATGCGGTATCCAGAAAGTATCAGGATCGCTGGATTCTTGCCGCATACGTCTGCGCTCGCTGCTCAGCGGGGTTGTGATGTGCTGGTCAACATAGCGAACGCTGATCCAGTGCAAGTTCCCGGAAAGATCTACGAATACTTGGGGGCCGGTCGGCCAATCGTCCATTTGCGTGGCGTTGCTCCGGACGCGACGAGCATGTTGGTCAAAGAGCTGGGTGTGGGCTGGGAGCTTGGCGTGGATGTGGCGGAACTCAAGGGACTTTTTGAGAAATTGTCGCGTGCCAAACTGTCGGCCAATGGCCAAATCCAGGCCCCTATGGCTAGGCATGTAGGGATAGAATCATTTGCCTGGCGTAAAATCGCCGCCGACTGGCAGCTTGCCGCTCGCGCGCTCTTGCAGGCGAGGACGCCTAGCACGACTGAAACCCATGCTGATTTCGATATTGCCGGCCGCGAGGTTGGCGATAGCATGTGATGTGCACGCGTCCCTACTGGGGCCGCATGGCGATGGTGACGCCGTAGCGGCGCGGTAGAAGATTTTCAATGTGTATTTCCCATCCCGGCTGGGTGACAGCGAAGTTGTATACAAGCGCCAATTTTTCAAAGGCTGCAAAGGAACAATCAATGAGCGTTGGTCTGAAGGTTTCGGTTGTCGGACTTGGTTATATCGGGCTGCCGACCGCAACGATGTTTGCGTCCCGACGATGCGAGGTGCTTGGCATAGACGTCAACCCTCATGTCGTAGAGACAGTCAATCAGGGGCGTATCCATATTGTCGAGCCGGAGCTGGACATGCTGGTTCACGCGGCCGTCAGCGCTGGAAGCCTAAAGGCGGCCCTTGCGCCGGAGCCCGCAGATGTGTTCCTGATTGCTGTCCCTACGCCGTTCAAGGACGATCATATCCCCGACCTTTGCTACGTGAAGGCGGCGGCAGAGGCAATCGCGCCCGTTCTGCGGCCAGGCAATATCGTGATCCTTGAGTCGACATCCCCTGTCGGGACCACTGAACAAATGGTGGGCTGGTTGCAAGCAGCGCGTCCCGATCTCAAATTTCCCGTATCGTCCCATGATACTGAAATCGACGTGTGCGTTGCCTATTGCCCAGAGCGCGTGCTGCCAGGAAAAGTGGTGCACGAGCTTGTGGAGAACGATCGGATTATAGGTGGTATCACCCCGCTTTGCTCCGAAAAAGCAGTCGAAATATACCGAATATTCGTGGAAGGTCAGCTCATTATCACCAATGCTCGAACGGCCGAAATGTGCAAGCTGACCGAGAATGCCTATCGTGACGTCAATATTGCATTCGCCAATGAACTGTCGCTCATCTGTGACCGGATGGGCATCAATGTTTGGGAGCTCATTCGCCTCGCGAACCACCACCCCCGCGTGAATATTCTCCAGCCTGGTTGCGGCGTGGGTGGCCATTGCATCGCAGTGGACCCTTGGTTCATCGTCGATTCCGCGCCGGAGCAGGCCAAAATCATCCGTGCTGCTCGGGAAGTGAACGACGGCAAGCCCGAGTGGGTTGCAGCCAAGGTAAAGGATGCGGTTGATGACTTGATTTCGCGTGGTCAATCGCGCGGCTCGTTGAAGATCGCCGTCCTCGGCCTCGCTTTCAAGCCGGACATCGATGACCTACGTGAAAGTCCTGCGCTGCAAATTGCCGAGCGCCTTGCGTCTGAGTATCCGGCTGCATTGATGATTGTCGAGCCAAACATCGACAGCTTGCCGCGGAGTTTGGGAGCCAGTGTTCTAGTTGGACTTGACGAAGCCCGAGCCAATGCTGACCTGATGGTCATGCTAGTGGGTCACAAGCAGTTCGCCGACATTGGCTGCAAGCTTCCAGCAGACCTGCAAGTGGTGGACGTGGCCGGCATCATCAGTCGATAGCATGGCAGGTCGAAGGATGCCGTCGTACACTGGGGAGAAGCTTGCTGCGCAGCTTCTCGAACAAGAGAAGAACGCATGAAAAAGCGGGACAGTTTCGGCCGGGGTCCGCATATCTCCGGGACTAGCGCACTCCGAGAGGCGCAAGAACGTTGTGTAAAGCTGGCTGAGACGCTGGCTTCGGAGCGTATGCGAGCCCAGGAGGCGCGTGACGCGGAGGAGAGTACGAAGGCGGCTCTGGAAGACGCGGTAGGCAGGTGTGCTGTGCTCGAGCAAGAGTTGAGTGCACTGCAATCGCAGTATGCTGTCGCGCAGCAGAAGCGCGATGGACATTATCGCAAGTTGGTGGCTGAGCAGGCACGCTCCAAGCAACTCTCGCAAGAGCTCGATTCTTTAGAAGAGCTGTATGCGACCGCGCAGCACAAACGAGATGGCCATTTCCTGCACTTGGAAGCCGAACGTGCGCGGTCGAAAGCCCTTCTGGAAGTTGCGAAGAACCTCCATGCAGAGAATCAGATTTTCAAGAGTTCGATTGCGTTCAAACTGGGTAGCGCCCTGCTCGCAATGCGGAGACCAACTGGCATTTTTCGCTTCCCTTTAGTTGCCGTTTCCAGCTTGCGCGAAAAGTGGGCTAGGCCCGATGGCAAGATTCAAACTGCCCCCTTCGTCCCGCCTCGTATAGCTCCCGTCATGCTTCCTGCGAAGAAGTCTCCTGCTCGAAGGGGGGGGCGGACTTCCACTGCTTTCGGCGCAGCCTAAGGCAGACAGGATAGCAGTAGGTTTGGAGGCCAAACGGCTTTCCGCTCTGGGCTGGACGCAGGAAGTGGATTTGTCCAAGCCGGTCATGATGAGCGTCTTCGATGAATTCTCACGGGCATGTTTCGCTCCGCAGGCATCGCTGATCGAGCCGCGTCCCGACAACTGGGAAGCACTCCTGGATCGCTACTCGCCCAAATTGCTTTTCGTTGAGTCTTCATGGAAGGGAAATTACGGTACGTGGCAATATCGCGTGGCCAACTATGCGCATCCTCCGGGCCGCGAGCTAAAGGAAATGGTCGCTGGCTGCCGTGCGCGGGGCATCCCTACTGTATTCTGGAACAAAGAGGACCCCGTACACTTTTCGAACTTCATTGAAGCGGCAGCCGGGTTCGATCATGTGTTCACCACGGCGGCGGAAGCAGTTCCCATGTATCGGGAACGGACTCAGGCAAAAGTCGGGGTGCTTCAGTTCGCCGCAGAAGAGAGCCTCCACAATCCGATAGGGTCCAGCAACCGAAATCAGCGAATCTGCTTCGCAGGCAGCTTCTATGCCAACCGCTTCCAGGAGCGTCGAGACGATCAGCTGATGTTGCTCGAAGCGGCATCTCGCTTCGATCTGGACATCTACGATCGCAACCATAACCCGAAAGCAACGAGCCGGTCCGATTTTGAGTTTCCCGAACGGTTTTCGCCATTTATCAGGCCGGCTATTCCCTACGCGGAGATGGGCGAGGCATACCGCAAGTACAGGGTGTTCCTGAACGTTAACTCTGTCATCGACTCTCCGACTATGTTCTCTCGGCGCGTGTTCGAGTTGCTTGCCTGCGGCACACCAGTGGTGAGTACGTGGTCGCGTGGAATTGAGCAAACTTTCGGTGATCTTGTCTGGCTGGTGAAAGTCAGGGAGGAGGCGGACGAGGCTCTCAACGTGCTCATGACCGATGATCGGGAATGGCGGCGCCGAAGTATCGAAGGTGTTCGTAGGGTTCTTGGCCAGCACACCTTCCGTCATCGCTTCCAAGATGTGTTGGAGAGCGTGGGCATTGACTTTGCTTACGACGACATGCCGTCGACGGTTCAGGTTCTTTCGCTAGTCTCTTCGGTAGAGGAAGCCAACGCGGTGTTGGAGGCTTTCACGCGGCAGGTCATGCCGGCTGGGGTGCGAAATCGCCTCGTCCTCTTCTGTAAGGGGGGCGGCATGCCTGGCAGGACCGTTCCGAACGTAGATGTCGTTCCAGTGGACGACTCTCTACTCTTTGACGAGATGGCTGTTCATCCTTCAGTGGATAAAAACAGCGTGCAGGCACTGATGCTGCCGACCTGTGTCTACGGCGACTTCCACCTGCTCGATCTGCTTATTGGAAAACGGTACAGCGGCGCGGCAATGGTGGGCAAAGCGCGTGACAACGTTCCATTTAACGAGTATCGATTTGGCATCCCCCTCGCGCTAGGTTCGGTGATGTTCGAATCGTCGAAGCTTAGCCTCAATGGGGGTAGCTTGGAGGCGTGGCTTCATAAGGAGGTTCCGATGTCCGACTCGGATGCTCGCCGGACATTTGCGATTGATCGTGATGGTTTTTCGGTTGTGGGTAGTGTTGTCGATCCGGTCGGGATCGACCTCGCTTTGTCAGCTCGCTACTGAGGGGGAGCCCATGCAGAGAATAAAAGTGGGTGTCGCCGGTTACGACCTCAAGTTCTGGAAGCCACTGGAAAACGCATTGGCTGAAACTGGGCGTTTCGAATTCCGTCACGACGTCTGGTCGGGGCATGATAGAACTGATCACAGAGGCGCGGGCGAGTTGCTCGGTTGGGCCGATGTGCTAGTGGCCGAGTGGGCGTTGGGAAATTCTGTTTATTATTCCCACAACAAACGTCCGGGGCAGCGGTTGATCGTCCGGATGCACCAGCAGGAGCGCCACACGGAATTTCTCAACCACATCAATTACGGAAAGGTTGATCAGGTCCTTTTCGTAGGGCGCCACATTCTGGAGGACTGCGTCAAGCGGTTCCCGGTGCCGAGAGAAAAGGCCCGTGTCCTGGGCAATTTTGTTGATACCAAGCGCTTTGATCTGACAAAAGTAGGTGGCAACGAGTTTACGCTAGGTATGATCGGCATCGCCCCGCAGCTCAAGGGCTTGGACCGAGCGATCGATCTGCTGGAAGTTTTAGTGGATCGCGACGAACGGTACCGTCTCCGGATCAAAGGGGACTCCCCTGCGTCGATTCCGTGGCTCTGGGGGCGAACGGCAGAACGCCAATACTACGAGGCCGTGTTTGATCGGATCAACTCCGGCCCGCTGCGCTATCACGTGAACTTCGACCCACCTGGCAAGGATGTGGAGCACTGGCTCAAGTACGTTGGCTACCTGCTATCTCCCTCCACGATGGAGAGCTTCCACATGGCGCTGGCTGAAGGTGCGGCGTCTGGTGCGGTTCCCGTACTTTGGAAGCGGGAGGGCGTGGAATCGATTTTTCCGGAGTTTGAACCGCTCGATTCGTCCACTGCGGCAGCCGACTGGATCGAGTTTCACAACCGTTCGGCAGCGGGCATCCGCATGCGGAGTATTGCGAAGAAGGCCATGCATCGCCGCTACTGCCGAGAGGAAATCGTCGGCCGGTGGGCTGCGCTGCTTGAAACCGAAAATCGAAACGCATATGGGAACCTAATTCCTGCCGTGAAGGGGCGAAAGGTTCTGGTGGTCTGGGCGATCGATGACTGGTCTATCTTCCATCGCGCTGAGATGCTGTCGGCCCTCCAGGAAAACCTAGGTGACGAATGGCATATGGTCGTGATCGAGCCAGGCAACCATTTTGGTGCCATTATCCAGAAAGGATGGGCTGAAGAGGCTGAACTCAAGCGGATCGCGGCAGGTGAACTGCTGCCTGTGACACATAACATTTCGCGCACACGGCTTTTGACCGGTGGAGTCCCTGCTGACATTCTGGGGGCTTCTGGAATCGTGCACTCCAATGAATTGGAGGTGCTCAAGCAAATTCTCGACAGGAACTTCGCGCAAGCAACGCAGCCCGTGCATTGGATATACAAGCCCGACCAAGCCGGGCGCTTGGGCGCGGCGCCGTACGTGTACGAGATCTATGACGACTACACCATGGATTTCTCGACGGGGGCGCCGCTGCCCGGAATCGCAGAGATGGAGAAGGCGGCGATTGACGGGGCGCGACACGTGTTCTTCACGTCGGAGCCACTCCAGGCCCGCAAGTCCAGCGCGCGGACCCCTGCGTCTCTGGTAGGCAACGGCGTCGACTATCCGGTCTTTGCCAAATACAGGGTTGAGCGCTCCGCCAGGGTTGGTCGCCCGGTGGCGGGCTATCTTGGTAATCTGTCCGACTTCTTTGACTGGCAGCTCATGCACGATGTCTGTTCCCGAATGGCCCATGTCGATTTCGTCTTTCACGGGCAGGTGGAAACGCATCGCCTCGGCAGGCGGGAGACGCTGTATCACGCAATGCGCGCCATGCCGAATGTCCGTTTCTCCGGGCGCGTCAACCGCGTCCTGGGCGCCAGTTCGATCGCACGCTACGACGTGTTGCTCATTCCGTTTGTGGTGAATGACGCAATGGACGCGGTGAATCCGCTCAAGCTCTGGGAGTACCTTGCGACGGGGCTTCCGGTCGTCAGTACGCCCATGGTGGCGGTCAATGAGGAAGAGCCTCTGGTGATCACTGCCCATGGTGCCGATGCGTGGGTGGCGGGGATCGATCGTGCTGTGGCGCCGGAGTTCAACTGCGGCGACTCAGTCCAGGCCCGGATTTCGCGTGCAGAAGCCCACTCTTGGGACCGGCTCACCCGGACACATGCGAACGTGCTGAAGGCCCTGCAATGAGCGACAAGAGTTCGCCCCTGCTAATAGTCGGCAGTTGCGTCTCGCGAGACATCCTGGAAGTGGATGCGGCCGGCTGCACTCTGGAGGGCTACATTGCGCGCACATCAATGGCCAGCGTGGGGGTTTCTGCGGTCGCCGACAGCGACGTCAGGTCGATGGCCGAAGCGCTTCAAAGTCAGTTCCAGCGCGACATGATCCTTAATGACCTGGACAAGACGACGCTGGAGCGGGTGCAACAGGCAAAAGCCCGCCACGTGCTCGTGGACTTCGTGGACGAACGGTTTACCTTGATTTGCAGTGGCAACAGTTTCTTCAGTCTTTCCGGTGAATTACAGAAAGCGGGTGTCTCGGCAGAAGGGCGGGCAGTGATCGAACCTGGAATAGAGCCCTACTTCACGCTTTGGCTGAACGGGTTCGAGCGATTCGTGTTGGCAGTGGGCACCGACCGGATCATTCTCAACCGGGCCTTCTGGGCGCGCGGCACGCGAGAAAATCCGACGGCATTTAGCGAATCGTGGGTTACCCGCAACAATCAACTACTGGGCGCCTTGTACGAACGGATCGAGTCGCGCTGGCAGTTCAAGACGATTCGCTATCCGGATGATCTCGTGGTGGGCAATGCCGCCCACAGATGGGGGGAGGCGCCGTATCACTTCGAGGACGCGCTTTACCGCCATGCGGCCGCGCAGATCCGTAGTTACGCGAACGAGATGGGCGAGTGAGTAGGCTTTTGGAGCTGAAGTCCATTCCCGTGGCCGAGCATGTTGGGCGCAGCTACCGCCCCGACATCGACGGTCTGCGCGCGGTGGCCGTGCTCAGCGTGGTGCTCTATCACATCAACAAGAGTCTAATCCCGGGAGGTTACGTCGGGGTGGACGTCTTTTTCGTCATTTCAGGATACCTCATCACCCGGAACATCTGGAGCGAGGTACGCCAGGGGTCTTTTTCGATCCTCAACTTCTATGTCCGGCGCGTCCACCGCATCTACCCGGCATTTGCCGTGGTCACCCTTGCCACGCTGGTGGCGGGTGCGCTGCTCCTGTTGCCGACCGACATGGTCAGATTGGCCCGGTCGGCATTCTGGTCGGCGTTCTCCCTGCCCAACGTCTATTTCTGGAAATATCTCGACACCGCTTATTTCGCTGCCGCATCCGAAGAAGAGCCCCTGTTGCACATGTGGTCGTTGGGGGTGGAGGAACAGTTCTACTTCATCTGGCCGTGCCTGTTGCTGGCCTCGTTCCTGATCGGGCGAAAGCGATCGGGTGCCGCGATAGGGATTGCGGTTATTGTTGCCGTGCTTTCCTTTACGTACGCACAGGCTTTTTTGTCGGCGGCGCCTAAGTTCACTTACTACATGCTCCCCGCGCGTGCCGGTGAGTTGATGATGGGGGCCTTGCTGGCACTGCTGCCCGTCGCTGGTAACGAACACGGAGGCAGTAAATTCGGAAAAGGGCTGAACGAAACGCTTTCCGTGGCAGGTGTACTGCTCATTGCAGGCTCGCTGGCACTGCTGAATGACAATTCTCGTTTCCCGGGCTTCAACGCGATCTGGCCTTGCCTTGGGACTGTGCTGCTGATCCGGGCAGGGCAGGGACCGGCTTCATCGGTGTCCCGCAGCGTGTTGTCACTACGCCCACTGGTCTTCGTGGGCTTGATCTCCTACTCGCTCTATCTTTGGCATTGGCCCATATTGTCCTTCATCCGTTATTTCACCGGGCAGGTGTCCGCGGTGGCTGGGGCCGTCGCGTTCGTGGTCATGCTCGTTTTGGCGTGGCTCAGCTACCGGTTCGTTGAGACCCCCCTGCGGCACTGGCGACCCAGGCGTGCGACGAGCTTTGGTGCACTGTGGGTTGCTCCGCTTTCGGTAATGGCGCTGCTCGCCTATGGATTGCTGGTGACTGACGGTTTGAGGCAGCAGGTGGCGCGGCAAGGTGGGAGGGCAAGCCTGGCAATGGCGGTGGCACCTGCGTACTCGTTCAAATACGTGTGCCAAACTTCGGTTACCGACCCCAATGTCTTGGATGACCCACGTTGCCTTGCCGGAGCAGCCACCAAGCAGGAGCCGCGCGTCCTGTTGTGGGGCGACTCCAAAGCTGCTCAGTACATCGGCTTTCTGGATGAGGTCGGCAAGCAACAGGGTTTCTCCTTCCGCAACGCCGAACATTCGTCGTGCCCACCAATTTTTGTCGACAACAGGGGCTCAGGTACCTATCGCGAAAGCTGCAACCGCTTCTGGAAGTTGATGCAGGCGGAAATATCCACTCGCAAGTTTGACGTAATTTTCATTGGGGCGAGTTGGGGCTACTACGGCGGAAATGACGCGTTCCAGAACGAGTTCAGGGACACTCTGGATAGGGTCCTGAGCAGTGGAGCCAAGGTTGTTTTGCTCAGTGACGTGCCGCGCTACATTGGCTACAACCGTGCGTGTCCGGAGCGCACGTCGCGGCTGCCAGTGGCGCTAGATTGTGAGCCGATGGATGGAGCAATAAAGGCGGATCTGTATCCAGCGGAACAATTCCTGTCGATGCTGGCGGCTCAGAGCGCTGGACAGATTCAATTCGTCGATTTCAAGAAACTTGTCTGCCCAAGAGGTCGCTGTCGCGCTTCCATTGGCGGGGCGCCTCTTTACTTCGATGAAGGACACATCAGTCTTCAGGGGGGGCGGATGCTCGCAAAAGAACTACTAGACTCACAAGACCCTCCCGTGTTGTTTTCAGCGGTGGGAAATAACGACCATACGCGGCACCTTTCCCAGTAAAACGTAATCAGGATAAATTATGAAAATGAAGATTCTGCCCTTTATGATCGTTGCGGTACTCGGTACCAGTGCGTGCGACAAAATTGCGCCGCCTATTGAGAGTTCGAGCGCGTCGTCCAGTCCTGCTCCGGCCGGCCCGGCAGTCGCTGCGGCGCCGGCGCCCTTTTCTCCTCGTCTACTGACTGAGCCGGTCATGGGCGTATACACGCCCGACTTCCCGTACTCCCTGCGGAGCAAGACCGAGGGTGAATCGGGCAACGGGGGAAAGACGTCTCTCGCAGTCGAGTTCTGGGGATTGACCGTCGATGAAGCGGAAAAGCGCGTACGGGAAGCGTTGGTCAGCTCTGGATTCCAGGTTAAAGCGGAAAATTCCGGGAATGGCGCGCACAGTGCACGATACTCGACCCCTCGAGCGGAGCAGGAAGTTCTGGTCAATGTGTCCCCCATTGGTCGCCGCAAGCGCACGGCACCCGATAGCGTGGGCACCATCTATTTCGAGTGGTCGAACTGACGTGCTGCCACGCTGAGGAGTAAATTGAGAATGCCGAGTTGGGAAAGATATCTGCAGATACCCGAGGAGTCGCTGGCTTTTCATGATGCCCCGATCGCCGCAGGTAGCTTGCCGATTCTTCTGGTTTCGCCATACGCACTCGGCATCCTCCTCGGAGGGCATTTGCCCTCCGAGCGCCAGCTTAAGTTGACCGACGCATGGATTGCGACAGGGGACGCCGAAAAAGCCAGACGCCTGCTGGACGAAGGTGTTTTCGATTTTCCGAACAAGGGTGAGGTAAAGGTGACAGTGCCCATGCAGTGGGCGACGGCGCAAGGAGAGAACAACTACGGCTGGCAATTACACGCATTGGGGTTCCTGTGCCACTTGGTCCGGCTTCATCGTGACACGGGTGACGCTGCGGCACTGGAATTGGTCAAGGCGATCATGCTGGACTGGAACGACAAGAACCTGTCGCTCCCCTATCCATCGATCCTGTCTTGGAACGACCACGCTGCAGCGTTGCGCCTAGGGACCATCCGTCATGTGTTTCTCCATCTCCTTCGTTCCGGTATCGCTGACGTGGAGTTCCTCAAGTCGTTATTGTCGATGGCGGCGCGCCATATCGGCGTCCTTAACGATAGTTCGTTCTATTCGAAAGGCACCAACCACGGATTGGACCAAGCGTTCCAGCTCTTCTGCGCCGCCGCCGTATTTCCGGTTTTCTCGACAGCCCCCGATGCGGCTTCCACGGCCATGGAGCGGATGAAGCACGAGGTCGAGATTGCGTTCGGGCCGGACCATGTCCATGTGGAAAACAGCCCGCAGTACCACCCGGTCATACTGGCGAGCGTTCTCCAGGTGAACTCCAGCGTGACCAGCTTTGGCGGGGAGCCACTCATTCCGGATATTCCGGGCTTCATCAGTGGGGCTCTCCGTTATCTGGCTTATGTCCTCCGCCCGGATGGGTGCTTTCCACCCATCGGTGACAGCGAAGTGTCTCCGGTCACGCGCAACATGGCTTGGATGTCGTCTTATAGCGGATACCAAGGCTTTGTTCACGCATCCACTCAAGGCCGGGAAGGTGAAGATTTCAAGCCTTGGCACGCGGTATTTGAGTACTCGGGTTACGCCGTTTTCCGTGGCGACCCCAGCCGGTTCACTCACATGGATCGCCCCCACCTCGTCCTGAAGTGTGGACTACGCAGCCGCTACCACCGGCAAGACGACGATACGTCGTTTGTTCTTCACGCACTTGGGGAGGACTGGCTGACCGACGGCGGGCTCTATATCCACGATCATGGTATCCCCGAACGCGAATACATGCGTTCGACCATGGCCCATTCGCTGGTTGTTCCCTACGGCGCAACGGCAACTCGGCAGCCGGGGAATGGAGAAATCTCACGCATAACCAAGTGTTCCCTGAAGGACGAGAATGCCCAGGTGAGTTGCGAGACGCGGATGTTCGAAGGCTTCACGATCGGGCGGACGTTGGTCTACAACGGCGATCTTCAGCTTGAGGTTGCGGACACCATGTGCGCTGATGATGACGGGCTCCATCATTATCAGCAGCTCTGGCAGGTGCCGGGAGATCTGGAGGTCGCACTGTTTGCCGACGGGTTCCGCGCAACTTCTCCGCGGACCGGTAACAGCATGGAGCTACGTATCGAAAGCTCAGCGCTGTTGCGTCTGGGCGTTGCGACGAAGGCGACTGGCTTACTGGGTATCTGCTCGAAAAAGTACAATGCTCTCGAGCCCGTAACCGTAGTGCGCGCGGAGTATCTTGGGCAGGGGAGACTGGATAGTCGGGCCCGTCTGGTCCTGACGAGAGGCTGATTGCGCCCCCGGATGTACCCTTGCGGGGTTCGCATGGGCATCATTGGCGATCCCTATGGTGCTGCTCGGTGCTCTGGCCCGTAGCGTCACCAGCGCAGGCAAATCCGCCCCCTACAGTGTTAGTGCGGGTTGTGCTCCTGTCGCCATTGTGTGGCCAAGCCGCGCAACCCATCCAGTCATCGAATCTATCAGTGGCGCACTTTCACCAACCACGTAGCGGCAGCTTCCATTGGCAGTTCCCCTCAAGTGCGCCCTGCATTGCAGCACCTTGGTTCAGCCCATGCTGGCGATGGCAGAACAGATCCGCGAACAAGCCTGCCCATCACCGTAGGGATTGTGCGCCATCGACATCCGCTGGTACTCGGCTCGATCATCCAACAGTCTTGAGACTTCGGACACGATGCGGGAATCGTCTGTCCCTACTAGCCGAACAGTGCCTGCATCCACGGCTTCTGGCCGCTCTGTGGTGTCACGCATGACCAGGACGGGCTTGCCCAGGGAGGGAGCCTCCTCCTGCACCCCACCGGAGTCGGTGAGAATGAGGTAGGACTGCTGCATCAGGTAAACGAACGGCAAGTAGTCCTGTGGCTCAATCAGGTGCACGTTGCCAAGTCCGCTCAGGTGGCGGCGCACTGGCTCCTGCACGTTGGGGTTGAGGTGGACAGGGTACACGATCTCTAGATCGGGACGCTGGGCCAATTCGGCCAGCGCCTTGCAGATGCGCTCGAAGCCGTCGCCGAAGTTCTCGCGACGGTGCCCGGTGACCAGCAGCAGGCGCTTGTCGGGCGAGAGGAACGGGAAACGGGCCTGCATGGCGCATCGCAGGTGCTCGTCAGCTTTCAACTTGGTGTCTACCTGGAGCAGTGCGTCGATGACGGTGTTGCCGGTGACGTGCACCGTCGACTCGTCGACGCCCTCGCGCAACAGGTTTTCCCGTGAGCCATTGGTGGGCGCGAAATGCAAGGAAGTGAGCGGTGCCGTCAAGCGGCGGTTCATTTCCTCCGGCCAAGGAGCCTGCATATTGCCTGTACGTAAACCCGCCTCCACATGGCCGACGGGAATCCTTGCATAGAAAGCTGCGAGTGCCGTGGATAACGTGGTGGACGTGTCACCGTGGACCAAGACCAGGTCGGGTTTGAGGTCTGCCAGTACGGGAGTCATACCCTGCACGATACGGGCTGTTACATCGGGTAAGGTCTGACCCGGCTGCATGATATCGAGATCAGCATCCGGTGTGATCTCGAAAAGCTCAAGTACCTGGTCGAGCATCTGCCTGTGTTGGGCGGTCACCGCAACCAAAGGCTCCAATTCGGCATGTTCGCGTAGTGCATGCACGAGCGGTGCCATCTTAATGGCCTCCGGTCTCGTGCCAAAAACCACCATCACCTTTTTCCTGGACGACATCCGCTACTAAGCTCCATTACAAACAGGGGTGCTGCAGCACCCCTTCGATTATTCAGACCACGGTGTTTCAGATTACCGCCTGCAGTTCAGGGATCAATTGGAAAAGATCTCCCACCAGACCGATATCCGCAATCTCGAAGATCGGCGCGTCACCATCCTTGTTGATCGCCACGATGGTGCCGGCGTCCTTGATGCCGGTCAGGTGCTGGATCGCGCCGGAAATGCCCACCGCGACGTACAGCTCCGGCGCGATGATCTTGCCGGTCTGACCCACCTGCAGCTCATTCGGAACATAGCCGGCATCCACCGCGGCGCGCGAGGCACCGACCGCCGCGCCCAGCTTGTCGGCCAGGTCGTAGATGATCTTGAAGTTCTCGGCCGAGCCGACGCCGCGACCGCCGGAAACCACGCGCTTGGCGCTCTGCAGGTCAGGACGGTCGGACTTGCCGGCGGCGAGGCCGACATAGCGGGTGTGGCCCGGCAGGGTTGCCGTCACCGTAGCGGCTTCGACCGCGGCAGCGCCACCCTTGCCGGCTTCCGGCCAGGACGCGGTGCGCACGGTGGCCACCACCGGTTCGTTGGCCGGCGCTTCGACCGTGACGATCGCGTTGCCCGCGTAGATCGGGCGCTTGAAGGTGTGGCTGTCTTCCACGGCCATTACGTCCGACACCTGCGACACGCCAAGCAGGGCGGCCACGCAGGGCATCAGGTCCTTGCCGAAGGTGGTGGAGGGGCCGAAGACGTGGCTGTAGCTGGCGGCCAGCGCGGCCACCTGTGGCGCCTGCACCTGGGCGATGGCGTTGGCATTGGCGGCGTTGGCCACCGTCAGCACCTTGCGCACGCCGTCGAGCGTGGCGGCCTCGGCGGCGATGGCGGCCGGGTCGGCGGCCAGCACCACGATATCGATGGCGGCGGGATTCAGCGCCTTGGCGGCGGACACGCACTTGGCGGTGGAGGGGTTGAGCTTGCCGTCGAGGTGCTCGGCGACGATCAGGACGTTGGACATGTCGTTATTCCTCGAACTCAGAGCAGGCCCTTGGCCTTCAGTGCCGCGACCAGTTCGGCCGCATCCTTCACCATCACGCCCTTGCTGCGCTTGGCCGGCGCGGCATAGTGTGTGGTCTTGAGGCCGTCGCCTTCCTGCACGCCGAGGTCGGCAAAGGCGATGGTCTCCATCGGCTTGCTCTTGGCCTTCATGATGTCGGGCAGCTTGATGAAGCGCGGCTCGTTCAGGCGCAGGTCGGTGGTGACCACGGCCGGAAGGTCGACTTCCAGCGTCTCCAGGCCGGCGTCGACCTCACGGGTCACGGTGGCCTTGCCGCCTTCGACCTCAAGCTTGCTGGCGAAGGTGGCCTGCGGGCGGCCCCACAGGGTGGCCAGCATCTGGCCGGTCTGGTTGGCGTCGTCGTCGATGGCCTGCTTGCCCAGGATGACCAGATCCGGCTGCTCCTTCTCGACCAGGTTAAGCAGGGCGCGGGCGGCGGTCAGCGACTGCAGGGGGCCATCGGCGACCACATGGATGGCGCGGTTGGCGCCCATGGCCAGGCCATTGCGCAGGTGGGCCTGGGCGTCGGCCGGGGCGATCGTGGCGACCACGACTTCGGTGGCGATGCCCTTGTCGCGCAGGCGCAGGGCCTCTTCCAGGGCGATTTCGTCGAAGGGGTTGGCCGACAGCTTCACGCCGTCGGTGACCACGCCGGAGCCGTCCGGCTTGACCTGGATGCGGACGTTGTAGTCCACCACGCGCTTGTAGCCAACGAGGATCTTCATCGTGCGGGAATTCCTGGTGGGGGTGGGCCCGGGAGCCATGAACTGACCATTTTAGCCTGTTGTGGTCGGCTCCGTGGATTTCCGTACTGTGGCGAATGTTCGTGCGTCCGGTCGCCGTATCCCGTTTCGCCCCGCCGCTACAATGGGCAGTGGAATCAACCGATCCTGGAGCAGCATGGCCACGTGGCTAGTCACCGGCGGCGCCGGTTTCATTGGCGGCAATTTCGTCCTGGAGGCTGTCCAGGCGGGCGTGAATGTCGTCAACCTTGATGCGCTGACCTATGCCGGCAACCTGGACACCTTGGCCGCCATTGCCAACGACCCGCTTCATGTCTTCGTGCACGGGGATATTGGGGGCGGGGCGCTGGTCGAGCGCCTGCTCGCCGAGCACCGGCCTGACGCCGTCATCAACTTCGCGGCCGAGAGCCACGTCGACCGCTCCATCGATGGCCCTGCCGCCTTCGTGCAGACCAACGTGGTGGGCACCCTGAGCCTGCTGGAGAAGACGCGCGACTACTGGAAGTCGCTGGACGCCCCGGCGCGAGATGCCTTCCGCTTCCTGCACGTGTCCACCGACGAGGTGTACGGCACGCTGGGCGAGACCGGCAAGTTCACCGAGACCACGCCGTACGCGCCCAATTCGCCGTACTCGGCGTCGAAGGCCGCGTCCGACCACCTGGTGCGCGCGTTCCACCACACCTACGGGCTGCCGGTGCTGACCACCAACTGCAGCAACAACTACGGGCCGTACCAGTTCCCGGAGAAGCTCATCCCGCTGGTGATTGCCAAGGCGCTGGCCGGTGAGCCGCTGCCGGTGTACGGCGACGGCCTGAACGTGCGCGACTGGCTGTACGTGGGCGATCACTGCGCCGCGATCCGCCGCGTGCTGGAAGCGGGCCGCATCGGTGAGACCTACAACGTCGGCGGCGACGCCGAGCGCACCAACATCACCGTGGTCAAGACGATCTGCGCGCTGCTGGATGCACGCCGACCGCTGGCCGACGGCCGCGCGCGCGAGTCGCTGATCACCTATGTCAAGGACCGCCCCGGCCATGACCGCCGTTACGCGATCGATGCGTCGAAGCTGCAGTCCGAGCTTGGCTGGGCGCCATCGGTGACGTTCGAGGAAGGTATCGCGCGCACCGTGGACTGGTACCTCGATAACCAGCCGTGGGTGCAGCGCGTGCTGGACGGCAGCTACCGGCTGGAACGCATCGGGGGCGTGGCATGACCGCGCATGTTCCGGTGGCGTCCACCAGCGGCCGCAAGGGCATCATCCTGGCCGGTGGTTCGGGCACCCGGCTGTATCCGATCACCCAGGCGATCAGCAAGCAGCTGCTACCGGTGTATGACAAGCCGATGATCTACTACCCGCTCAGCGTGTTGATGCTGGCGGGGATCCGCGAAGTGCTGGTGATCAACACCCCGCACGAGCAGGCGTTGTTCAAGGCGCTGCTGGGCGATGGCTCGCAGTGGGGCATGAAGATCGAGTACGCCGTGCAGCCCAGTCCCGACGGGCTGGCGCAGGCGTTCCTGATCGGCCGGGAATTCCTCGCCGGCAGCCCGAGCTGCCTGGTACTGGGTGACAACATTTTCCACGGCCCCGGCTTGACCGCGATGCTGCGCCGCGCGGACGAACGCCTGGAAGGCGCGACCGTGTTCGGCTATTGGGTCAAGGACCCGGAGCGCTATGGCGTGGCCGAGTTCGACGCCGATGGCCGCGTGGTGGGCTTGGAGGAAAAGCCGCCCGTGCCGCGCTCCAACTACGCGGTGACGGGGCTGTATTTCTACGATGGGCGGGCCAGCGACTTCGCGGCGGGCCTGAAGCCGTCGCCGCGCGGCGAGCTGGAAATCACCGACCTCAACAAGTGCTACCTGGAAGAAAGCGCGCTGCACCTGGAGCGCCTGGGCCGCGGCTACGCCTGGCTGGACACCGGCACCCACCAGTCGCTGCTCGAGGCTTCCAACTACATCGAGACGATCGAGGCGCGCCAGGGCCTGCGTGTGTGCTGCCCGGAAGAGATCGCCTGGAACAACCGCTGGATCGGCAATGATGACCTGGTGCGCTTGGCCAAGCCGCTGAGCAAGAACGGCTATGGGCAGTACCTGCTCAGCCTGATCGACCGCGGCTACGTGCCCTGAGGACACATGAAAGTCATTGAAACCGATCTGCCAGGCTGCCTGGTGTTTGAGCCGCGCGTCTTTGGCGACGATCGCGGCTACTTCTTCGAGTCGTTCAACCAGGACAAGCTGGCGCCGCTGGGCCTGTCCCCGCGCTTCGTGCAGGGCAACGTCTCGCGCTCGGCGCGCGGCGTGCTGCGCGGGCTGCACTACCAGTGGCCCAATCCGCAGGGCAAGTACGTGTCGGTACTGGAAGGCGAGGTGTGGGACGTGGCCGTGGACATCCGTCGCGGTTCGCCCACCTTCGGCAAGTGGACGGCCGTGCTGTTGAGCGCGGAGAACAAGCGTCATTTCTGGATCCCCGAAGGGTTCGCCCACGGCTTCGTGGCGCTGAGCGAGCACGCGCTGTTCACCTACCTGTGCACGGCCACCTACGACGCGGCCGCCGATGCCAACGTGCGTTGGGACGACCCGGCACTGGGGATCGACTGGCCGGTGGCCGAGCCGGCATTGTCGGCGAAGGATGCGGTCGCGCCGTTGCTGGCGGACATCCCGCTGGATCGCCTGCCCGTCTACGAAGGCGCTTGAAGTGCGGATCCTGCTGATCGGCGGCAATGGCCAAGTCGGGCATGCATTGCGGCGGAGTCTGATGCCGTTGGGGCAGGTGGTGGTCACCACCCGAACCGGTCTCCTGCCCGAGGGCGGGGCATGCGAAGCCCTGGACCTGGCCATGCCGGGCGATGCGGCGCGCACCGTGCGTCGAGTGGACCCGGACATAGTGGTGAATGCCGCCGCGTGGACCGCAGTGGACAAGGCGGAGACGGAGCGCGAGGCCGCCTTCCGCGCCAACGCGGGTGCGGTGGACGAGATCGCGCGCGCATGCGCCGAGCGCGATGTGCCGCTGGTGCATTACTCCACCGACTATGTCTTCGACGGAAGCGCCTCGCGCCCGTACCTGCCGGAGGACCCGACGGCCCCGCTGGGCGTGTACGGTGCCAGCAAGCTGGCCGGCGAGCAGGCCATCCGGGACAGCGGCGTGCGCCATCTCATCCTGCGCACGGCGTGGGTGTATGGGCTGCATGGGCACAATTTCCTGCGCACGATGCTGCGCCTGGGCGCCGAGCGGGAGGAGTTGCGCGTGGTGGCCGACCAGGTGGGCGGGCCGACACCCGCGTGGCTGATCGCGGACGTCACCGCCGCGATCCTGCAGCAGGGCATCGGGAGTGGCGGGACGCACCATCTGGTCGCGGACGGGCAGACGAGCTGGCACGGCTTCGCCGAGGCGATCATGGACGAAGCAGTGGCCGTGGGCCTGCTCGCCAAGCGACCCCGCGTCGTGCCGATCACCACGGCGGATTACCCGACGCCGGCGGCACGTCCGGCGTGGTCGGTGCTCGACACCGGCTCGTTGCGGCAGCGCTGGTCGATCGCGCTGCCCGCGTGGCGGGACGCGCTGGTCACCACGCTGGGCGGCGGCCAGGGCGGCCAGGGCGGCCAGGGCGGCTGAGGCCGTCCATGCCCACTCGTACAGTGTCGGGCCCCGTGGCACACCGGTAAACTTGGCGCCCTCCCGCAATGGAGTTGTGCCCCATGGCCGAAGCCACCGCCGTGTCCCCCACGGCCAAGAAGAGCAAGGTGTTCCCCTCTGCCGCTGCCGCCCTCGACGGGCTGGTGGCCGACAACCAGACCCTGGCGGTCGGCGGTTTCGGCCTGTGTGGCATTCCCGAAGCCTTGATCGCCGCGCTGCGCGATTCGGGCGTGAAGGGCCTGACCGCGATTTCCAACAACGCCGGCGTCGACGGCTTCGGCCTCGGCCAGCTGCTGGCGACGCGGCAGATCCGCAAGATGATCTCGTCCTACGTGGGCGAGAACAAGGAATTCGAACGCCAGTACCTGGCCGGTGAGCTGGAGTTGGAGTTCAATCCGCAGGGCACGCTGGCTGAGCGCCTGCGCGCGGGCGGTGCCGGCATCCCGGCGTTCTTCACCGCCACCGGTTACGGCACCATCGTCGCCGAGGGCAAGGAAACCCGCGAGATCGACGGCAAGCACTACGTGCTGGAGACTGCGCTCAAGGCCGACGTGTCGCTGGTGAAGGCCTGGAAGGCCGACAAGGCCGGCAACCTGGTGTTCCGCAAGACCGCGCGCAATTTCAACCCGGCCTGCGCGATGGCCGGCCAGGTCTGCGTGGTCGAGGTCGAGGAACTGGTGGAGATCGGCGAGATCGATCCGGACCACGTGCACCTGCCCGGCATCTACGTCGATCGCATCGTGGTCAACGCCACGCCCGAGAAACGCATCGAACAGCGCACCGTGCGAGGAGCGAAGTAATGGCCTGGACCCGTGACGAAATGGCGCAGCGCGCCGCGCAGGAGCTGAGTGACGGCGCCTACGTGAACCTCGGCATCGGCTTGCCGACGCTGGTGGCCAACTACATCCCCGACGGGATGGACGTGTGGCTGCAGTCGGAGAACGGCCTGCTGGGCATCGGTCCGTTTCCGACCGACGACGAAGTCGATGCCGACCTGATCAACGCCGGCAAGCAGACCGTCACCACGATGCCAGGCGCCAGCTTTTTCGGCAGCCATGATTCATTCGCGATGATCCGTGGTGGGCACATCGACCTCGCCATCCTCGGTGCGATGCAGGTGACCGACAGGGGCGACCTGGCGAACTGGATGGTGCCCGGCAAGATGGTCAAGGGCATGGGCGGCGCGATGGACCTGGTGGCCGGCGTGAAGCGCGTGGTGGTGCTGATGGAGCACACCGCCAAGAACGGCGAGCACAAGATCCTGCCGGAATGCACGCTGCCGCTGACGGGCGTGGGCGTGGTCAATCGCATCATCACCGACCTGGCGGTGATGGACGTGACCAACGAGGGCTTGAGGCTGGTGGAGTTGGCGCCTGGGGTGACCGAGGACGAGTTGGTGGAGAAGACCGGCGTGGCGCTTGCCTGACGCTGGCATGCCTTAACATCTTCGTGGTGTGAGCTCGCTGCGATGGTAATGAGCATGGATGGCACGGTGAAAGGAGTCCCAGTGGCACGTTTTGTCGGGACGGTGGGTACGTCACGCTTGATGCTGCGCGAGCACGCGATCGTGATGGCTACCGTTTTGGCAGTGAAGCTGGCCTGGTTGCTGGCGGACGCCACTCTGCGCCTCTACATGGGCGACTCAATGGTCTTCATGCAGGCGGGCGCCTCGTTCAGCGGCGTTGGCGCCCGGTCCTATCCTTATGGATGGGTGCTGCATTGGGTGGCGTTCCCGTTCATGACGCCCTGGGCAATCCTGCTGTGGCAGTCGTTGTGGGGCGCGCTGACCTCGTGGGCCTTGTTCGGGTTCCTGCGCCATGGCGTTGGCCTGCCGTTCGCGTTCAGCTTGGTTCCAGCACTGTTGCTGTCCGGCGAGCCGGCGCAGGTATTCATGGAGCGGATGGTGATGGCCGAGTCGTTTGGTCTGCTGGCGTTCGTGGCAACACTGCTATTGCTCTCGGCCTACCTTGCGCGGGGTAACGGGTGGTGGTACCTGATGGCGTGCGGTATGGGGCTGCTGGCTGGTGCGTTGCGCACTAATGTCCTGCCGGTGGTCATGGGGCTGGGCGTCGTCACCCCGTTGATTCGACTGATGGCGACGGGCGTAGGGACGCGGCCGACGCGCGCCGCGATGCAACTCCTGTTGCCCTTTGCGATGCTGGTAGTAAGCCACGTCGCGTACACCGTGGCTTACGGGCGGGCAGCAGGTCAATCTCCGGGTTACCTCGTGCACACCGGCATGATGCGGATCGGTCTAGTTGCGCCGTTGGTGCGCCCTGAGCATTTCGAAGGAACGGGCGTCTCAGGCGACATCCTGAAACAGGTGCACAGGCCACTGAATGACCACTGGCAGCGTGGTCACCACATCTGGGCGGAGGACGGCTTATGGCGACAAATTGAACGCCATTCGCCCAACCCCGAGTTGGTGGCACGCACCGTGACGCGCCGGGCGATGCTGTCCGACCCGGTTGGACTACTGGCGATTAACTTCGACACTTTGGGGGGCTACTTCAACTCCGACAAGGTTTACTGGAGGATGATGGACGACAAAGGTGTCATCGCGCCGTCCGAACGCGACCTGGAGCTTGTGCAGGAGTGGTTGAACTGGGATGCACGAGGCGTGGATGCCCAAGAAACGCCCGCCAGGCGGTACTTCGCTGCGTCGCACGCGTGGCTAACCGCTTGCCTGTTGGCGTTGGCGCCGTTGGCACTGGTATCCGTAGCAATGGGGTGGGGCAGCCGCAATTGGCCCCAAGTACTGCTGCTGGCGTTCGCCTCTTGGGGACTGGTTGCGTCACACCTGCTGTTCGCGCATATCGTCTCTTTCCGCTACCTGCACTCGTTTCCCTGGTTCGTGCTGGCGAATCTTTCGACCATCGTGTGGTTCACGATCAGGCGCTGGCGCGGTATCCACACGCCGTCGGTGATGGAACCCGCAGGTACGCCAGTGCCTTGATCTCGCGGCGCCCTTTGGCGACCGCGTGCAGGATGATGCCCGCGAGCAACGACAAGACGGAGAGGGTCATGAGCGACGCGGCAAGAATCGCGGTCGGGATCCGAGGCACCAGCCCTGTCTGCAGGTAGGTGAGCAGTAGAGGTATGCCCAGCGCCACCGATGAGGTCGCAAGCAATCCGGCGACACTTCCGTAAAAGGCGATCGGACGTTCGGTGCTGAAAAGCTTCAGCATCGTTCGCAGGATGCGGAAACCGTCGCGCCACGTGTTGAGCTTGCTGGCAGAGCCTTCAGGGCGCTCGCCATAGGGCGTCGTCACCTCGGCAACTGGTACGCGGAGCTCGAGGGCATGGACGGTGAGTTCGGTTTCGATTTCGAAGCCGCTGGCTTCGGCCGGGAAACTCTTGACGTAGCGGCGGGAGAATGCGCGGTAGCCAGACAGGATGTCGCGGCACGGGCGACCGAACAACCACGACAGGAAGCCAGTGAGCGCCCGGTTACCCCAGGCATGGCCGGGGCGGTAAGCGTTGTCCTGGTTGGCCTGCCGGATGCCGACCACCATGTCGCTGCCCTGCAGTACCGCCTGCACCAGCTTTGGCGCGCATGCCGCGGAGTACGTGGCATCGCCGTCGACCAGCACGTAGACATCGGCCTCGATGTCGGCGAACTGGCGGCGCACCACGTTACCCTTGCCTTGCAGCACGACACGGCTGACCCGCGCACCGGACTCATGGGCGAGTTGCGCCGTATCATCGGTGGAGTTGTTATCACCAACGAAGATCTCTGCCTGCGGCAGCGTGTGACGAAATTCGGCGATGACCCGCCCGATCGTCACCGCTTCATTGAAGCAAGGGACCAGAATCGCCACCCGGGGCGTAGACTTAATACTGAGTGCGTCCAAGGTTGCTTCTCACAGATTCTGGTAGTTCGGCCCCGAACCGCCTTCCGGCGTGACCCAGTCGATGATCTGGTAAGGGTCCTTGATGTCGCAGGTCTTGCAGTGCACGCAGTTGGCGGCATTAATTTGCAGGCGCTTGCCCGCCTCGTCCTGCACGATCTCGTACACGCCGGCCGGACAGAACCGGGTACAGGGGTTGTCGTACTCCTCGGCGCAGCGCGTCACGCACACCGAGGTGTCGTGCACGCGCAGGTGCACGGGCTGGTCCTCGTCGTGCTCGGTTGCGGCGAAGTAGACGCTGGCCAAGCGATCCCGCGGGGCGAGGGTGCGTTCAAGGTAGTCGCGCTTGGGCTGCTCCTGGGCACCGACCTTGTCCAGCGAGGACCAGTCCGGCTTGTTCTTCAGCGTCCAAGGAGACAGGCCGCCGGTCGCGGTCTCCCACGCGGCGTTCAGCATGCCGAACCACAGGCCGCGCTTGAAGCCCGGCTTGATGTTGCGAACCTTCTTCAGTTCCGCCATCGCATCGGACGCGCGCAACTTGGCGTCGAAGCCTTCCGGTGCCAACTGCGAGGCCACCAGGTGCTCGGCGGCGAGCATGCCGCTGCGGATCGCCTGATGGGTACCCTTGACCTTGGGAACGTTGAGCAGGCCCGCGGTGTCGCCGATCAGCAGCGCGCCGGGCATCTCGCACTGGGGCAGCGACTGCCAGCCGCCGGTGACGATGGCGCGCGCACCTGCGGAGACGATGCTGCCGCCTTCCAGCAGCGGCTTGATCATCGGGTGGTTCTTCCATTGCTGGAAGGCCTCCCACGGCTTGTATTCGGGGTCCTTGTAATCCAGGCCACTGACATAGCCCAGCGCGATCCGGCCCTTGTCCAGGTGGTACAGGAAGCTGCCGCCGTAGGTGTGGCTGTCGGCCGGCCAGCCGAGACTGTGCACGATCTTGCCCGGCTGCACGCGGTCCTCGGGGACCTGCCACAGTTCCTTGATGCCGATCGAATACGCCTGCGGGTCGCTGTCCTTGTCCAGTGCGAAGCGCTTGACCAGGCGCTTGGTGAGGTGGCCGCGGGCGCCTTCGGCGAGCACGGTGACCTTGGCGCGGATGTCGATACCGGCGGTGTAGCCCGGCTTGTGCGTCCCGTCCTTGGCCACGCCCATGTCGCCGATGCGCACGCCGATGACCTTGCCGTCGGCGTCATGCAACGTCTCCGCGGCCGCGAAGCCGGGGTAGATTTCGACGCCCAATGCCTCGGCCTGCGGCGCCAGCCACGCGCACATGGCGCCGAGGCTGACGATGACGTTGCCGTGGTTGTTCATGCCCGGCGGCACCGGCAGCTTGCGGCCGCCGTCCTTGCTGAGCAGCCAGAATTCGTCGTCGGTGGCGGGCACGCAGATCGGCGGCGGATTGTCGCGCCAGTTGGGCAGCAGGGCATCCAGCGGGCCGGTTTCGATCACCGCGCCAGAGAGGATCTGCGCGCCAATGGTCGAGGCCTTCTCGATCACGCAGACCGAGATGTCCGGATTGAGCTGTTTCAGGCGGATCGCGAACGACAGGCCGGCGGGGCCTGCGCCCACGGTGACGACGTCGTATTCCATCACGTCGCGTTCGATTTCGGCCTGGTCGGTCATGCTGGCGTCCCCGCTTGCGTCAATTCCGCCATTGTCGCGGGTTTCGGCTAGAGCACCAAATCCAAACGACCGTGGCTGACCTGTTGAGGAGGCCGTATTGCGGACGGGCGGTCATGGCGTGCGCGTCTGGCGCAGGCGGTCGGGTCCGCGCCGCCGCGGTCTGGCGGACGCTCAGCGCGCTGGCGTCGCGGCCCCTGTCGCCAAGGTCCACCCCGCCAGATCGCGCGCCATGCCGGCGAGCGCGGTCTCGAACGCATCCACCACTGAGGGCACCGCGGTGTCGCGCGCGGGCACCGCCTGCAGGAAGGTGCGCGAGGCGACCACGTCGGGGGCAGTGCCGTGGAGCAGCTTGGCACGCACTTCGATGGTCGCCGCGGGTTGGCCGCTGGCGTAATCGGACTCGAAGCGGCGCAGGTCCAGCACGAGGCGGTAGTCGGTGGCGATGCCCGTTCCCTGTCGGCTGACCACGCCGATGCGGCCGGAATCTTCCAGCGCGCGGAGGAGGGCATCCTCCAGCATCTCGCTGGGGCGCTTGGCCCACTGCGCGCCCTTGTACACCTGCAGTTCCTGGGGGGTCGGGCGCACGGCGATGCGCGCACTGTCGATCGCGCGCGCGGCCGAGGGCTGCGCCACCGTCAGCGACCACGTGACCGACGGCCAGTCGGGCTGCACCTGCACGCGCGGATCCGGCGCGTACTGGACGACGCCGTCGCCCTTGCCGGCGCCCAGCAGTGCGCAGCCGCCCAGGGACGCGATCAGCCCAGCGGCCAACATGGCGCGAGCCAGGAAACCAATGCGCGTCAGGAGCCGCGAAGGGGAACGGGTAGGGTTCATCAGTAGCGAACGGAGGGCGGTCGGCTTGGCGAGGCTCATTTCGGCTCGAACTCCTTGGGCGCGTCCCGCCCGAGCAGGTAATCGGCGGCGCCGCTGTCGAGGCGGTCACTCATGCGGCGCAGGTCACGGACCAGCACGCGCAATTCGGTGAGTGTCGGCGCGATCTGGCCGAGGCCGTCATTGGTGAAGCTTCGGATGGCACCGCGGTTTTCGTTGATCAGGGCATCGGCACCGCCGACCGCACTGTCGAGGCGGGTCAAGGTGCTGTCCAGTTTCGCGATCAGCGGCGGCAGCTTGGCGACCAGCTCCCGGTCGAGGTCTTCCACTGCGCCCTGCGTGGTGGCCAAGGTCGAGGTCAGCTGTTCGCTGGCCTTGCGGCCGTTGACGATCAGCGCGCGCAGATCCTCGCGCTGGTCGGCCACCGAGCCAGTCATCGCCTCGATGTGCTCAAGCGTGTTGGCGATGCGCTTGACGTTCTCCTCGCTGAGCACCTGGTCCAGCCGCGCCACGAGGCGGTTGGCGGTGTCGGCGATGTTCTGCAGCGCGGAGGCTTCCGTCTGGATGACGGGGGCCTCGCGGCGGTCGGTGTCGGTAAGCGACGGGCTGTTCGGGCTGCCACCCGTGAGCTGGATGAAGGGCGTACCGGTGATGCCGGTGATCGAGAGCTTGGCACGCGTGTCGGACTTAACCGGCGTGTCCGCCTGGACGCGGAGGTTGGCGATCACCCGGCGCGGGTCATCCGGTGCCAGCCGAAGCGTCTTCACCGTGCCCACGGAAATGCCGTTGTACTGCACCGAGCTGCCTTCGCTGAGGCCCGTGACCGGCTCGTTGAAAATCACGACGTAATCCTGCCAGCCGCGCTCGGACGAGTACTTGGCCGCCCACAATGCGAACAGCAGGATGAACAGCGTCACCACGATCGAGAACGCGCCGATGAGGACGTAGTTGGCCTTGGTTTCCATGGATCAAAGGTCCCGGTTGGCGGCGTGGGCGTCGCGCGCGGCGCGACCGCGGGGGCCGTGGAAATAGGACTGCACCCACGGGTGGTCCAGCTTCTCTACTTCGGCGACCGGGGCGCAGGCAATCACCCGACGGTCGGCCAGCACCGCGATGCGGTCGCAGATGGTGTAGAGGGTATCGAGATCGTGGGTGATCAGGAACACGGTCAGCCCCAGTGCGCGCTTCAGCGTCAGGATCAGCTGGTCAAACGCCGCAGCGCCAATGGGATCGAGGCCGGCCGTGGGCTCGTCGAGAAACAGCAGGGGCGGATCGAGGGCGAGTGCCCGTGCCAGGCCGGCGCGCTTGCGCATGCCGCCCGACAGTTGCGAGGGCAGCTTGTCCAAGGCGTCGGCTGGCAGCCCGGCGAGCTTGACCTTGAGCAGCGCCAGTTCGTAGCGCAACGAGTCGGGCAGGTCGCGGTGATGCTCCTTGAGCGGCACCTGGACGTTCTCCCCCACGGTCAGGGAGGAGAACAATGCGCCATCCTGGAACAGCACGCCGGTGTTGCGCTCGATCTCGCGGCGGCTTTCGTCGTCATTGCGGCGCGCATCGATCCCGAATACCTCAATCTGCCCGGCGACAGGCTCCTGGAGGCCCAGGATCGTGCGCATCAGCACCGATTTGCCGCTGCCCGAGCCACCAACGACGCCCAGGATCTCGCCCGGGCGCACGTCCAGGTCGAGGTCTTCGTGCACGACCTGTTCGCCGAAGCGGTTGGTGACGCCGCGCACGCGGATGGCCGGCGTGGCATCGGGGGCGAGGACGGCGTTCAGAAGTTCATCTCCATGAACCAGATGGCGGCCAGCGCATCCAGCACGATCACCATCGAGATGGCCTGCACCACGCTGGAGGTGGTGCGCTCGCCCACCGACTGCGCCGTGCCCTGCACCTGCAGGCCTTCCAGGCAGCCGATCAGCGCAATCACCACCGCGAACATCGGTGCCTTCACCAGGCCGACGATGAAGTGGCGCACCTCCATCGTGTCCTGCATGCGCGACAGGTACTGGGGCGGGGGTATGTCGAGTCCGTACGCGCCCACGGTCAGGCCGCCGAGCAGGCCGAACACCATGGCGACGAACGTGAGCAGCGGCAGCATCACCACCAACGCCAGCAGTCGCGGGATGACCAGCAGGTCGATCGGATCCATGCCCAGCGTGCGGATCGCATCGACTTCCTCGCGGCTCTTCATGGCGCCGATCTGCGCAGTGAAGGCGCTGGCGGTGCGGCCGGCGAGGATGATGGCGGTCAGCAGCACGCCAAACTCGCGCAGGAAGGAGATGTTGACCAGTTCGACCACGTAGATGACCGCGCCGAAATCGCGCAGCACGTTGGCCCCGAGGAACGCGACCACCGCGCCGACCATGTAGCAGAGCAGCGCCACCAGCGGCACCGCGTCCAGGCCGACCTGCTCCATGTGGTGCACGGTGGCGGTCGGACGAAAGCGCGTGGGCTCCCGCACCATGCGCACCAGCTTGGCCAGCACTTCGCCCAGGAACGCCAGCAGCGCAGTGGACTCCTTCAGGTTGTCCACCACCGAGTGGCCCATGCGCTCCAGCGCGGCGTTGACGCCGTACTCGCGCTTGCGCTTGGGGCGATCGTCGGCCACGTCTTCGATGGCCCCGACCAAGGCACGGTGGCGCTCGTGGAAGGCGAACGTGGCGAAATCAAGGTCGCGACGGCGGGCGAAGCGCATCAGCTGCAACACGCCGAGGGAGTCCAAGCGGTCCACGCCGGTGGCATCCACCGACGACGCGTCCTGGGGTACGTCCGACAGCCGCTGCCGAATCGCATCGGCATGGTCGAGCGTCCACGCCCCCGTCAGGCGGATCTGCGAAGGTTGGTGCGGGTCGGTGGTGAGCTCGGGCTGTCGCACGGAGTGGGGGCGGGCGGCGGTATCGGGCACTGGGACGAGCATACAGGCTCGGTGCCATCGCGTGTCCGGACCGTGATGAAAGCGCTCGTCGGACGCTATCGATCCACTGTCTTGCGTGCCATGCTTGCCGCCATGTCGACCCACGCGCTGCACAGTGCCGCCAGCTACGCGGACCGTATCAACTTCCTCATTGAACTCGCCGAGCGGCTCCACCTGTACGGCACCACCGCGCAGCGCTTGGAGGGCGCCGTCACCGCGACTGCGCAGCGGCTGGACGTGGAGTGCGAGCCCTGGTCCAACCCCACGGGCATGATCCTGACGTTCAGTGACCCGACGCGGCCGCCCGGGGAGCGTGATACGACGCGCGTGCTGCGGTTGCCGTTGGGGCAGAACGACCTGTACCGGCTGGCCGAAACCGATCGGATTGCCGAAGAAGTGATCGCCGGTCGCATGGGACTCGCCGAGGCCCATGCCGCCATGGGGGCGCTGGACCGTCCGCCCGGCCTTCGCGCGCGGTTGATGGAAGTGTTGGCCTTTGGACTGGCGGCGGCGGGCGTGGGGGGACTGTTCCGCTTGCCCTGGCTGGACATTGGCGTCGCGGGCGTCAACGGCCTGCTAACCGGCTGGCTGGTGCAGTACGCCGCGTCCCGGCCACAGTTGCGCGAAACCCTGGACGCGGTGGCGGCGGTGCTCGCTGCGACGGTGGCGATCCTGGTGGCCAGCCTGGTGGCGCCCCTCAACCAGAACACCGTGATCATTGCCTCGCTGGTGGTGCTGCTACCTGGCCTGGCACTGACCAACGCCGTCAACGAACTCAGCAGCCAGCACCTCATGTCCGGCACGGGACGGTTCGCGGGGGCGGTCACGACCGTGATGCAGCTGGCGGTGGGCGTGATCATCGCCCTGTACGTGGCGGACCTGGTCGGGTTGAAGCCGCAGGTGCGCGCCTTGCGCCCGCAAAGCGACTGGGTGGAGTGGCTGGCGCTGGTGGCCGCGGCGTTTGCGTTTGCGGTGCTGTTCAAGGCACATCGGCGCGATTACCCGCGGGTGATGCTCGCAGCCGCATCGGGCTATCTCATTTCCCGCTACGCGGGGCAGGCCTTTGGGACGCCCGCGGGCGTGTTCCTGGCGGCACTGGCGATGACCGCGGCCGGTAACGCGTACGCGCGCTGGTGGCACCGGCCCGGCGCGATCATCCGCGTGCCAGGCATCATCATGCTGGTGCCCGGCAGCATCAGTCTTCGCGGCCTGCTCAGCCTGCTGCAGACCCAGGATGTCAACGCAGGGCAGGAAGCGATCCTGGCGGTGATCAATATCCTGCTGGCGCTGATCGCCGGCTTGCTGTTCGGCAATCTGCTGCTGTCCGCGCGGCGGAACCTGTAACCACGCCAGCGGTGCGCGCATGCGGCGCACGCAGTTTGGAAGCCCCAAGCAACGACGCCGGCACGGGGCCGGCGTCGGTGGGTGTCACGGGTGGCCGGCCTCGGTGGTCGCCGGGCCGTGATGAATCACTTGATCAGGAACTCGTCCAGGCTGCGGCCCGAGGCCGTCAGCGCGGCCAGCCAGCGCGGCTGTTTGCCGCGGCCCGACCAGGTTTCGGTGGAGTTGCCGGGGTTGCGGTACTTGGGGGTCACCTTGCTGCCCGCCGTCGATTTGCGCGCGGCTGCCTTCCTGGGAGTCGCGGCCCGGACGGTGCTGCCACCTGCACCGAACAATTCGGCCACGGTGTAGCCCTCGGCCTTGATCAGTGCCATCACCTTCTTGCGCACCGCGGCGATGGGCTTGCGCTTGGCAAGCGTCGTCTTGCGCTTCTTGGCCTGAGTGATCAGCGCCTGCAGTTCCTTGGCGGACAGGGTGTCGAGATTGATCGACATGAAACCTCCGGTAATGGTCGGGATTATCCCAGTCGTGCGGGCGGGATATACGGGCCGCGGTATGCGGCGTACGCGGCCGATAGTAATGCGCCAGTTCGTGCCGGTAAATGCGGCTAATGAACGAGGTGGTTATCGCGAGCGGCCGAGGCGGTGAAACGAAACCGGTTTTTTCCGCGATTATTCCCGTCGCTTGATCGGCAGGTTTCCCGGGCACCGGCGTGGCCAGGCAATGGGTGCGCAAACAAAAACCCGGCCTTTCGGCCGGGTTTTCGTGGATGGCACGCGTCTGCCGTTGGACAGCGCGTGGCAATCAGCCAGCCAGCCCCAGCTTTTCACGCAGGCCTGCATGGTCGAGATTCTCGGCTTCGCTGGCACGGCGGTGGCGATATTCAAACGTGCCTGCGGCCACGCCACGCTCGGACACGACGATCCGGTGCGGGATGCCGATCAACTCCATGTCCGCGAACATCGCGCCCGGGCGCAGGCCACGATCGTCCATCACGGTTTCAATGCCGGCGGCATTGAGTTCGCGGTACAGCGCCTCGGCGGCCTCGGCCACGGCCGCATCCTTCTTCGGGTTGATCACGCACACTGCGGCCTGCCACGGCGCCATCGCGTCAGACCAGCACACGCCGTTGTCGTCGTGGTTCTGCTCGATGGCGGCGGCGACGATGCGCGACACGCCGATGCCGTAGCAGCCCATCAGCGGCACGGCGGCCTTGCCGGTTTCGTCCAGCACCGTGCACTTCATCGCCTCGGCGTAGCGGCGGCCGAGCTGGAACACGTGGCCGACCTCGATGCCGCGCGCGATGCCCAGCGTACCGTGGCCATCGGGCGACGGATCACCTTCGACCACGTTGCGGATGTCGGCGACTTCGGGTTCCGGCAGGTCGCGGCCCCAGTTGACGCCGGCCAGGTGGAAGCCGTTCTCGTTGGCGCCGACCACGAAGTCGGCCATGGCCGCCACGCTGCGGTCGGCGACCACGCGGATCGGGCGCACGGCGTTGATCGGGCCGAGGAAGCCGGGCTGCGCGCCCAGGTGCTCGACGATTTCCGCTTCGGTCGCCAGGCGGTACTCACCCAGGCCGGCGAGCTTGGGCAGCTTGATCTCGTTGACGACGTGGTCTCCGCGCACCAGCGCCAGCACGAACTGCGGGTTGCCCTCGGCATCCTCGCCCATGATCGCAACGGACTTGGCGGTGCGCTCCAGCCCAATGCCCAGCAGCGCGGCCACGTCCTCGCAGGTCTTCTGCGTGGGGGTGTCGACCCTGCGCATGGCCTCGCTGGCGGCCGGGCGCGGACCCGGGGCCACGGCCTCGGCCAGCTCCACGTTGGCCGCGTAGTCCGAACCGGTGGAGAAGGCGATCGCATCCTCACCCGAGTCGGCCAGCACGTGGAACTCGTGCGAGGCGTTGCCGCCGATCGCGCCGGTATCGGCGAACACCGCGCGGAACTTCAGCCCGAGGCGGGTGAAGATGCGGCTGTAGGTGTCGTACATGTTGCGGTATTCGCGCGCCAGGTCGTCCTCGCTGATGTGGAACGAGTAGGCGTCCTTCATCAGGAACTCGCGCGCGCGCATCACGCCGAAGCGGGGGCGGATCTCGTCGCGGAACTTGGTCTGGATGTTGTAGAAGTTGACCGGCAGCTGCTTGTAGCTGGACAGCTCGCTGCGCGCGAAGTCGGTGATGACCTCCTCGGCGGTGGGGCCGTAGCAGTAGCCGGCCTCCTTGCGATCCTTGATCTTGAGCAGCTGGCCGCCGAACTTCTCCCAGCGGCCCGTCTCTTCCCACAGCTCCTGCGGCTGGATGGTCGGCATCAGCAGCTCGATCGCGCCGGCGGCGTCCATCTCCTCGCGCACCGCGCGCTCGACCTTGCGCAGCACGCGCAGCCCCAGCGGGGTCCAGGTGTACAGGCCGGCCGCGAGCTTGCGGATCATGCCGGCCTTGAGCATCAGCTTGTGGCTGATGATCTCGGCGTCGGCCGGGGTTTCCTTGGTGGTGTGGAGGTGGAACTGCGACAGGCGCATCGATGGGGCTTCACGCGGAGGGAAGCGGCCATTTTGCCATGGGTGCGGGGCTGCCACCGCTGGCGGCCCGCTGGGACGCGGGCGGGAGTGGCCGTATTGCCCCCGCAGAGTGCCCGGAGTGCGGGGGATTACGCCGGCGTCGGGCCCGTGCTCCCAGGCGGGGTGCGGCCCGGTGTCGTCAGCGAGAGGGCGTAACGGGACCGCCTTCGCAGTAGGTCTTCACCGCCTGTTCGGCCTTGGCGGTGCGCTCGGCGCGCTCGGCGGGGGTCAACTCACGCTCGTGCTTGCCATCGCGATTCGCATCCAGGCCCACCGGGCCCGTGCCCTTGAGTATGGCGAGGTTGCTGCGCGCGTTGCTGCAGTCGGCATTGACCACCGGCTTGGAGGGCGCGGCGGGCGCGCGTGGGTCGAGGTTGCGCTGGGTGGCCTTCTGCCCGGGCGGCGGGAAGTCCGAATAGTGGGTCACGCCCTTGGCGTCCTTCCACTGGTAGACCTGGCCGGCGTGGGCCGGCAACGCGGCCCCCAACACCAGGGCGACGGCCGGCAGGATGGATGGGCGGAAAGCGGGGCGGCGCATGCGAGGCTCCGGCGCGAACAGGTGGGTGCGCCGATTGCAACACCCTGCCGGCGGGCCGGCAAGCGCTAAACTCCCGGACATGGATCAACCGCACATCCCGCGCCCCCGTCACCGGGGCATCTACCTGCTGCCCAACCTGTTCACCACCGGCGGCATGTTCGCGGGCTTCTACGCCATCATCGCGGCGACGCAGGGGCAGTTTGCCGACGCCTGCATCGCGGTGTTCATCGCCGCGGTCCTGGACGGGGTGGACGGGCGCGTGGCGCGCCTGACCAACACTCAAAGTGAATTCGGCGTGCAGTACGACTCGCTGGCCGACCTGATCAGTTTTGGACTGGCGCCCTCGATGGTGATGTACCACTGGGCGCTGGCGTCGATGAAGCTGGACGGCGTCACCCCTGGCAAGATCGGCTGGATTGCCGCCTTCCTGTATGCCGCGTGTGCCGCCCTGCGCCTGGCGCGTTTCAACTCGCAGGTGGGGCAGGTGGACAAGCGCTGGTTCATTGGCCTAGCCAGTCCTGCGGCGGCGGGGCTCGTCGTGAGCTTCGTGTGGACCTTCGACGCGTTTGGTTTCAGCGGCACGGAGTTGCGCTACGCCGCCTTGGCCCTGACCGTGGCGGCCGCGCTGCTGATGGTCAGTCGCATGCGCTACTACAGCTTCAAGGGGGCCGGCCCGCGCCATGACCGCGTGCCGTTCCTGGTGCCCGTGATGGTGGTAGCGGTACTGGTGGCCATCGCCATTGATCCGCCGACGGTATTGCTGGCGATCTGTTCGGTCTACGCGCTGTTCGGGCCGGCATACGCGATGTGGCGGCGACTGCGCCGCCGGCCGGAGGAGGTGGCTTCATGAGCGGCCTGTGGTCGGTCGAGCAGCAGGCGTGGCTGATGGCCCTGGGCCACCGCTTGCTGGTACTGGCCGGGGATGAGGCAGCGGCTCCGCTGGCCGAAGCCGGGGTGCCCGCGCACATGGACGAGCCCATGGGGTCGTCCGCGGCACGCGGTGCCCCGACACGGCCTGGCAACGACACCGGCAGTCCGCCGGCGAACGCGGCCCACCGGGCGCGCGCCGAGTACGTGCCCCAACGCAGGCCGGCGCCCCCTCGTGCCCCGCTGGAGGCGGATGATTCGGTGGCCCCGTCGCCGCGCCGCGCCAGCCCCCGTGCCCCAGACGATGCGCTGGAGCGCGCGGTGCTGCGCGTAACCGGCCAGCGCACGCGATCCGAGGCCCGTGCCGTGCTGGAACGTCTGGGCGTGGACTTGGCAGCGTTGCGCGGCAACCCCGCCGCCAAACGTGCGTTGTGGCGGCAATTGCGACCCTTTCAGCCCCGGTTCCGGCCATGAGCGCACTGCCCCGTGACGCGGCGATCCTGCCACTCAACCTGCGGCCGATGCGCGAGGACGACCTCGTCGCGGTGCAATCGGTGGAGGAACGCGCGTACGAGTTTCCGTGGACGCTCGGCATCTTCCGCGACTGCCTGCGCGCGGACTATCCGGCGTGGGTGCTGGATGAAGGCGGGGTAATCGTGGGCTACGTGCTCATGAGCGTGGCGGCGGGCGAGGCGCACATCCTCAACGTCTGCGTCGCGCCAGAGCAGCAGGGGCGCGGATTGGGGCGCAAACTGGTCCGCGCGATCCTGCACGTCGCGCGCGGCCGCGCGGCCGAGCGGGTATTCCTGGAAGTGCGACCGTCCAACACCGGGGCGATTGCCCTGTACCACGATGAAGGCTTCAATGAGATCGGGCGACGCCCGCGCTACTACCCGGCCAAGGACGGGCGCGAGGATGCGATCGTCATGGCGATGGAACTTTTCAGCGAGGAAGCTTGATGAGTCGTCGGACAGCGTTGGCGTTGGGGTTGTGGTGGGTCGCGGCAAGCGTGCAGGCAGGTGAAGTCACCACGCCTGAGTCCGTGCCTGTGCTGGAGGCGGTCCCCGGGTGCAAGCACGCCAAGCTCGGGCGTGTGTCCATTTCGCTGGGGACGAAGAAGGCGACGCGACCGCGGGGCGTCGCTTATGACCTGGCGTTCCGCAAGCTGGGCGCGGCGGCCTCGGAGCGGGGCGCGACGGCGGTCGTCCTGCGCGGCCACGAGGCGGCCTACGACGATCGGGTCAAGCACTCCGACCCGCGGCCGGTTTATATCGGCCTGGAGGGGCTCGCGATCCGGCTGGATGCCGCCGCAGCGGGTTGCGCGCTGTCCCTGCTGGACGCGGGCGAATTTGCCGAGCGCTCGCGTGGCGCCGAGCGGATTGACGCCAGCACCGAGAACAAGGCGTTCTGACCGCCGCCGATGGGCGCCGCATGGCGCCCATCGGAACCTCAGCCCAGCTTGGCGCGCTGGGCCTGCAATGCGGCCAACTGCGTGCTCCAGTCCACCAGGCGCTGGCGTTCCTGCTCGACCACCGCCGGCGGGACCTTGTCCGTGAACTTGGCGAGCTTGGCCTCGCTCTTCTCCTTTTCCGACGCGACGCGGACGAGTTCCTTGTCCAGGCGTGCGCGCTCGGCGCCGAGGTCCACCAGACCTTCCAACGGCACCAGCAACTTCAACTCACCAACGACGGCGGCAGCGGCGGCCGGCGCCTGGTCGGCGCTGGCCAGCCATTCGATGCGCTCGACACGGGTCAAGAA
The DNA here is from genome assembly GCF_054777355.1 of Lysobacter olei. NCBI lineage: Bacteria > Pseudomonadati > Pseudomonadota > Gammaproteobacteria > Lysobacterales > Lysobacteraceae > Lysobacter > Lysobacter olei. The sequence continues at coordinate 89,263 of NZ_BAAHAT010000008.1, read as the reverse complement.
TTTCAGCTGCGATTCGAAGCGGGCCACGCGCGTGCGGTCGGCGTCGACGCCATCGGCCAGCAGCAGCGCCACGGTCTTGCCCGGGGCGACATTGAGCTCGCTGCGCACCTTGCGCAGGGCCGAGACCATCGCCTTGAGCCATTCCACGTCGGCTTCGGCGGCGGCATGTTCGCCACCGAGGTCGCCGGCCTGCGGGTAGGGCTGGCGCATGATCGTGCCCGTGAGGCCGAGCTTGGGCGCCACGGCCAGCCACAGCTCCTCGGTGACGAACGGCACCAGCGGGTGCAGCAGGCACAGCAGGCGTTCGAGCACGTACAGCAGGGTGTGGCGGGTGCTCTCGGCCGCGGCGGCGTCATCGCCATTGAGTGCGGGCTTGGCGAGCTCGACGAACCAGTCGCAGAACTGGTTCCAGGCGAATTCGTACAGCGTCTGCGACAGCAGGTCGAAGCGGTAATCGGCGAAGTGCTGCGCGGCCTCGGACGCGGTCCGCTCCAACTGCGCCAGGATCCAGCGCTCCGCGTCGGTCACCGGCTGCGGCAGGGCGGGCGCATGGCCTTCCGGCAGCGCGTCGCGCGCGGCGAAGCCTTCGGTGTTCATCAGCACGAAGCGCGTGGCGTTCCACAGCTTGTTGCAGAAGTTCTTGTAGCCCTCGGCGCGGTTGAGGTCGAACTTGATGTCGCGGCCGTGGCCCGCCAGCGCGGCCATGGTGAAGCGCAGCGCATCGGCACCGAACGCCGGGATGCCCTCGGGGAACTCCTTGCGCGTGGCCTTCTCGATCTTCTCGGCCATCTTCGGCTGCATCAGGCCGGTGGTGCGCTTGGCCACCAGCGCGTCCAGGGTGATGCCGTCGATGATGTCCAGCGGGTCGAGGATGTTGCCCTTGGACTTGGACATCTTCTGCCCGTCCTTGTCGCGCACCAGGCCGGTCACGTACACGTCGTGGAACGGCACTTCGCCGGTGAAGTGGTCGGTCATCATGATCATCCGGGCGACCCAGAAGAAGATGATGTCGAAGCCGGTGACCAGCACGGAGGAGGGGACGTAGCGCTCGTAACCGCGCTTGGTCATCGCATCCGGGTCGGGCCAGCCCATGGTGCTGAACGGCCACAGCGCGGAGGAGAACCAGGTCTCCAGCACGTCGTTGTCCTGGGTCAGCGCGACGTCCGGGCCGAGGTTGTTGAGGGTGCGCACTTCGGTTTCGCTGCGCCCCACGTAGGCCTTGCCCGCCGCGTCGTACCACGCCGGGATGCGGTGGCCCCACCACAGCTGGCGGCTGATGCACCAATCCTGGATGTTCTCCATCCAGTGGCGGTAGGTGTTGATCCAGTTGCCGGGAACGAACTTGACCTTGCCGCTCTCGGCGAGCTCAAGGCCGCGTGCGCCCAGCGTGTCCATCTTCACGAACCACTGGTCGGTCAGGTAGGGCTCGATCACCTGGCCGGTGCGGTCGCCGCGCGGCACCTGCAGCTTGTGCGGCTTGGTCTCGATGAGGCGGCCGGCGGCTTCCAGGTCGGCGAGCACGGCCTTGCGTGCGTCGTAGCGGTCCAGGCCGTGGTACGCGGCGGGCACATTGAGCAGCGCGTTCGCGTCGGGGACGTCGGCGCGATGCGCCGAGTCGTGCTGGGCGGCCGCGCCGTGCGCGTGTCCCACCACCTTCGCGTCCGGGGTGAAGATGTTGATCAGCCCGCGGTTGGGCAGCGCATCGAACGCGCCGGTGCCGACGTGGCGGTTCCACACCTGGTAGTCATTGAAGTCGTGCGCCGGGGTCACCTTGACCACGCCGGTGCCGAATTCGCGGTCCACGTAGTCGTCGGCGATGACCGGGATCTCGCGGCCCGTCAGCGGCAGCGTGACCGAGCGACCGATCAGGTGGGCGTAGCGCTCATCCTCCGGATGCACCATCACCGCGGCGTCGCCGAGCATGGTTTCCGGGCGCGTGGTGGCGACCACCACCGCGCCGCTGCCGTCGGAGAGCGGGTATTCGATCGACCACAGGTGGCCGTCCTCTTCCTCGTTGACCACTTCCAGGTCCGAGATCGCGGTCTTCAGCACCGGGTCCCAGTTGACCAAGCGCTGACCACGGTAGATCAGGCCGTCCTCGTGCAGCTTCACGAACGCCTCGGCGACCGCGTCGGCGGCCATCGGGTCCATGGTGAACACACTGCGCGACCAGTCGCCGGAGGTGCCAATGCGGCGCATCTGGCGCTCAATGGTGTCGCCCGATTGCTGCTTCCACTCCCACACCTTGGCGATGAAACCCTCGCGGCCCAGTGAGTCGCGGGTCTCGCCCTTGCCTTCCAGCGCGAGGTTGCGCGACACCACCATCTCGGTGGCGATGCCGGCGTGGTCCGTGCCCATCTGCCACAGCGTGTCGTAGCCGCGCATGCGGTGGTAGCGCACCAGCGCGTCCTGCAGCGTGTGCTGGAACGCGTGGCCCATGTGCAGGGTGCCGGTCACGTTGGGCGGCGGCAGCAGGATGGTGTAGGGCTGGCCCTTGCCGCTGGGCTTGAACGCGCCGCTGCTCTCCCACTGCTGGTACAGGCGGGATTCGAATTGGGTCGGATCGTAGCTGGAGGAGAGCGAGGTCATGGGCAGGTCGCAATCAATTGAATGGGAGAGGAACGCGCGATGGCGCCTGCCGTAGAGGGCGGCGATCCCATGCATCGCGTTGCCGCGACTGCGCCCTCACCAGGGTGGGGGCAGCCAGGATTTGCGTGGCCTTCGTGGCGCGCCGTGGCGCCCCGATAGCCGGGGTCACATGTCGTACTTCTTCAACTCCAGGCCACGGGCCTGGTACTGCCGCCAGCGCTCGCGCAACGGCCCGCGCGCGGATTCGTCGGCCGGCACCACTTCCAGCACGCGGTCGAAACTGCCTTCCACCGGGTTGTCGCGCAGGTTGATCACCAGCGGGCGCACCGGCGTGTCCACGGCGGGCGGCGCGATCAGCACCGGCGCCAGGTGGTCGCCGTCTTCCTCGTCGCCTTCCTCGGTCATGCCGGCGATCTGGTGCGGTACGAAGGCGTCGTCGTCGAACGACCACAGCAGGTCGTCCAAGGCCTCGGCCTGTGCCGCGTCGCGCGTCAGCACCAGGGTCCACAGCCCCGCCTCGTGCGCCTTCTTCGCCAACTGGCACACCAGCAGCAGCGGCTCCTCGCGGAACCGCGGCTTCTGGATCAGGTAGAACTCGGCACTGGCCATGCGGGCGCGGGTCCGGGCGTCAGGAGATCGATGGGTGCGCGATCAGGCGGCCGGGGCGGCCGCGCGGTCGAGCAGCCACTGGCTCAGCAGACCCACCGGGCGGCCAGTGGCCATGCCCTTCTTGCCCTCGTCGCTGGCCGAGCCGGCGATGTCCAGGTGCGCCCAGCGCTGGCCCTCGGTGAAGCGCGCGAGGAAACAGCCTGCGGTGATCGCACCGGCCCAGCGGCCGCCGATGTTGTACACGTCCGCAAAGGTCGACTCGAGCATGGTCTGATATTCGTCCCACAGCGGCAGGCGCCAGGCGCGGTCGAACACGTTCTCGCCGGCGACCAGCAGTTCGTTCGCCAGGTCGTCGTGCTTGCTCATCAGGCCCGAGGCGTACTTGCCCAGCGCCACCATGCACGCACCGGTCAGGGTGGCGACGTCGACCAGTGCGGCCGGCTCGAACTTCTGCGCCCAGGTCAGCGCGTCGCACAGGATCAGGCGGCCTTCGGCGTCGGTGTTGCCGACCTCGATCGTCTTGCCGGACATGCTGGTCAGCACGTCGGATGGGCGGTAGCTGTCGGCGTCGGGCATGTTTTCCACCGCCGGCACCACCACCACCAGGTTGATCGGCAGGTTCATGCCGACGGCGGAGACGAACGTGCCCATCACCGTGGCGGCGCCGCACATGTCGTACTTCATCTCCTCGATCCCGCCCTGGGTCTTGAGGTTGATGCCGCCGGTGTCAAAGGTGATGCCCTTGCCGACCAGCACGTAGGGCTTGGCGTCGCCGCCGTTGCGGTACTGCAGGGCGATCAGCTTGGGCGGGTTGGCCGAGCCGCGGCCGACGGCCAGCAGCGAACCCATGCCCAGTGCCTCCATCTGCGCCACGTCCAGCACCTCGCACGAGGTGGTCGCGAACTTGCCGGCGAAGGTCTGCGCCTGCTCGGCCAGGTAGCCGGGGTTGCAGATGTTGGGCGGCAGGTTGCCCAGCTCGCGGGCGAACTTCACGCCATTGGCGATCGCCTTGCCCTGCGCCAGTGCGGTTTCGTCGGTGCCGGTGATGGCCAGGGTTCGCAGGCCCGGCTCAACCTTCTTCTTCGCCTTTTCGCCGAGGGTGGTGGTGTAGCGGTAGCAGGCGTGGTCAGCGGCGATCACGGCCTGGCGGATGTTCCAGGCGGCGTCACGGCCGGCCACGGGCACTTCGGCGAGAGTGAACACCGCGTGGGCCACCGGGCCGCTCTTGAGCGCACGCGCCGCATCGCCGACCGCCTTGAGGTACTGCGGGACGCCGAACTTGGCGGTTTCGCCCAGCCCGACCACCAGCACGCGCGGGGTCGTGACACCCGCCAGGTCGTGCAGCAGCGCGGTCTTGCCGGTCTTGCCGCTGACGTCGCCCCGCTCCAACAGGGCGCGGATGCGACCGCCGCTGGCCGTGTCCAGCGCCTGGCCCGCCGGGGTCAGGGTGTTGTCGGCATAGGCACCCACCACGAGGCAGTCGGAGCTGGCGGAAGCGGGGGCGTCGCGGTTCAGGTCGAATTCGAGGGTCATACGGCAGTTTCCAAGGGATGCAGAGGCCATTACGGCCGTTTCAGGCGTCATTCCGTACAATCCGGCGGCGCCAACGGTCGTTTCAGGCCAGAATGCGCGGCGGGCGGGGCCCTGGCGGGCCCGGCTTCGCCGGACGAACCCCCAAGTCTAAAGCACCGTGCCGGATTCCCGAAAAAGGGACCCCGGGGCGCCGACCACCCACCGAGGCCCGATGCCCAAGCTCGACCGCTACCTGTTCAGCGAATTCGCCCAGTCCACGTTTGCGGTGCTGGTGGTGCTGCTCATCGTCAGCATGGGCGCGGTGCTGGCCGACGTGCTTCGCGATATCACCAGCGGCCGGGTGCCCGCGGGGTTGTTGCTGGCCCAGATCGGGCTGCAGTTCCTCAATTACCTGCCGATCATCCTGCCCCTGGCCTTGCTGCTGGGGCTGATGTTGGGGGTGGGGCGGCTGTATCGGGATTCAGAGATGCCCGTGATTACCGCGGCAGGCGTTGGGCCGCGCCGGCTGTTGCGGCCTGTAATGATGCTGGTGGTGCCGGTGGTGACGGTCATCGCCCTGAGTTCGTTGTGGTTGGGCCCCTTGGCCCACCGCATCTCCAAGCAGATGATCAGCGAGGCCAACCGCAACCTGCTGGTGGCGGGTCTGGAGCCGGGCCGCTTCATCGAGTTGCCTGGAGGGGGCGTGGTGTATGTGGGCAACATGTCGGGCGACGGCACGCAATTCCAGCGCATTTTCATCCACCGTCAGAACGACGAGCGGATGGATGTCACGACTGCCAATACCGGCCATCTGACTGTTCACCCCGACGGCGAGCGCTTCATCACATTGGAGAAGGGCTTCCAGGTGGAAGGTCCCCGTCACGACGGTCTGGGCTACCGGCTGCTGCGCTATGCCAGCAACGACGTGCGCCTTCCGCCGGGCGAGGGCAAGTTCGACCCGAAGGATCCCGAAGTGATGTCCACACTCGCACTGCTGGGCGACAGCCGGCGAGAGGCCAACGCGCAGGTACATGCGCGCCTGGCGCCGCCGCTGTTGGCGCTGGCGTTCGCCTTGCTCGCCGTTCCGCTATCCCGTACCTCCCCCCGACAGGCCCGCTACGGCCACCTGCTCATGGGCTTCCTCGGTTTCGTCGTGGCGACCAGCCTGATGTTGATGGCGCGCGGCTGGCTGGAGGATGGCAAGCTGCCGCCCGCCGTCGGCATGTGGTGGCTGGTACTGCCGTTGCTCGTGCTGGGCATCTGGACATACGCGCGTGATGGCCATCCGCGCGGCCTGTGGAGGCGTCGCTGATGGTTGCGTTCGCGAGGGCTTTCCCCCGGGTCCATGACCTGTTCTTGGCGCGCGCGGTGCTGGGCTCGGTGCTGCTCACCTGGGCCGTGTTGCTTGGCCTCGACGTGATGTTGGGCCTTGTCAGCGAGGTCAGTGACATCGGCAAGGGCAGTTACGACTTCCCGAAGGCCGTGGCCTACATGGCCTACACCGTGCCCCGCCGGGCCTACACCCTGTTCCCCACCTCCGCCGTCATCGGCGCCCTGATGGCGCTGGGCCAGTTGGCGGCCACGTCGGAACTCACCGCCCTGCGGGCGGTGGGGCTTTCCCGGCGCCGCCTCAGTCTCACCGTGGCGGGCGCATTGGCCCTGCTGACCCTGGCCATGGTGGCTAATGGCGAGACGTTGGCCCCGTGGGGGCAGCGCCAGGCAGACGCGCTCAAGGCCTCCGCCAAGTCCAATGACCTGATCGTGGCGCGTTATTCCGGACTGTGGGCGCGCGAAGGCGAGGTCATCCTCAACGCCGGCGGTGGCGACGAGCGTGACAATGGGCAGGACCGCTGGCTGGAATTGCGCGATGTCAGCCTGTACGAGTTCGAGTCCGACGGCAGGCTGAAGTCGATGGCGGTGGCAAAGGTCGCCGAGCACCGCCCGGGCGGATGGTTGCTGCGTGACGTGACCCGCACCACCTTCGGCGAGCGCTCCGTGGCGCGCCAGCAGGTGGCCGAGGAACGGTGGGCGTCGCGGCTGGACACCACCGCACTCACCGCCGGCATGGCCAAGCCGCGGTACATGCCGTCGCCGGAACTGAAGGACGCGATCGACTACCGCCTGCGCAACGGCCTCGATGCCGGCGACTTCCAGGAGATCTACTGGGGCCGCTGGTTCTACGCGCTCAATGCGCTGGCGCTGTGCCTGGCCGCGATCCCGTTCGCGTTCGGCAGCCTGCGCAGCGGCGGGCTGGGCAAGCGGCTGTTCATCGGCATCGTGTTCGCCTTGGGCTTCTGGCTATTGCAGACCCAGTTCGTGCGCCTGGCGCAGGTCTACAAGTTCGACTTCCGCGTGGCGTACATGCTGCCGACCCTGATCATGGTCGCGGTATCGGTGGTGCTGTTCCGTCGCCGCTCGGGCTGAGCGGCAGGCACTGCCCGGGGCTGCTTAGTTGGACTTGAGATGTCGCACGAGGCGCGTGCCGCTGATCCGGTCGTGCCAGGTGAGGCGGTCGCGGTCGAACCACGCCCACCAGAAGCCCAGTCCGGCGGCCAAAACCGACAGCGTGCCGACGGTATAGCGGATGCGCAGCGCGCGCAGGGTGGCCGGACCGCCGTCGACGGCGACGACCTGCAAGCGCCATGGGCGCATGCCCAGCGTCTGACCGCCTCGGCGCCAACTCAACACGGCATACGCGCCCGTGGCCACCCAGCAGCACGCCCACAACGCCCAGGCCCACGCGCTGTAGGGATGGATGTATTCGCGGGCCGCATGGCCGCTCAGGTAATGCGCGGCGTTGAACAATGCCCCGAGCAACATCCAGATCGCCAGCGCGGGGAAGAAGTCGTAAAGCAAGGCAAGCAGGCGCCAGCCAACCAGGGCGCGCGTGGGATTGGGGTGCGATGTCATCGCCAAAGGATAGTCGCTAAGCTGCGTCGATGACGTCGCGCACTCCCGCAGAGCGCCGCCAACGGGTCATGGCGCTGCCCCCCGTTCCCGAGGCGGACCAGCATCTCATCGGTCGTTTTCTGGAAGCCCTGTGGGCTGAGAACGGTTTGGCCAGGCAGACCCTGGACAGTTATCGCCGCGACCTGGAGGGCCTGGCCCGCTGGCATGCCGCTCGCGCAGGGGGCCTGGCCGCCATCGACCGCGCTGCGTTGTTCGACTTCCTGGCGTGGCGCACCCACGACGGCTATTCGCCGCGAAGCAACGCCCGCCTGCTGTCGGCGTTGCGGGCGCTCTACGCCTGGCTGCTGCGGCGGGGTGAGCGCGCGGATGATCCGACCGCCTTGCTGGAGCCTCCCCGCTTGCCGCGCTCGTTGCCCAAGGCGCTGGCCGAAAGCGAGATCGACGCGCTGCTGGCCGCGCCCGACATCGCCACGCCACTGGGGTTGCGCGACCGGGCGATGCTGGAGCTGATGTATGCCGCTGGGCTGCGCGTGAGCGAGTTGGTTAACTTGCCCGCGACCGCGGTCAACCTGCGGCAGGGGGCGTTGCGCGTCACCGGCAAGGGCAGCAAGGAGCGGCTGGTGCCACTGGGTGAAGAGGCCCAGGACTGGCTGCAGCGTTACCTTGACGACGCCCGCCCGGCACTGGCGGGCAAACGGGCTTTGGCCGCGCTGTTCCTCGAACCCAGCGGGCAGGCGCCGAACCGCCAGCAGTTCTGGCACCTGGTCAAGCGCCATGCCGTCGCGGCCGGCATCGACCCGCGGCGGATCAGTCCGCATGGACTGCGCCACAGCTTCGCCACCCACCTGCTCAACCGCGGCGCCGATTTGCGCGCGCTGCAGATGCTGCTGGGCCATGCGTCGCTGTCGACCACCCAGATCTACACCCTGGTGGCGCGCGAGCAGCTCAAGCAGTTGCATGCACGCCACCACCCCCGCGGCTGAACCCAAGGTGCCGCGCATCGCGATTTCGGCGCCGTCCGGCCCCCATGGCGCCGGGGCCGACGCGGCTCGTGACACAATCCGGTGGAACCCAGGCCGGTGGCCACGGTCGAATCCACGAATCCCCACGGAAGACAGTCCTTCATGAAGCGCATCCTCATTGCCGCGCTGGGCGCGATCAGCCTTTCCGCCTGCGCCCAGCAGGCCCCGCAGTCCGCCCAGGCCCCCGGCGCCCAGGCCAGCAGTGCCAACCCGGTGGCCGCGGCCAAGCCCGTCGCCGGCACGCCCGAAGCGCGCGCGGTGGAGGCCATCCGCCAGCTCAACCCGCAGGTCACGGTGGAAAAGGTGGCAGCCGCGCCGGTGCCCGGTTTCCGCGAAGCCATCGTCGGAGGCCAGGTGGTCTACATCAGCGACGACGGCAAGTACCTGTTCCTGCCCGGGTCGGGCGGCGCGCTGTTTGACGTGGGCGCCAAGAAGAACCTGAGCGAAGTCACCCTTGCCAGCATGCGCGTGGACCTGCTCAAGACCATTCCGGCCAGCGAGCGCATCGTGTTTTCGCCGCCCAACCCCAAGCACACGGTGACCGTCTTCACCGACGTCGAATGCGGTTACTGCCGCAAGATGCACAGCGAGATCGCCGAGTACAACCGCCAGGGCATCGCGGTCGAATACCTGGCATTCCCGCGCATGGGCATCGGCAGCGAGGACCACAAGAAGATGGTGGCGGTCTGGTGCGCGGCCGATCGCAAGAAGGCCTTGACCGATGCCAAGAATGACAAGGCGCTCAAGATGGTCGACTGCAAGAACACGGTCACCATGCAGTACGACGTCGGCCAGCGGGCCGGCCTCACCGGCACCCCGATGATCCTGACCAAGGATGGCACCCAGGTCGGCGGCTACCTGCCCCCGGCGCAACTGCGTGCCGTGCTGGATCGACTCTCGGGCGAGGGCGCCAAGCCGTCGTCGCCGGCCACCCCGGCACCGAGCGAGCCGGCGAAGCCGACCGCGGGAGCCTGACGCCGGTCGCGGGGCCCTGGCGATCGCCAGGGCCTGCCGCACTGTCGGGCCGCTGACCGTCGGCCTTGGGCCAGCGGATTGGCAAGATGGCCGCCTGGTGTCCGTGAGCCAACGAGGTGTCCCTCGGGCTCGGGGCACGGTCGGCGGGGTCCGGCCAACGCGGCCCCGGCCCCTCGGTTACAATGTCGGGCCCGACGTAGCACGGTTCCCCGGACATGATCGTCCTCGAGGGCGCTTCCGCCCTGTCTTCGTTCCGCCGCGAACGCCTGCAAGCCCGCCTCCAAGCCATCCATGCCGACCTGCGCCTGCTGGGCGCGTGGTGGGTGTACTGGGTCGATGCCGACCCCGGCCAGACGCCGGATGCCGCCGCCCTCGACCGCATCCTGCAAGCCAGCGCCGCCGCCGCGCCGCGTGAGGCCGGCGCGGTGTCCCGCTACGTGACGCCGCGCCTGGGCACGCTGTCGCCGTGGGCGTCGAAGGCCACCGAGCTGCTGCGCGGCGCCGGGCAGCCGGTGCACCGCGTGGAGCGTGGCATCCGCTACGAACTGGCCGGCTGGCCGGCCGATGCCGCCACCCAGGCCGCGCTGGCCAAGGTGCTGCATGACCCGATGACCCAGTCGGTGTTGGACACGCGCGAGGCCGGCGAAGGCCTGTTCGCGGTGCCGACGCGCGGCGAGGTGGAGCGCATCCCGCTGGACCAGCTGGAAGCCGCCAACACCCGACTGGGTCTCGCCCTGGCCGATGACGAGATCGCCTACCTGCGCGAGCGCTACACCGCGTTGGGCCGCAACCCGGCCGACGTCGAGCTGATGATGTTCGCGCAGGCCAACTCCGAGCACTGCCGGCACAAGATCTTCAACGCGTCGTGGACCATCGACGGCCGTGAGCAGCCGACGTCGCTGTTCAAGATGATCAAGAACACCCACGCCCACACCCCGGAGCACACGCTGTCGGCCTACGCCGACAACGCCGCGGTGGTGGAGGGCTACGCCAGCCGCCGCTTCCGTCCGGACCCGGCGACCGGCGCCTACCGCAGCGAGGCCGAGGTTGACTCGGCGTTCTGCATCAAGGTCGAGACCCACAACCACCCGACCGCGATCGCGCCGTTCCCTGGCGCGTCCACCGGCAACGGCGGCGAGATCCGCGACGAAGGCGCCACCGGCCGCGGCGGCAAGCCCAAGGCCGGCCTGACCGGCTTCAGCGTGTCGCACCTGCGCATTCCGGGCCTGCCGCAGCCGTGGGAGCGCGAACGCGCGCTCAACCCGCGCATGGCGCCCGCGCTGGAGATCATGCTCGACGGCCCGATCGGCGGCGCTGCGTTCAACAACGAATTCGGCCGGCCCAACCTGACCGGCTATTTCCGCAGCTTCGAGCTGGACGAGGGCACGCATGCCCGCGCCTACGACAAGCCAATCATGCTGGCCGGCGGCGTCGGCGCCATCGACCGCGTGCAGGTCACCAAGCTGGGGCTCAAGCCCGGCGATGCAGTGGTGGTGCTCGGCGGCCCGGCGATGCTGATCGGCCTGGGCGGCGGTGCCGCCAGCTCCGTGGCCTCGGGCGAGAGCGCCGAGGACCTGGACTTTGCCAGCGTGCAGCGCGACAACCCGGAGATGGAACGCCGCTGCCAGGAAGTCCTCGACCGCTGCGTGGCCATGGGTGACAACAACCCGATCGCCACCGCCCACGACGTCGGTGCCGGCGGCCTGTCCAACGCCATCCCCGAGCTGCTGCACGACTCCGACCTCGGCGGCGTGATCGACCTGGGCAAGGTGCCGAAGGACGATCCGTCCCTGTCGCCGATGCAGTTGTGGTGCAACGAATCACAGGAGCGCTACGTGCTCGGCGTGCCGGTGGACCGCATCGCCGAGTTCACCGCCATCTGCGAGCGTGAGCGCTGTCCGTTCGCCGTCGTCGGCCATGCCACTGCCGAGGAGCATCTGGTCGTCGGCTACGGCGCTACCGTCGCCAACGCGCGCGAGCCCGGCCACGACTGGCCGATCGACATCCCCATGGACGTGCTGTTCGGCAAGCCGCCGAAGATGCACCGCGACACCGCGCACCCGGCCGAAGCGCCGTGGCCCGCGCTGCAGTGGGCCGGTCTGGACCTGCGCGATGCCGCGCTGCGCGTGCTGGCGCATCCGACCGTCGCGTCCAAGAGCTTCCTCGTCACCATCGGTGATCGCAGTGTCGGAGGCCTGACCGCGCGCGACCAGATGGTCGGCCCGTGGCAGCTGCCAGTGGCCGACTGCGCCATCACCTTCACCGGGTTCGAGGGCTTCGTCGGCGAGGCAATGGCTATCGGCGAGCGCACCCCGCTCGCGCTGCTCGACGCGGCCGCCGCAGCGCGCATGGCCGTGGGCGAGGCGATCACCAACCTGTGCGCCGCGCCGGTGGAGTCGCTCAACCGCATCAAGCTGTCCGCCAACTGGATGGCCGCCGCCGGCCACCCGGGCGAGGACGCGCTGCTGTTCGACGCCGTCAAGGCGGTGGGCATGGAGCTGTGCCCCGAGCTGGAGCTGAGCATCCCGGTGGGCAAGGACTCGCTGTCGATGCAGGCGCAGTGGCACGCCGAGGGCGCGGCCAACAAGTCGGTGTCGCCGGTGTCGCTGATCGTCAGCGCGTTCGCGCCGGTGGTTGACGTGCGCCAGCAGCTGACCCCGCTGCTATCGCGCGAGGACGAATCCGAGCTGTGGCTGATCGGCCTGGGCGCCGGCAAGCAGCGCCTCGGCGGTTCGGTGCTGGCGCAGTGCCATCCCGAAGCGGGCGACGGCAACGACACGCTGCCGGCCTTCGCCGGCCAGGGTGAGGAGCGCGGCGACCTGGGCGTGCCCGACCTGGACGACCCGCAGCGCCTGCGCGACTTCTTCGAACTGATCCGCGAGGCGCGTGAAGCGGGCCTGCTGCTCGCCTATCACGACCGCTCCGACGGTGGTGCCTTCGCCGCGCTGGTGGAGATGGCCTTCTGCTCGCGCCGCGGCCTGGACATCAGCCTGGATGGCTGGGGCGAGGACCCGTTCCGCACCCTGTTCAACGAGGAACTCGGCGCGGTGGTGCAGATCGCCGACGAGGACCGCGCCGCGTTCGCCGACCTGGTCGCGCGCCACGGCCTGATCGATTGCGCGCAGCGCATCGCCAAGCCGACCAGTGCGCCGGTGGTGCGCGTGAGCCAGGACGGCGGCACGCTGGCCGAATGGCGCTGGGAAGAGCTGTTCGATGCCTGGTGGGCCACCAGCCACGCGCTGCAGAAACTGCGCGACAACCCCGAATGCGCCGACGAGGAGCGCGCCGTTGCGCGCGACTTCAACGCGCCGGGCCTGAAGCCGAAGCTGGGCTTCGACCCGCAGGACGACATCGCCGCGCCGTTCATCAACACCGGCGTGAAACCGAAGGTGGCGATCCTGCGCGAGCAGGGCGTCAACAGCCAGATCGAAATGGCGTCGGCGTTCGACCGCGCCGGCTTCGAGGCCTTCGACGTGCACATGAGCGACCTGATCAGCGGTCGCGTGCAGTTGGATGGCTTCACTGGCTTCGCCGCGTGCGGCGGCTTCAGCTACGGCGACGTGCTGGGCGCGGGCCGCGGCTGGGCAACCAGCATCCTCGAGCGCAATGCGCTGCGTGATGCGTTCGCCGCGTTCTTCGCCCGCACCGACACCTTCGCGCTGGGCGTGTGCAACGGCTGCCAGATGCTCAGCCAGCTCAAGCCGATCATCCCCGGCGCTGAGCATTGGCCAGTGTTCCTGCGCAACCGCGGTGAGCAGTTCGAAGGCCGCCTGTCGCTGGTCGAGGTGGTGGAGTCGCCGTCGCTGTTCCTGCGCGGCATGGGCGGCTCACGTCTGCCGATCGTGGTCTCGCACGGCGAAGGCCGCGCCGAGTTCGACAGCACCCTCGACCGCACCGCGGCCAATGTGTCGCTGCGCTACATCGACGGCAACGGTGCGGTGGCCACGCAGTACCCGCTCAACCCGAACGGGTCGACCGACGCCATCGCCGCGCTGACGACCACCGACGGCCGCGTCACGATCATGATGCCGCACCCGGAGCGCACCCCGCGCAGCGCCAACCTGAGCTGGGCGCCGAAGGACTGGGGCGTCGACTCGCCGTGGCTGCGGATGTTCCGCAACGCGCGCGTGCACGTGGGCTGAGTCCGCTCTGCCCCGGCCCGCGCACGCGTGGCCGGGGCGCTCTCGCGGCTCCCCCGCGGTGCGGAGCGGCTAGCCGCGACGCCGGTGCCCCTTGGCCGCTCATCCGTAGCGCCTACGTGACCTGCTAAAGTCAGGCCCCACGGTTTGCCGGAGGTGGTGTGAACGCGGTGGTCACGGAGACAGGAATGGTTCCGCCAGGGGAAGGCGGCGTGGAGGCGCGCATCGTCGAGGCGTTGCTGGCCAAGGGTCGGCTCAAGGACGCCGACCTGGGGCGTGCCCGTCGTCTGCAGGAAGAGGCCGGTGGGCCGCTGCTGGTCCTGCTCGCCCGCCTGGGGCTGGTGTCCGAGCGCGACCACGCTGAAACGGTGGCCGAAGTGCTCGAGCTGCCGCTGGTCAGCGCCAAGGAGCTGCCCGAGCTGCCGCCCGAAGGCAGCCCGCTGACCGTCAAGTTCATGAAGCAGTTCCACGTCTGCCCGGTGGCCGAGACCGAGACCACGGTCGACGTGCTGGTGGCGGACCCGCAGGACGCCTACATCCTCGACGCGGTGGGCCTGGCCAGCGGCCGCGAGGTGCGTCCGCACGTGGCGCTGCGCTCCGAAATCGACGACCTGGTCGAGCGCTGGCACGGCCAGGGCCGCAGCGCCATGGGCGCGATCATTGAGACCGCCGAAGGCGAGGGTGGTGGCGATCTGGAAGACGTGGAGCACCTGCGCGACCTCGCCTCCGAGGCGCCGGTCATCCGCCTGGTCAACCTCATCATCCAGCGCGCGGTGGAGCTGCGCGCGTCCGACATCCACATCGAGCCGTTCGAGAACCGGCTCAAGGTGCGCTATCGCGTGGACGGCGTGCTGATCGACGGCGAGAGCCCTCCGGTCAACCTCACCGCCGCGGTGATCAGCCGCATCAAGATCATGGCGAAGCTCAACATTGCCGAGCGCCGCCTGCCCCAGGACGGCCGCATCATGCTACGCGTGCAGGGCAAGGAGCTGGACCTGCGCGTGAGCACCGTGCCCACCGCGCACGGCGAGAGCGTCGTGATGCGCTTGCTCGACCGCGAAACGGTGGTGTTCGACTTCAAGCGGCTGGGCTTCACCGACCACTTCCTGCCGCAGTTCCAGAAGGTGCTGGACCAGCCGCACGGCATCCTGCTGGTCACCGGTCCCACCGGCTCGGGCAAGACGACCACGCTGTATACCGCGCTGAGCAAGCTCAACACCCCCGACGTGAAGATCATCACCGTCGAGGACCCGATCGAGTACCAGCTGGAAGGCATCAACCAGATCCAGGCCAAGCCGCAGATCGGGCTGGACTTCGCCCATGCGCTGCGCAGCATCGTCCGCCAGGATCCGGACATCATCATGATCGGCGAAATGCGCGACCTCGAAACCGCGCGCATCGCCATCCAGTCCGCGCTGACCGGCCACCTGGTGCTCAGCACGCTGCACACCAACAACGCCGCCGGTGGCATCGCGCGCTTGCTGGACATGGGCGTGGAGGACTACCTGTTGACCTCCACCATCAACGGCATCCTCGCCCAGCGCCTGGTGCGCCGGCTGGAGCCCACGCATGCGGAGAAGTACCCCGCGTCGCCGGAGGAGATCGAGAAGTTCGGCCTGCGCCGGTACCAGCCCGAGGGTGAGATCTTCCTGTACCGCGCGCGCGGCTCGGCGCTGGCGCCGACCGGCTACCTCGGTCGCACCACCATCGTGGAATTCCTGGTGATGAACGATGAGTTGCGCCGCGCGGTGATGCGCCACGCCGGCATGGGCGAGATCGAGCAGATCGCGCGCCAGCACGGCATGCGCACCATGTACGAGGACGGCATCGCCAAGGCGCTCGCAGGCGAAACGACCATCGAGGAAGTGCTGCGCGTGACCGAGGACGCCTGACGCCATGCCGTTGTTCCGCTACAAGGCGCTCAACGCCCGCGGCGAGATGCTCGACGGGCAGATGGACGCCGCCAGCGACACCGAGGTGGTGCTGCGCTTGCAGGAGCAGGGCCACCTGCCCGTGGAGGCGAGGCTCGCCAGCGAAGGCGGCGGCGCACCGTTCTGGGCGGGTATGTTCAAGCCCAAGGCGTTCGCCGGCGAGCGACTGGTGCAGTTCGCCCAGCAACTGGCGACGTTGCTCGGTGCGGGGCAGCCGCTGGATCGCGCGTTGTCGATCCTGCTCGAATTGCCCGAAGACGAAGCCGCCAAGCGCACCCTCGCCGACGTGCGCGACGCCGTGCGCGGCGGCACCTCGCTGTCCGCCGCGCTGGAACGGCAGCACGGCACCTTCTCGCGCCTGTACGTGAACATGGTGCGTGCGGGTGAGGCCGGCGGCAGCCTGCACGAGACCCTGGCGCGCCTGGCTGATTACCTGGAGCGCAGCCGCGCGCTGCAGGGGCGCGTGATCAACGCGCTGATCTACCCGGCCATCCTGATGGTGATGGTCGGGCTGAGCCTGCTGTTCCTGCTGGGCTACGTCGTCCCGCAGTTCGCGCAGATGTACGAAAGCCTCGACGCCGAGCTGCCGCTGTTCACCAAGATCGTGCTCGGTGCCGGCCTGTTCGTGCGCGACTGGTGGATCGTGCTGATCGTGGTGCCGGCGCTGGCGTTGTGGTGGCTGGACCGCAAGCGTCGCGATCCGGCTTTCCGCGAGGCCCTGGACGCCTGGCTGCTGCGCCAGCGGTTTGCCGGTGCACTGGTGGCCAAGGTCGAGACCGCGCGACTGGCGCGCACGCTGGGCACGCTGGTGCGTAATGGCGTGCCGTTGATGGCGGCACTGGGCATCGGCCGCAACGTCATGGGCAACCGCGTGCTGGCGGCCGATGTCGAAGCCGCGGCCAACGAAGTGAAGAATGGCGTCGCGCTGTCCACCGCGCTGGGCAAGGGCAAGCGCTTTCCGCGGCTCGCGCTGCAGATGGTGCAGGTGGGCGAGGAGTCCGGCGCGCTGGACACCATGCTGCTCAAGACCGCCGAGACCTTCGAGCAGGAAACCGCGCTGGCGCTGGACCGCATGCTGGCCGCGCTGGTGCCGCTGGTGACCGTGGTGCTGGCGGGCGTGGTGGCCGTGGTGGTGCTGGCGGTCCTCACGCCGCTGTACGGCCTCACCAATGCGATTGGCTGAATGGCGCACGCCCCTCGCCGGTGGGGGGTTGGCGTGCGATGCTCGTTGATCTGGAATCACGTAACGGATGGATGCAATGCGACACACCCGCTCCCTGACCCGCTCCCCCGCCATCGCCGCGCAGCGCGGCATGAGTCTGATCGAGATCATCATCGTGATCGTGCTGATCGGCGCGGTGCTGACCTTCGTGGGCAGCCGCGTGCTGGGCGGGGCCGACCGCGCCAAGGCCAACCTGGCCAAGTCGCAGGTGGCCACGCTGGCGCAGAAGGTCGAGTCGTTCCAGATGGACACCGGTCGCCTGCCCAACGCGCTCGAAGAGCTGGTCACGCAACCCGGTGACGCCGCCGGTTGGCTGGGCCCGTACGCCAAGGCCGCCGAACTCAAGGACCCGTGGGGCCACGCCATCGACTACCGCGCGCCCGGCGAAGGCCGTGATTTCGACCTGGTGATCCTGGGCAAGGACGGCAAGCCGGGCGGCAGCAGCTACGACACGGACATCAAGTACGAGTAAGCCGGGCCACGTCCACGCGTGACCCGTGCGGCTCGATGGAACGCAGGGTGGGAACCGGGCCGATGAAGCGCGCACAACGGGGCGTGTCATTGCTGGAGATGTTGCTGGTGATCGCGCTGATCGCCGGCATCTCCGTGCTGGCCGCCGCATCGTTGGGCGGCGGTTGGCGTGGCATGCAACTGCGCTCCACCGCGAAGGAGATCGCCGCGCAATTGCGCTACACCCGCACCCTCGCGCTCTCGACCGGCCAGCCGCAGCGGTTCGTCATTGACCCGCAAGGCCATCGCTGGCAGGCGCCCAATAACCGCAACGGTGACATTCCCGAGGCCTTGGGCGTGCGCTTCATCGGCGCGCGCGAGGTGCAGCCCACGGCAGGCGAGGGCGCGATCCAGTTCTTCAACGATGGCGCCGCCACGGGCGGCCGCATCGAACTCAGCGACGACCGGGCGGCGTGGCGCATCGACGTGGCCTGGATGACCGGCGAAGTGCGCCTGAAGCGGGTGGAGGCGACCCCGTGAGCCGCCCCGGGCGCCAGCGGGGTTACACGCTGATCGAGGTGATCGTGGCCTTCGCGCTGCTCGCCTTGGGGCTTACCCTGTTGCTCGGGACGCTTTCGGGGGCGACCCGCCAAGTGCGGCAGGCAGCTGACAGTGGGCGGGCGGCGTTGCACGCCCAGTCATTGCTGGACGAACTGGACATGGACGCGCCATTGCAGGCGGAGCAACGCGAAGGCGAATTCGAGGGCGGCACCTATCGCTGGCGGTTCGACGTCCGACCCTGGCGCGAGCCCGCTTCCGAATCCAACGTCGCGGTGGCGCCCGCGACCGCGCAGGGACCGCGCCTGATGGAGCTGGAGCTGCAGGTGGAATGGGGCGACGGGCGTCCGGGGCAGCGGCTGTCCGTCCGCAGCCTGCGGCTGAAGACGGGCACCGGCGAGGCGGCGCCATGAGCGCGCGAGGTTTCAGTCCGCCCCACGAGCAAGGCGCTCGGGCTTTCACCCGGCCAAGCGGCAGTGCCACCAACGCGGCCGGCTTCACCCTGATCGAAGTGCTGCTGGCGACGGTTCTGCTGGCCACCGCGCTGACACTCGCGTTTGCCACGCTCAGTGCCGCGACGCGCACCGCGTCGCGTGGCGAGAGTCTGGCCCAGCGCAGCGAGCGCGAACGGGCCGTGGCCAGCTTCCTGCGCAAGCGGTTGTCCTCCGCACGGCCGGTGGCCTTTGCGTTCGATGCGCAGACCGGCGCGTCGCAACGCTTCGTGGGCCATCCCGACCGGGTGCGTTTCGTGGCCGATCTGCCCGACTACCTGGGGCGCGGCGGCCCGTACCTGCATGACCTGAAAATCGATGACACCGGGGAGGCGCCGAGCCTGGCCCTGGACCTGCAGCTCGTTCTGGCGGGCGAGGCGTTCGCCGACGATCCACCGCGACCGCCGGAGGTGCTGGTCGAGGGCCTGCGCGAGGCCACCTTCCGCTACCGGGGCCTGGGCGAGGACGGCGCACTGGGCGAGTGGCAGGACCGCTGGACGGCGGCGACGCAGCTACCCCTGCTGGTGGAAGTCACGCTGACCGATGCCGATGGACGCGCCTGGCCGCCGCTGGTCGTGGCACTGCCGATGGCCAGCAGCGTGGCCAGCCCGGCCATCGGTGAATCCGAGGCGGCGGCCCAATGAGGGCGGCCCGTGCATTGCGACCAAACCGACCGCGTGGCGCAGCGCTCCTGCTGGTGCTCTGGCTGCTGCTGTTGCTTGCGGGCCTGATCGGCGGGTTCGCGCTTACCGCGCGCGTGGAGTCGATGCAGGGGCGGGTGCTGTCGCAAGGCGTGGCCGCCAATGGCATCGCCCGTGCCGGCTTTGAATATGCCCTCACCCGTGTCGACGACCCGGACCCCCGGCGCCGCTGGGTGCCCGATGGGCGCCCGAACGCGTGGCGCTATGCCGATGCGGACATCACGGTCACCCTGGTGGACGAGAACGGCAAGATCGACCTCAACCAGGCCGATGCCAACCTCCTGGCCGGGCTGTTCCGGGCCGTGGGTGAACCGGCCGATAGCGCCACCCGGCTGGCCGCTGCGGTGATGGATTGGCGCGACAGCGACCTGCTGACCCAGCCGGCGGGTGGGGCGGAAGACCCCGATTACGCCGAGGCCGGCCGGCCCTATGGCGCGAAGGACGCGGAGATGGAGAGCGTCGCCGAACTGGAGCAGGTACTGGGCATGAGCCCGTCGCTCTACGCCAAGGTCGAACCCCACGTCACCGTGCACAGTGGCCGTGCGGCTCCGGACCCCGCGTTCGCTCCCCAAGTGGTGCTGGATGCCATGGGGCAGGATGGCCGCGCCTTGGTGGCGGCCCGGACGGCACCGGGCACCGCGCCCGGGCAGGGCGGCCCGCTCGTGGGCAGCGGGAGCGGCACGTATAGTATCCAGAGCCGTGTACGGCTGACGGACGGCCGTGAAACGGCGTTGCGGGCCGTCGTGCGCATTGGAGGCAACGCGGTGCCGGGCATGGCCTACACCGTGCTGCGTTGGGAGGAAGGAGCTTCGCCGCAATGAATCGGTTGCGTGACCGCCTGGGACGTGCTGGAACGCTGATGCCTGTCGGCGCCGGTGGGTTCCTTGCATGGTGGGGAACGTCGTTGTCGGCCTGGCTGCCCGAACGCTGGCGGCACGCGCTGGGGCTGGGCACCGGGCACCTGCTGCTGCAGCCGGGCGTCGAGGGCGTGCAACTGCGGCTCCAGCAGGGCGCGGAAATTCGCGACCTGGCGCACCTGCCACCGTTGCCCGCCGAACCACCGGGCACCGGCTCGCCGACCGACACGCCAGGCGACCCTCTGGCGCGGGTGCTCTCCGCGCGCGCGGCCGAGCTGCCGCGCGCGCTGCTGCTGCCGCCCAGCGTCGCGTTGCGGCGTGAACTGGTTTTGCCGGCCGCCGCGGCGGAGCGCCTGCGCGATGTCGTCGGTTTCGAAATTGATCGACAGACCCCTTTCACCGCCGATGCCGTCGTGTTCGACGCGCGCGTGTTGCGGCGCCGGGACGCGCAGCTGGATGCGGAACTGGTGGCGGTGCCGCGCCAGGCCATGGAGGCCCACCTCGCGCGCTTGGGGCCGATGGCTGACACGTTGGCCGGTGTGGATGTCGCCGGTGCCGACGGCGTGCCCGTGGGGATCAACCTGCTGCCCGTGGAGCGCCGTTACCGTCGCCCCGACCCCTGGCGCGTGTGGAACTGGGCCTTGGCGGGCATCGCCGTCGTCGGCCTGGGATTCGCGCTGTGGCAGGTGCTCGACAATCGCACCCGCGCCGCCGATGCGCTGGAGCAGCGCCTGGAGCGCGACGCCGCGCCCGCGCGCCGCGCCGCGGCACAGCGCCAGCAACTGGTGTCGTTGATCGAAGGACAGGCGTTTCTCGACAACGCGCGCCGCACCCGGCCCGCCGCGGTCGAGGTGATCGACGAGCTTTCGCGCCGGCTGCCGGATGGCACGTACCTGGAGAAACTGGCCATCGAGGAGGATCGCCTGACCGTCATCGGCCTCAGCAACGAAGCCCCCGCGCTGATCGGCCGTCTCCAGGGCTCGCCGCTGTGGCGGTCGCCGGCGCTGACCGGCGCCTTGCAGCCGGATACGGCGTCAGGCCGGGATCGTTTCACCCTGGGCGCCGACATCGGGCCGTCCGCTCCTGCCAAGGAGGCTGCGCGTGGCAACGCCCGTTCTGACCGCTGACCGCGACCGTTGGCTGGCGCTGGGCCTGCTGCTGGCACTGCTGGCGCTGGCCTATGCGGCGTTCGTGCACCCCTGGTGGACCGCGCCGATGCTGCAGCTGGGTGAGCGCATCGACGCCTTGCAGCAGCGTGAGCAGCGTATCCGCGCCGAGTTGCGGCAGGCCCCTGAAGTCACCCGGCGCCTGGCCGAGGCCACCCGGCGACAGGCCACCACCCCCGGCTTCCTGCCCGAAGGCAATGCCGAGTTGGCCACCGCGGGCCTGATCCAGCGACTGGAACAGGTGGTGGGCGAGGCCAGTCCGGGCAATCGCAGCTGCGCGATCACCAACCGCTCTCCGCTGGCGGGGCAGCGTTCGCCCGAGCGCTTCACCCGCATCGTGGTGCAGGTGCGGTTGCGCTGCGGCAACGCCGAACTGGCGCAGGTGCTGCATTCGCTGGAGAGCGGGGCGCCGCGCCTGTTCGTGGACAACCTCAACATCCTCGCGCAACGCATGTACTTCGCACCGGGCGTGCGCAACACCGGCGAAGGCGGGCTCGACGTGTCGTTTGACCTGTACGGCTACCTGCCGCCTTCCGTGGAGGTGCCGCGTGCGCGTTGACACCGTGCGGCCAAGGACGTGGCTGCTGGCTGGGGCCGCAGGATGGGGCGTCTTGGCGTGGTTGCTCGGACTCGCCGGCATGGGCGCGTCGCTGCCCAAACCGGCAGACGATCCGGCCCTCGCCAAGCCGTTGCCCGCGCTGCGCGCCCCGGTGGCGAGTCGCCTTGGCCCGCTGGGCCAATACGGCGAAATCGCGCAGCGGCCGCTGTTCACCACCGATCGCCGGCCCAAGCCGTTCTACCTCCAGGGCGAGGGGGCGGCCAGCGCCGCCGCGGCGTTCGACTACGTGCTGACCAGCGTGCTGATCACGCCAGGGCTGCAAATGGCCATCCTGCAAACGCCCGATGGCAGCCAGTCGCTGCGGGTCAAGCTGGGCGAGGCGCCCGAGCCCCAGCCCGCCTGGCGGTTGGCGGCATTGAATGCGCGCAGCGCGGTGTTCGAGGGCCCGGAAGGGCAGAAGACGCTGGAGTTGCGGGTCTACGACGGCACGGGGGGGCAGCGTCCCACCCCCACCGCAACGGCCACGGCAGCGCAACAGCCCCCCGCCGCAGGCGACGCAAGCGAGCGCCCCGGTCCGCAAGGGCCGGCCGTGGTCGATCCCGCGCCGGCCACGCCGACCGGTACTCCGGCTGCGCCCGCCACGGCCAGCCCACAGACACCGAGCACCCCGGAGGCCCAGATGGAGGCCATCCGTAAACGCATCCAGGCCCGCCGCGAGCAATTGCGGCGCGAAGCCGCCCAAGCGCAACCGCCGGCCAAGTAACCCCAGAGTGCAAGCCATGACTTCTTCCGACCCCAAGCGCGTGCGCACCGGCCAGAGCCGGGCGGCAGTCCATCCGGCGACCGGCACGCCACTCACACGGGCGTTGTGGCTCGGCTGCAGCGTGGCGTTTGCCACGTCGTGCACCACGGTGCCCCAGGCCAAGGTGAGCCGCGAAGCCGACCCGGTCGCATTGCAGCGCGCGTCTGCCGCTCCAGCCGCCGCCACGATGGGCGGAGGCGTGCGGAGCGAGCCACTCGCCGCCAGTGAGGCCGGTCCGCAGCCGCAGATCCGCCGTGGCACGGGACAAGTCATCAACCGCAGTGCCGCCGCGGCGCCGCCGCCCAATTTCGGGGGCAGCACCGGGCAGGCCACCTTCAACTTCGAAGGCGAGTCGCTGCACGCGGTGGTCAAGGCCATCCTGGGCGACATGCTGGGCCAGAACTACGTGATCGCGCCGGGCGTGCAGGGCACCGTGACGCTGGCCACGCCCAAGCCGGTCAGCCCGGCCGACGCGATGAACCTGCTGGAGATGGTGCTGGGCTGGAACAATGCCCGCATGGTCTACAGCGGTGGGCGCTACAACATCGTGCCGGCCGACCAGGCGATGGCCGGCAATGTCGCCGCCCGCACCGGCCCCGCGGCGACCGCGCGCGGTTTCGAAGTGCGTACCGTGCCGTTGCGCTACGTTTCGGCCAGCGAAATGGAGAAGATCCTCAAGCCTTACGCCCGACCCAATGCGGTGGTTGGCGTGGACGGCGCGCGCAACGTGATCACGGTCAGCGGTACGCGCGCCGAACTGGAGAACTACCTGCGCACCATCCAGGTCTTCGACGTCGACTGGCTGTCGGGCATGTCGGTGGGCGTGTTCCCACTGAAGTCCGGCAAGGCAAGCAAGGTGGTGGCCGACCTGGAAAAGGTGTTTGGCGAGCAGAGCAAGACGCCGGTGGCCGGCATGTTCCGCTTCATGCCTTTGGAGGGCGCCAACGCGGTGCTGGTGATCACCCCGCAGGCCGCGTACCTGGACGACATCCGCACGTGGCTGGAGCGCATTGACGGCGCAGGCGGCGAGTCGCAGCTGTTCACCTACGAGTTGAAGTACATCAAGGCCAAGGACCTTGCGGATCGCCTGGCCGAAGTGTTTGGCAGCACCGGCGGCGGCAACGCCGGCGGCAATGGCGCGCCATCGCTGATGCCGGGGCTGGAGTCGGTGGAGCTAAAGGACGGCGGCAACGGCAGCGTGGCCCAGATGACAGGCGAAGGCGGCAGTGCCAGCGGCAGCAGCACCGGAACGAGCGGCGGCATGGGCGAAGGCATGGCGCTGAACCCGCGCAGCAGCGGCGGCAATGGCGCGGTCACGCTGGACGTGGAGGGCAGCCGCGTGGGCGTGTCGGCGGTGGAGGAGACCAACTCGCTGCTGGTGCGCGCCAACCCCGCAGCCTGGCGTTCCATCCTCGAGGTGATCGAGCGCCTGGACGTAATGCCGATGCAGGTCCAGATCGAGGCGCAGGTGGTGGAAGTCTCCCTGACCGGCGACCTCAGCTACGGCGTCAACTGGTACTTCGAAAACGCCGTGTCGGCGGCGGTGGAGGACGGCGGCGCCGGCCTGCCCAGCGCGCTCGGCCGCAGCATCTGGGGTGACATCTCCGGCGTGGTCGGCTCGGGCGGCATGGGCTGGACGTTCCTGGGCAAGAACGCCGCCGCGGTGATCACCGCACTGGACGAAGTCACCGACCTCAAGCTGCTGCAGACCCCCTCGGTCGTGGTGCGCAACAACGCCGAGGCCACGTTGAACGTGGGCACCCGCATTCCGATTGAGTCGGTGACGGTCAATCCGGGCACGGGCGTGAATACGTCCTATGGCCAGGTGCAGTACCTCGACACCGGCGTGATCCTCAAGGTGCGCCCGCGCGTGAGCAAGGACGGGATGGTGTTCCTCGACCTGGTGCAGGAGGTCAGCTCGCCCGGCCCGCTGCCCGCGCGCTGCTCCGATGCCGACTTCGAGGGCGCCTGCAATCCGCCGGTCAACACCCGCAAGCTCAAGACCGAGGCCGCGGTGCAAAGCGGCGACACGGTGATGCTGGCCGGCCTGATCAGCGATGGCGTGACCAAGGGTTCGTCCGGCCTGCCGGGCCTCAGCCGCCTTCCGATCATCGGTGGGCTGTTCGGCACGCGCTCGACCACCACCACGCGCAGCGAAGTGGTCGTGCTGCTGACGCCCACCATCATCCGCAACCCGCAGGAAGCGCGTGACCTGACCGACGAGTACGGCCAGCGCTTCCGCGCGTTGAAGCCGCTGCCGGCCAAGCGGGCGTTCTGATGGTCGAAGCAGGGCGTGGGCATGGGTGAAGTGCCGGGCGGATTGCCCATCGTGCTGCTGCCGGTGGGCAGCGACGACGACGCCCTCGATGCCTGCCTTGCCGCGTTGGAGGCCTGCACGCCCGCTGGCACGCGGGTGTGGCTGGCCGACGACGCCTGCGCCGGCCCGCGTGGCTACGCCATCGTCGAACGCTGGATGGCGCGTACGCGCCTAAAAGCCGACTACACCCGCCGCCAGCGCGGTGTCGGCGAAGTCACGCACCTGGACCAGGCACTGGCGGCCTGCGATGGCATGGACGTGGTCGTGCTGGCACCCGATGCGGTGCCCTTGCCGGGCTGGCTGGAGCGCATGGCGGCCAGCCTCCGGGCCGATGGCGCCATCGGCACCGTGACGCCGTGGTCCAACGCCGGCGAAGTGGCGGCCTGGCCGCGCATTGGTGAGATCGCACCAATGCCCACCGAGCCTTTGCGACTGGCCCACGCCGCCGCGCACATGCCGGCGTTGCTGCCTGAGCTGCCGGCCGCCGTGGGGCACGCCGTGCTGTTACGCGGCGCTGCCCGCGCGCGCGCCGGTGGGCTGGATGCCGACAGTTATGGCTCCTGGTATGCGGCGCTGATCGACCTTTCCTTGCGCCTGGCGGGGCTGGGTTGGCGCAACGTGCTGTGCGATACGGCGTTCGTGGCGCGCCCGACCGAGGGCGTGCCCGCCGATGGCGACATGGACCGGCTCGCGGTGCGCTGGCCGGATTGGCATGCCCGCCTGGCCCAGTTCCTGATGCAGGACCCGCTGCGTGGCACGCGCGATCAGTTGTCACGCCTTCTCGCCACGCTCGGCCCGCCGGAGCCGCAACCCGATCTGTTCGACCCCGTCGATGCTGCGTCCGTCGATGCCGCGAGGCCCGTGGCATGAGCGTCGCTGCCGGGAGTGGCCGCGTCGGTGCGATCGTCGTCACCTACCAGAGCGCGAGCACCATCGATGCGTGCCTCGCGCGGCTGCGCGTCGCCGCCGACATCGGTGCCATCCGCGTGGTCGACAACGACTCCCGTGATGACACGCTGGAAGTCGTGCAGCGCCATGCGCTCGCCGATCCGCGCGTGCGCTTCATTGCCAACCCTGACAACCCGGGCTTTTCCGTCGCCTGCAACCAGGGCGCGCGGGAAGTGGCCACCCCGTGGCTGGCGTTCGTGAACCCGGATTGCCTGGTGGAGGCGGACACCTTTAGCCGTCTGCTGGCCCTCGCGCCCAACGAACCGCCGACGCTGGTGGGGGCCGACCTGGTGGACGAGAAGGGTCGCCGCGACCCCGCCGCGCGCCGCCGCGACCCCGACTTCGCGCGGATGCTACAGGGCGTGCTGCGCAACCCGGCCGGCAAGTCGCAGCTTGCCGTGCCCATCGACGTTGGCCTTTCGCTGCAGGCGGTCGAGGCCGTGTCAGGGGCGCTGATGCTGATGCCGCGTGGCCTGTTCCAGCGCATCGGCGGGTTCGACGAAGGCTACCGCTTGCATGCGGAGGACCTCGACCTGTGCCGGCGCGTGCGCGATGCGGGCGGGCAGGTGGCCGTGGCCAATGCGGTGCGCGTGCTGCATGTGCGCGGTGTGTCCAGCCGCTCGCGCCCGGTGTTCGTCGAATGGCACAAACACCGCGGGCTGTGGCGCTATTTCAGCAAGTTCGAGTCATCGCGACGTGGCCCCATCATCCGCGCGGCCGTCTTCGTCGCGATCTGGCTGCGCTTCCCGCTGTCGGTGGTCCGGGCGGCGCTGAAACGCTGACCGCTGCGCCGGGCAACAACCCATCAACGGTGCAGGTTGATCTCGTCGCGCAGGGCCTTAGCGGCGGCCGCGGCCGCCTCGGCGTAATCCTCGCCACGCGAGGCATACAGCACCGCGCGCGAGCTGCTGATCATCAGGCCGGTGCCGTCGGCGGTGCGTGCGTTGCGCACCACCGCCCCTGCATCGCCACCTTGCGCGCCCACGC
The DNA here is from genome assembly GCF_054777355.1 of Lysobacter olei. Taxonomy (NCBI): domain Bacteria; kingdom Pseudomonadati; phylum Pseudomonadota; class Gammaproteobacteria; order Lysobacterales; family Lysobacteraceae; genus Lysobacter; species Lysobacter olei. Next base: position 62,518 of record NZ_BAAHAT010000008.1, on the reverse strand, counting down.
CGGGCACCAGGAAGGGCACGTCGCCGACGATGGCGCGCACTTCGCGCAGTTGCTCCGGCCAGGTCGCACCGACGACCAGGGCGCAGTTGCCGTTGCCGTTCCATTCGCGTGCGACCTTCTCGGCCACGTGCTGGTACAGCGGGCGGCCATCGACCACCAGGTCCTGCAGGTCCCCGGCGCCCGGGTTGGAGGTGCGGCACAGGATCACCACGCCGCGGTCGGCACGGTCGAGGAACGGCTGCACCGAGTCGCGGCCCAGGTAGGGGTTGGCGGTGACCGCATCGGCGGCATAGCGGTCGAACGCTTCGGTGGCGTAATGCTGCGCGGTGCTGCCGATGTCGCCACGCTTGCTGTCCAGGATCACCGGGATGCCGGGATGGCGCGCATGTATATGCGCGATCAGGCGCTGCAGCGCGGCTTCCTCACCCAGTGCGGCGAAGTGCGCGATCTGCGGCTTGAACGCGCAGGCGTATTCGGCGGTGGCGTCGACGATGTCGATGCAGAAATGCAGCACCGCGTCCGGGTCGCCGGCGAACTTCGCCGGGAACTTCGCCGGCTCCGGGTCCAGGCCCACGCAGACCAGCGAATTGGCCTGTTCCCAGCGGTTGCGCAGCTGCTGCATGAAATTCATCGTCGACTCCTGTGGCCTGCGCACCGGGCGGTGGCTCGTGGCGGGTCTGCGTGCGGTGCGTGGTTCGCGCCGTCGCGCAACGTGTTTCCGGTCTGCCGGAACGGCCTTGCGTGCATGCGAAGACGCCCACTCGGCGTGGGCGTCTTCGTCGTGGCTTACTTCAGTGCCTTGAAGCGCAGGCGGTGCGGCTGCGCACCTTCCGCGCCCAGGCGACGCTTCTTGTCTTCCTCGTACTCGCGGTAGTTGCCCTGGAAGAACTCCACGTGCGAATCGCCTTCGAAGGCGAGGATGTGCGTGGCGATGCGGTCCAGGAACCAGCGGTCGTGCGAGATCACGAAGGTGTTGCCCGGGAACTCCAGCAGCGCGTCTTCCAGCGCGCGCAGGGTTTCGATGTCCAGGTCATTGGACGGTTCGTCGAGCAGCAGCACGTTGCCGCCCTGAAGCAGGGTCTTGGCCATGTGCAGGCGGCCACGCTCACCACCGGACAGCGAGCCCACCAGCTTCTGCTGGTCCTGGCCCTTGAAGTTGAAGCGACCGATGTAGGCGCGCGACTGGATCTCCACGCCGTTGATGTTGAGGATGTCCAGGCCGCCGGAGACTTCCTGGAACACGTTGTGGTCGCCTTCCAGCTTGTCGCGGCTCTGGTCGACGTAGGCCAGCTTCACGGTCGGGCCGGTCACGATCTCGCCGGAGTCGGGCTTCTCCTGTCCGGTGATCATCTTGAACAGCGTCGACTTGCCGGCGCCGTTGGGGCCGATGATGCCGACGATCGCGCCCGGCGGCACGATGAAGCTGAGGTCGTCGATCAGCAGGCGGTCGCCGAACTTTTTGGTGACGTGCTTGAACTCGATGACCGAGTTACCCAGGCGCTCGCCCGGCGGAATGAAGATTTCGTTCGTTTCGTTGCGGCGCTGGTAGTCGACCGACTGCAGCTCGTCCAGGCGGGCCAGACGGGCCTTGCCCTTCGAACGGCCGCCCTTGGCGTTTTGTCGCGCCCATTCCAGTTCCTTGGCGATGGCCCTCTGCCGCGCCTTTTCCTGGTTCTCTTCCTGCTTCAGGCGCTCTTCCTTCTGCACCAGCCAGTCGGTGTAGTTGCCCTTCCACGGGATGCCGCGGCCGCGGTCGAGCTCGAGGATCCACTCGGCGGCGTTGTCGAGGAAGTAGCGGTCGTGGGTGACGGCCACCACGGTGCCGGTGTAGCGGGCGAGGAACTGCTCCAGCCATTCCACCGACTCGGCGTCGAGGTGGTTGGTCGGTTCGTCGAGCAGGAGCATGTCCGGCTTCTGCAGCAGCAGCTGGCACAGCGCGACGCGGCGCTTTTCACCGCCCGACAGGTTGCCGATCACCGCATCCCACGGCGGCAGGCGCAGCGCGTCGGCGGCCACTTCCAACTGCTGTTCCATCATGTGCGCATCGCCCGAGGCAAGGATGGCCTCCAGGCGCTGCTGCTCGGCCGCGAGCTTGTCGAAGTCGGCGCCTTCCTCGGCGTACGCGGCATAGACCGCGTCCAGCGCGTGCTGAGCGTTGATGATCTCGCCCAGGCCCACTTCCACCGCCTGGCGCACGGTGTGGGTCGGGTCCAGCTGCGGCTCCTGTGCCAGGTAGCCGACCTTGATGCCCGGTTGCGGGCGCGCTTCGCCGGTGAAGTCCTTGTCCACGCCGGCCATGATCTTCAGCACGGTCGACTTGCCCGCGCCGTTGAGGCCCAGCAGGCCGATCTTCGCGCCCGGGAAGAAGGACAGCGAGATGTCCTTGATGATCTGGCGCTTGGGCGGAACGGTCTTGCTGACACCGTTCATGGTGTAGATGAATTGCGACATGGGTGCTCCGGTCGGGCGCGGCGCCCGGGGGGCGACGCTGGGCATACGGCGGCGACCTGCACGGGGCAGGGCCGGGGAATCTGGGGATCACGCCATTATCGCGGATGTGGGGGCCGACTGCCACGCGCGGCGACCGGATGGCCGTGGCAGGTTGCCGGGGCTTCATCTCCGCCGGGGCCCCGGCGGACGTGTTCGAAGGGTCGAAGCCGCCGTGGCGCGGGGTCCGGGGCGGCGGGGGCTGGCCTTCGACCCGGTGATGGCGGGTTATCTGGTCTGGGCAGGACGCCGGGCAACCCGGCGCTGAGCAGGCTGTGCGGCGCCGGAGCCTTGCGGCCTCAGTGGTCCGGGACCGTTCACGGCCGCTACACTTGACCATTCTCCCCCCAACCCCCCCCATCCCGTCGGAGTGGCAATGTTCCAGCGCAATGCCCGTATCGAAGCTTTTGACCCTGAACTCGCCAAGGCCATCGCCGACGAGACCCGCCGCCAGGAAGACCACGTCGAGCTGATCGCCTCCGAAAACTACGCCAGCCCGCTGGTGATGGAAGCGCAGGGCAGCCAGCTGACCAACAAGTACGCCGAAGGCTACCCGGGCAAGCGCTACTACGGTGGCTGCGAATACGTGGACGTGGCCGAGAACCTGGCCATCGAGCGCCTGAAGCAGCTGTTCGGCGCCGACTACGCCAACGTGCAGCCGCACTCCGGCTCGCAGGCCAACCAGGCCGTGTACTTCGCCCTGCTCAACCCGGGTGACACCATCCTCGGCATGAGCCTGGCCCACGGCGGTCACCTGACCCACGGCGCCAAGGTCAACATCTCCGGCAAGCTGCTCAACGCCATCCAGTACGGCGTCAACGACCGGGGCCTGATCGACTACGACGAAGTCGAGCGCCTGGCGCTGGAGCACAAGCCGAAGATGGTCGTCGCCGGCTTCTCCGCCTATTCGCAGAAGATCGACTGGGCGCGCTTCCGCGCCATCGCCGACAAGGTCGGGGCCTACCTGTTCGTGGACATGGCGCACGTCGCCGGCCTGGTTGCCGCCGGGGTGTACCCGAATCCGCTGCCGCACGCGCACGTGGTCACCTCGACCACGCACAAGACCCTGCGCGGCCCGCGCGGCGGCATCATCGTCGCCAAGGACCCGTCCGAGGAGCTGGTGAAGAAGCTGCAGAGCATCGTCTTCCCGGGCATCCAGGGCGGTCCGCTGATGCACGTGATCGCGGCCAAGGCCGTGGCCTTCAAGGAAGCGCTGCAGCCGGAGTTCAAGGCCTACCAGGAGCAGGTCGTCAAGAACGCGCAGGCGATGGCCAAGACCATCATCGCGCGCGGCTACAAGATCGTGTCCGGCGGCACCGAGAACCACCTGATGCTGATCGACATGATCGGCAAGGACGTCAGCGGCAAGGACGCGGAAGCCGCGCTGGGCAAGGCGCACATCACCGTCAACAAGAACTCCGTGCCCAACGACCCGCGCTCGCCGTTCGTGACCTCGGGCCTGCGCATCGGCACCCCGGCCGTCACCACCCGCGGCTACAAGGAAGCCGACTGCGTGGCGCTGGCCGAGTGGATCTGCGACGTGCTCGACAACCCCAATGACGACAAGGTCATTGCGGGGGTGCGCGAGAACGTCAGCAAACAGTGCCAGCAGTTCCCGGTTTACGGTTGATGCACACGACGCCCCGCTCATGCGGGGCGTCTGCATTTAAGCTAAACGCATGCATTGCCCCTTCTGCCAGCACCTGGACACCCGCGTGATCGATTCGCGCGTGTCCGACGACGGTGCCACCATACGCCGCCGCCGCGTCTGCGAAGCCTGCGGCGAGCGCTTTTCCACCTTGGAAACCATCGAGCTGAAGCTGCCGGCCATCGTGAAGAGCGATGGGCGCCGCGAGGCGTTCGATGCGCGCAAGCTGCGCAGCGGCTTTGACCGCGCATTGCAGAAGCGGCCGGTGTCGGAGGAGCAGATCGAGGCCGCGGTCCGCGCCGTGGTGCACCGTGCGCGCATGACCGCCGAGCGCGAGCTGCCCTCGCGCCGGCTGGGCGAGTTCGTGATGAGCGAGTTGCGCAAGCTGGACCACGTGGGCTACGTGCGCTTCGCCTCCGTGTATCGCGACTTCCAGGACGTGGCCGACTTCCGCGAGGAACTCGATCGTCTGGAAAGCGACCACGGCGGTGAAGGGCAACTGCCGTTGCTGGAAGGCGAGGCGGAGCCCGTCGCCAAGGGGCGCAAGCGCTGAGGGTGTTGGCAGCCGTCAGTGCTTGGCCGTGCCGGCAGTGACGACGTCCGCTTCTGGAGGACCGATGGACCACTTTTCCGCCACCGACCACGCCATGATGGCCCGCGCCATCCGCCTGGCCGAGCGTGGCGCCTACACCACCCGTCCCAACCCGATGGTCGGTTGCGTCATCGCCCATGGCGATGAGGTGGTGGGCGAGGGCTGGCACGTGCGTGCCGGCGAGGCGCATGCCGAGGTGCATGCGCTGCAGCAGGCGGGCGAGCGGGCCAAGGGCGCCACCGCATACGTGTCACTCGAACCCTGCGCGCACACCGGTCGTACCGGACCCTGTGCCGAGGCGCTGATTGCGGCCGGCGTTTCGCGGGTCGTCGCCGCCATGCGGGACCCGTTTCCGCAGGTCGACGGCGCCGGTTTTGACAAGCTGCAGGCCGCTGGCATCGCCGTCGCATGCGGCCTGATGGCCGGTGATGCGCGCGCGCTCAATCGCGGCTTCCTCTCGCGGCACGAGCGCGGACGCCCATGGGTGCGGGTCAAGCTGGCGACCAGCCTCGACGGCCGCACCGCGCTCAATAACGGCGAATCCAAGTGGATCAGCGGCGAAGCCTCGCGCCACGACGTGCAGCTTTGGCGCGCGCGGGCCGGGGCCATCCTCACCGGCGCCGGCACCGTGCTCGCCGACGACCCGTCGCTGACCGTGCGCCTCGGCGATGACACGCCGTTCCTGCCGCCGTTGCGCGTGGTGCTCGACCCCGGGTTGGCCACCGTCGCCCGCGGCCGCGTGCGCGAGGGCGACGCGCCGACACTCTACATCCACGCACCCGATGCCAAGCTGCCGCGCGGTCTGACCGCGCAGGTCGCGTCCGCACCGGTGAAGGGCGGCCTGTTCGACCTCGAGGCCGTGCTCAAGCTGCTCGCCGCGCGCGAGATCAACGAGGTACAGATCGAAGCGGGCGCCACCCTGGCCGGCGCATTCTTGGCCGCGGGGCTGGTAGACGAAATCCTGCTGTACGTGGCGCCCGTGTTGCTGGGCGAGAACGCCCGGCCGATGTTCGATGGCCTGGGCATCACCACCATGGCCGAGCGTCATCACCTGCGCGTCGTCGAGTCGCGCTACATCGGCCACGACGTGCGGTTGCTGCTGCAGCCGGTGCACACGGGCTAGAAGCACGCGGCGATCGCAGGAGCGCTGGAAGGGCCGGTCCCCAGCGGACCGGGATCAACGAAGGGCGAGGCACCGCATGGGCACGAGCGGCTTCAAGGACCACTTCTCCGGCATCGCCGATGCCTATGCCGCCGCGCGGCCCGAGTATCCCGATGCACTGTTCGACGCGATCGCCGCGCACGTGCCGGCAGGTGCGCGGGTGTGGGAGCCCGGCTGCGGCAGCGGCCAGGCCACCCGCGGGCTGGCCGCGCGCTTCGCTCATGTGCACGCCACCGATCCCAGCGCGCAGCAACTGGCCCAGCATTGGGCCCATGCCGGCGCGGCCAGCCTAGGCGACTCCAGCCCGACCGTCGCGCCCGCGCGCATCGGCCCCGCGGATGAATCGGGCACGACGCTGCCGTCGGCAGCCCCCCGTGTGTCCCTGGCGGTCGAGCCCGGCGAGCGCACTGCGCTGCCCGGAGGCTCCGTGCAATTGATCGCCGTCGCGCAGGCGCTGCACTGGTTCGACCGGCCGAAGTTCTTCGCCGAATGCCAGCGCGTGCTGGCGCCGGGTGGCGTGCTGGCGGCGTGGGGCTATCCCGACTTCCTCGCCCCCGAGGGCATGGTGGAAGCGGTGGAAGCATTCCGCGCCCGCATCGAGCCGTACTGGCCGCCGGAGCGCGCGCAGATCGATGCGCGCTACGCCGGCTACGACTGGCCGTTCCCGGCGTTGCCGACACCCACGTTGTGGCTGGAGGCCGAATGGCCGCTGGGCCACTTCCTGCGTTACCTGGGCAGCATGTCGGCGAGCGCACGCTGCCAAGCGGCGACCGGCATCGACCCGGTCGCGCACCACGGGCCGGCCCTCGCCGCCGCCTGGGGTGACGCGGCCGACCTGCGCACCATCACCTGGCCGCTGTTCCTTCATCTGCGGCGCAAGCCCTGAGGCCCTCCGCCTCGGGGGGCGCACGATGTCTCCGGACCCTGGGCGTCTGGCCGCAGCATCGAACCCGCTGCAGGGGCGCTCCGCAGGGCTGTGGGCGAAGGCGCGGCGGCCGGACGCCACGCTGCCAACACAGCGTTCCACCATCGGGCCGTGCCGCCACGAGGCGGGCGCGGCACCGGGTGGTAGAATGCCCACGCCGCCTCGGCGGCAACACGCGACGTCTTCAGGGCGGGGTGCAACTCCCCACCGGCGGTAGGTCGCCCGGCCCCGTGCCGGGCAACGAGCCCGCGAGCGCTTTCCATCGGCCCCGCCGCGGAAAGGTCAGCAGATCCGGTCCAATGCCGGAGCCGACGGTCATAGTCCGGATGAAAGAAGACGGCGTGCGCATCCGCTGCGGCGCCCGTGCGCGCGGCGGGACGTGCTTCGGCCCGTGGCCGGGGCAGGACGCGCATGCCATTGCCTTGCGACGTTTTTCGCTCGCCCTCCACGCGGGAAACGTGCCATGCCTCCATCGCTGTCCGCCCTCTTCCATTGCAGCGCCGCGGCCCCGCGCCAACCCGTGGGTGCCGCCTGATGTTCACCGGCATCATCGAAGGCGTCGGCCGGCTGGCCACGCGTGAACTGCGCGGCGGCGACGCCCGCCTGCGCATCGAGGTCGGCAGCCTGCCGTTCGACGATGTGCGACTGGGCGAGAGCATCGCGGTCAACGGCACCTGCCTGACCGTCATCGCCTTCGACGCCACCGCGTTCGAGGCCGACGCCTCCACCGAGACCCTGGCGCTGACCACCCTCGGCGCACTGGCCGAAGGCGCCATGGTCAACCTCGAGCGCGCCATGCGCCCCACCGACCGCCTCGGCGGCCACATCGTCAGCGGCCATGTCGATGGCGTGGGCCGCGTCGAGCGCATCACCGAGGACGCGCGCGCGCTGCGCTGGCGTTTCAGTGCGCCCACCGCGCTGCTGCGCTACATCGCCAAGAAGGGCTCGATTTGCGTCGATGGCGTCAGCCTCACCGTCAACGAGGTCGATGACACGGGCTTCGAAGTCGCGCTGATCCCGCACACCGTGTCGCACACCGCCTTCCAGCAGACCAATGTCGGCGATGCGGTCAACCTCGAGGTGGATCTGGTCGCGCGCTACGCCGAGCGCCTGTTCGCCCACCGCGCCACCGCCACCGACGACCATTTCGCAAGCGGCACCGCCGCTGGAGAACCCGCATGAGCTTCGCCCCCATCCCCGAAATCCTCGAGGAAATTCGCGCCGGCCGCATGGTCGTGATCGTCGATGACGAGGACCGCGAGAACGAAGGCGATCTGATCATGGCCGCCGAACTGGTGCGGCCGCAGGACATCAACTTCATGGTCACGCATGCGCGCGGCCTGGTGTGCCTGTCGCTCACCCGCGAACGCTGCCGCCAGCTGGGCCTGCCGCCGATGGTGCGCGACAACACCTCGCCGCACCACACCAACTTCACCGTCAGCATCGAGGCGGCCGAGGGCGTGACCACCGGCATCAGCGCCTACGACCGCGCCCACACCGTGCGCACCGCCGTGCGCCCCGACGCCGGCCCCGAAGACCTCAGCCAGCCGGGCCACATCTTTCCGCTGCAGGCGCAGCCGGGCGGCGTGCTCAACCGCGCCGGCCACACCGAGGCCGCCAGCGACCTGGCGCTGCTCGCCGGCCTGGAGCCCTCGGGCGTGCTGGTGGAGATCCTCAACGCCGACGGCAGCATGGCGCGCCGCCCGCAGCTGGAAGCCTTCGCCAAGGAACACGGGCTGAAGATCGGCTCGATTGAGGAGCTGATCCGCTACCGCTTGGCCACCGAGCACACCGTCGAGCGCGTGGACAGCCGCGAGATCGACACCGAGCACGGCCCGTTCCAGCTGACCACCTACCGCGACCGCCTCAGCCACGCGCTGCACTTCGCCCTGCTGCGTGGCACCCCGGACAAGGCGCAGCCCACGCTGGTGCGCGTGCACGTGCAGAACCTGCTGGCCGATGCGCTCCACTGGCGCCGGCCGGACTTCGGCCCGGCAGTGGGGGACGTGCTGGGCGCCATCGCCCGCGAAGGCCGCGGCGCGCTGGTGGTGCTGGCTGACACGGCTACCCCGGAGGCGCTGCTCGCCCGCGTGCGTGCACCTGCCCAGCAGGAGGAGCTGACCCCGGGTGCCGGACACGCCCTGACCGAGTGGCGCCGCACCGGTGCCGGCGCGCAGATCCTGGCCGACCTGGGCCTGGGCCAGTTGCGCGTGCTGGGCACCCCGCGCAAGCAGATCGGCCTGGCCGGCTTCGGCCTGGAGGTCGTGGAATACGTGGACCCGCACGGGCTCTGAGCCCCGACGGCGGCCGCGACCTGCCGGTCCGGATGTCGCCCGCGGCGTGCCCTTGCGGCAGCGACGTGACCCCAGAACCCGTGGCAACACCACGGGTTTCGCGCCCAGCCGCTAAACTAACCCTCTTGACCTGACGACCGGCCCCCCACATGCCCCATATCGAAGGCGACCTGCGCAGCCCCACCGGCGCGCGCTACGCCATCATCGCCAGCCGCTGGAACCCGCGCATCACCGACACCCTGGTGGCGGGCGCGCGCAAGACCTTCTCCGAGAACGGCGTAGCCGAGGACGCGGTGGACGTGATCCGCGTGCCGGGCGCATGGGAGATCCCCGTGACAGCCGCGCGCATCGCCGCCGCGGGCCAGCACGCCGCCGTGGTGGCGCTTGGCTGCGTGGTGCGTGGCGACACCCGCCACTACGAGCAGGTGGCCGATGGCTGCTCCGAGGGGCTGATGCGCGTCGCGCTGGACTACGGCCTGCCGGTGGCCAACGGCGTGCTTGCCGTGGACCGTTTCGAGGATGCCGAGGCCCGCGCCGGCGGCAGCCATGGCAACAAGGGCGAGGAGGCCGCGCTGGTGGTGATCGAGATGTGCCACCTGCTGGACCAGTTGCCCGCCGCGCAGGACCTGCTGGAGGTGCTGGAATGAACAATCGCCGCCGCCCCGATGGCGTGGATCCCGTCGCCCGCTCGCGTGCGCGCCGTCGCGCGCTGCAGGCGGTGTACGCCTGGCAGCTCTCGGGCGCCAAGGTCAACGACGTGATTGCCCAGTTCGCCCACGAGCAGGCCAAGGAGCCTGCCGATCTCGCGTATTTCGAGGATCTGGTGCGTGGCGTGGACGAACACGTGAAGGCGCTGGACGAGGCCCTGGCCCCGTTCCTCGACCGCGAAGTGGAGCAGGTGGACCCGGTGGAGCGCGCCGCGCTGCGCATCGCCGCCTACGAGCTGCGCCTGCGTCCGGACGTGCCCTACCGCGTGGTCATCAACGAGGCCATCGAGTCCGTCAAGCGCTTCGGCGCCGAGCACGGCCACACCTACGTCAACGGCGTGCTGGACCATGCCGCCGCGGCGTGGCGCGCGGTGGAAGTGGGCGCCGGCCGCTCACGCTGAGCCCCATGGGCGGCTCCGCCGAATTCGACCTGATCGCCCGCATCCAGCAGCGCGTGGCCACGCGCGATGACGTGGTGCTGGGCATCGGCGACGACGCTGCCCTCCTGCAGCCGCCACCCGGCCAACAGCTGGTGGTGGCGATGGACACGCTCAACGCGGGCGTGCATTTCCCCGCTGAAACCGCGCCTGCCGACATCGGCTGGAAGGCGCTGGCCGTCAACCTTTCCGACCTCGCTGCAATGGGCGCCACCCCCGCGTGGTGCACGCTGTCGCTGTCGCTGCCGGAAAGTGACGCCGCGTGGGTTGATGCATTCCTCGACGGATTCCTTGCGCTGGCGCGCCAGCATGCCGTCGCCCTCGTCGGAGGCGACACCACCCGCGGGCCCTTGTCGGTGTGCGTCACCGTGCATGGCTTTGTCGCGCCTGGACGCGCACTGCGCCGCGATGCCGCACGGGTGGGCGATGACGTTTGGGTCAGCGGCACGCTGGGCGATGCCGCCGGCGCGCTTGCGCAATGGCACGCTGGCGTGCCGATGACGCCGGCATTGCGAGATCGCCTGGACCGGCCAACGCCAAGGGTCGCGCTGGGCCAGGCGCTTGAGGGCCAGGCGCAGGCCTGCATCGATGTCTCCGACGGCCTGGTGGCTGACCTGACGCACGTTGCACAGGCCAGTGGTGTCGGGATCGAGCTGCAGGTGGCCGCGCTGCCTGCCTCGGACGCCTTGCGCGTCAGCTTTGCAGGCGCGGAGTTGCCGCAGTTGCAGTCCAGCGGCGGTGATGACTACGAACTTTGCTTCACCGCACCTGCCGCCGCGCGCGAGGCCTTGGAGCAGATGGCTGCCGGCCACGGCGTGCGGATGACCCGCATCGGTGTCGTCACCGCAGCGTCGGGTCGAGTGACGCTGCACGATCGCACCGGCGCGCTCTGGGTGCCCGATCGATTGGGCTACGAGCATTTCCAGGGTTGAGCCGCCACGCGCTGCCGCGCCTTCAACCCAGCAGTTCGTGTACGCGCTCGCGCAGCGCGGGCACCGTTCCCGCCTCGAACCACGGATTGGCCTTGAACCAGCCCACATTGCGCGGACTCGGGTGAGGCAGGGGCAGGAAGTCCGGCAGGTAGTCGCGCCACGCGCGTACCGTGTCGGTTAGCGTGGCCTTGCGCCGTGTCCCCAGGAAATAGGCGTGCGCGTACTGGCCGATCAGCAGCGTCAGGCGAATCTCGGGCAGGAGCGGCAGCAGCTTCGGATGCCACGTGGCGCGGCACTCGGGCCGTGGCGGCAGGTCACCGGACGGGCCCCGGCCGGGGTAGCAGAATCCCATCGGCACGATCGCGACGCGGCGCTCGTCGTAAAACGCCTCCGCGTCCATACCCAGCCATTCGCGCAGCCGCTTGCCGCTGGCGTCATTCCAGGGGATGCCGGTGGCATGCACCTTGGTCCCCGGCGCTTGGCCGACCACCAGTAGCCGCGCCGTGGCGCTGGCGCGCAGCACCGGATTGGGACCGAGCGGCAGGTGCGCCTCGCAGATGCGGCAGGCGCGGATGTCGCGCAGCAGGCGGTCCAATGGGCGACTCACGGGTGCTGGCCCTCGCGGAAGGGAATCGACGGCGGCAGCGTAGCAACCGGGGATATGGAGGCCACGTGGCAGCGTGCGCCGTCAGGGTGGAAGCAGCTTTCCCGGATTGAGAATGCCGTCCGGGTCGAACACCGCCTTCAGCTGCCGCATCAGCGCCAGCGTGGGTGGCGTAATCGCCTGCGGCATGAAGTCGCGTTTGGCCAGGCCGATGCCGTGTTCGCCCGAGAGCGTGCCGCCCAGCGATACCGCCAGCGCGAACACGCGGGCCATCGCCGCGCGCGCGCGTTCCGATTGCGCCGCATTGGCCGGGTCGTACATCAGGTTGACGTGCAGGTTGCCGTTGCCGGCATGGCCGAAGCAGACGATGGGCAGGTCGAATTCGCGCGCCAAGGCCTGCACGCCATCCACCAGCGCCGGAATGCGCGAAACGGGCACTACCACGTCCTCGTTGATCTTGCCCGGCGCCAGCGTCCGCAGCGCGGGCGACAGGGCCTTGCGCGCCGCCCACAACTTCGCGCGGGCCGCTTCGTCGGCGGCATCGTCGAGCGAAACCAGTCCGTTGCCTTCGGCCGCGCGGGCCAGCGCCTCCATGTCGTGCGGCAGCGTTTCCGGGTCGCCGTCGGCTTCGATCATCAGCAGCGCACCGGCGTCGGCCGGCAGGTCCGCCCCGCCAACGTCGCGCGCCAGCCCCACGGCGTGCGCATCCATGAACTCCAGCATCGACGGCGTGACCGGCTGCGCCATCAGCCGCGCGACCGCTTGTGCGGCGCTGGAGACGTCGCGGTAGATCGCGCGCAGCGCGCGGCGTGCGGAAGGCGCGGGCGTCAGTCGCAGGCTGGCCTCCACGATCAGCGCCAGCGTGCCCTCGCTGCCCACCAGCAGCCGGTGCAGGTCATAGCCGGTGGCGCCCTTGGTGGTGGCGGTGCCGCATTCGATCAGCTCGCCCGCGCCGGTCACCGCGGTGAGCGCGAGCACGTTGTCGCGGCTCGCGCCGTATTTCACCGCGCGCGGTCCCCCCGCGTTGCAGGACAGGTTGCCCCCGACTGTGCTGAAGGCCGCGCTGGTCGGGTCCGGTGGCCAGAACAGCCCATGCGGTTGCAGTGCCGCCTGCAGGTCGCCATTGAGCACGCCCGGTTCCACCACGACGCAGCGGTCACCGGGGCGAATGGCGAGGATGCGGTTCATGCGCTCGAACGAAACGACCACGCCGCCAGCCACCGGCACGGTGGCCCCGGTGGTGTTCGTGCCGCGCCCGCGTGCGACCAGCGGCACCCGGTGCGCGCGGCACGCCAACACCAATTCGACCACCTGCTCGCGCGTGGTGGGCAGCGCCACGGCATCAGGCAAGGCCTCGCGGCGCGAATTGTCGAAAGCGTAGGCCAGGCGCTCACTGGGATCGTCACGCCAACCGTCGCCCAGCAGCGCGGCCAAGGCAGTACACAACGATGGCGGCAGCGTGCTCATGTCATTCCAGGGGTGGCACCGATGGCGTTGCGGTGGCGCCATGGGTGGCGACAGGCATCGCTGCCGGGACGACCGCTGTCCCGGTCATCGCACATCATCCACCCGGAACGCATCACGCAGCCAGGTCAGCCGCGGCGCGGCCGCGTCGCCCTCGGCGTCGATCACGTCGAAGCGGCACGGGGCATTCGCCCAGCGCGGATGGTGCATGAGGAACAGCTCCGCGGCGCGGATGAGCTTGCGGCATTTGCGCCAGTCCACCGAAGCCGCGCCCCCGCCAAAGCGGTCGTCGCGCCGGTAGCGCACCTCGACGAACACCAGGCTCTCGCCGTCGTGCATCACCAGGTCCAACTCGCCCAGGCGGTAGCCGACATTGGCCGCGACCGGCGTCATGCCCTCGGCGACCAGACGGTCGCGCGCCGCCGCCTCCACAGAGGCGCCCACGGCGCGCCGGTCACGCGGCGCGGCCGCGTCAGAGCGGAACGATGACGCCGCCACGGAAGGTCGACCACGCGGGCGTGCGCTGCACGTTGCCAAACCCATCGATGCGCAGCGTGCCCGTGGCACCTTGGATGCGGCCATCGGCTGCCAAGGCCAGACGTTCGAGGTACGCCGTCAGCTGCCATGCGTCATGGCCGAAGGCGAACAGGCGTGCCGCCGCACCGCGGGCAGTGGGCAGCATCGCCGCCGCGGCGCTCGCGCTCGGCAGCCCACGGGTGCCCTGCGTCGACCAAGCATCGGCGGGGAAGGCGATGCCATCCAGCGCTGCGTCTTCCGCGGCGTTGCCTGTGCCGGAGAGCAATTGAGACGTCGCGACCACCGGCTTACCGGTCAGTCCGGCCAGGCTGAGACGCGCCATGACGGCGCGTGCGGCAGGGCCGCGGATCGCCAGGAACACGCCGTCGACGCCTTTCTGCGCATGCGGCGCGTAATCCAGGGTGGCGCTGCCGACCACATCGGTGACGACGGCGCCGCGTTCGGCCAGCCGTTCGCGCATCGCCTGCGTGGCCCGACGCTGGCTGTCGTCCTCGCCACCAACCACTAGGACGTGGGCCGCCTTGCGGGCGAGCAGCCATTCGGCCGCGGCGACGCCTTCGTCTTCGGGCGTCAACGAAAAGCTGGCATTGCCGGCGGGCGGCGGCACGTCGCCGCGGTTGAGCGCCAGCACCGGCACCGGCAGCGACGGTCGGGAAAAGACGGTCGTCACCTCATCGCGCCCCAGGGGGCCAACGACGAAATCGTTGCCTTCGGCCACGGCCCGCTCGTACGCGGCCGTCACACCGGTGGCGGTGTCGTAGAACTGGATTTCAGGCTTGGCGCGCAATTCGGCGAAATAGCCCGCCAGCAGGCCATCGCGCACCGGCGCCGCGGCCGTTGCCAGGCTGCCGGACAGCGGAAGCAGGACGGCGAGCTTCACCGGCGGCCGATAGCCGTCGCGGTCGGCGGCGGGACGGATGCCGGCATCGAACTTCCACGCACTGCGGTCGAAGGGGCGGGGCAGTGGCAGGCCGCGCAACAGCAGCGCGCGCCCCGCGTGGTTGTACAGCGGGTCACCCGCCGGCAGGGCGGCGGCTTCGCGCGCAAGCGTGGCGTCGTCGAGTTGCGCCAGCAGGCGGTCGATCTGCTCATCCTGTGCCTTGCGCGCGGGGCCGGCCTGCGCGGCGGCACCGACTGCCAGCGCCTGCGCCTGCTGCATTTGTGGCGATCGCGCGGGCTGCGCGGTGCGCGGGCCGCCACTGGGCGCCGTGGCACAGCCACCGATGAGCGCCGCCAACAGCACCGGCGCGAACATCCACTTCCTCGACACAGTCATCATCGGCATGCAGGCGCCGCCACGCGGCGTTTTGGGGGGACCGGGTTACGATTCTACCCGTCCCCCCTGTGGAAGCACGATGCACACCCCCGGCACCCTCCATGTCGTCGCCACGCCCATCGGCAACCTCGGCGACCTGTCCCCGCGTGCGCTCGAGACGCTGCGCACGGTGGCCGCGGTCTGCGCCGAGGACACCCGCCACACCCGCCAGCTGCTCGCGCACTTCGGCCTCGAGCGGCCGCTGGTCGCGCTGCACCAGCACAACGAGGACGCACAGGCCGCGCAACTGGTGGCACGCCTGCAGGCCGGCGAGTCGCTGGCGCTGGTCTCCGACGCAGGCACGCCGCTGGTCAGCGACCCGGGCTTCCGCGTAGTCCGCGCCGCACGCGCGGCCGGCATCAAGGTCTCGCCGGTGCCCGGCGCCTGCGCGGCCATCGCCGCGTTGAGCGTGGCCGGACTGCCGTCGGACCGCTTCGCTTTCGAAGGCTTCCTGCCGGCCAAGGCCTCCGCGCGCCGCGAACGCCTGTCGCGTCTGGCCGCCGAGCCGCGCACCCTGCTGTTCTACGAGTCCGCGCACCGCATCGACGAGGCGCTGGAGGACATGGCCACCGCCTTCGGCCCCGCGCGCCCGGCGGTGATCGCGCGCGAGCTGACCAAACTGTTCGAGACCGTACTCGACGGGACCCTTGCCGACCTGCTGGCCAAGGTCCAGGCCGACCCCAACCAGCGCAAGGGCGAGTTCGTGGTGATGGTCGAAGGCGCGGGCGATGACGCCGATGCGCGCCTGGCCGAAGGCAAGCGCCTGTACGCCAAGCTGGCCGAGCATCTGCCACCGTCCACCGCCGCCAAACTGGCTGCCGAGCTCAGCGGCGCCCCGCGGAAGGCGCTGTACGGGCAATGATGCCGCGTTGCCACGCACAGTCGCCGCCGAAGCACCTGAACACAGTGCTGCCGCTTTGGACCAGCGCTCATTGAAAGCGTGAGAGAATGACTGCGGCGGAGCCGGCCAGACAGTCGCGTCATTCGAAAGAATGCCGAGGAAAGTCCGGGCTCCATAGGGCACGGTGCCAGGTAACGCCTGGGCGGCGCGAGCCGACGGAAAGTGCAACAGAGAGTAGACCGCCGAACGGTCCCTGTTCGAAAGAGCATCGGACGCGTGGCAAGGGTGAAACGGTGCGGTAAGAGCGCACCGCGAGTCTGGCAACAGACCGGCACGGCAAACCCCACCGGGAGCAAGACCAAATAGGGAGGCAATGCCGCGGCCCGCGGTGTCTCCGGGTAGGTTGCTTGAGCGCAGCGGTGACGCTGCGCCTAGAGGAATGACTGTCCACGACAGAACCCGGCTTATCGGCCGGCTCCGCCACTTTCCATTTCCCGGGCATCCCGCCCGCGCCGCGGCCCGTCTTATGGCGCAGTGCAGCATCCCGTGCGGCACCTCCGGGGTAGCCAGAACGACCTCACGCAAGTGATTGTTATCTGGTCGTGAAGACGTGCCGAATCTCAAAAAATGAGACGAAACAAGACTTAGTGGATAAGTCTTGAATAAGAGTGTGAAGTTCTCTTTAAGCCATTGATGCGCCAAGTGAAATTCCCATTGGAAAGTTGTTGACAACCCCTTGGGGCCTGCCTAAGGTGGGCATCAGAGGGAAATCCGGGTTTTTTGTGGTTTTCCAGTGGCGAAGCCGCCCGCTTAGAGGTGGCGCACACAAGGTGCTCAATGTTCCAGGGCGAGACCGCCATCACGATCGACGAGAAGGGCCGGCTGGCGGTGCCCACCGCCTACCGCGAGCTCGTCGCGCGCGATTGCGGCAACAAGCTGGTGATCACCTACAACCCGTTCGAATCCGGGTCCCTCTACATCTACCCCCTGCACGTGTGGGAGCGCGTCCGCGACGACGTCAACAAGCTCCCGCGGGTCAAGAAGTTCAGCCGGGTGATGCAGCTCAAGCTGGTGGGCGCGGCCCACTTCGTCGAGCTGGACGGCAACAGCCGCATCACCATTCCCCCCAGCCACCGCAGCGCCGTCGGCATCGACAAGAAGGCCGTGCTGCTGGGCATGGGCGACAAGTTCGAGTTGTGGAGCGAGCACGCGCATCACGAGCAGATCCGTCAGGTCATCACTGACGACGATCTGAGCGACGAGCTGCTCGATTTGCAGTTGTGACGGGCGGTGGCATGGACCGCACGCATGCGGCATCCGGCCACCTCCCGGTCTTGTACACGCAGGTGCTGGCAGGCCTGCGCGTGATCGGTGATGGCACGTACCTGGATGGCACGTTCGGCCGGGGTGGACACGCCCGCGGCGTGCTGGCGCAGTTGGGGCCCAAGGGGAAGCTGCTGGTGATGGACAAGGATCCCGAGGCGATCGCCGTGGCCGAACGAGAGTTCGGCGCGGACGCGCGCGTCGCGATCTACCGCGGCAGCTTCGCCGAACTGGCGCAGTGGTCGGCCACCGCCGAGGGGCTGGACGGCGTGCTGTTCGACCTGGGGGTGTCCTCGCCGCAGCTGGACAAGGCCGAGCGCGGCTTTTCGTTCGGCAAGGACGGCCCGCTGGACATGCGCATGGATCCCGAGTCCGGCGAAAGCGCCGCGCAATGGCTGGCCCGCGCCGACGAGCGCGAGATCGCCGACGTGCTGTGGACCTACGGCGAGGAGCGCCAGAGCCGCAAGATCGCGCGCACGATCGTGAGCCGCCGCGACGCGCAGCCGCTGCTTC
This sequence comes from Lysobacter olei, assembly GCF_054777355.1. Taxonomy (NCBI): domain Bacteria; kingdom Pseudomonadati; phylum Pseudomonadota; class Gammaproteobacteria; order Lysobacterales; family Lysobacteraceae; genus Lysobacter; species Lysobacter olei. The sequence continues at coordinate 44,737 of NZ_BAAHAT010000008.1, read as the reverse complement.
GCACCGCACAGCTGGCCGACCTGATCGCCTCGGTCATGCCCCGCGGCGACAGCAAGATCCACCCGGCCACGCGCAGCTTCCAGGCCATCCGCATCTTCATCAACCGCGAGCTGGCCGACCTCGAGGCCGGTCTGGACGCGGCGATGGCGCGCCTCAAGCCTGGCGGCCGGCTGGCGGTGATCAGCTTCCATTCGCTGGAAGACCGCATCGTCAAGCAGTTCATCGCCAAGCATTCCAAGGCCCCGCCGGCCAACCGTCGCATGCCGGTGGAACAGGCGTTCACGCCGACGCTGCTGGCCATCGACGGCGCGCAGAAGGCGACTGACGAGGAAACCGCCACCAACCCGCGCGCCCGCAGCGCCGTGCTGCGCGTTGCCGAGAAGTTGGGGGCGGCCGCATGAGCCTGCGCATCGCCCTGGTCGCACTGATCGTGGCCAACCTCATCTCGGCGCTGATGGTGGTGCAGGCCCGCCACCAGCATCGCCGCCTGTTCATCCAGTTCAGCCAGCTGGAAAAGGCCCGCGACGACCTCAATATCGAATTCGGAAGGCTCCAGTTGGAGCAGGCGACCTGGGCGGAGAGCAACCGCATCGACCAGGTGGCCCGTGACCGCCTCGGCATGAAGTTTCCCGAAGGCGCCGAAACCGTGGTGATCCGGCCATGACCCGCCGCGACGCGCAGCCCCACGCCACCGCCGGCCAGCGCCTGCTGGCCGCGATCCGTTTGCGGCTGCAGGCTTTGCGCGGCGACGGTGGCCGCGGGCGCGGCCGCAACCGCGGCGGCTTCGATCTGCGGGGCCGTTTGCTGATGGTCGGTGGCGCGCTGGGCCTGTGCTCGGTGGTGCTGGTCGGTCGCGCGTTCGACCTGCAGGTGGTGCACAACGAGTTCTACCGTGAGCAGGGCGAAGCGCGCTTCAAGCGCGAACTGCCGATCCCGACCTCGCGCGGCATGATCACCGACCGCAACGGCGAGCCGCTGGCGGTGTCGACGCCGGTGGAATCGATCTGGGCCAATCCGCAGGAGCTGCTGAAGAACCCGGCACGCATCCCGGAGCTGGCCCAGGCGCTGGGCGTGCCCGCCGACTACCTGGCGCGCAAGGTCGGGCAGAAGGCCGGCAAGGAATTCGTCTACCTCAAGCGTCGCATCAACCCGGACGAGGCCAAGCGCATCCTCGCGCTGAAGATCCCGGGCGTGTCGTCGCAGCGCGAGTACCGCCGCTTCTACCCGCAGGGTGAGGCGATGGCGCACGTGCTGGGCTTCACCAACATCGACGATCGCGGCCAGGAAGGGCTCGAGCTGGCCTTTGAGGACTGGTTGCGCGGCAAGCCCGGCAGCAAGCGGGTCATCCGCGACCGCCAGGGCAACATCGTCGAGAGCGTGGACCTGGTCACCCCCGCCGAGCCCGGCAAGGACCTGACGCTGACCATCGACCGCCGCATCCAGTACCTGGCGCATCGCGAACTGCGCAGCGCGCTGCTGCGCACCGGCGCCAGCGCGGGCTCGGTGGTGGTGCTGGACGTGGCGACGGGCGAAGTGCTGGCGATGGCCAACCTGCCCACGTACAACCCCAATGCCGGCGGTGGCACCAACATCGATGCCCACCGCAACCGCGCGGTGACCGACGTGGTCGAGCCGGGCTCCACCATGAAGCCGCTGACCGTGGCGGCCGGGCTCAAGGCGGGCGTGATCACGCCCAACACGGTGTTCGACCTCAACCCGGGTTACATGGCCCTGGACCGCCGCTACACCATCCGCGACCACCGCAACTACGGCATCCAGACCACCACCGGCATCATCACCAAGAGTTCCAACCTGGGCGCGGCGCAGATCGCGGCCAAGCTGGACAGCCAGTATTTCTACGAGTTCATCCGCGGCTTCGGCTACGGGCAGGTGCCGCAGAGCGGCTTCCCGGGCGAGTCGCCGGGCCTGCTGTCGCCGCCGGCCAAATGGTTCGGCACCACCAAGGCCACCATGTCGTACGGCTACGGCCTGTCGGCCACCCCGCTGCAGATCGCCGTGGCGTATGCCGCGTTGGGCAACGGCGGCAAGCTGATCCGCCCGACCTTCGTGAAGGGCGAGGAGCGCGAGTCGCGCCAGGTGCTGGAGCCGGCGATCGCCAACGAAGTGCTGCGCATGATGCAGACCGTGACCGAGGAAGGCGGTACCGCCACGCAGGCGGCCATCCTGGGCTACCACGTCGCAGGCAAGACCGGCACGGCGCGCAAGTTCAACAGCACCGGCGGCTACTCGCGGCGCTACGTGTCCTTCTTTGCCGGCCTGGTGCCCGTGGATCGCCCCCGCTTCTCCATGGTGGTGGTGGTGGACGATCCGGATCCGGGCAAGGGCTATTTCGGTGGCCTGGTGTCCGCGCCGGTGTTCAAGAGCGTGATGGAAGGTTCGCTCCGTCTGATGGACGTGGCGCCCGACGACATCGACACGTGGCTGGCGGCACAGGCCGAGGCGGAGGCCAAGCGCATCCGGGCCAACGGCGGCAAGCCATCGAAGGACGGCCCGGTGCTGCCCGCCGTCGCGCAGGCCGGGGCAACCTTGCCGAGCCCGGTCCCGGTGGTGGGAGGGCTGCCATGAGCGGTACCAAGCTGCTCGCCACCCTGCTTCCCGACGTCGCCGGCATCCCCGGCGATCTGCGCATCTCCGGTTTGGTCATGGACAGCCGTGAGGTCACGCCGGGCTGCGCTTTCGTGGCCATCGCCGGCTTCGGTGCGCATGGCCTTCAGTTCGCCGAGCAGGCGCTGGCCGCCGGCGCGGTGGCCGTGCTGTTCGAGCCGCCGGCGCCGGACCACCTGGCGCCGCCGGCCGGCGCTATTGCGGTGCCTGACCTGCGTGCGCGCCTGGGTGAACTCGCCGACGCCTTCCACGACCGTGTCACCGAGGCGATGACCCTGGTGGGGGTCACCGGCACCAACGGCAAGACCTCCACCGTGCAGCTGCTCGCGCAGGCGTGGACGCTGCAGGGCACCACCGCGGGGAGCGTGGGTACGCTGGGCACGGGCCTGTACGGCCACGTCGTCCCGACCGGTTTCACGACGCCGCTGGTGCTGCGCACCCACAGCCTGCTCGCCGAGCTGCATGAGGCCGGCGCCAAGGCGGTGGCCATGGAGGTCAGTTCGCACGCGCTCGACCAGGGCCGCGTGGCCGGCCTGCATTACGACGTCGCCGTGTTCACCAACCTCACCCGTGACCATCTCGACTACCACGGCGACATGGGCACCTACGGCGCGGCCAAGGCGCGCCTGTTCCAGTGGCCGGGACTCAAGGCCGCGGTGGTCAACCTCGATGACGCCTTCGGCGCCACGCTGCCCGGCATGCTGGCCGAAGGCGTGCGCTGCATCGGCTTCAGCTCGCGCGGGCATGCCGAGGCGGTGGTGCGCGCCGAGGCGCCGCGCCTGGACGCGGGCGGCCTGCATTTCAACCTGGTCGTGGCGGACGAAGTGCACCCCGTGCTTTCGCCGTTGCTGGGCCGGTTCAACGTCGACAACCTGCTGGCCGTGGCGGCCACCCTGTACGCACTGGGCCAGGCGCCCGCGGACATCGCCGCCACGCTGGCCCGGCTGCAGCCCATCCACGGCCGCATGAATCGCCTTGGCGGCGATGAAGGGCCGACGGGTCGTCGTCCGCTGGTGGTGATCGATTACGCCCATACGCCGGATGCGCTGGAGCAGGCGCTGGCCACGCTGCGCGGGCATTCCGAGGCGCGTCTGATGTGCGTGTTCGGTTGCGGCGGCGAGCGCGACCGCGGCAAGCGCCCGCAGATGGCGGCGATCGCCGAGCGCCTGGCGGACGTCGTCGTGGTCACCGACGACAACCCGCGCGCCGAGGACGGCGACCAGATCGTGCAGGACATCATGGCCGGCTTCGCCGCGCCGCAGGCCGTCCACGTGCAGCGCGACCGTGCGAAGGCCATCGCCTTCGCCGTGGCCGCCGCCGCGGCGGACGACATCGTGCTGGTGGCCGGCAAGGGTCACGAGCCGTACCAGGAGATCAACGGCGTGCAATACCCCTTCGACGACACGGACGTGGCGCGCGCTGCATTGGAGGCTCGCGCATGAAGACGCTGTGGCTCTCGACGATCGCGCGCATGGTGGGTGGGCACCTGGAGGGCGACGACCGCCAGGTTTTCGCCGTGTCCACGGACACCCGCACGCTTTTCAACGGCGAAGGCGTGCTGTTCCTTGCGCTCAAGGGTGAGCGCTTCGACGGCCATGAGCACCTGCAGGACGCCGCGGAAGCCGGCGCCACGGCCGCGCTGGTGTCGCACCACGCGCCCGCACGCGTGGCCGGCTGGGACCTGCCGCAGGTGGTGGTGCACGACACCGAGCGCGCGCTGGCCGACCTCGCCGCAGCGCTGCAGCACGAGCGCGTGGGCGGCAAGGTGGTGGCCATCACCGGCAGCAACGGCAAGACCAGCGTAAAGACGCTGGTGCTGTCGATCCTGGAGCGTGCCGGCAAGACCTACGCCAACCCGGGCAACCGCAACAACGAGATCGGCCTGCCGCTCGCCGTGATCGACGCCCCGGACGACGCGCGCTACGCGGTGTACGAGATGGGCGCGGGCAAGCCGGGCGACATCGCCTACCTGACCCGCGTCGCGCGTCCCGACGTGTCGCTGGTCAACAACATCGCGCCGGCCCACCTGGAGCGCATGGGCAGCCTGCTGGCCGTGGCCGACACCAAAGCCGCGATCTACGACGCGCTGCCTGCCGACGGCACCGCAGTGATCAATGCCGACGACGCCTTCGCCCCGTACTTCGCCGAACGCGCACACGGTCGCCAACTGGTGTACTTCGGCCTGGACCACGGCGCCGACGTGACCGCGCGCGACATCGTGCTCGATGCCGACGGCTCGCGTTTCATCCTGGTCACGCCCGCGGGCGAGGCGCCGGTGACGCTGGCCATGCCGGGCCGCCACAACGTGCGCAATGCGCTGGCGGCCGCCGCCATGGCCGGTGCGCTGGGCGTGCCGCTGGACGTGATCGCCGAAGGCCTGAGCGCCGCGCAGCAGGTGGCCGGCCGCCTGATCTCGCACCGCCTCGGCAACGGTGCAGTGCTGATTGACGACAGCTACAACGCCAACCCCGGGTCGCTCGCGGCCGCCATCGACACGCTGGCCGCCGGCGGTGGCGAGGGCTGGCTGGTGCTGGGTGACATGCGAGAACTGGGCGACGACGCCGAGGCCATGCATGCCGAAGCCGGGCGCCGCGCCAAGGCCGCCGGCCTGCGCCGGTTGTACTCGCTGGGGCCGCTGAGCGCGGCCGCCGCCACCGCTTTCGGCGAAGGCGCGATGCAGTTCGACAGCCATGAGGCGCTGGCGACGGCGTTGGCCGCCGACCTGCGCGAAGGCGTGCGCGTGCTGGTCAAGGGCTCGCGCGGCAGCGCGATGGACAAGATCGTGACCGCGCTGCTGGGCGCGGAAAAGGGGAACACCCATGCTGCTTGAACTCGCGCGCTGGCTGGAGCAGTTGCAGAGCCTGTTCGGCCTGTTCAACTACCTCACTTTCCGCGGCATCCTCAGCGCGCTGACCGCGCTGGCCCTGTCGCTGTGGTGGGGCCCGGCGGTGATCCGCCGCCTCGGCCAGCTCAAGGGCGGCCAGCCGATCCGCAAGGACGGTCCGCAGTCGCACTTCTCCAAGGCCGGCACGCCGACCATGGGCGGTGCGCTGATCCTGCTCACCGTGCTCGCCTCGGTGCTGCTGTGGGGCGACCTGCGCAACAAGTACGTGTGGGTGGTCCTGGCGGTGATGATCGCCTTCGGCTGGATCGGCTGGTGGGATGACTGGATCAAGATCGTCAAGCGCGATCCCAACGGCATGAAGTCGCGCACCAAGTACGCACTGCAATCGCTGTTCGGGCTGGGCGCCGGCCTGTATCTGTACCTGTATGCCGACGTGCCGGCCGCGACCACGTTCTACGTGCCGTTCTTCAAGGCCGTCGCGCTGCCGCTGGCCGGCATTGGCTTCGTCGCCATCGCCTACCTGTGGATCGTCGGCTTCTCCAACGCGGTCAACCTGACCGACGGCCTGGACGGCCTGGCCATCATGCCCACGGTGCTGGTGGCGTCGGCGCTGGGCGTGTTTGCCTACGCCTCGGGCCACGCTGAATTTTCGAAATACCTGCAGATCCCGGCGGTGCCCGGCGCGGGCGAACTGGTGGTCATCTGCGCGGCCATCGCCGGCGCGGGCCTGGGCTTCCTGTGGTTCAACACCTACCCGGCGATGGTGTTCATGGGCGACATCGGCGCGCTGGCGCTGGGCGCCGTGCTCGGCACCATCGCGGTGATCGTGCGCCAGGAACTGGTCCTGGTGATCATGGGCGGCATCTTCGTCATCGAGACCCTGTCGGTGATGATCCAGGTCGCCAGCTTCAAGCTGACCGGCAAGCGCGTGTTCCGCATGGCGCCGATCCACCACCACTTCGAGCTCAAGGGCTGGCCAGAGCCGCGCGTGATCGTGCGTTTCTGGATCATTTCGGTGGTGCTGGTCCTGGTCGGACTGGCCACGTTGAAGGTGCGCTGACATGGATGCCGCCGCCCGCCAAGCCACCCGCCTCGACGCCATCCAGGGCCGTTTCGATCCCTGGCTGCTGGGTATCGCCCTGGCACTGGTCTGCCTGGGCGTGGTCATGGTGGGCTCGGCATCGGTCGCCATCGCCGAAGACGAAGGCTCCAGCCAGTACTACTACCTTATCCGCCATGCCGTGTTCATTGGTGGCGGCCTGGTGCTGGCCGCGTGGATCGCGCGCACCGAGCTCAAGACGGTCGAGCAGCACAGCTGGTGGTTGTTGCTGGCGTGCTTCGTGCTGTTGCTGCTGGTGTTCGTGCCGGGCATCGGCCGCACCGTCAATGGCGCGCGCCGCTGGCTGAATCTTGGCATCGCCGGCTTCCAGGCGGTCGAAGCCGTCAAGCTGTTCTTCATCATCTGGCTGGCGAGTTACCTCAAGCGCTTCAGCGAAGAGGTCAGCGCCACCTGGCCCGCCATGCTCAAGCCGCTGGGCGTGGCCGTCGCGCTGGTGGTCATCCTGCTGATGCAGCCAGACTTCGGGTCCTCCTCGCTGCTGCTGGCCATCACCGCGGGCATGCTGGTGCTGGGCGGGGTGAACATGCCGCGCATGTTCGCGCCGGTGCTGATCGGCCTGCCGCTGCTGGCCGTGATCGCCATCGCCGAGCCGTACCGCATGCGCCGCATCACCTCGTTCACCGACCCGTTCGCCGATCCCTTTGGCGCCGGCTACCAGTTGGCCAATGCGCTGATGGCCGTCGGGCGCGGCGAATGGCTGGGCGTGGGCCTGGGTGCGTCGGTGCAGAAGCTGTCTTACCTGCCGGAAGCGCACACGGACTTCATCATGGCGGTCATCGCCGAGGAGTTCGGGTTCCTGGGCGTGGTCATGGTCGTGGGCCTCTTCACCGCCTTCGTCGGACGCGCGTTCTGGGTGGGCTACAAGTGCGTGGAGATGCGCCGTCACTTCGCCGGCTACTGCGCCTTCGGCATCGGCCTGTGGATCGGTTTGCAGGCACTGGTGTCCATCGGCGTGAACCTGGGGCTGCTGCCGACGAAGGGCCTGACCCTGCCGCTGATTTCCTACGGCGGTTCCAGCGTGATGATGACCTGTGTCGCCGTCGGCCTGCTGCTGCGCGTGTCCTACGAACTTGATCGCGCGCAGCGCCAGGTCGCGCTGCGTCGCGGCGAAAGCGCGGCCGCCATGAGCGGTGCGCCCGCCTACATCCCGCCCACCGCCCAGCCGCTGCCTGCCATGGCTGCCGCCGCGCGCGTGGCCGTGTCCAAGGGTGCCGATGCGGTGCGCGGCACCAGCCGGCTGCGCCAGCGCGTCGAGCCCGTCCTCGGGAGGGGCGTATGAAGCCCGCCGCCACCGATACCGACCTGCACCCGGTGATGATCCTCGCCGGTGGCACCGGCGGTCATATCTTCCCGGGCCTGGCCGTGGCCCGTGCCCTGCGCGAGCGTGGCCAGCCCGTGCTGTGGCTGGGGGCCGAGGGCGGCATGGAGACGCGGCTGGTGCCGCAGCACGACATCGCCATCGACACCATTGCCGTGCGCGGTGTGCGCGGCAAGGGCATCGCCACGCTGCTGGCGGCGCCGTTCAAGCTGCTGGGCACGGTGCGCGCCGCCGGCCAGGTGCTGCGGCAGCGCCAGCCGCGCGCCGTCATCAGCTTTGGTGGTTTTGCGGCTGGCCCCGGTGGGCTGGCCGCGCGCCTGGCGGGTATTCCGCTGATCGTGCACGAACAAAACCGCGCGCCGGGCATGACCAACCGTGTGTTGTCGCGCCTGGCGCGCCATGTACTGACCGGCTTCCCGGACACCTTCCACACGGTGCAGGAAGAAGTGGTCGGCAATCCGGTGCGGGCTGAGATTTCCGCCGTCGCCCCGCCCGAGCAGCGCTTCGCTGGTCGCGAAGGTCCGCTGCGCCTGCTGGTGCTGGGCGGCAGCCAGGGCGCCCGCGCCTTGAATGCCGCGGTGCCGAAGGCGATCGCGGCACTGCACGGCGCGGTGGCCTTTGACGTCCGCCACCAGTGCGGCGAGAAGATGCGCGCCGAAGCCGAACAGGCCTACGCGCAGGCCGGCGTGTCCGCGTCGGTGGAACCGTTCATTGCCGACATGGCGGCCGCCTATGCGTGGGCGGATGTCGTGGTGTGCCGGGCGGGCGCGTTGACGCTGGCCGAGCTGTGCGCGGTGGGCGTGCCCAGCGTGCTGGTGCCGTTCCCGCAGGCCGTGGACGACCACCAGACCAAGAACGCGCAGTACCTGGTCGCACGCCATGCCGCGCGCCTGCTGCCCCAGGACGATGGGCTCGACCAGCGCCTGGCCGCCACCCTGCAATCCCTCAACGACCGCGATGCCCTGCTGCACATGGCGCAGGCCGCGCGGTCGCTCGCCAAACCCGACGCGGCCGCCCGCGTTGCCGACATCGTCCTGGAGCACACCGCATGAGTTCGGCCCTTCGCCGCCGCCTGCAACACAACGGCGACCTCGCCAAGGCCTTCCCGCGCGTGCACTTCGTCGGTATCGGCGGTGTCGGCATGAGCGGCATCGCGGAAGTGATGTGCACGCTCGGCTACCAGGTGTCCGGTTCGGACAACGCCGACAACGCAGTCACCCGTCGCCTCGCCTCGCTCGGCATCAGCGTGCAGAAAGGCCATGCGGCGGCCAACGTGCTGGGCACCGACTGCGTGGTGGTTTCCAGCGCGATCAAGGCCGATAACCCGGAATTGATGGAAGCGCGCGCGCAGCGTATCCCGGTGGTGCCGCGTGCGGAGATGCTCGCCGAGCTGATGCGCTTCAAGCGCGGCATCGCGGTCGCCGGCACCCACGGCAAGACCACCACCACCTCGCTCACGGCCAGCGTGCTGGGCGAGGGCGGGATCGACCCGACCTTCGTCATCGGTGGCCAGTTGCTCGCCGCGGGTGCCAATGCGCGCCTGGGCAAGGGCGACTGGCTGGTGGCCGAGGCCGACGAAAGCGACGGCAGCTTCCTGCGCCTCAACCCGCAGATCGCGGTGGTCACCAACATCGATGCCGACCATCTGGAGAATTACGGCGGCGACTTTGCCAAGGTCCAGGCCGCATTCGACGAATTCCTGCACCGCCTGCCGTTCTACGGCCTGGCCGTGCTGTGCATCGAGGATCCGGAAGTGGCGGCGCTCGCCGCGCGCACCTCGCGCCACGTGATGACCTACGGCTTCGGCGAACATGCCGATGTCCGCGCGGTGGACGTGCAGCAGGCCGGCCCGCACATGCGCTTCACCCTGTGCCTGCCCGACGGCACGCACACGCCGGTCACACTGGCGCTCCCCGGCCGCCACAACGTGCTCAATTCGCTGGCCGCCGCGGCGGTGGGCTGGCAGCTCGGCGTCACCGCCGACGCCATCGGACGCGCGCTTGAGAAGTTCGCCGGCATCGGCCGCCGCTTCAACCTGCTGGCCGAGCCCAGCACCGCCAAGGGCGCCAAGGTCACGCTGGTGGACGATTACGGCCACCACCCCAAGGAGCTGGAAGCGGTGTTCGCAGCCGCGCGCGGCGGCTGGCCGGACAAGCGCCTGGTCGTGGCCTTCCAGCCGCACCGCTACAGCCGAACCCGCGACCTGTTCGATGACTTCGCCGCCGTGCTGTCGTCGGTCGATGCGCTGGTCCTGACCGAGGTTTATCCGGCCGGTGAGGCGCCCATCGCGGGCGCCGATGCGAAGTCGCTGGCCCGCGCCATTCGCGCCCGTGGCCGCATCGACCCGGTGGTGGTGCACACCTCCGCCGAGCTGGCCCAGGTGCTCCCCGACATCCTCGCCGATGGCGACCTGCTGCTGATGATGGGCGCGGGTGACATCGGCCATGCCGCGCAACACATCGCCAAGTCCGGCTTCGCGGACGCGGCCCCGCAAGGAGAACCCAAGTGAACGTGCCGGCCCCCACCGTGCCCTTCGTCGCCCCGCGCGTCACCGACCCGGCCGTGTTCGGTCGCGTCGCCGTACTGATGGGCGGCACCAGTTCCGAGCGCGAGGTGTCGCTCGACTCCGGCCGCAACGTGCTCGACGCGCTGCGTGCCCACCACATCGACGCCTTCGCCGTGGACGGCATCCCCGCACTGGTGGAGGCGATCCGCGCCGGCAAGGTCGACCGCGTGTTCAACATTCTCCATGGCAACAAGGGTGGTGGCGAGGACGGCGTGCTGCAGGGCCTGCTCACCGCGCTGGGCGTGCCGTTCACCGGCTCGGACGTGCTCGGTTCCGCGCTGGCCATGGACAAGATCCGCACCAAGCAGGTGTGGCTGAGTGTCGGCCTGCCGACGCCGCGCTACGTGCGTCTGGCCAAGGGCGATGACGTGCACGCCGCCGCGCGCCAGATCGGCCTGCCGCTGATCATCAAGCCCTCCTGCGAAGGCTCCAGCGTCGGCGTCTCGCGCGTGCATGACGAGGCGGGCCTCGCCGATGCCGTCGCGCTCGCCGCGCGCTACCCCGGCGAGATGCTGATGGAGCAATTGGTGGTCGGCGACGAACTGACCGTCGGCATCCTCGCCAACGGCGAAGGCCACACCGCGCTGCCGTCGATCCGCATCGTGCCCAAGGGCGAGTGGTACGACTACAACGCCAAGTACATCGCCGAAGACACCCAGTACCTGTGCCCCGGTCTGGAAGGCGAGGCGGAAGCGGAGATCCAGCGCATCGCGCTCGCAGCGTTCCTCGCCGCCGGCTGCACCGGCTGGGGCCGCGTGGACGTGATGCGCGACCGCGCCACCGGCCAGTTCTACCTGCTCGAAGTGAACACCGCGCCGGGCATGACCAGTCACTCACTGGTGCCCAAGGCCGCGCGCCAAGTCGGCATCAGCTTCGAAGACCTGTGCTGGCGCGTGCTGGAGTCCAGCCTGCAAGGAGGTGCGGCGGCGTGAACGCCCTGCTGCGACTCGTCGGATGGCTGCTGGCGGTAGCACTGGTGGTGCTGCCGGTGGTGGCCGTGGTCAACGGCTGGGTGGGCGCGGGCCACTGGCCGCTGTCCAAGCTGCGCGTGACCGGCGAGTTTGAGCGGGTCGACGGCGCGCTGCTGCAGAAAACCCTGTTGCCGTACGCCAAGCGCGGTTTCTTCGCGGTCGACCTGGAAGCCGCGCGCAACGCGGTCGCCCGCCTGCCGTGGGTCGAGACCGCGGACGTGCGCAAGCGCTGGCCCGACGTGCTGGAAGTGCGCGTCACCGAGCACCATCCCTTCGCCCGCTGGGGCGAGGACCGCCTGCTGTCGGAAGAGGGTCGCCTGTTCCCCGCCAAGGGCGTGCAGGTCCCCAAGGGCCTGCCGCACCTGGGCGGCCCCGAGTCGCGGGTGCCCGAAGTGGTATCGCTTTACAACGAGTCGCGCGAACTGTTCGCGCCCATCGGCTTCAACGTCGACAAGCTGCAAATCGATGCGCGCGGCAGCTGGAGTCTGGTGCTGCAGAGCCGTGCGCGCACCACCGACGTCGCCGCCAGCGGCGCCGAAGTGGTGGTCGGTCGCAGCGAGGCGCGCGCCCGACTCAAGCGCTTCGTGCGGCTGATGCCGCAGTTGCTGGCGCAACAGGAGAAGGTGCTGACCCGCGCCGACCTCCGCTACACCAATGGTTTCGCGCTGTCCTGGGCGCCGGCGCCCAAGCCGTCCGCCGAGGACGCCCCCGTTTCCCCCACCGCACCGGCCATGCCGGGCGGCAGCACCACGCAGCAAGGACAGACATGAACCGCAAGGGTGACAAATCCCTGATCGTTGGCCTCGATATCGGCACCTCCAAGGTGGTGGCGCTGGTCGGTGAGTACTCGCCGGGCAATCCGATCGAGGTGATCGGCATCGGCTCGCATGAGTCGCGCGGCATGCGTCGTGGCGTGGTCGTGGACATCGACTCCACCGTGCAGTCCATCCAGCGCGCGATCGAGGAAGCCGAGCTGATGGCCGGCTGCGAGATCCGCTCGGTGTACGCCTCCATTTCCGGCAGCCACATCCAGTGCCGCAATTCGCAGGGCGTGGCGCCGATCCGCGATGGCGAAGTGACCCTGGCCGACCTGGACCGCGTGCTGGAAGCGGCCAAGGCCGTCGCCATTCCCGCCGACCAGAAGATCCTGCACGCCATCCCGCGCGACTACGTGCTCGACGGCTCGCAGGAAGGCATCCGCAACCCGGTCGGCATGACGGGCGTGCGCCTGGAAGTGCACGCGCACCTGGTCACCTGTGCCGGCGCCGCCGCCGCCAACATCACCAAGTGCGTGCAGAAGTGCGGCCTGCAGGTCGATGACCTGATCCTGGGCGTGCTGGCCTCCAGCAACGCCGTGCTGACCAGCGACGAGCGCGAGCTCGGCGTGGTGCTGGTCGACATGGGCGCCGGTACCACCGACATCGCCGTGTTTGTCGGCGGCGCGATCGCGCACAGCGCCAGCCTGCCGATTGCCGGCGACAAGGTCACCGAGGACATCGCGCACATGCTGCGCACGCCCACGCCCGAGGCCGAGCAGATCAAGGTGCGTTACGCCTGCGCGCTGGCGCAGATGGCGACCGCCGAGGAATCCATCCAGGTGCCGTCTGTGGGCGACCGCCCGCCGCGCCGCATGCCGCGCGCCTCGTTGGCGCAGGCCGTGCAGGCCCGTTACGAGGAAATCTTCGAGATGGTGCAGGCCGAACTGCGCCGCAGCGGCTTCGAACAGCACGTCCGCGCCGGCATGGTGCTGACCGGCGGCGCCGCCAAGATGGAAGGTGTGGTCGAGCTGGCCGAAGAGATGCTGCAGATGCCGGTGCGCGTGGGCATCCCCCAGCACGTCACGGGATTGGGCGAAGTGGTGGGCAACCCGGTGCACGCCACCGGCGTGGGCCTGCTGCTGATGGGCAGCCAGATCGAGAACCCGCGCCGGCCGGTGCTGCCCACCGGGCGTGCGGGCGGGTTCCTGAGCAAGTTGAAGAACTGGTATCGCGGCGAGTTCTGACGTCGCGGGTGCAAGACACGGCCACCGTGAGGGCGCGGCGGCCGGCGGAGTGGGGAAGGGGAGTCGAAGCGTGGTTGGAAGGCAGTCATAGGCAGGGATGCAGCGCCCGCCAGGGCGACACCCGAAGCAACGCAAACAACAACAGCAGCACACATAACTAGACAAATCGAGGACACGGACATGGCGCACTTTGAACTGGTTGAACAGATGGCCCCGAATGCGGTGATCAAGGTCATCGGCGTGGGCGGCGGCGGCGGCAACGCGGTCGCGCACATGGTCAATGGCAACGTCGACGGCGTGGAATTCATCACCGCCAACACCGACTCGCAGGCCATCAAGAATTGCGGCGCCAAGCTGCAGCTGCAGCTCGGTGGCAACGTCACCAAGGGCCTGGGCGCAGGCGCCAACCCGGAAGTCGGCCGCCAGGCCGCGCTGGAAGACCGCGAGCGCCTGATGGACGCGCTGCAGGGCGCCGACATGGTGTTCATCACCGCCGGCATGGGCGGCGGCACCGGCACCGGCGCCGCGCCGGTCGTGGCGCAGCTGGCAAAGGAGATGGGCATCCTGACCGTGGCCGTGGTCACCAAGCCGTTCCCGTTCGAAGGCCGCCGCCGCATGCAGGTCGCGCTCAAGGGCATCGAGGAACTGAGCCACCACTGCGACTCGCTGATCACCATTCCGAATGAAAAGCTGATCACCGTCCTCGGCCGCAACGCCACCATGATCCAGGCCTTCCGCGCCGCCAACGACGTGCTGCTGGGCGCCGTGCAGGGCATCGCCGACCTGATCGTGCGCCCGGGCCTGATCAACGTCGACTTCGCCGACGTGCGCACCGTGATGAGCGAGATGGGCCTGGCCATGATGGGCACCGGCAGCGCCCGCGGCGACGACCGCGCGCAGGCCGCCGCCGAGTCCGCCATCCAGAACCCGCTGCTGGACGACGTGAACCTGGCCGGCGCCAACGGCATCCTGGTCAACATCACCGCCGGCCCCGACTTCACCATGGCCGAGTTCGACGAAGTGGGCCGCACCATCGAAGGCTTCGCTTCCGAGGACGCCACCGTGGTGATCGGCACCGTGCTCGATCCGGACATGCAGGACGAGGTCAAGGTCACCGTGGTCGCCACCGGCCTGAACCGTGCCGCCGCCCGCCAGCCGATCCACGAGCGTGGCCGCGACACTGGCTTCCAGACCCACCGCCGCCCGCAGGTCGAACTGGTGCGCAGCCAGCCGCGCCTGGACGGCACCACCGGCCTGCCGATCGACGACGTGGCCGACGCCTTCGCGCCGACGGCCTCGTTCAACGCGGGCAGCCCGGCCATCCCGAGCTTCGGTGGCAGCCTGCGCAGCAACGCCGCGCGTCCGGCCGCCGAACCGGCCTCGAGCACCGGTGCAGCTGACTTCGACAGCTACCTCGACATCCCGGCCTTCCTCCGCCGCCAGGCGGACTGACCGGCGTCATCCCCCGGCGCCGTCGCCAGCGGCGCCTCGGGGCGTGTCCTGTCCCAGGGCCCCTGCAACGTGTCCCCGTTGCATGGGCCTGAGCAAGACCGTTTGCCCTCCCGCTTCGGGCAGGGCTTGTGGGTCGGTCGGCGGCGTCCGACCGGCCCGTTTTCCCGTCACTGTTGACGCTGGCGGGATGCTGCATTCCCGGTTTTCGCGGCTGTTCAGCATGCCCCGTGCTAATCTTCCGCGGCTGAAGTTGGGAGTGGTTCTCATTGGGCCGCCCCCATGAACCGGCCCACCCGCACTTGTCCCAAGGCCAATCCACCGCCGATGCCCCGCCAACGCACCCTCAAGAACGTGATCCGCGCCACCGGCGTGGGCCTGCACAGCGGTGAGAAAGTGTTCCTCACCCTGCGCCCGGCCGCCGTGGATACCGGCCTCGTGTTCCGGCGCGTGGACCTGGACCCGGTGATGGACATCCCCGCGCGGGCCGACCTGGTCACCGAGACCACGCTGTGCACCGGCCTGAGTTGCGGCCCGGCCAAGATCCAGACCGTCGAGCACCTGCTGTCGGCAATGGCCGGCCTGGGCATCGACAACGCGTACATCGACCTGTCGGCGCCGGAAGTGCCGATCATGGATGGCTCCGCCGGTCCGTTCGTGTTCCTGCTGCAGTCCGCCGGCATCGCCGAGCAGGACGCGCCCAAGCGCTTCATCCGCATCACCCGCCCGGTGGAAGTGCGCGACGGCGACAAGGTCGCCCGTTTCGAGCCGCACGACGGCTTCCGCATCGGCTTCACCGTGGAGTTCGACCATCCGGCCATCCCGGCCGCGCACTCCCGCGCCGAGATCGAGTTCTCCACCGCGTCGTACGTGAAGGAGGTGAGCCGCGCGCGCACCTTCGGCTTCATGCGCGACCTGGAGTACATGCGCGAGCGCAACCTGGGCCTGGGCGGCTCGATGGACAATGCAATCGTCCTCGACGAGTTCCGGGTGCTCAACGACGACGGCCTGCGCTACGCCGACGAGTTCGTGCGCCACAAGATCCTCGATGCGGTCGGCGACCTGTACCTGGCCGGCCACCCCATCATCGGCGCCTACGAGGGCTACAAGTCCGGCCATGCCCTCAACAACAAGCTGGTCCGCGCCCTGCTGGCCGAACAGGCCGCCTGGGAGCTGGTGAGCTTCCCCGACGAGGCGCCCGCGCCCGTCGTCTACGGCACCCCCGCGCCGGTCTGACGCCTGCGGCGCGGCGACCCGTCGCGCCATTCCCCCGGCCTGCGCTCCAGCCGCCCGCCGTTCCCCAGCCGGCCGCCCGGTGGGGTCGCCGCTGCCCGCTCGCCGTGCGCACGTACTAAAGGTTAACCCGGTCACGGACGTGAACATCCCGTGACGCTTTAACCTTTTCTTAACTAAAAGTTACCGAACAGCTTCCAAATGCTTAACAAAAGCAGGGGGAAGGGCCGCTAGGATGCCCCGTCCCCCCGGTAACGGACGGCCGCTACGCAGGTTGCGTGCCAAGCCATCCGCCTCCGGTAGGCGTCACTTGGACCCTGTGGGGTCAGGGTTCTTGAGTGACGCCAATGCCGCCTGCAGGTCTTTTTGTGCAGCCGCGGACATGGGGAAGGCCTTCCGCGTTGTCTGCCCAGGCGGTGCAACGGGGGGAGTTGTCTTGACGACGACTTCGGCCACGTCGAGTCCGAGGGAACGGGCCGCGTCGAGAATCTGGGGGGCGGCAAGCCGAAGCTTGGCATGCCACACCGGTGCATCGACGACGAACACGAGTCTGCCTCGATCAAGGTTGGCCACGCGTGCGTGTGCGGACAGTGAAGGGGGCAGGTGGGGACGTAACCGACGGTCCACGGTGTCGAGCCACAAGGCGCGACGCAATGTGTTTCCAGCCGGCGCCGCCATGAGCACATCGAGTGCTTCCTGGGGCGGGGGCGGGGAAGGCGGGGATCGGGAATCAGACATCGGACATATGACCTATCACTCCATCCTAAACAAATCGCAGGGACCGTTCTCGCGTTTCCTGCACCAGATGGCCCACAAGGGCGTGCGCAAGCCGCTGCTGGCCATCACCGTCCTGCTCGGCACCGGCGCCATCCTCGGCGGCGGCGCCAGCCTGGTCGTCACCGCGTCCATGCGCGCGGAGCTGCGCCAGCAGCAGGCCGAAGTCGAGACCATCCGCCGCGACGCCCAGCGCGAGGTCAATGCCCTGGCCGCCCGCCTTGGCGAGCTGCAGGCCGAGGCCAACCGCCTCAACGCCCTGGGCGAACGCCTGACCCGCATGGGCCAGCTGCAGGACGGCGAGTTCGACTTCGACAAGCCCGTGGGCGTGGGCGGCGGCGACGCCGTCGAGGACATGCCGGTGGGCGAGCTTACCGACGGCATGGACGACCTCAAGCGCAAGTTCGCCGCCTCCGGCGAGCAGTTGTCGGTGCTGGAGTCGCTGCTGTTCAACCGCCAGCTGGACCTCAATGCCGTGCCGTCGCGCGAGCCGATCCGCGACAGCTACATCACCTCCAGCTTCGGGGGCCGCGCCGACCCGATCAAGGGCGGCCGCCAGTTCCACAAGGGCATCGACTTCGAAGCCGACATCGGCGACCCGGTGCTGGCCGTGGCCGACGGCGTGGTCAGCTTTTCCGGCGACCGCTCGGGCTATGGCCATACCGTGGAAATCGACCACGGCAACGGCTTCGTCACCCGCTACGCGCACAATTCGCGCCTGACCCGCCGCATCGGCGAGCTGGTCCGCGCCGGCAGCGAAATCGCCAAGGCCGGCTCGTCGGGCCGTTCCACCGGCGCCCACGTGCACTTCGAGGTCTGGCAGAACGGCGCGGTGGTCAACCCGCGCAACTTCCTGAGCCAGCAGTCCCCGCTCAAGGTCAAGGTCCGCGGCTGAGGGCGACGGCGGGGCGCTTGAAAGCGCGCTCACCCGCCACCACGCTAGAATGGATGACCGCCAAGACAGGGCGCCCGGCGCCCTGTTTTCTTTTCCGCTTCGGAACCCTCCATGCTCAACAGCCTGCTCACCCGCGTTTTCGGCAGCCGCAACGATCGCCTGCTGCGCCAACTGCAACGCACCGTCACCAAGATCAACGCGCTTGAGTCCGAGGTCCAGAAGCTCAGCGACAGCGAGCTGCAGGCCAAGACCCCCGAATTCCAGAAGCGCATCGCCGATGGCGAGTCGCTGGACAAGATCCTTCCCGAAGCCTTTGCCGTGTGCCGCGAGGCCGCCAAGCGCGTGCTGGGCATGCGCCACTACGACGTGCAGCTGATCGGCGGCATGGTGCTGCACCTGGGCAAGATCGCCGAGATGCGCACCGGCGAAGGCAAGACCCTGGTCGGCACGCTGCCCGTGTACCTCAACGCGCTCGAGGGCAAGGGCGTGCACGTGGTCACCGTCAACGACTACCTGGCCCGCCGCGACTCGGCGTGGATGGGCAAGCTGTACAACTGGCTGGGCCTGAGCGTGGGCGTGGTGTATCCCGGCATGCCGCACAGCGACAAGGCCGCCGCCTACGCCGCCGACATCACCTACGGCACCAACAATGAATTCGGCTTCGACTACCTGCGCGACAACATGGCGCTGGCCAAGGAAGACCGTTTCCAGCGCGGCCTGCACTATGCCATCGTCGACGAAGTGGACTCGATCCTGATCGACGAAGCGCGCACCCCGCTGATCATCTCCGGCCCGGCCGACGAGTCGCCGGAGCTGTACATCAAGGTCAACCGCATCGTTCCGCAACTCACCCGCCAGGCCACCGAAGAAGGCGAGGGCGACTTCTGGGTGGACGAGAAGGGCAAGCAGGTGCACATGTCCGAGGCCGGCCAGGAGCACGCCGAGGCGCTGCTGCGCGCCGCCGGCATCCTGGGCGAGGACGAGGACCTGTACGACCCGCGCAACCTGAGCGTGGTGCACCACCTCAACGCCGCGATGCGCGCGCACGCCATCTACCAGCGTGACGTGGACTACATCGTGCGCGATGGCGAAGTGATCATCGTCGACGAGTTCACCGGACGCACGCTGTCCGGCCGTCGCTGGTCCGACGGCCTGCACCAGGCGGTGGAGGCGAAGGAAGGCGTGCCGGTGCAGCGCGAAAACCAGACGCTGGCCAGCATCACGTTCCAGAACCTGTTCCGCATGTACAAGAAGCTGGCCGGCATGACCGGTACGGCGGACACCGAGGCTTACGAATTCCAGAGCATCTACGGCCTGGAAGTGATCGTGATCCCGACCAACAAGCCGGTGCAGCGCAAGGACTACCCGGACGCGGTGTTCCTCAACCGCCCCGGCAAGTACCGCGCCGTGGTCAACGAGATCAAGGCCGCCAATGCCAAGGGCCAGCCGGTGCTGGTCGGCACCACCTCGATCGAGGTGTCGGAACTGCTCAGCCAGCAGCTGACCGAAGCGGGCATCACCCACGAAGTGCTCAACGCCAAGCAGCACGAGCGCGAAGCGCACATCGTCGCGCAGGCCGGCCGTCCGGGTGCGATCACCATCGCCACCAACATGGCCGGCCGCGGTACCGACATCGTGCTGGGCGGCTCGCTGGAGGCCGAACTGGCCGCGCTGGAAGCCGAAGGCGAAGTCGATGAGGCCACCAAGGCCCGCCTGAAGGCCGAGTGGCAGCAGCGCCACGACGCGGTCAAGGCCGCCGGCGGCCTGCACATCGTGGGCACCGAACGCCACGAGAGCCGCCGCATCGACAACCAGCTGCGCGGCCGCGCCGGCCGCCAGGGTGACCCGGGCTCGTCCCGCTTCTACCTGTCGCTGGAAGACAACCTGATGCGCATCTTCGCCGCCGACTGGGTGCAGAAGGTCATGGCGCGCATGGGCCTGAAGGAAGACGACGTCATCGAGAGCGGCCTGGTCACCAAGCAGATCGCCAACGCGCAGCGCAAGGTCGAGGCCCACAACTTCGACATCCGCAAGAACCTGCTCGACTTCGACGACGTCAACAACGACCAGCGCAAGGTCATCTACGGCCAGCGCAACGAGTTGCTGGACGCCGAGGACATCCAGGACAACATCCTGGGAATCCGCGAGGACGTGGTGGGCGACATCGTCGAGCGCTTCGTGCCGACCAACTCGGTGGACGAGCAGTGGGACCTGCCGGGCCTGGAAGCCACGCTGGCCGAAGAGATGGGCGTGCGCGTGGACCTGCAGGGCCTGGTCAAGCAGCACGAGGAGCTGGATGCCGAAGGCATCGCCGAGCACGTGCGCAAGGCCGTGGACGAGTACTTCAGCACGCGTGAGCAGGCGCTGGGCGCCGAGACCATGCGCATGCTGGAGCGCCACATCATGCTCAACGTGCTGGACCAGAACTGGAAGGAGCACCTGGCCCGCATGGACTACCTGCGCCAGGGCATCCACCTGCGCGGCTACGCGCAGAAGCAGCCCAAGCAGGAGTACAAGAAGGAAGCCTTCGAGCTGTTCTCCGACATGCTGGAGAAGGTCAAGCGCGAAGTGACCACCTTCCTGGCGCGCGTGCGCATCCAGACCGAGGACGAGATCGCGCAGATGGAAGCGCAGGAGCGCGCCCAGGCCGAAGCCCAGGCCCGCCAGATGCAGTTCCAGCATGCCGATGCCGGCGGTTTTGGCGCCGACGAGGAAGCCGCGCAGGTCAGCGAGGCCGCCTTCGCCAACGTTAGCCGCAACGACCCCTGCCCGTGCGGCAGCGGCAAGAAGTACAAGCACTGCCATGGACAGCTCGCCTGAGCGAACGTGCCTGCGCAGTACCCGCGACCGGCCCGGTAACCCCGGGCCCGCGGCGAGCCCCCACCCCAACGGCGCCCATGTCCCCTCCGCGGGCCGTGGGCGTTGTTGCATGGACGCAATGAAAATCCCATGACCCGAAGTATCGAAGTGGTGGCCGGCGTGATCCGCGACGCGCGCGGCCGCATCCTGCTGGCCCGTCGCACCGAGGGCCGCGATCTGGCCGGTCTGTGGGAGTTCCCCGGCGGCAAGCGCGAGCCGGGTGAGTCACCCGAAGGCGCCCTGGTGCGCGAGCTGCGCGAGGAGCTCGGCATCGAGGCGCAGGTCGGCGAGCACGTCATCACCGTCCCGCAGCAGTACCCCGACAAACGCCTGACCCTGGACGTGCGCGAAGTGCGCGCCTTCAGCGGCACCGCGCGCGGCCGCGAGGGGCAGGCGCTGGTGTGGGTGCCCCCGCACAAGCTGGCCGCCTACGAGATGCCGCCCGCCGACGTGCCGGTGGTGGCCGCATTGGGGCAGCCGGACCGCTACCTCGTGACCCCGGATCCCGGGGCGGCCATCGCACCCGTGGGTGACGCCGCCAGCGCGGGCTTGCCGCAGGGCGAAGATCCCATGGGGCCGCCCGGAAGCACGCGGGACCTTGGGCGCGCCGCTGCGGCCAGCGTCTTGTCGGCGGTGGACCGGGTGGTGGGCAATCTGGGCCAACTCGGACAGCGCCTGCGCCGCGAGGCGCCGCCGCTCACCCCGGCCGAGCAGCGCTGGCTGCAGGCCCTGGACCGGGCCCTCGCCAACGGCATCCGGCGCGTCCAACTCCGCGCCCACGGCCATGACCCGGCGCGCTGGCCCATGCTCGCGGCCTTGGCCGTGGCGCGCTGCAAAGCCGCCCGTGCCGAGGCGCTGGTCAATGGCGATGCCACCCTGGCCGCCCAGCTGGGCATCGGCCTGCACCTGCGCGCCGCCCAGCTGGCCGAGCCCGCGCGCCGCCCCATGCCCGCCGGCGTGCCGTTGGCCGCGTCGTGCCACACGCTCGAAGACCTGCGCCGTGCCCAGGACCTGGGCTGCGACTTCGCCGTCGTCGGCAGCCTGAAGCCCACCCCCAGCCACCCCGGCGACCCCGGCATTGGCTGGGAGGCCTTCGCGCGCCTGCGCGAGGCGGTCTCGCTGCCGCTCTACGCCATTGGCGGCCTCGGCGCCGCCGACCTGCCCGAAGCTCGTCGCCACGGCGCACAGGGCGTCGCGGCCATCCGCGCGTGGTGGGGCTGACCTATCATCCGCGGATGAGCAACTACATCGTGGCCGTCACCGGCGGCATCGCCTCGGGCAAGAGCGAGGTCACCCGCCGTTTCGAAGCGCTTGGCGTGACCGTGGCCGATGCCGACATCGCCGCCCGTGAGGCCGTGGCCCCTGGCTCGCCCGGTTTGGCGGAAGTGGTGGCCACGTTCGGCGAAGGCGTCCTGGCCCCCGACGGCAGCCTGGATCGCGCCGCCATGCGCCAGCGCGTGTTTGGCAACGACGCTGCCCGCCGCCAGCTGGAAGCCATCATCCACCCGCGTGTGCGCGCCCAGATGCAGGCAGCCTGCCGCGCCGCCCCCGGTCCGTATGCGATTGCCGCCATCCCGCTGTTGGCCGAAGGCGGCGGACGCGAAGCCTACCCGTGGCTGGACCGCATCCTGGTGGTGGACGTGCCCCCCGAGGTGCAGCAGGCCCGCCTGATGGCCCGCGACGGCAGTGACGCCGGCTTAGCGCAGCGCATGATCGCCGCGCAGGCCACCCGCGAGCAGCGGCTGGCGGTAGCCGACGACGTGATCGTCAACAACGGGCCGCTGGAGGCCCTGCAAGGCCACGTGGAGGCACTGGACCGCCTGTATCGGCGTTTGGCCCTGGAAGCGCGCGAGGGCGCCTGAGGCCGAGCCGCGAGCCGCAGCGGGTCAGGCCAGCCCGGCCAGCTTCAGGTAACCGTCCACCAGTTGCTCGCCCCAGAAGAAGGTGATCCACCCGGCAATGGCCAAGTACGGGCCAAACGGAATCGGCGTGGCGCGATCGCGGCCCTTGGCCGCCAGCCAGATCGACCCGATGATCGCGCCGACCAGCGACGAGAGCAGGACGGTCGGCAGGATGCCCTTGAGCCCCACCCACGCGCCCAGCGCGGCCAGCAGCTTGAAGTCGCCGTGGCCCATGCCCTCCTTGCCGGTGAGCTGCTTGAAGACCCACCACACGCTCCAAAGACTCACGTAGCCGGCCACCGCGCCCAGCAGCGCCGGCTTGGCCGTCATGTACAGGTTGTCCGACGCGGCGATCAGCCCCAGCCACATCAGCGGCAGCGTCAGCTGGTCGGGCAGCAACTGGGTACGCAGGTCGATCCCTGACATGGCGATCAGGAAGCCCGTGAACACCATCGCGCCGAAACCCTGCCAGCCGAAACCAAAGCGCCACACGCACGCCAGGAACAGCAGCATGGTCAGCAGCTCCACCAGCGGATACTGCGGGGAGATGGGCGCCTTGCAGCTGCGGCACTTGCCGCCCAGCGCCAGCCAGCTGGCCACCGGGATGTTCTCGTACCAGCTCAGCTGGTGCTTGCAGTGCGGGCAGTGCGAGCGCTCCACCACGATGCCGGGCGGGGGCGGATCGTAGGTGTCCGGCTCGCCAAGGATCTCGCGGCTGTCGCGCTTCCACTGCCACTCCATGCGGCGCGGCAGCCGCAGGATGACCACGTTCAGGAAGCTGCCGACAAGCAGGCCAAGGCCGGCCGCCAGCGGAAAACCGATGGCGGGGTTCTGGTCTAGGAAAGCCATTGCGTGGTGGAGTCCTGCAGATTAGATGGTGGCGGCAAGCTTGAAGATCGGGAGGTACATGCCAACGACCATCGACCCAACAATGACACCCAAAATGATCATGATCAGCGGCTCGAGCAGGCTGGACAATGCGTCCACCGCATTGTTGACCTCTTGCTCGTAGAACTCGGCGACCTTGAACAACATGTCGTCCAGCGCACCCGCTTCTTCACCGATGGCGACCATCTGGGTCACCATGTGCGGAAACAGATTGGTCTGCTTCATCGCCATGTTCATCTGATAGCCCACGGCAACGTCGTCGCGGATGCGGTACACGGCATTTTCATACACCTGGTTGCCGGTTGCGCCCGCGACCGTGGTCAACGCCTCTACCAGCGGGACGCCTGCCTTGAATGTCACTGCCGTTGTGCGGGCGAACCGGGCAATCGAGGAATGATGCAGGATTTGGCCCACCACGGGCAGCTTGAGCATCATCCGATCAAGAAAGTTTGCGAACGCAGGCGATCGGTTCTTGGCCATCACCAAGGCGGTAATTGAGCCTGCAACCACCGCCAGTACCGCCCACCAATAGGCAATCATGAAATCACTGGCTGACAGAATCAGCTGGGTAAAAGCGGGCAGTTCCGCGCCGAAGCTCTCGAACGTCTTCTCAAATTGCGGCACGACAAAGATCAACAGGATCGCACTTACGATGATGGCCACCGCAATTACAGTCGCGGGATAGAACAGCGCCTTCTTGATCTTGCCCTTGAGAGACTCGATGTTCTCTTTGTAGCTGGCAATCGTATCGAGCACGGTTTCCAGGACGCCTGCGGTCTCCCCCGCCTTGACGAGGTTGCGATACAGTTCATCGAACTGCACCGGATGCTTGGATAGCGCTTCGCTGAAGGCAGAACCGCTTTCAATATCAGCCCGCAATGAGTTGACCAGCTCCTTCATCTTTGGGTTTTTCTGCCCGCCGGCCAGAATCTCCAGCGAGGACACGATCGGCACACCAGACTTCATCATGGTGGCGATCTGCCGGCTGAACACCGCAATATCACCCTGTGTGATGCGCTTGCCTGCACCGCCAAACATGGGTTTGGGCTTGGGCTTCACCACCGTGGGCGTGATCCCCTGGCGCCGCAACTCGGCACGCAGCACATTGGCGCTTTTGGAGACCTGCTCACCCTTCATGGTCACGCCGCGCTTGTCCTTGCCCTCCCAGACAAAGATCGGTAGCGCGTCCTTACGGCGCACCGGTGTGGTCTGCTTGGCGGCGGTTCGCGTCACGGCCATGGCTTAGTCCTTGGTCACACGGTTGATTTCGGTGAGGCTGGTAATGCCGTCCTTGACCTTACGCAGGGCGGAACGACGCAAGTCGGACACCCCAGCACGCTCGGCGGCTTGGGCAATCTGCAATGCGTTCCCCCCCGCGAGGATGATCTCCTGGATCTCCTCGGTCATGGGCATCACCTGATAAATGCCCGTTCTCCCTTTATACCCTTCCGTGCAGTCAGGGCAACCCGCAGGCTCGTAAATCGTGAGTCCGGCCGCGATTTCCTCGGGCGTGAAGCCCTCCGCTAGCAGGGCGTGCTCCGGCAGGTCGACCTTGCGTTTACAGTCGTGCAGTCGGCGCGCCAGGCGCTGGGCGATGACCAGCGTGACGGAACTGGTGATGTTGAACGGCGCCACGCCCATGTTCATCAGGCGGGCGATCGTCTGGGGGGCGTCGTTGGTGTGCAGGGTGGACAGCACCATGTGGCCCGTCTGGGCCGCCTTGATGCCGATCTCGGCGGTTTCGAGGTCGCGGATTTCGCCCACCATGATCACGTCCGGGTCCTGGCGCAGGAAGCTGCGTAGGGCGGCGGCGAAGGTCATGCCTCGCTTGAGGTTCATCTGTACCTGGTTGATGCCCGGCACGCGTATTTCGACCGGGTCTTCGACCGTCGAGATGTTGCGGTGCTCATCGTTGAGAATGTTCAGGGCGGTATACAACGACACCGTCTTACCCGAACCAGTTGGGCCGGTGACCAACACCATTCCATAGGGCTTGTGGATCGCCTCCAAGAAGGCGGCCTTCTGCTCTTCCTCGTAGCCCAGCTTGTCGATGCCCAGCTTGGCCGCGCCACCGTCCAGAATTCGCAGCACCACCTTCTCGCCAAACAAGGTCGGCAGAGTGCTGACGCGGAAGTCGATCTGCTTACTCTTGCTCAGGTTGAGCTTGATTCGGCCGTCCTGGGGGACGCGCTTCTCGGCGATGTCCAGTTGGGCCATGACCTTGAGGCGGGCGGCGATGCGGGGGGCCAGCTTGGGCGGCACTTTGGCCACTTGCTTCAACATGCCATCAATACGCAGGCGTACGCGATAGTCGGACTCGTAGGGCTCAAAGTGGATGTCGGACGCACCACGACGAATTGCATCTACAAGCACCTTGTTGACGAACTTGACCACGGGGGTATCGTCGCCCTTGGCATCCACCCCTGTGTCGCCGCCCGCCAGTTCGTCCTCTCCGCCGGAGACGTCCAGCTTCTCCAAGCCTTCGCCGTCGTCCATGTCGCCCGCCAAGGCGTCGGCGGCCGCCAGCCACTGGTCCAAGGTTCGGCGAATGCGCTCTTCGTCGACCAACACGGTTTCCACCCCGAGGTTGGTCTGGAACTTGATGGCATCCAACGCGGAGGTATTCGTGGGGTCGGAAACACCAATGAATAGCTTGTTTCCCCTCTTGAACAGGGGCAGGACGTTGTGCTTGCGGACCAACTCTTCGTCCACCAACTTGACCGCTGCCTGGCCGGGGTCCAAGGCGTTGACGTCAAACAGGGGGGTGCCGAACTCCATAGAGTTCGCGGCGGCAAGCTGGGCACTGGTGACAACTCGGTTTTCTGCCAAGTAGGCGGCAAGGGGCTTTCGCTCGGCCGTTGCGGCGCTCATGGTCTCCCGCGCGCGGCCTTCATCGAGGGCCCCGTCCATGACCAGACGGCGGGCAATGCCGGTGATACCCAACAGGTTGGCGGTGCTGACGCTCATGTTGACCCCTTCACTACTCGTAATAGAGCCCCCACTTGAAAGGCGGGACGCATGTCCTTCCCCCGTGGCTCCGTATCGCCTAGGCTAGCCCACCAAGGGGGCTGCATGCGACTTTCGATAGTACTACCCGCCAAAAACGAAGCGGAGGGCTTGGCGGGGACATTGCCGGCATTGGTCTCACTTTTCCCGGAGGCGGAAATCATCGTGGTCGACGACGGCTCGACCGACGAAACAGCGGCCGTCGCCCACGCCGCCGGCGTGCGAGTATTGTCTTCCCCCTACGCGATGGGCAATGGCGCGGCGATCAAGCGTGGCGCCCGCGCTGCCGGCGGGGATGTCATCGTGTTCATGGATGCTGACGGGCAGCATGACCCGGCATTCATTCCCCAATTGCTACGGCAGATTGAGGCGGGCTATGACATGGCCGTGGGCGCCCGAGACGGCTCAGGGCAAGCCAACTTTCACCGCGGGCTGGCCAACTACGCGTACAACACGCTCGCCACCTGGATGACAGGGCACAAGATCCCCGACCTTACGTCGGGTTTCCGTGCCGTCAGGGCCGAACGCTTCCGCGAGTTCCTGCACCTGCTGCCCAACGGGTTCAGCTACCCGACCACCTCCACCATGGCCTTCTTCCGCAGCGCCTTTCCGGTCGCCTACGTGCCCGTTCCCGTTGCACGGCGGGTTGGCAGCGGGAGCCACATCCGACCGATCAAGGACGGCGTCCGCTTCCTGCTGATCATCTTCAGGATCGCCACGCTGTATTCGCCGTTGAAGCTGTTCGCCCCGATAGGCCTGGCCTTCGGGCTGACGGGCGCCGGCTACTACGGCTACACGTATGCCACCGAACAGCGCTTCACCAATATGAGCATGCTGCTTCTCAGTGCGGCGGTGATCATCTTCCTGATCGGGCTGGTCTCGGAGCAGATCACCAGCCTGACGTACCGCCGCATCGACTAGCGAGCGACCGGCATGAAATCGATCCGAACCCGGGCCGACCTGGCGATCCATGGCTCCCCACCGGCATTCGCCGAACCGTTACACGTAGGCAGGCCTAACTTGGGCGATCGGGAAGCGCTGCTGCGCTACACCGCCGACATCTACGATCGACGCTGGCTGACCAACAACGGTCCACTGGTGCAGGAACTGGAAGCGCGGATCGCCGCGATGCTCGGGGTCAGGCATTGCGTTGCCATGTGCAATGGCACCATCGCGCTGGAGATCGCCATCCGTGCCCTGGGGCTGGAGGGTGAAGTCATTGTCCCCTCCTACACCTTCGTCGCCACCGCGCATGCCCTGCATTGGCAGGCGATCACGCCTGTGTTCGCGGACATTGACACCGCCACCCACAACCTGGACCCAGAGGCCGTACGGCGGATGATCACGCCACGCACCAGCGGCATCGTGGGCGTGCACCTGTGGGGCCGGCCTGCACCTGTGGAGGCGCTGCAGGCCATCGCCGACGAGCATGGCCTGGAGCTGATGTTCGATGCCGCACATGGGTTCGCCTGCAGTGACCATGGTCGGAAGATCGGCGGGTTTGGCCGGTGCGAAGTGCTCAGCTTCCATGCCACCAAGGTGTTCAACACCTTCGAGGGTGGCGCCGTCGTCACCAATGACGACGATCTGGCCGAAACCATGCGGCTGATGCGCAACTTCGGCTTCAAGGGGTACGACAACGTCATCCATCCTGGCACCAACGGCAAGATGCCGGAGATCAACGCCGCGATGGGCCTGGTCAACCTTGACGCGCTCCCTGCGTTCGTCGAGGCCAACCAGCGCAACCACGCAGCGTATGGGGCCGCGCTCGCAGGTCTTGATGGCGTGCGCCTCCTGCAGTACGACCCAGCCAATGATCCTAACTATCACTACGTGGTACTTGAGATCGACTCGTCGTTTGCCGCCAGCCGCGATGACGTCGTGGCGGCGCTGCAGGCCGAGAACATCCTGGCGCGCAAGTACTTCTGGCCGGGCTGCCACCGCATGCAGCCCTACCGGGACCTCTACCCGCACGCGGGGCTCCTGTTGCCCCACACCGAGTCCGTGGCGGCGAGCGTGGTGGTGCTGCCGAGCGGGCAGTCGCTGCCTGAAGGAGCTACAGCTACGACCGCCGCTGTACTCCGCGTGCTGGGGGGGTGAAGGCGTGATTGCTGCGATTATGCAGCCTTATTTCTTTCCGTACATTGGCTACTTTCAGCTGATGTCGAGGGTAGACGTTTTTGTCTTTCTCGACGATGTCCAGTACATAAATCACGGGTGGG
Source organism: Lysobacter olei (assembly GCF_054777355.1). Lineage (NCBI taxonomy): Bacteria > Pseudomonadati > Pseudomonadota > Gammaproteobacteria > Lysobacterales > Lysobacteraceae > Lysobacter > Lysobacter olei. Next base: position 16,063 of record NZ_BAAHAT010000008.1, on the reverse strand, counting down.
TGAATCGAAACCGAATCCGAGGCGAGAGCGGCCCCAATTGGCTGACCCTTTCTGTACGCAAGGCCAGCTACAAACTGCCCATCAACCAGCGCGAATACCTTCTTGCGGAGGGGGAGGCTGTGGGGAAGATAGAACGAAAGCTGTATGGGGCCTATGCGAAAGCGCCCCATTTCGCAGAAGGAATGCCCGCAATCAGAGAACTGCTGGAAACGGACGACGCGAATGTTGCGAACTTTAACGCAAGGTCGCTGGCTGACTTGGCCCGGCGGCTTGGCATTGGTTGTCGTTTTGAAACGTCATCCCGTATTGGCAAGCCAGAGGGGCTGGCGGGACAAGCCAGAATCCTGGACCTCTGTAGGCGCATCGGTGCGGACGACTATATCAACCCAATTGGCGGCATTAGCCTGTATAACCGCGAAGAATTCCATCGCGCAGGGATTGAACTATCGTTCCTTCGAACGACGGTCGATGACGTCGTGCTGGCTAATGGGCCGTGTCAGCTTTCAGTTATCGACCATATAATGATGAGGGGTGCGTTAAAAACTGCGGCGCTCTTGGGTCAGCATGTGGTTGAGAATGCATGATGGCCGGTGGAGCAAACTCTGTGCTTGGGGAACTGCGTGCGCTGATAGAGCGCGTTCAATTGGAGCTGAAATTCCCACTGCTAATGGGGCAAAGCCCAGAGTCATATCTAAAGAAAATAGATGAAAATGCGGAGATTTTAACGTGGAGGGCAGGTGGTGCGGTCCGTGGATTTATAGCGTTCTATTGTAATGACTCCGATCATGGCGTTGCTTTCGTTACTATGCTGATCGTCGATCCGGCGATTAGTGGTAAGGGCGTTGGTCGGGCCCTCGTGAATGCCGCGATATCATTCGCCCGCGCCAAGAGCTTTCGGGTGATGCGTCTCCAGGTTGACTCGGGGAACGTGCCGGCGCTTCGCCTGTATGAAAGTTGCGGGTTCAGACTGGTCGCGGGAGATGCGACCCACAGCACAATGGAGCTTGCGTTGTGATGGGCGAGCGACATTGCTAAAGCGACGAGCCCTTGCGGCGACGCTCTGGAGCGGGGGTGATATCGCGCTGCGGCATGGCCTGCAGTTCGCGACCACATTAATCCTTGCGCGTTTGCTTGTTCCTGCGGATTTCGGATTGATTGCAATGCTCGGCCTCTATGTTGGCATGGCCAATGTCCTAATGGACGGAGGCTTTTCTGCAGCGCTAATTCAGCGCCGCGAGATAAACGAGACCGACAAATCCACAGTTTTCTGGTTCAATCTCGCGATAGGCATAGCCTTGGCGATGCTCCTGTACTTCGCGGCGCCTGCCATCGCTGCGTTCTACGACACGCCGGCCCTCGCTTCCTTGGCGCGGGGAATGTCACCATTGTTCATTCTTTCGTCGCTGGGTGTTATCCATAGCGCCGTCCTGACGCGACAGCTGGACTTCCGCACCCAGGCAAAAGCAGGCGTCGTGGCTGCATGCTTGTCGGGAATCGTGGCCGTCATACTCGGTTTGCGCGGCGTTGGTGCGTGGGCACTGGCCGCGCAGGCGCTGGTCATGGCCAGCGCCATGAGCGCGATGCTATGGGTCCTTCATCCATGGCGACCGTCATGGGTGTTTAGCGGTGCCTCGTTCCGCAAGCTATTTGGCTTTGGTGGTTTCCATCTAGGCTCTAGTCTAATGGAAGCGGCATATTCGCGGTTTTATACACTGCTGATAGGTCACGCCTTCGGTCCGCGCGAACTGGGGATCTATGCAAATGCTGAGAACACGCGACAGCTACCCGGGAACTTCCTTGGCAATCTAGTGGCGCGTGTCGCACTTCCCATGTTCGCGGAGGCGGCGTGCAACCCGCAGCTACTACGGCGCGGAGTTCAGTTGTCACTTCGGGGGGCGATGCTGATCAATGCTCCCCTCATGCTGGGCGTAGCAGCCTTGGCAGAGCCGGTCACAGTCCTGCTGTTCGGGAAGAAGTGGCTGCCGGCGGCAGACATTCTGCTAATCCTATGCGTTGCAGGGCTTATTTATCCTGTGCACATGATTAACCTGCACGCTCTCATGGCGCAAGGGCACGCAAGCCTCATGTTTCGCCTAGAACTTACGAAGAAGGTACTAGGAGTAATCTTGATTCTAGTGGGCGCGTCGTATGGGCTGATGGGCGTGGCTTGGAGCCAAGTTGTGTTTTCCCTTTCCGCCATGTCCATCAATACGTACTATACGAAACGCTGGTTGGATTACGGTGCGTTGGCGCAGCTCCGTGATATCGCGCCTTCTGTTTTGATAGCAGGCTTTGTGGCCGGCGTTGCGCACTCTGTGAGTCAAGCTTGGGATGCATCTCCATTCCTGGAGATCGCCGCAATCGGATGTGTCGGCGCGGGGGCCTATCTGTCTCTGATGGCTATCGCACGGGCTAATGCAATGCGTGAAGTGATGGCATTGCTACTGCCCGATGACAAGCGAGCGCGGAGACCCTGATGTCACCGGGATCGGGTGGGCAGACCCGCTATCAAGAGATATCTAGCTCGACGGAAATCGTAGCGAATCCGGTCGTCAGCGTACTGATGCTCGCATACAATCACGCCGCCTACATTGAGCAGGCAATTGTCGGCGTGCTTAGGCAGGAAACGACATTCCCGTATGAGCTCGTGATTGCAGAAGATTGCTCAGCGGATTCCTCTCGGGAGATAGCGAGGAGGTTTCAACGCGAAGCGCCTGACAGAGTTCGTGTAATCGTCTCCGATCACAATGTGGGAATGCATGCGAACCATGATCGCGCAGTTTCTGCAGCGCGCGGCGAGTTCATTGCCTACTGCGAAGGGGACGACTACTGGGTTGACGATCGCAAACTGCAGAAGCAGGTTGAGTTCATGCGCGCCAATCCGGCATGCGGCATGCTGCACGGCAACTACCTGAATCTGATTGAGGTGGGCGGAATCTGGAGAGCCCGGCTTGCCTTTCGTACGTCAGGGCGGCTGGAATTCCGTGAGGGGCGTATTTACTCTGCGTTGCTGCAAGCCAATCGTATTCAGACCTGTACGGCGTTGATGAGGCGCGATCTTGTGCTCCGTTATCGCCAACTCGGCCCTGGAGTTGACACGTACCGCGTGGGCGATTGGCCGCAATTCCTGTTCGTGGCCCATGAGTCTGAAATCGGGTTCATCAATCAGCCTTTGGCCGCTTACAGGAGGACGCCTGGCTCGGTAACAAACGCCGGCAGGGGCGCCGCCGTCGAGAGGTGCTTGGATGCCATTCGGATGGTGCAGGACTTCTGTGATTACTTCGGTGATGATGAGGCCACAAGAATGTGTGCCTTGTCGTCTCAATTCCGGACGCTGTTGCAGCTGGCTTTCCAGGCAGGAGATCGACAGCGCTTCGACCAAGCCTGGGTCTGGCTTGCTTCGAATGATCAGCCGGCATTGAGGTATGTCGGAGTTCGTGCGATGCAGCGGCTGATTACAAGGCCCAGGCTTACGCGTCTTTTGGTGGACAGCTTCTTCTGGCTTGAATCGATGCTGCATCGAGTTACCTTCCGGAAATTCAGTGCCGCCGATGGGCGCAAGTGGGGTGGTGGCGGATGGGAATAGCTCATGACTTGCGTAGGGCCTTTGCGTCCATTCCGCGACCCGTCCGACGCCAATGCATGGTGTGTGGTCGCAGGGTAGGACGGTTTCTGCCCTACAGGGGTGGAAGCGCTGCCATGCCGGCATTGCTGAAGGCGCTCGGGATTGTCGGGAGTGATGTGGACAATTTCGAATGTCCACGTTGCGGCGCGCATGACCGGGAGCGCCACCTCCTTCTCTATCTGACGGCGTCTGGGCTGCTGAAGCGCATTCCCGGCATGAGGGTCCTGCATTTCGCCCCGGAGCGATGCCTGGCGCGCATCATTGCCGGGTTGGGACCCGTGGAGTACATCAAGTGCGACAAGTACCCGACAGGAGACGAGATGATGGGCGTGGACATCGAGTCGATGCCCTTTCCCGACGGTTCCTTTGACCTGGTGATCGCCAATCACGTGCTGGAGCACGTGGACGACGACCTGCTAGCGGTGCGCGAGATTCACCGCGTCCTTCGGAAGGATGGATCGGCAGTCCTGCAGACGCCGTACTGCCGGGACCTGACGTCTACTTGGCGCGACCCGGGGATCATCGCCGCAGAGGCCAGGCTTCAGGCCTACGGCCAGGAGGATCACGTCAGGTTGTTCGGAAGTGACGTCTTCGAGCGTATTTCGTCGAGTGGTCTGCTCCCATGTGTGGAGACGCATGAGAACCTCCTTGCCGAGTACGACGCGACGGTCTGTGGCGTCAACGCCTCCGAGCCGTTCTTTCACTTTCGGCGTTGCGACTGAGGTTCGTGCCGAGAGCGGCCAACATTGATGGAATGCTCATAGATGGCCAATGTCGAAGCGGTGATCGTCACGTACCTCCCGGAGCGAGAGGCGCTGTCCGAGCTGCTGGTCGCGCTGTCACCCCAGGTCGACAGGATCCATGTCGTCGACAACACGCCATCCGTGGACGTGCGCGTAACGGTCCTGCTGGATGAGTTGGGCTTGGGGAATGTTGCGTTGTGCCGGCTCGGTGACAACCACGGCATCGCCAAGGCATTGAACGTTGGCATCGGGATCGCGCGGACTTCTGGCGCATCCCATGTGTTGCTGAGCGACCAGGACAGCCTGCCCGCCGCGAACATGGTTGCAGGCCTTGTGCGGACCCTGCAGGCACTGGTCGCGCAGGGCGCCAGGGTAGGTGCCGTCGCCCCGACGTTCACCGACCGGAACACCGGGATCACCTTTCCGTTCCAGGCCGAGATAGCCGGGAAGCTGTTTTACGGGCACATACGGCCGGACGCGTCACAGCCCGTGATGGAGGCGTTGACGCTGATCACCTCCGGCATGCTGGTTCCGGTTGAGGTCTTCGATGAGGTCGGGGACATGCGCGAAGACCTCTTCATCGACCACGTCGACATTGAATGGAGCCACCGGGCACGCGCAAAAGGATGGCGGTTGTTCGGCACCTGTGACGCCACCATGTTCCATCGCATGGGTGACGACTACTTGCGCGTCTGGTACTTCGGTTGGCGGCGCGAGAGCGCCTATTCCCCATTGCGGATGTACTACCGCATCAGGAACTTCATCGCGATCTGCAAGCTGCGCTACATCGACACCCGCTGGAAGCTGCGTAACGGCTGGTACTGGCTCGGCTTTGTATACAGCCACCTGGTCTTCGGAAAGAATCGCGCGCGGCATTGCCTGATGATAGGGCGGGGTGTGCGCGATGGAATTCTTGGAAGGATGGGGCGCTACGGCGGTAGCTGAGTGCTGTCGCCTCACTCGATTTTCGGCTTCCCGTGCGCCAGCAACATCTTCAGCTTGAACGGGACCCAGTCAGTGAACGAGAAAATGGACGGGCGCGCGTTGGGCCGTTGCTGCATCAGGCGTCGCCTCAGGGTCCGGACTTCGGTGCGCTGCCGCCACAGCCCGGACGCCAGTTCGCCGTAGATCTGTCGCACGCTCCGCGTATCTGTCCCTGCCAGCAGGAGGAAAAACGCCTCTGCCACGAGAAACGAGAAGTGCAGCGGAAGCAGCAGGATCAGCGCGGGCCAGGGGTAGCAGCAGAGCATGACGTAGGTCTTGTTTCGCTCGCTCAGTCGACGACGCCTGGCCGTCGTGCGCAACTGGTTGTCCACGACTTTTCCGCCCCCGAGATTCCTACCCACCCAGTGATCGAAGCCGGGTGCATTCAGTATCACCACCCTGTATCCGACCAAGCGTGCGGCGGTGCAGAGGAATATGTCCTCCGCGACTGATTCGAACCACGGTGGGAACCCATCCACCGCCTCCCAGACGCATCGCGGTATCCAGAGGCACGCGCCAGTGGCCACGCCAGCATCGTGGGTGCCGGAGGCCAGCATCGGAATCGGGTTCAGGAAGGGGTCCATGCGGTAACCCCGGTCAATCAGCGTTCCGTCGCTCATCGAGAACTGCGGCAGGCCAAGGACGCAATCGCGATGTTCGCCCTTTGCCGAGCCCATCAGCGCGGCCAGCGAGCCCGGTCGTAGAATCGCGTCATTGTTGAGCAGGAGCAGGTAGCGGCCCTGGGCTACGGCCGCCATGCGATTGTTGCTGATGCAGAACCCGACGTTGCTGTCGCTAACGATCGTCCGTACGTTTGGGAAGTGCTTGCGGATGGATTGCAGCGAGTCGTCGCTGGAGCGGTCGTCGTGGACGATGACTTCAAACGTGAAATCACCTTCCTGTGCATAGACCGACGCGATGCAGTCGAGCACCAGGCTGCCGCCGTTGTAGTTGGCGACGCACACGCTAATGTCGACAGGGTTATGCTTTTCGTTCACGAGTCTGGTGCGCGTCAGCGGCTAAATGGGTTAGCAGAGGTTCGAGCCGCGCTGCGATCGAATTGACCGACAAGCGCTGTTCGTAGAGTTCGCGGCCGTGTTCGCCGATTTCGGCCAGCATGCCGCGATGCGAATATCCCCAGCGGATGGAGTCGGCCAGTGCGACGGCATCGCCTTGCTTGACCAGGAGGCAGTTCACGCGGTCGATGAAGCCGTGGTCGTCGCCGATTTCCCCGATGACCGTTGCCTTGCCCATGGCCAGGCATTGCGATGTCTTGCCGGTAACCACCCTTCGGGCCTGCGGCGTAGCGCCAAAGGGTCCACCCAGGCACAGGTCAGCTGCGGGAATCTCGTGCTCCAACAGGCTGTCGAAAGGGACCCACGCCCGGTGCGTGTAATTCTCGATCCCGCGCTTGCGGCACTCGTCGACCAGGAGGGCGCCCTGTGCGGGCGTGCCACCGATGAACCGAAACTCGATGGGTAGATCCCTCAGGCGCGCTGCAGCGTCGAGAATCACACCGATGCCGTGCAACGGCAGGAACGAGCCATAGAACAGCACGCTGAACATGTCCTGGGCAGTGTCGGCACCCTTGTGGTGCGACACGGCCAGTCCCGGATCCACGGCCCCCACCGGTAGGGCCACGACCTTGGCACGCGGCAGTCCAAACGTCTCGCAATAGAATTCCGCGTGGGAATCGGTGTCGGTCAAGACGGCATCGCAGCTGTGAAGGAGATGCCTTTCGTACCGATACCAGACCGGCGCCAGCCAGCGCCCGGGCCAGCCGAGCTTGCGCTCCTCCTTGAGGGCGGCGTAGGGCGACATCATCGCATCCAGGATGAGGGGCGTGCCCTTCGTTATGTGGCGTACAAGCCAGCCGACTTCATGGCCGCGGAATCCCAGGATATACACGTCCGCAGGTGCGGATCGATGTTGCCGGACAAGACGCACCAGCATTTCCAAGTAGCGACGGATGCCGGTCGAACGATTGGTTGCGTAGGTGAGCTCGACTTGCGGGCACTGTGCAAGTGCGCTGCACAGGGACTTGCCGCGCACGTAGTCGGGTGCCCGATAGGCCAGCACGAAGCACACGCGCAGTTTGCGCCGCGTGTCGTCCTGGTGCCCGCCGTGAGCCATTGCCTGCCCTATTCCTTGATCCATGATTGCGGCTGGCCGTTTCACGTACGCTTCATCCGCGCTGGCAGGCTAGTTGCCGGGGGAGGGCGTCGAAAGCGAGGCCGGGCTCAAGGAGTCCTTTACCTCTTTGAAGCGCTTCTTCTGCAGCGAATTCTTCGGGTCAATGTACCGTGATGTGCCAGCGAGGACTTTGTCTGCTTCCTCCGCCATCCCCAGCGCGACGTAGGACCGGGCAAGGACCAGGCCGGCCTCCAAACCTGGTTGTGCGTTCCATGCCTTCAATGCATGTGTCTGGGCGGACGAGGGATTCCCAGCCGCCTCATAGAGCTGGGCGCTGGTAAGGTGCAGCCTTGTCTTGGTCGGCACGTGCTCTGGTTGGGCGTTGGCGTTGTCGATAAGGGCCGCCAACACCGCGGCGAGTGCTTCCGGGTCCGCACCATCGCACTCGCCCGAGATGACCTTGGACGCGAGTGTGGAAAGAACCTGCGGCTCGTGCGTGGTGATCCGGTCAATCGCTGGCGTCAGCAGTTTGGCGAAATCGCCAGCATTCACCGGTTGCTTGCTCTGGCAACGCACCACCAGAACCGCCGTGCGGGCCAGCAGCTGTTCGCGAGGCGTGCCGGAGGCGAGAACATCGCGGACCACGGCAAGCGCAGCCTCCGGCGAACCCTGTCGAAGGCGCAGGTCCACCAGGTCCATCTTCGCGCGAATGGAGTCTGGATGGTGCCTCACTCCGAGTAGCACGATGTCGGCTCGATTGCTCCAGGTGTTCGCCCTGCCGTGCGTCAGCAGGGCGAACGTGGCGAGGACAGCGATGGCTGCGATCACGGCCCCTGCCTTGGCCAGATGCCGTTGGTCCGGGCGCGTGGCCAGCAGCGTTCCAACACCTCCGACGATGGCGATGATGATGCCCAGGGACGGAAAATAGGTCCGGTGTTCGTAATACATGTCCAGTGCGAACACCGTGGACTCGGTCAGCAACCCGAGGACGAAGATGGACCATCCTGCCAACACCGTCGGTATCGACTTACGCGTCAGGAACGCGCCCACGGTGATGGCGAGCAGCAGCGCAATCGATGCAAGTGGCTGGCTCGCCGCGAACAACGTGTGGGAGATCGGGAAGTCGTCCGTGTACAGCCCCATCGCCTGGACGTCGGGGAGTATCAGTTGCCGCAGATAGGTTGCGACCGCGTGTGGCTGGGTCAGCAGCCGGTCCATCATGGTGAAGTCGCGGACCTCGTAACCGGCCAGATGTCCGGCACCCGCGCCCGCCAGATACAGCAGCCCAGCGGTGATGGGCAGGGCGAGGAACACGAGAAAGAATGCGGTTCGTTCCCAGTGTGGGCGGGCGAGGCGCTGGGGGTGGGTGGCCTCCAGCGCGAACACAATCATCGGGGTGACGATGGCGGTTTCCTTGCTGCCCATGGCCAGTAGCCAAAGGACGGGGAAGTAGAGGAAGAACCCCAGCCGCGCTTTAACCTGCTGGCCATCTGCCAACGCCTTGCGTGCCAGCAGGTACGCAAGGATGGCGGCCAGCGCAAACAACGTGCTCAATTGCGTCATCCGCTGGATGACGTACAGCACCGTGCTTACGTGTATCGGGTGAAGGGCCCAGGCCAGGCCTGCGGCAAGGGCGAGCCAATGCGCCTGTGGCGCGAGGCGGTGGTCGGCGGAGAACAACGCAAGCGCCACGCGCCATATGAGTGCGGCGCACAGGAGGTGGATCATGAGGTTGTCGAGCTTGAAACCCCACGGTTCCATCCAGTGGAGATCGGCGCTGAACAGGAAGGTCAGCATGGCGACTGGCCGACCCAGTGGCCCGGATGCATTGCCGAGAACGACCTGTTCCCAACTGGCCTGCTGGCCAAACCAGCCAAGTACCGGGCGCAGGTTCGGGAGGTCGTCGTAGAGGAACGGCCCTGAAAGCCCGGGCCAGTAGAGCACGGCGGTCAGGGCCAAGCCGGCCAGTAACATCCATCTCGCCAGGACGTCTTGGGGGATATTGGAAGGCATGCAGCTACGGTCGAGAGGCTGGAAGGATGATCATTGAAAAAACAAACCCCGCGCAAGGCGGGGTCAGGACACGACTGCTGGCACGCCGGTCAGCGGCATTCCCTGGGAATCTGGCCATCCGGGACGCCGGCCGTTTCGGTGCAGGTCCACTCCATGTGGCCGGTATCTACGTCGGCGGTCGGCGTCAGGCGGAATACCGCCGGGACGGATGCGGAGGTGTTGCGGGTGGTCGCGGTAATCACGCCGTTGGCGCCAATCTGCACGTCGGCGCAGTAATCGGAGCTGGCGAACGCGTATCCGGCAGCGGAATTGCTGGAAATGCTGGCCAGCAGCGTCGCGCCGTGATGGGTCTCGGCGACCGCAAGCTTGGCCGCGGCCGCCACGTTCAAGCATTCGCTGTTCTTGGTTCGGATCGAATAATCCTGATAGGCCGGCAGCGCGATCGCGATCAGGATGCCGAGGATCGCGATCACGATCATCAGCTCGATAAGGGTGAAGCCACGTTGGCGCATCATCGAAGTCCCCCCCCTGGGTGCGACGCTTGGTTGGGGCGGGATCGCCGCCCGGTTTGCTGAAGTTCGGTGCTGCTTCCTTAAAGCAACCCCGGCGCGCGGCCGGGGTTGCGGGTGCATCAGATCATGCGCAAGGAATTAACGGCATTCCTTCGGGACCTGAGCGTCCGGGACATTCGCGGTCTCGGTGCAGGTCCACTCGATGCGGCCGCTGTTGGCGGCGGAAGCCGGGGTCAGGTTGAAGCTGGCCGGGGTGGTCGCACCGGTATTGCGGGTCAGGGCGGTGATCACGCCGTTGGCACCGATCGTGACGTCGCTGCAGTAGTCCGACTGGCTGAACGCGTAACCGGCAGCGGCATCCGACGAGATGCTGGCCAGCGCCACGCCGCCACCGAAGGTGTCAGCCACGGCCAGCTTGGCAGCCGCCGCAACGTTCAGGCACTCGGAGTTCTTGGTACGAATCGAGTAGTCCTGGTACGCCGGCAGTGCGATGGCGATCAGGATGCCGAGGATCGCGATGACGATCATCAGTTCGATCAGGGTGAAGCCTTGCATGTTCTTCTTCATGGTATTTCCCCTAGGAGTGGATGGAACTCACGTGCCTGCAGGTCCGGCTTCCCCGGTCCGTCGGCTTGCCGTGCTACTGCACGTGCAAGTAGAGCATACGCATAAGGCGTGCCAATGGGGCTGCACTGCCTGAAACTGTTGAGTGGCTCACGAAACAGAGCCAATATCGTGCGCCACGGTGCTGCTGCGCACTGATAACGCGCCCTAAAAGGTCACTTGGTGACCATTTGCGGCAGGTCGGTGGTCAGTAGTTTCGCAATGCCTCGTGCGTGGCTGTGATCAGTTGAACAGGGTCAGCCGATTCGGCATCGATCAGCATGATGCCCGAGCCGCTGAGTCCAGAAATGGGCACCCAACGAATTTCGTCGTTGGCACGGCCTCGACTTCTTACGATTTCTCTTGCTTGTGCGAGTAGCGCGGGCGTCTCATCGAGAGCGGCAAGGGGCTTGGCGTGTCGACGGAAGCTTTCTGCGACAGTTGCCGGGTCAGTGTGCTGCTGCGGGTTTGCCGCATGGTTTCCCCCCAGTACGCGTGCAAGCAAATCGTCGGGGTACTTCACACCTACAACTACTGGTCCCGACAGGGAAAGACCCGGATGTCCATGGGACATCGCCCTGCTCAGATCATGCCGGTCGACTTCATGGGCAAGTACAAGCCGGAACTCGGCTCCGTCTCCTGCCAGGAACACGGGCCGCGCTCGAGCGAGCATCGCCACGGCATAACAAAAGAAAAGCGTCTGGATTAGCGCAACGACGGTTATATCGGATCGCAAGGTTCTCTTACCGGTGCGAAACACTAGCCAGGTCAGAGCGGGACCGACGGCAAGCACTGCCCCCAGTAACTGGACCATCGCGCGATTGGGCATCGCCCAATGCCACAGCCCATAGGGGTACCAAGCCCTGCCCGCCACAACAAGGGTGCCGAAGATGACGAGCGCGCTAATTGTCAAATGGAGGAACGCAGCTTTGGTTCGGGTCATGGGGGAATGCTTAGTGGGGAGCAGTCGGGCGCTAAGGCGTCAGCCCCGAGCTTGTTGAGGTCCGGTGGAGTAAAGCCTAAACGCTTCCGATGCGTCATGTCTGTGTCTCTTGGCCGCCCTTCGCTAGTGCATAAACAAGCAAATGAGCTACCCTGTCGCTGTTGTCACGGAGAGACACATGAACAGCGGAGTTTCTGTTCCCGGCCGCTTGGCCGAATGGCTGCGCCTGTCTGGCGCAGCGTGGCCCCATGCCCTGTCCAGCCCCGCCATGGCGCCCCACGACGCCCCGTGGGTCGTGGCCAGCTGGCATGGGCGCGATGCGCTGGGGCCCGACCCGGCTTCCCCGGGCCTGCTCCCGGCTGAGTACTGGGTCGACCTGCTGACCCCCGCGCCGGAGCTGCCCGGCCTTCTGGGCCAGCCGGCCATGCTGACGACGCGGACGGCCGATGGCGCATGCGTGACGCGCAGTGGTCTAGTCGCCGGGGTCGAACGCTGCGGCGGCGATCACCGTGTGGTACGCCATCGCCTGCATCTCGTGCCATGGACCTGGTTGCTGACCCATGGGCGGCACAGTCGGGTGTTCCAGAATGCGCCGGTGTTGGCCATCGTGCAGGCAGTGCTCGTCGACTACGCGCCTTGGGCCGCGTGGCACGTGGGCGATGACGTGGGGCCATTCCTCGCCGATCGGCTGCCGCGCCGCTACTGCGTGCAATACCGCGAATCCGATGCCGACTTCCTCGCCCGCGTCCTCGCGGAAGAAGGGTTGGGAGTGCGGTTGGATGAGGCCCCCGATGCCCCTGCAGGCCACCGCCTGGTCATCTTTGCCGACAGCGCCGCGCTGCCGCAGGTGGCCACTGGGCCGCGCGGCATCCGCTTCCATCGCACGGACGCTGCGGAGGAAGAGGATGCAGTCAATGCCTTGGGGGCGGTGCGCGCCGTGGGCGCCACCGCGCTCACCGTGCTGAGCACCGACTACCGCACGACGACCGCCGTGACGGCGACGACGGCGTTGGAGTCCCTCGCCGAGAACCCGGTCCCATTGGAGCACTACGCGCCCATGGGGGCCTACGCGTTTGCTAACCGCACGGACGCGGAACGTGCCGCGGGCGTGATGGCGCAGGCCATGGAGGCGCGGCAGCTGCAGTGGTTCGGGACCGGGACCGTTCGGAGCTTCCGTTCCGGCGTGAACTGCACGGTGTTGAACACGCCGGCGCACCCTCAAGGTGCGCCCGTCGAGCTGACCCTGCTGGCCATCTGGCACGCCGGCGTCAATCCCTTGCCCGAAGGGCTGGGCACCACTGAGCCGACGCTCTCTGATTCCGTGCCGGGTCTGGAAGCCACAGCGTGGGCGGGCGTCTGTCATCAGGCCCGGCGGCTGGGCTATGCCAATGCCTTCGCCGCGTTGCCGCGAGACACCGTCTGGCGGCCGACGCGACCGCCGAAGCCCTGCGTGGGTTACCAGACGGCTCGCGTGGTGGGCGCGCAGGGCGAGACGCAGCCCATTGGCGTCCACGAGTTGCACTGTGACGCCCTGGGCCGCGTACGCGTTCGGTTCCACTGGCAGGGAATCACGCCCGATGAGGCCATGGCCTTGGGACGAGATCCACGCCACGGTGAGGCCGCCGACCCATCGACCGATTCGTGTTGGCTGCGCGTGGCGCAACGTTACGCCGGACCGGGCGTGGGCACCCAGTTCCTGCCGCGCATTGGGCAGGAGGTGCTGGTGGCCTTCCTGGAGGGCGACATCGACCGGCCGCTGGTGGTAGGGGCGCTGTACGACGGGCGCGGAGACCCGCAGCCCGGCGGCAAGGGCAACCAGTCGGGCGGCATGGCGCCTGCGTGGCATGGTGGGCAGCCTGAAGCCGATCGCAATGCGGCAGCCATGGTGGGCTTCAAGTCGAAGGAGTTTGGCGGCAGCGGGCACAACCGGTTGGTGCTGGACGACAGCGACGGCGAGCTGCGGCTGCAACTCGCAACCACGCATGCCGCCTCCGAGCTGACCTTGGGTTATCTGATCCATCAAAACGACAACCAGCGAGGCGCGGCGCGCGGCGCGGGCTTCGAGTTGCGCACGGACCAGTGGGGCGCGGTGCGCGCCGAACGCGGCCTGTGGGTGAGCGCGTATGCGGCGACGCATGACGCGCCTGCCGGCGAGCAGGTGGGCGCAACCGCGTTGCTGAAACAGGCCGCGGACCTCGCCGCGACCTTGTCGGGAATCGCCATCACCAACCGGACCCCGCGGCTGGCCGCGCACGAAGGCGTGCATGAGCCCGGACAATCCGCGTTGGATGAAAAGTTGCCACCGCTTAAGGCGCTGCATGCCAGCGCACTTGCGGTGGTGGACGGCTCGGGTTGGGATGCGGCACAGGCTGCCGCAGCAGAGACCGGCGCCGATGCGGCGTCACCGCCACGCGCAGGGTCTGGCGGGGGTGAACGCGTGCCGCACTCCGCCAGCGCCTTGTTGGGCTTGGCCGCGCCGGCCGGCATTGGATTGGTGGCGGGAAGCAGCCTGTACTGGACCACCGGTGAAACCCTGACCCTGACCAGTGGCCAAGCGAGCAACCTTGCAGTGGCGGGCGACCTTCGCGTGCATGCCGGCCAAGCCCTCGGCTGGCTGGCTGGAGCCGTGGACGGCGCCGTGCAGGACGACCCGGCCCTGAGCCTCGTCACCGCCGAGGGGCAGCTTGATTTCGAGGCGCAGAACGACGCCATCAGGCTGCAGTCCCGAGATGGCCTGCGCATGATCAGCGCCAACGCCCACGTTGAACTCGCCGCCGGCAAGACCGTGCACCTGGCCACCAGCGGCGGGGCCAGCATCACCATCGAGGGCGGAAACATCAGCGTGGCCTGCCCCGGTCAGATCACGGTGCATGCGGGGAGGAAGGAATTTCTGGGGCCGTCGACCCTGAACCTCGCATTCGCTCGGTGGACACAATCACCCTTGGATGCGCCATGCCTGATGCAGGCATCTGCGACCCACGGCGCCTTCGTTCGCGTCACCTGAGGTGGGGCGACGGCAAAGTCACATGGAGGGTGAATTGGTGAAGGATCACGAGCAACGACTACGAATGGGTTCGGCCAAACTACGGGACGTCTTGGATGCGTCCTTGGCAGGTGGCCTCGAACCAGTGTGGCTAATCGATCCGACTCGATATCCCACGGTCGCAGACTGTGCGAATGCGCTGGGGATGACCGTCGGACACTTCGATGGGCTGACGAATCTGTATTCGCACTACACACCAACGTTGCGCGGATGGGGGCCACGACTACTTCCTGCGAATGACGCGCCTATAGAGCTTGTCATGATGCAGGCCGCTGAAGCGCTGGCAGCCTCCCTGCTCGTTGCCCCTCATGCCCGCGATGTCGTGGCGGCGCACCTTGCAGGGCTGGTCAAGCTGCCCCAATCAGACGGAAGCCGCCTGCTGTTCCGATTTCAGGACCCGCTGGTCATGGCCAACCTGATGCCGCTGCTGACTGAGGCGCAGCAAAGTGCGCTGCTGGGTCCCATTCAAAGCTGGTGGGCGTTCGATGAGTGTAGTGGCTTGGTGTCGATCAGGCGAACCGCCCAAGCGCGCGCTACCCAATTGCTTTCGATCAGCAAACGGCAGATGGAGGCGCTGGACGCACGCCTGTTGCCTGCCACGGTGATTGCCCAGGTCAATGAGGTCGACACCACGCTGCTAGCGGGGATGGATCGCTGCGGTCAATGGTGTGATGTCCGCGACCGCCTTGGTCAGGCACGTAGCCACGGGTTGGCAGTACCCCAGGACCTGTCGTTGTTCGTAATTCTGTCCTTGCAGTTGCCAAGCGACTTCGACCGAGTAGGTCCCGTGGCCCGAGCCTTGGCCCGAGCTAAGGAAACCGGCGTCGGATTCTCTAGTTCCGTGGCGCAAGTACCCGTTGAGGAGTGGAGGGAGTGGGATGAGGTTCTGGATGAACGTTGAAAAGGGACGTGGCGCAATGGGTCTGCTGGTTGCGATCATGCTTGCAGGTTGCTCTGGACGAGCCACTGTGGCGCTATCTGCAACGACCTTTCACTATGAGGAGGGCTACAGCCGCGCACTGTTAAATGGTCAGTGGGCCGGCTCCGGCGGGAGCAGTGTGCCCTTAGGGGATGTTGGCGGCGGGGCGATGATTTGCTGCGTTCGCCTAGAGCGAAATGCTAAGTCTGCCTTGGTGCAAGTCCGGCAGGGTGGAGAAAAGTACTTCGAGGTCGAGGCGCGCGTAGAGTCGCCATGGCCGGAATCGCCAAACTACCTGGCAATCCACCTCTTGCCCGGACGGGATGTTGTCATCGAGCTGTCAACGCTTCAAAGCTCGCCACGGTTAGACCTTTGGGAGAAAAGTGTCCGCCGTCACGGCAGGCGCATGGTGCCGGCCCTAAGTCCGCACATGTGGAATGCAGGTCCCGTGACCTGCCCCCGCTGTTAGGGCCACGAGCTACTTCGTAGAGTCCAAGGTTGCGAGCTTATCGCTCGATGGGTGGGTTGCAAGGGTGCCGCTCTCT